>NZ_JAKZMM010000052.1 GCF_022809355.1 Parabacteroides faecalis | reverse complement strand
ATGGTGGCTACATATTGATGTTGTGCTGTTGCTTTTTACTGAAAGCTGCTACTAACGACTCATAAATCTACCCTTAATCGTGTATTGGATGATAGTTGCGGATTTTAGGTAGAATAAGATATTTGTTTAACCAATTCAGATTTTGTCATATAGCTATTTATAAAGGTTTATAATAAATGCATTAAAATGGGCACAAAGATAATAATTAGGAAGCATCAGATTTCAATAATGACAATTTTAAAGAGCCATCACACAACAAATCATAGTATAAGTAAAGCAACGGTTTTAAATAAGACCGGATAGCCGGAACCTGCAAATATATTTTCTTATTTACCATAACACACGAAAGCTTTTCATAACCGTTAGGGATATGCTTATTAAGTTGTGAGATAAAATTAATAATCTTTTGAGGAGTAGGCCAGTTCAAGAACTGAATGGTCACATTCATATCATCATAACAAACAGATAATTTATAAGAAAGATCTTGTGAGGTAACGAAAGAAGAAATAAGAAGCAGAGCCTCTAAATAATTGCTACCAGCCATTACTATTATATCTCTTTCACAAGAAATTTTGGACAAAACATAATCAATCAGTAAAGTTGAAGATGAAGCAAGTAAATATCCTGTTGAGTCTGGATCACCGGATTTATCCAGACCAAAGAAAAAGACAGGATTCCAGCAGATATATACAGAACCAGACTTATCTGTGCGTATTGAAGCCAGGCACTGATTATCGTCAAACAAAAGTCTTGTAGTTCCCTTAACAGGATCAAATTGAAAAAGGTTGCGATAGGCATCCAGCCCTGATTTATCCTGATGTATAGATTTGAGCAAATAGCCATGCAGTCCAGATACATGCTTTAGTTTCACATTTGTTTCTTTTGCCGAAACATCAAACAAATAATCTATTATTTGTTGTCTGCTGCAATGAACAGGCAGGGAAAACTCTTCGCAATCTTCTAATTCTTCTAAATTAACCTTCAGTAATTCAGCCAGCATAATAACCGAAATATCCGTAAAACCGTATAATTCCATACAGCAAATTACGTTATTTTCATTACAGTAAATGACATAACCCCTATTGTTGATTCTATAAAGGCGAAAAAAATCACCATACTCTACTGGAGTATATTCTTTGAAAAGCGACTGGAAATTCATATTTGATATTTTTAAAGTGACAAATCATTATTTTTATGTTTCTTTTTCCGTTTCAAAGGCGGAAGATCATCTTCTCTATTTTTCCTGCTACCGCCGGTAATATCAATATCCGGTATAAAAGGAAGAGCAGAATGTGACATATACTCATTATCGCGTTCTAAAGACTCTCGCCACTCCCCTACTCTGTGAATCGTGTTGTCATGCAACAACGGTTCACTGGAGAAATGACTCTGAATATTAGCATAGGTAAATTTGCGAGATATATCGGAAGCCTTAAATTCAAATGGAATATCTGTATCCATGACGGAATAAGTAAGTCCATATATGCCTTTACTATTCACATGTTCCTTTATACCGATACCAGATTCTTTCAATAAACGCTTAAATTCATCATAAGAATCTGATTTATCCAATATCAGATTCAGTTTATTGAACAGGTAATGTTTCTGTTCATCGTATGACATTGACTTTGCATCAAAGTTCATATATCCATATCTGAATTTCTGAGGAAAGGATGTATCCTTAATATAAAATGAATCTTCAGACAGGCCATAAACATAATAGGACTTGTCTTTCTTACTTGTAAGACGCATATACACTCCCTCCTTCTGCAAATTGGCCCTGAACTCCTGAAAGGTGGTACTTGAAGCAAAAGCTTTATCAAGTCTGGATAAAAGATCATCCTTATATAAAGATTTCAGGAAGCCACCTTTTTTAAGGATAGAAAGAATTGAATCATATTCATGATTGCCAAGAACTGACATCCATTCTTCATTGCTCAGCTTTGATTTTTGTAATCTGTCACCAAGCAGTTCAGCTGCACCTGAAGAAGATAAAATATGCATCACCCTTTCTTTAACAGCATAATTTCTGAGTGCTTTTTTCAAAGCATTATCAAAATAGTAGCGCTGTCCGGATATTGAGGATAATCGTTCTTTAGTTCTTTCATTTTCTTTAAGGCTGACAAGATTATATTTCTTTTCAAGTTCCCGTGCTAACTTTTCAGAGCGTTTGTAATCCAAAGAATTTGATACGGATTTACCTTCTGAATCTATGCGACTGTGTAATATATGGACATGAGAGTGTTCCTTGTCTTTATTTAAAATGATGGAGTAACAACAGTTCCCATAACCCATCTTCTCCATATATTCTTTAGAGAGATTAATCCAATTAGCCTCAGACAATCTTTCACCTGGAGAAAGATTCAAGGTGATTTCAGAATAAGGTAATTTCACCCTGTCATTAAGCGAAGAGAAAAGAAACATATAATCAGAAAAAGAAGATAAAGAATCACCCGTAGAGTTGAATAATTCTTTTGCTTCACCAGAAGAAATCTTCTCCAACTGATAATCTATTTTTCTGCTTAATGTTGAAATGGATGAAAAAGCCGGTTCAATTTTAGCAATCATTTCAAACAAGTTTTTTGGTTATTTCAGATACCATATTTAAAAAATCATGCAGTTCCTGAAGATAAAGTTTTATATTATCTTCATGAGGAATCATATTAATTTGTTTAGCAATCTGATTGATATTGTTCCCTATTCTCTTTAATTCTATAACGGTCTGAATATCGGTTTTGGTAACAGCAGAACCTTTAAATGCCATATTTCGCAAATAAGAAGATATACTCATATCATGTTCATTAGCCAAAGAAACAAGCATCTCTTTTTCCTTTTCTGTCAATCTCAATATAAAAGATTCGGTACGTTTTTCGTTCATAATACTAACAATAAATGTGTGAGTAAACCGAGCTGAATACATCAACTCGGTTGATGCAAGGCGTTTTTGTATATACAAAAACATACCTTGCGTGTACTAAAGTAATCAAGATAATTATGATAAGCAATAACCCCCGGGGATTTTATTGATTTAATTAATCTGGATTAAAAAATCAAGGACATAATAAGTAATTCTGCAACAAATGTAAATATATAACAGAATAACATATGTTACATATATACAATATTACATACGTTTATTAGTTACATCATTACTTTGTATCATTAGTAACAATGTTACATTATAACATTGTTACATTATTTCTTTATTACTTACTTACTTTATAACATATTTTCTTATGTTGTTAATATCATAATATAGTTTATATGTTATTTATTAATATCTTACGTTAGTAATAAATATCTTACTTTTTCAAGTAATAAATAATGTGATTTCTTGCATAAGTAATTTATAAAGTATATATTTGCAAAAGAACATAATTTAATAGCATATGGGAAAAAAATTACCTGGTATTACTTTAGCTTTTGAGAACCCCAAAGGTGGGGTAGGAAAGTCAACCCTTACTGCGTTATTTGCCGGTTACGTACACTCAATGGGCGAGGATGGCATTAATATTGGGGTTGTAGATATAGACGACATGCAGAATACAATGGGAAGGCTACGTCAGTCAGAAAGTGATGAAAGCAATAACCTGAAGGAAGAATATGAAGTGATGAATATATCTTCTTCAGAGTTTATCAATCAGCTTGATATGCTGAAGGAAAGTTTTGATGTCATATTAGTAGATTTCCCGGGTAATCTTAAGCAAAACGGAGTAGTAGAGGCTTTGCATTTCATAGACATCGTAATTATGCCTTTTGAACCAAACAATACGGATTTAAGCGCAACACTATATTTCTACGATAATGTGTATAAAAATATAATAAAGGCAAGAAAAGAAAATGGCTTAAAGACAACTGTAAGAGGTGTAATGAATAGGGTAATGACGAATGTCATTGAGTTCAAAGAGTTAGTCAGTAAAAAGGAAAACCTTCCTTTCCAGCTCATGGAAAGCTTTATAAAAGATTCAAGAGTAGATTATCAGAGGAACTTGTCAACGTTGAGCAGTAATTACCATCATCCGTGTGACCAGTTTTGTGAGGAAGTTATAGAATTAATCAGCAAACATATAGAGGAGGAGTAACATGGGAAATAAAACAACTTCAATCGGCATGAGCAAGCTCTTGGCTAATGCATCCAAGATGGAAAAGGAAATAAAGGAAACAGAAAACGTGGCTCCTACAATAACTGTGGAAGCAGAGCAGACAAAACAGAATGGCGAAGAGCAACCACAGGAAGTAAAAGAAGTTATCAAACCTGAAGAAAACGTACTTTCGGAAAAAAAGAACAAGGACGAACAAGAGGATAAGGAAAAGAACAAGTCTTGCAATCGAAAGGAAGAGTACAGTTTATTATTCCAGGAAAGGAAAATAAAAGAAGTGGAGATGATCCGCATATCAAAAGAAACACATGCTAAACTGAAGAGACTTGCCAATGTATCTGATGTAAGTATGCACGTATTGGCAACTAATATTCTGGAAATAGCATTTGAAAAATACAATAAAGAAATTCAAGCGGCAGTTAAGAAATATATGAGTTTATAGTATTTTGAATCTGTTACAGAATCAAAAGCCAGGTAATGGGTAAAGCAGGAGTATAAGAATCCTGTTTTACCCGTTTTTTTTAAACTTAAACATAACCGCACATGTCATAGATGAACATATGAGGTAGCATAAACTGATGATTATATAACCCGGACGCTTTTGCACAACTATTAGTGAAATCTGGGGTAAGTGGGACACTTTTACACAACTGCGGGAAAGTGCCCTAATTTTTATATCGCCAAAGCAGAATAGTTAATATATGTAAATAATTCAGCATTTAACCCGATAATATTTTTCCGAAAGTATGTTTACACAAGTCGAAGCATTTCTTTATTTAGGTTTTTAGGGTATTATGAATATGTGGGACACTTCTACACAACTGGCAAAAACAAAAAAACTGTAGATACCGCTTGTGAAAAGGCTTTTTGAAAATAAACGCAAAACTAAGATTGGGACACTTTTACACAACTGGCTTCGAAGTCGGGACACTTTTACACAACTGGAAGAAGCAACTGGGACACTTTTACACAACTGGAAGAAGCAATCGGGACACTTTTACACAACTGGAAGAAGCAATCGGGACACTTTTACACAACTGGAAGAAGCAATCGGGAGACTTTTACACAACTGGAAAGGCATAAAACCATCCATTTAGGACGGTTTTACACAACTAATGAAAAGACTTCAAATAAAAGGGAGATAAAAACATAATGTTAATTTTTGTAACAGCTCACTTTGTGGCATAATTTTTATTGTAAGTATAAAAAAAGAGAAACTGGGACACTTTTACACATCTGGACAAACGATTTATTTCATTATTAGCTATTTAGTGTATAAATAATACACTAAATGAATAGAAAATCGCTATATTTGCAAACAAAGAAACGGTTAAATTATGGTTGAAACAGAACAATACAAAGAACTCAGCAGGGTACCACGAACATTAAGCGAACCCAATAATGGTGCTAGTCTTGATTTATTAATTGAATCAGGAGGAACAATCATGCATGATATCATAATTTTTGCCGCTAACACGCAAATGAAGGATCTGTTCGGTGACATGTGGTTTTCGATTGAAGACTTCTGTACGGTTATGGGGTATGACAGGACAAAACTCCAGCGCAAGTTGACCGAAGAACAGAAAGCAAAAACATTTGGCCAGTTAACGCCTGTTTATAAGACTGAATATGAGGGTGAGCAGATAGAACATCCTATAGAAACATTTTTTGAGTCTGCCTTATTCAGTTTAGGTAAGAATACACTCAGTGTTGGCTATACTGTAAATGGAGTATCAAAATACAAATTTATCCCTATTTTAGAAAGCTTCGACATCAAAGACAATTTTGGAACAAAGAAAAGGACGAAGCGATTGTATAAGGTGAATCTGAGTAAAGATTTGAAGAATATGATGTTCACCGGATATAATCTGATAGACCTTAAAGACTATAGATGTCTGCCAAACAAAAGGGCATACCGGAAATTCTATCTGAATTT
Source organism: Parabacteroides faecalis (assembly GCF_022809355.1). GTDB lineage: Bacteria > Bacteroidota > Bacteroidia > Bacteroidales > Tannerellaceae > Parabacteroides > Parabacteroides faecalis. The sequence goes on along the minus strand of NZ_JAKZMM010000052.1, from coordinate 19,820 downwards.
GTCCAAAATGATTTTACTTATAAAACATAAGATACAACAAGGTCAGGAACCAGAGTTTACATTGACTGTGGATGAATTGGCCAAGCACTTCGATATAAACATAGCAAATAACCATGACCGCAAGAAAAAAGTGATTGCAACATTAAATGCAATAAACAAGAATCTGACACAAACAAAATTCGAATACGAGTTTGTGAAAAAAGAAAATGAGAAGTGGGCATATAGCGTAAAATTCAGATTTTCAGAAGAAACCCTCAAATATTTTGATGAAAAGGCAAAAGCAATAATTACCGCAAAATATTATGAAGGCCTCAAAGATGCCTTCTTAAGAAAAAAGGGAGTACAAGTATATGAAACCTATAAATATAAAGATTGTTTCATATTTGGTAGCGGAAGTTTTAATGAGGAGTTTACAGAATGGGCATACAGCGATGATGATTTAGAATTAAAAAACGAGATTTATAGAAATACATATATCCACGTTATGAAGATGCCACCAAAGGAAAATTATACTATAAATATGGCTGATATTAGGCAATTATAGGAGATAAATGAATAACTTTTTATAATTTTGCAACGGATTTCCATGTCATATGGGAATCCGTTTTTTACATACGTACAGCTGCCAAACGGAAGAGTGGTGTCAGAAGTTAAACTATAAAGCAGCTGCGAACCCGTACCGAATAATACGGCGCGGGGAAGCAGTGCTTTATAAGGGCGACACCACTCCCTCGTTTGGCACGGCGGAACCGTGCCATTATATATATTTATGGCACCTAGACAAATAACTAAACTCATTGAAGAAACCATCGAGAAGATGGAACTTCAAGAACACATCAGCTTTACGCCGGAAGAAAAAATCTATTTTGAAGAGAATTTCGAACCTTTTCATTTGAAAAAAGGACATTATCTGATTACCAAAGATGAATTGGTTGAGCATTTCTACTATTTGGAAGAAGGAATCCTGAACATCTGCTTTCCTGACGCTAAGGGTGGCTTTGTTAATGCACGATTTATGGATGACAGGGCATTCATAAATCCTTTTTTCCTGCATAATCCGGAACACAAAGCCTGTTACAGTATCAAAGCCAATACAAACTGTAAGGTATGGCGAATGAAAAAGCACAAGGCTTATGAGATGTTCGGAGAATCTTTCAATTTCTGTAAGCTGGCTATTTTTCACCTTGAAAAATCTCTTATGCACAGAATAGAAAGAGAAGAAGGAATACACTGTATGACTGCCGATCAAAGGTATGAAAAGGTATTAAATAAAGAAAAATGGCTTTTTAAACATGTTCCGTTAAAGGAAATAGCAAGGTACATCGGAATAACACCACAGGCTCTCAGTAAAGCCAGAAAAAAGATCTTCAGATAGCTTACAAAAGGACAGGATACTTTTACACAACTAGTATCCTGTCTTTTTTTTGTGCTTGCCATTATATGTTTTACATCATAACAAAAAATGAAACTAGATTAATAAAACAGCATGTCGCTGAAATTAAAATGTCTTTTTATTTGCGGTTTTGCATATTATCTATATGTTTGAACAGAATCAATTGAATTTCCTGACAGAATGAGCAGGATTTGATACAATTACTAGATTAGGATATGATAAAACATAAAAATAATAAACTGGATAATATTAACTTTAAAAATAGAAAGCACTATGTACAGCAACATGAAAATCGTAATACTGATTCTCCTCCTGTTTACTGGAGGCAGTGTGATTAAAGCACAGAGACACTACAAGAGGATTTCAGCTTTAGAAGGTAGTTATGGTACCAATATATTCGGGAAAGCTGATAACATGGCAAATATATCATTCTCAAAATACATTGACAGAACATCCTACTGGAAAGCCGGATTGAATTATTTTGAAAAGAGTTTCGATTATTCAGTCAATACTGAAGCAACCCAGCCTTTAGGCATAATGCCGGTAATGCAGAACCAACAAAGGGAAGAAACAGCCCGGAACTGGTTTGTAAACGGCAGTTATAACCGAACAATAGCCAGTAACCTTAAATCAATCTACTGGAATATAGGTATAGGATGTTTTCTGGGCACAGAATACACCAGACATCCATCAAAAGAGTATCAATTTATCGTAGGTCCGGAAATAGGGACTGAAATAGAACTTTTCATATTGCCAAAGCTCGCATTCACCGTCGGAATAAAAGAAATGTGGAGTCCGTTGTCTGTAAAGAACTGGAACACCGTATGGAATGCGGGATTGAAGATTCTCCTTTATAAATAAAAATCATGTTACTTATTGTCTTATTGCAAGCCAGTACAGATGTATCCGGCCTGATATCGTTGTACCGTGAAATAGGTGCAATGCTGGTTGGTATTGGCTTTATTTGTGCAGGATTATCTGTACTTAAAAAGCTGATAACCAATCATGAAAAAACAAAGGAAGCTATTATTACCTACGTAGTAGCGTTGGTTGTCTGGCTATTAATATGGTCGTTGATATGAGCATAGCAGATGTTATTATACTTATTGTCATCTCTCTTGGTATCTATCATTTTCTGACTAAAAGAAAAGTCTCGAAAGACGGGCGAAATAATGAAAAGAAACAAGTACCTGGAGTAGAGAAAGACAAAAGGGAAAATATACAGGAAAAAGCGCCGGTCATCAGGGTAATCTTTCAAGTTGAGAACACCGAGGAAGATGACCTTGCCAAGGAGATAGCGGACATGTTCTTAGATGGGAGAACTTACTATTACAGTGGGAAAAAGCCGGAAGAAACAAAAGAAAAAACGGAAGACACTGAAATGGAAAAGTTCGTAAGGTTTGAAGATGTACAATGGAATTTAATTAAAACAATACAAGTATAAACTTTAAAATTGAAGAATTATGGAAGTACTAAAGCAATTAAGAAAGAGATTTGAGAATGTAAACAACAGTGTAAGCAGGTGGGCAGTAGGTCTTATGTTTCTGTTCATGGTGGCAGCTCCGATTGAATTAGAAGCACAGAGCGGCCTTAAGATAAGTAGTCTTTCGGAAGTAACAGACACAGCTAAGGAAGGTGCTGACACAATCCTTGATGTCGCAAAATACATTCTCGCAGCCGTTTTGGGTATCGCACTGGTGTTCGTGATTTATTCTCTTGCTACAAATAATCCACATGCCAAAGAATACCTGTTAGGATGGATCATTGCAGTTGTAGTGATTATGGTTGCCTTCCTGATTATCTGAGCCATGAGAACCATGAGGAAAATAAACAAGCCTATCAAGTTTTTCGGCTTGTCATCCGGGCAATTCGGAATATTCATGCTTATAGTAGCCATTACGATTATCGTCTGCATATTCAAGCAGCTGCATCCGCTGGTCATAACGCTTCTACTCAGCGGAATAGTATTTCTGTCAGGGCTACTGTTCAATACCTTGAAAAAGGAACATAAGGCTGGAAATCCGGATTTTCTCACAGGTTTGAGTGTACGGAGCGCAACACCAAGAAAAATAGTAGATAAAAAAAAGATTTTCAATTTCATTCTAAACTGAACAGCCAATGGTCACACTTATCATCCTAACAGCCGTTGTCATTTGTTTGTTGGCTCTTCTCATTGCAATATTGTATATGCGCAATGAAGAAGTGCAAGTAACAGACAAGGCCACAGATCTGGCAGACATATTGCCTATACAGACCATCACCCAGGATGCAATCATCAATGGGAACGGTGACATCACAGTAGGGTACAGAATGCTTCTTCCTGAAGTGTTCACACTTTCGGAAAAAGAAGCAGAATATATCCATGAGAGACTTGAAGCTCTCTTGAAGATGCTTCCGGCCGGAACTGTCATACATCAGCAGATTTTTTATTATACCGGAGAGTATAACAATCAGGAATATTCAAACAATGCTCTGATAGCAGAGAACAACCGGCATTTTGACGGCAAGGAGATTCTGAACAGTTATACTAATCTGTATCTTACATTTACCAATGGGAAAAAGAACGGCAAGATAAGAAAAAGTGCGACCAACACATCACTGTTAAGAAGATTACATTACCCGTTTAAGCAGCCATATAGGGATTATGAGAGACGAATGACAGAGATGGAAGCATCGCTTCTTAATTTTGAGAATGGTCTAGCATCTATCCAGCAATTCGAAATCAGGAAGATGAACAGCAAAGAGTTGAACAATGCTGTTTATGATTACATCAATCTATCTTATGATACACCTGTAGAAGATGCAACGGAAAAGGTTGTGAATCCGATGGCCATCACACAGAACGGTGAAATGAAAATCGGCCAGCAGTATGTATCGATGTTATCACTGACAATCGAGGGGGAGCATCTGCATGAACTCTCCGTTCCTCACACCGGTAAAGCACGTTCATACGGTGGAAACATTGAAATACCGGACAGTATCAAGAGCAAGTGCTCGATGTTATACCCCGTAGGTCTCGGATTGCCTTTTAATCATATCGTCAATGTGGTCATCGAGATTACAGATCCTGATGCGACAGTAACAGCAATAGGAGCAGAGAAGGATGCCTTGAACTACATCACCAACTTTTATCCCCCTGCAGCAGAGAAGCAGAAGGAGCAAAGATTGTTCTGTGAAGAGATTACGAAATTTGACTATCAGACCGCTTACACTTCGTTCAATGTCATTCTTAATGATACGGACAAGACTTCACTGATGCGTAAGATAGCCCTTGTACAGCAAGGATTCTCCTTCATGAACCAAAGCAGCTGTTATGTTGAAAACGCAGAGTTGTGTAATCTGTTCTTTACGAACATACCCGGTAACGCCAGGGCAAATTACAGAGGTTTCATCAATACAACCAAACAGGCAATCTGCTATCTGCAAAAAGAAGGTATGTATGTTTCAGATACGAAAGGGCACATATACAATGACCGTTTCGGAACACCGGTCAAGATAAATCTTTGGGATTATCCGACGTTGAATAACAAGAACAGGATAGTTATCGGGCCGTCAGGTTCAGGAAAATCTTTCTGGCTTAACAATTACATTCTGCAAAGCTATGAGCTGGGTAGAGACATCATGATCATCGACATCGGTGGTTCATACCGTTCTATGATAGCATTGAATGGAGGGAAATATTTTGATTCTACAGAACAGAAGAAATTTGCCTTCAATCCATTTCTGTGTGACCGTGACAAGAACGGTAAGTATCTCTATATCGACACAACGGACGCAGAATCAGCGGATGACCAGATAAAGACTATCGTAGCCATAATAAGCTATATCTGGAAGGCCAGGGAACAGATGATGCCGGCTGAGACGGCGATTCTTAGGAAATCCATCATCGGCTTTTATGACTATGTAAACAATTCTTCAGTAGGCCAGAATAATGAAAGAATCTTTCCTGATATGAAAGCATATAGAAAATATCTTCAGGAAGTATTCAAAAAAAGAATGAGTGATTTTGAAAAGCAGAAATTCGAGATTGAAGAGCTTATTCTTCTGCTGGAACCATATACAGACGGTGAACTCAGTTTCCTGCTCAACGCAAAGGAAAACGTGGATATTGTCCATGACAAGCTCATCGCATTTGACATGGAAGATGCGTCAAAGAAGGAATACTTTCCGCTAGTGGCCATCATTACCCTTCAGATGATTGTCGATAAGATTAAGAAACGACAGGGTATGATGAAGGAACTGATTATCGATGAAGCCCTGGATTTCCTTCAGGATGAAAAGTTCGGAGACTTCATAGCCTATCTGTACCGTACATTCAGAAAGAAAGAGGGAAGCATCACTCTGGCAGCACAGAATATCCTTTTCCTGAAGAACATGCCTTCAGGAATAAAGGATTCAATTATCATCAACTGTGCTACAAAGATAATCCTGGATCACTCGGAGCACCGCCAGAACCTGCCGGAAATCCAGTCTGTCTTGTCCATCAATGACGAAGAAATCTATATGATAGAGTCATTGCAAAGGACAGACCGCTGGAGGGAGTTCTTCATCAAGATGTCCAATGATGCATTCATATTCAGAAATGAGGTCTCAGATTTTGCAGCGGTAGCATTTGACTCAAAACAATCAACCGTAGTCAGGATTAAGCAATTATTCAAAGAAACAGGCTCGACCTATACGGCCATAAACTTATATCTGGAAGAAAGGAGAAAGCAATATGGATGATGCAACAGCAGGATTAACGGAGTTGTTAAACTACAGCACTGACATGAACACGAGCATGAACAGTGTAGCACCCAGTATAGCAGCAGCATTATTAGGCATAGCCCTCATCTTTGTGGTTTGGGCTTTGGCCACAAAAAAGCAAAATGCACGTACATACCTGATAGCTTGGGTAGTATGCGTAATATTTACTATCACATTTATCATTTAAGCTTATGAAGAAATTATTTGGAATAATCATAATCACGACAGCCATGCTGTTTATAGGTGCAGGGAAGGCAGATGCCCAGTGGGTTGTGCATGACCCGGGACATACCTTCCTTAATTCAACAGAGTGGTACACCAACGTAAAGAAATGGATAGAGCAGATAAAGGAGATGGAAGCAGCCCAGAAATTAAGGGAAGGTTTACAGAACATAGACAGAATGAAGGAACTGAAATCTCTGAAAGAGCTTGCTGATCTGTTGGATGACGTTGCCTGTCTGAGTCAGGACTACAGCTTTTATATGAATGTAGGTTCCAACTACCACTGTTTGAAGTTTCTTAATTTTCAAAGAGTAACAGTCAATCTCAGCGTCAGCACCGACCTTCTGATGAAGGTAGCAACGGTAACAAGTTATTTCTCGATGAACTCAGAAGGAAGAATCTCCTTTATCGAACAGGTAAAGGAGTCTGTTGAAAAGGCTGCAGATGAAATGAGAGAGTTTAACGAAACAGTCAGAAGTACAGTCATTTATAAATCGATGAAAGGACACAATCGGAAGACCTATTATCAAGGTCGCCTTTCAGCCTATACAAGATATACCAACTAAGCCTATGAACCAGGACAATTTTTTGTGGGGACTCCAAATAACAGACGGCCTCACTATGGAATTAGTTTCAAAGATGACAGTTATAGCATTTGGAGTTGCAGTCATCTGTTTTATATGCAATCTGGCTTATAATTATCTGTATCACGGAGCCAGTCAGTTGTTGACATCAAATGAAGACAAGTTTCCGGACATGATGGAAATCGGCCGCTGTCTGGTACTGTTTTTCTGTCTGACAATGTATAAGCCAATCGCACAGACCATTGTAGGAACAATGGAAGTCATAAACGAAGCTACATCGCTATCTTCAGAAAGAGCCAATGAATTTGCCCAATTTATGGCCAAGGCAAGCAACGAGCAGGGTGAAATGATAGCAGAATATGAGACCAATTCACTTGAAGCGGAAGTGGCAGCTGGAGAGGACACAACAGGAGCCATGCAGCATGAGCTTGATAAAAAAGCGGAAGAGGATGAGACAACAGGATTAAGAGCCAGTATAGAGAAACTTGTCAATATCCTTAATCCGGCAAACCTTGTAGCACTTGTATTACACGCTGCGGCAGCCTTGGTTGTAGGTATCATACAAATCATCATCCTGGGTTTAGGTGTAGTTATTGTAAAGATACTGGTTATACTCGGCCCGTTTGCCTTCGCGTTCAGTATGCTTCCGGTATTTCAGAAACAGCTATCCATCTGGTTCGGTACTCTCTGTTCATCCTGTATGGTGTTCACTGTGATAAACATACTCAATCAGATTATGTGGCAGACATTAAAAGCACTATGCGAATCACCGGCCGACATGGTTGATATGGCAACACAACAGTTGCAATATCTGGGCATGGATCTGGCTCTAATCGGCGCATATTGCAGCTGTTTCTGGCTGTCGTCAAAGATTGTCGGACACAGTGATGCCGGCAAGGTTATCTCAAAGGTTATGTCGATAGCAACGACAGCAGCCACCATAGCCCTGCTTGGTGGAGCTGGAGCAGCAGCCAAAGCAACAAATGTAGGAGCTGCGGCATCAATTGGAGAAAGTATAATCGATGATAAAAAATAGCAGATATGGACTTGATGAAATTTAAAGGTGTAGACAATGCCGTAAAGATGACTATAAGACTTTCGATAGGCTACTGTGTCGTACTTACGATAGCTTTTATGACATGCATCATCTATCAGACGATGAAGCTGGAAAAAGCTTACAGACAGGCATTGGTCATAGACAAGAATGGGGAAGTATATGAGGCAAGTGGTATGCCGGCATCAAATATGAGAAGGTTCGAATACATCAATCATGTCAAGACCTTTGTCGGAAAATGGTATGCCTTTGACGAAAATACCTATGAGAAAAATATCACAAGTGCCCTGAATCTCATTGGGAACAAGGGGAAAGAGCTGTTGAACGAATACAATGATGTGAATATGCTCAATTCACTGGTTCAGAAGAACATCAGATACGGAGTATCAATTGACGAAATAGTCATTGATATGGGAACTATCCCTGTAACAGGGAAAATACTTTTCACACAGACGGGATATAGGGCCAGAGGAAAGATTTCAAGAAAGGTAGAAGCAGAGTTCTCCATCTACGATGTATCAAGAAGTGAGGAAAATGCACACGGAGCCAAGATAGAGGACTGGATCGTGCATTATTCGGCACCAATTGAAGACAACCAGGAAGAATATAATAATACCCAACCAGAAAAATCTGACGAACATGAAAACTAATAATTTTTTAAAAGACAAGAACAAGCTTCTGATGATTATACCCATCGTATTAGGTGGTCTATTTCTCTACGTGTTTTTTGTTCACGACACATCATCAAAGGAAGTTGCGGAAAATGAAAAAGAAAGGCAAAGTGTATTGCTGGAGCCGGATTCGGAAGCAAAGGACAAAGCCCTCAATAAGATTGAAGCCTATAAACAGGATGAAAGAGAAGAGAAGGAGAAACAAAGAATCATGGATGAATCACAGGTAAGAGGTTCGGATTTCTACTTCGACCTTCAGAACAGAAATGAAAAATATGACCAGGCAACACTGGAGAAAATACGGAAAATGAGAAGAGATCCATACTCTGATGTAATGGGTGAATATGGCAGCAGCGACAGCCACCTCTCGGAACAGCTGGAAAAGCAGCTTGCGAGCATTGAGGATGAAGAAGAGTTGAAGGAGATTATAAGGGAAGCAAGGAAAAATGCTGAAATCCGAAAGGAACTGGAGCAGAACAATGTCTATAGACAAAAGATATATAAAAGGATTATAGGTTATGACCAGGAAAAGAAAAAAGCCGAAAATCCCACTAAGCCCAAACCAGGCAGTGCAATGGACAGCCTTGTAAGCAACCAGCCTATATATATAGCCGAGAATGGCAAAAGGACAAGGAGGCAACAGGCAAGTATGCCAAGCAGCAACACCTTATTCAAGGCCTGCATACATGGAGACCAGACAGTCGTTACCGGCAGTACAGTAAGAATGCGTATGCTGGAAGATGCCGTTGTCTGTGGCATGAAAATACCGGCTAACACACTCTTTTACGGTGTGGCGACATTAGGAGCAAACCGGCTGGAGGTAGTGGTAAACAACCTGAAGGTAGGAAATACGATCAGCCCTGTTTCCTTTGTCATCTTCGACAATGATGCAATGGAAGGGCTGAACTTACCAAACAACATGAAGGCTCAGGCAGCCAAACGTATGCAGCAGGGACTTGTCCAGAATATAGATATGCCTCTTGCCTCTATCGGAACAATGACAAGTGAGATAACCAGTGCTGTAAATGCTACGACTCAGATAGCAAAACAGATATTGAATATGAAACTTTCGCAAGTCAAGGTACATCTGAAGAGCAATTATCAGATGTATATACAGGAAGAGACAAAAGAATCAAAGCTGAAACGGAAAGCTGTTCAGGAAGAATTGCAGAGACTATATGCTGAGCTTGAAGAGAACAAAAATAATCAGCCACATCCTTTGGAAACATTAATTGACAAGTTATGATTTTGAATATCTTGAATTATCTAATTGTTATAGCAACCCTGTTTTTCGGGTACAGAATCTATATATCAAGAAAGCAGGGTAAGAAATTTACGGAAATCAAACCGCTTTTGGTTTCATTTTTCGCCTGTATTGTCTTGTTATGGGCGATAACAGTATTCACCGCATTTTATAATTGAAAGTTATGAAAAGAATCTATATTTTAATTGTTCTATGTGTGGCCGCATTCGGCTTAAAAGCACAGAGTCCCGAACAGGAGAGTATCAAAGCCAAGAACATTTACGTATCATTTGACTTTGTGAAGCATCTGGTATTCCCGGTACAAGTGTCCGATATTGAAGTAGGAGAGAAAGAGCTTATTTCGGCAGAAAGGGTTGAAGAAGCACCCCACGTTGTCAGACTGTGCGCACAGAGTGAAGACTTTGAGAAAGAGACAAATGTAACCGTCGTTTGTATCGACGGCAGTGTCTATACTTACCATGTGAAATATATAGCAAACGGTCTTGTCGATCCTTCCCCTAACATCTATGAAGATAACGGTAAATGGGAACACAACGATTATCAGGCGGATGTCAGTGACATGCACATGGCCGAGTTTTTCTTCCCCTCAGACATTATATACGGCACACAAGGTAACGAAATGTCCTTTGCTTTACAGAGCTACAACAATCAGCTGAAGGTTTCAACAGCTAAGGATGCCGTTGAAAATTCGAATCTTTTTGTCATCGACAAAAACATGAATACATACAGCATTGTCATCCGCAGAAACGAGACTTCGGTCTTCACCTACAACTATGATGACAAGCGTGAATATACTGCCCACATCGATGTGAACAGTGAGGTGATGGACAAATGCCTTCAGGAGCTGAGAACAAAGAAAAGGAACATTTACAGTGTTGGCGAGGTAAAAAACAAGTTTGAGCTGTCAATGTCCAACCTGTATGTACATGAAGACTTTATGTTTTTCATCTTTGATTTGAAAAACAAGTCATATATAGACTATGACATTGAATTTGTCAAATGCTTTCAAAGAGACATCAAGAAGAGCAAGAATGCCATACAGCAGGAAACAACCATAGATCCCATTTATACAAAGGATTTTGAAACAAAGATAAAGGGCAAAAGCGCCAACAGGCTTGTTCTGGGATTTAACAAGTTTACAATTCCGGACAACAAAATCTTTGAGATAGAACTGTATGAAAAGGGTGGTGGCCGCCACATGAAACTGGCTGTTGAGAACAAGTATATTATCAGGGCAGAACCTTTATTCGAAAAATGATATGAAACTGAAAGAAGCTTATGAGAACTATTCCTATAATAACATAGGGCAGTTCAGAGCCTTGTCGGAAACTCTTGGCTATAAAACAGAATATCATGACGGAAGCTATCTTTTCCACAAGGGGGATGACAGTATCCAATTATCTTTGGATGAAATCAGATCTAAAGCTAAAGAAAACCGGAATGAACAGCGAGCCGAGGAGTCAAAAGAAAAGGTTTGTTCGTTCTTTGACAAGAACAAGGCAAATGAGCCTTCATACATCGAAGAACTTAGAAAAAAAGGAATCAGTGTGATTCGGTGGAATGACATAAAGGGCGAGAACAAAGACGGTTTCACCATCATAGACCATAACCGTAAAGTATGCTATACAGGCCAGGAGCTATACGAATATGCACACAACACCGGCAACCTGCTGGACGGTAAAGGAACAAAACTGGAAAAGGGTATAATGTCAGACCTGATGGATATAGGTGAGAAGAAAGGGAAGCTGCGTATGAGTGAGAACGGCATTTCCGTCTTTTACCGCAAGGAAACCCTAACCATTCCGGACAGGATACTTGGACACAAGCTTAACAAAACGGAGAAAGAGCGTCTTCTACACGGTGATATTGTTCCTTTAGATACCAAAAGAGGTACAATTATGCTTCAGGTTGACAAGGACTTGAATTCGGTAATCGTGAGATCAAGCAAAGAAATTAAGATACCTAATGTGATAGGCAAGACCGAGGAATATGACGGATATAAGTTAACCAAAGCAGACAAATATCTGCTTGCCAACGGTCATACGTTAGAGAGTAAACTCATGCACAGCAAGGACGGATATATCCTTGCCGACATATCTCTCACAGATGACAAAAAAGGCATTCAGTTCTCAAACATACAGAGTATTACAGAAGGAAAGGCTCATGAACTGATAAAGGAGATGAGACCTAAACTGGAAGCTGTAAACCCCGTCATAGAAAATAAGGTATCGGCAGATAAAGGGCGAGACATGGACAGCGAGTTTAAGGAAGCGGTTGGTAAAAGGGACTTTGAAACGATTGACAAACTCAGGGAGGACGGTTATAAGCCAAGTGAAGATTACATCAGAGGTGTAGGAAAACAGCTGAATCTGAGTGATAATGAAATGAAGGAAGTTCAGAATATTTTTCAGGTTAAGCCGGATGAACTGAGCGAACATCAGAAACAGGCTGCCAAGCTTTTAGATGCAGCCTCGGTAGGAAATTTCAGAGTCATTCAGGACATCCAAAAAACCGGATATCAGATAACACAGAATGATATAAAAGCCATGCGAGAAAATGGCGTACAGGAAAACACCATCATCGCCGTTCAGAAGATATTCGGTCTTGAAAACAAAGGCAAGACTTTGGGTGATGTGAAGTTGGCAAGCAGTCCGAAGCCGGACAATACAAAAGAAATGGCCAGACCTATTGCCAATACTGTAAACAAGATGTTCAACGACTTATAAAAATGCAATTATGGACTACAATGAACTGGTACAGAAAAGACAGGAAGGCGTCATCGATGACCTGGAGTTTCTGCTCGCTCAGAAAGATTTGGCAGAAATATATCTTGAAGACATGAAGTCAAGAGGAGAGAGGCCCAATAATGAGAATGCCGTCAAGTGGCTATGTGAATATGAGAATAACCATTTATACGAACAGTTATGAAAGAAGATTCAGCAGGTGACAAAGCACTGAAACAGTTTGCAGACCTCATGATTCAAAAAATCAAGGAGGTTGAGCATGACTGGAAAAAGCCCTGGTTCTCTCCGGAAGGTGGAGGGGGCTTACCCCAGAACATCGAAGGCAGAGTATATAATGGGATAAACCTCTTCATGCTGTACTTACTTTCGGAAGAAAAGGGTTACAGCACACCATTGTATATGACATTCATGCAAGCTAAGGAAGCCGGAGCCTCAATTATAAAAGGAGAGAAATCGTTCCCCGTAATATACTGGAACTTCTCAGTAAAGGACAAGAACGGGAACAAGATAAGCATAGAAGACTATCGGAATCTATCAGAGGACGAAAAGAGGGAATATAAGGTAACACCATATATGAAAACCTATAACGTGTTCAATGTCTCTCAAACCAACTATCCGGAAGTCCAACCTGAGAAATGGGAAAAGCTGAAGTCACAGTTTGTTCCACCGGCTCTGAAGGATGAACAAGGCATGTACACCATGCCGTTGCTCGATGCACTTATCAGAGAAAGGCAATGGATATGTCCGATATTTCCGAGAGAAAGCGACAGTGCTTATTACAGGCGTGGAGAAGGATGCCATATAATTGTCCCGCTGAAGGGACAGTTTGATACAGGTGAATCCTTTTATTCAACACTGCTGCATGAAATGGCACATTCAACCGGTGAAGTCGGTCATCTGGAAAGAGAAAAAGGAGAGGTATTCGGAGATTCCAAATACGCCAAGGAAGAACTTATCGCAGAGCTAACTTCTGCTTCATGCGGTAAAACCATGGGTATATCAACCTGTATCAGGGAGGAGAATGCGATGTATCTGAAGAGCTGGCTGTCGGCATTGAGTCAAGATCCGAAATTCATATACACCATTCTTTCCGATGTAGCCAAGGCAAGTGCCATGATACAGGAGAAGGTTTACGGAATGGAACCTAAACTGAGCAATGATGAAAAATTCTTACTGGCGGCAAGCCAGGGCGATGAAGATAAATTGAAAGAGTTGAAAGAAGCCGGCTATAACCCTTCGTTGCTTATGATAGACAGGCTAAATGTCAATGTAAGCAACAATGAAGGGAAAGAGGCAGTAAGCAAGGTGTTTGGAATAGATTTTGAAACTAACAAAACAGCAGAAATGAGCAAGGAAATGGTCAAGCCTGCTGAAATAACAATGAATATTTAACCCCTAAATCGAAGAATTATGTTTACAGGACAATTAATCGGTTATGTAGGTGCAGACGCACGTTCAAACAAGAGTGGTAAAGGATTTTATTTCCCTGTTTCATCAAAGTTTAAAGGAGTTGGAGACACAGAAGACAAGACTCTTTGGATAACTTGCTTTGTAAACTTTGACACAAAAATCATGGAATATATCAAAAAGGGTACTCAGGTATATGTGACTGGAGATATATTTATTGATGTATTCAAGAAAGAGGACGGAAACTGTATACCGTCTGTCACTATGAACATAAGCCGTGTAGAACTGCTCGGCAAGAGTGAGAAGAAAGAAGAGACTAACGCATAAAGATTGAACTATGGAAAAAGAAAAGAAAGACCTGTCATTCATCCTTATACTGCTATCTACTCTGATAGGTATAGCTGTATTATTCCAGTGGGCTATAGTAAACGGTTTGTATGTTCCGGTCAGGAATCAGGCCATGTGGGAAAAACTGCTGGTTAAGGGAATCATGTTCCGTTTCCTGTATGTGATACTCATCGCCGGATTAGCTTTTCTTTTTCCATATAAGAAACCTGATGATGAAAGTAAAAAATGGTTTTACACAAGTCTGACCTTAATGACGGCCACTATACTTGTGGTTGGTTTCAGTGAGTTGTCAAACTGGTATAATCTATTCGTTTTCCCGGTGATATTTGTAGCCTACACATTGTTAATCATCAAGACAATGCCTTACTTCTTCAGGAGACATGTCAAATCAGATGAAAGTATATTCGGCCTGAGTAATGTGGAATCACCCTTTTATTTCAGATTTGAGACAGCAAATGGGCCACTTACCATCCACAAGCCACAGCAGAATATATATATTGACGGAGGTCCGGGTTCAGGTAAATCAGAAAGCTGGATAAAGGGAATGATTTATCAGTGTGCAGAAAGGAATTATGCCGGGTTCATCTATGACTGGGAGGGTGATCCGACAAAAGATAACTCACCAATACTTTCAAGAATAGCTTACGGAAGTATCGAATACTTCAGGAAGCAGGGCAGGGAGGTACCTAATTTTGCCTACATAAACTTTATAGACATGTCAAGAACCGTCAGGGTTAATGTATTGTCACCCAAATATATGTCAAAGGGTAATGAGTCTTTATTCATAAGGAATATTATAGTGACACTTATGAAGAATTTGGAAGCAAGCTGGAAAGAAAAAACAGACTTTTGGGCGAACAATGCAATAAATTATGTATATTCGATAGCTTATAAATGCTTCAAGGAAAAAGACCTTGGTATCTGTACCCTACCGCATGTTATAGCCTTTGCCTTATCTGACAGCAACCTTGTTTTTGAGTGGCTATCTGAAGATCCGGAAATAGCACTTAATATGTCAGCCATGTTAACAGCTTGGAAATTGGGAGCTCAGCAGCAGACAGCCGGAGCTGTTTCTTCAGCACAGACACCACTTGTTCTATTGAACAACAAATATATATTTTGGGTTTTGTCTCCGCTACCTGAAGAAGAGTTCTCACTGGATATAACAAACAAGGAACATCCTACTTTAATGTGTGTTGGTAATGCGCCCACTATTAAAGAAGCTGTATCACCGGCAATCAGCTGCATTGGCAGTGTGCTGATGTCTCAAATGAACAATCCGGGAAAGGCAACAAGCGTATTCATGGTTGACGAGTTTCCTACAATCCTTCTGCAAGGTATAGACACATTTATAGGTACAGCACGAAAACACAATGTTTCCACCATACTGGCCGTACAGGACTTCAATCAGGCTGTCAGGGACTATGGAGAAAAGAGTGCCAATATTCTCAAAGCCTCCTGCGGAACACAGGCTTACGGAATGACCGGAAATGAGAAGACGGCCAAAGATATTGAAAGTCTGTTCGGCGAAAAGAAGGAAGCCCAGGAAAGTTACTCTCACCAGGAAAGTGGCGGAGGAAGCCGAACAGAAAGCCTCCAGAAAGAGAAAGTCCTGAAAGCCCGTGAAGTGGCCGGACAGTCAGCAGGACACTTTATCGGAAAGATAGCTGGCGGACAGCCTCCTTTCTTCAATGCACAAATGAACATGTGCCGTTTTGAGGAAAAAGAAATACCACCTTTCTCTCTTCCGGTAAGACTTGATGAAGGTAACGAAAAACTCGAACTGGACATTCTTGAAGAAATCGTGCAACAGAATTATATTAAGATAATAAATGATGTAAACGAGGTCTTGAAAGGCGTTGAAGAAAAAATCAAAAAACGCAATAATCCTGATACTACACACAATCAGAGACAAGAAAGAAATTTTAATTAACTAATAAATTGAATTATCATGAAAAAGTATTTTGCAACATTATTAGCAGCAGTTAGTTTATTGACAGTATCATGCAGTAAGGATGATGATCCGACAACAGGAAGCAGTGATGCAGGAGTGTATAGAATAACAATTGAGGTCAGTGGAACTGATGCAAAAGGATTTGCACATATAACAAATCTTGACAAGGTTAATATAAGGAACGAGAAAACTGGAGATTCTTCACTATCAATAGATGATGAATTTACGGCAAGTGCAAGTTATGTAACAGAAGGAAAGGTTAAGGAAATTGCCGCACAAGGCATGGTACATTCAAACGAAAAAGCAAGTGTAAGAATGAAGGTGACCAAAGATGGGAAAACTGTTTTTGATGAAAGCAAAAGCATAGATCCGGAAACTGGTACCGGTAAAATAGGCGAACTCAGGTTTACAACAATTTCGCAATAAGTCGTAATTTTGTATGATTATTATAGAACTATAAAGTTGTAAAACTGGATAATTTTTAGTATCTTTGTAATACATAAAACACTGATATTCAATAATGAAAGTTGATTTTAACAGACTAAAAACAGAAATTTCCCTCCCTGATTTTCTCTTAAATCTGGGTTGGAAATTTGTGGCCGGTTCTTCTAACAGCTGCCCTAAAATGAGTAATGGTACACATACCATTGTCATCAAGCGGAATGCACAAAACCAATATACCTATTGGGATGTGCACAGCGACAATGTAAGAGGCAGAACGATTCTCGACATGATGCAGGAACATCTGTTTGAGACAACCGGGAAGCAACCGACATTAAGAGAAGTCGGTGAAATCTTACAAAACTACATAAATACGAACCAGATAATTACTCCGGAAAACAGCAGATACGATGTTGGTAACACGAGCATGAGTACAGACGAACTGACAATGTACCTTAAACAGCTTTTACCTTATAAGGGTAATTATCTACAGAAACGCGGTATATCAGAAGAAAGTATAGATAGTCCGGTTTTTAAAGATGTCTTTCTAATTAGGGAAGTTAAGAACAAAAACACCACATACAGAAACATCTGTGTAAAGATGTACAATGACAAGGGTGTCCAAGCAATTTCCCAGAGAAATGAAACATTCAAGGGAATCATCGGTGGAAAGTTTGATTGTCTGGCAACAAGTAACCATGACAAAAGCAGACCAATTGATATTTTATACGTAGGAGAATCTATCATAGACTGTATATCTCACTACCAACTATGTCACAAAGACACAAGCTTGAATCTTGTTTATGTATCTACAGAAGGTACACTTACCGAAGGACAAATGCAGCTACTTCGTATCATTATCAGTAAGAATGAAGTGAAGTCACTACGGACTATATTCGATAATGACAAGCAGGGTTATAAGTACACGCTATGGCTTGATAATAACCTTAGAGGTATGCAGCATGATGTAGAGCAAATGGATAATGAGGTATTAAAAAATACAGCTTACCGGGTTCAGAATACTGAGTTTCCACAAAAGAAAGATTGGAATGATGACCTGAAAGCAGCAACTATAGAAAAGGCCGCCGATTAAAGGCGGTCTTTTTTTACATGACAAATTAAGCATTAATTATAGTCAATCAATAAGGATAGTATCTCTGTTGCATAATTTCTCCGACAGGAAATTTTCTCTCAGGCATACTTTCGGAAAAGAAGATAGCTTAATCCACGATTTTGTTAAAGGGTTAAATTTTTTTACCACAAGTTTATCTAATGGTGATATTCGTATTACCTGGAAACCGGCTTCGCTAAGGTTTATGAGATCAGACACCTTAATCCGTTCACTCGCATTAAGAATATACTTGGATGAATGGCGCATAATGGATATACAAAATTCAATATCTGAGAGTTTAGATGACTTCTCAATAATGCACCAACTTGGCGTTTGAGAAGCGCACATTTGTTTAAGAACATATACACCTTCCTCAGTCTTGCAAATCTTAATGACATAGAAATCACCTTGTAGTGCAACTTTAAGCAATTCTTTTTCCCGCATACTTAATATTAAGTTAGTGAATATTAAACAGTTGTATGTGTACAAAGATATTAAATTAGTACCTCTAAGGTACTTTTTTTGCTACTTTTTGTGTGAAAAAGTAGACTAACCATCTATAACCATTATTTATAAAGGTTATAGATGGTTAGTTTCTTTTCGTATGCCTTTCTTACCGTATAAGATGTACCACCTAAAGATATTTCATCCCAATAGGCAATAAGCTGAGAGGAGTGGGAAATCATATAATCATTACGTTTCAGATATGCGAAATTTGAAAAACTATCTGAAATGGTAATAACTTCATCTGCCATATTAAGAATATTAAAGTATCTGTTTCTGTATGAGCTATTAAACAGCTTATCTTGCTGCGGAAATGGCACAACAACAATAAGAACAATATCAGGAAATTCCTCTTTTAATCTAAGTACACTTTCAGCTGCTATGGTATCAAAACCGATAGCACCACCGACATAAAAGAATCGCTGACCATTCTTATAACAGAATCTAACCGCATTTTCCACCTTCTTTTTTACTTCTGCATAATTAGCTATGTGGCGATGTCCGGTAAAAGAGGTGGACAGATGGCGTTGCCATCTGTCCCGCAACTTCCGACAAATATCAAGACTGGCAGCAGTTGTCTTGTATATCTGTCCATTGTGAGCGATATAAGTATAGAAAAACAAGGTCTCATTTTGAAAGAGACCTGTTTTCTTCATTATGTATTCTTCTTTTGGTGTCATATTAGTTACTATAAACTGTTTTACCGATAAAGAGTCCTCCCAATACTTCTGCTCCCATTTTTTCTATTTTATTGGCGAAAATAGCATATGCAAATCCTTTAGTAAGAATATCATCAAAAACTATAACCTTTCTACCTTTGAAAAAATCTTGGTCGAACTCTATCACTTGTTTGTTGTGTATTTCACTTTTACTAACATTATCATGCTCGGCTGATTTTTCTCCCTTAACCTTAATATGGTCATAAGCGTTGTACATTCCGCATAGTTGGCAAACCATCGATGAAAAATGCTTATATCTCTTTTCGTTCTTCTCTGCACTTGAAGCCGGAACACAAGCAAAGATAATATTATTGGTTTCTTTACCATAAAGTTGAATGAGCTTGTTGGCTACCAAATGAGCTACATTTGCAAATGCCTTGCCGTCTTTGAAATCCCAAATAAGTCTTCTGATTTTCCATTCTTCTTGGGTTGCATTTCTATTCTTTGTAGACAAATAAGGATAAAAAGAAAACATCATCTTTCTCCACTGCTTGTCTAAACTTGGGTATTTTCCGAATGTTGCTGCCATATCCGTATGCTTTAGAGTGTTAAAACTTGAATTATTCTTCAGCGAGCTTTAGACCTTTTTTTTAAAACCTTTGTCTTGGTTTGGTCTTTTGTCCGCTGACTTTTTTTTTAGATTGTGAATCATTCCCCA
>NZ_JAKZMM010000051.1 GCF_022809355.1 Parabacteroides faecalis | reverse complement strand
TGGTGGCTACATATTGATGTTGTGCTGTTGCTTTTTACTGAAAGCTGCTACTAACGACTCATAAATCTACCCTTAATCGTGTATTGGATGATAGTTGCGGATTTTAGGTTCTTTAGTAAAGTATTGGATGTTCAAGGATTAGATATTGAGCTTGTAAAATGATATAGTGCACCATTTTACAATTGTTCTAGTTTATATAAAAGCTTCGTTTTACTGTAGGTTTTGTGACTTTTGTGTAAAGAAGTATAGATTATTTTGCTCATTGTTCGCTTAACTATTTTAATGACAAAGGAGTCTGATTATATGTTACTTAAGAGAAATGTAATTATTCATTTGCTGTCTTTGGGTGTGCTTTGTATTGGTTTTTTGTTGTTTAGATATGTATTATTTGACATTCACGGTATGAAGCAGTTTCCACTTGGTTTGTTTGTTATCGGAGTGATTTCATTGGTAATCTCTTTTTTCTTTAATGGCAAAATAACTCCTATCTGTACCGCTTTTGCATATATTATTGGCTTTAGTATAGGTGTTTTGTTTCAAGAAGATGGTATTGATGCAGGCGGCACAGCAACAAATAATCTATGGATAATTTGGTCTGTTGTGTTTGTTTTCATTATATTGGGAGGTATAATTTTTGATAAGTTCGTAAGTCCCTTTAAAAAGAAATCTGAATAGTTTTTTTATGGATGTTAATATCTACCCTTACAATTATCAAATAATGATAGTCTTTATCTTGTTATATTGTAAATATAACCTATTCTGAGTTGATTTTCTCAGTTTTTATTGTTATTTTTATGGTATTCAAGTAGCGGTTCTGGTAATAGCCTATTACTGAAGACGTGCATGGCTCTGGGCTGTTAAGGCAACTTAACCGCTTTTTCTTTTCAATTTTTCTTTGTTAATAGAAATTTCTGTATCTTTGCTTCGTTATAAGACACAAATAACTTCTAACACTGTCATTCTCATTCATTTCTTCAATCTTGACAGTAAATCAAAGCACATTATAATTTAAGTTTATAGCTGCCTTAGCAGCCCGTCTATCACATCCTATCCAGGCTGTGATAGATGTTTTCTCATTTATTCACTTTTCATTAATCATTTAATAAATTTCAATATGGAACAGGTATTAATTGGTCAGAATGCCGGCGTTATCTGGCATATTCTCGATGGTAAAAAGAGTGTTGAACTTTCACACCTTAAAAAGGAATCCAAACTTTCAGATGCAGAGTTCTGGGCTGCTATCGGTTGGTTGTCTAAGGAAGACAAACTTTCCTTCTCTACAGAAAAAGTAGGTAAGAAGATAGTGAAGACATACTCTTTGAAAGACTGATTCATTGTGCGCTCATGCTGTAGGCTTGCTTGATTCCTGATGGAATAGGCAAGTCTTTTTTTTTACAATAAATTTTACAACATAATACGTTCAAATTATTTAATTTTGATTTTGTGACATAATCAAAATTTACTATTTTTGTCCCAAACCACATAAATTAGCTTATATGGAAAATAAATTTGAACTAGTTGAAAAATATAATATTGATGTGGATGTCTTTATTGAAGAAAACGGTGTAACTCCTGTTGGAAAACTGCCTGACAACCATCTAACCAAAGAGTTTCTTCGCCTATATTTCACTGGACAGATTACAAAGGTCTGGAAGAGATGGCTTTCTGATATATATTATGCGATGACAACAAAAGGTGAGGAAATCTCGCTCCCTAAAACTAATCTTACAGCCTGGGATATTGAGAAGATTATTAATGACAAGCGTGGTGGTAAAAGGGCAGGTGCGGGCCCCAAGCTGAAGACCGGTTATGTAACGACAACTTTAAGGATTCCTTCTACCCTGAAAGAGAGTTTCAAGTGCTATATCGATATGTACACTCAGTACTACAAAGGTGATGAAGAAAACATTCCATATTTCACAAACGAAGAAGATAGGCTGAACACAATCAGGGATATGATGAGTGTACTAAAATATGAAGAGCATCTGATATATGAACGTAGAAGAAGAGCTGCCGAGGAAGAGGAAAACAAACGTCAGCTCAAACTCTTTGGTGACGAAAATCAATGATATTATAGCTTTGAATCTGTAACACAATCAAATCAGATTAGGGTATGCTTGGTTGTTCCTTGCATACCTTTTTTATGTCCTTTGCTTTCTTTTCCCTTCTATCCCATATAAACATTATTCTTTCTGGTACCTCCAACATTTACTACAAAAGTAACTCTAAGGATGTCCCTTACAGTTGCCTTATAATCCTAATGCTCGAATTATCAACACTATACATTTTGTCATCTTTTTTGTCTCTCACCAACATTCTGTACAAAAGTAACTCTAAGCTTTCCCTACGAGCAATAAACTATTTCCTGGTGTAGGTAAATATGATAAACAAAAAGCTGTTCGTCACACCTTTCAGGAAGACTAAAGCCTGTCCGTTACTGGTCTACTCTCTTTACAGTGAACCTTTGTTCTTTTGTCCCATATCTCTTAATCGGTATAACTCTTTTCCCGATTGTCTTAGATTGGTCTTTTCTGCT
The DNA here is from genome assembly GCF_022809355.1 of Parabacteroides faecalis. Lineage (GTDB taxonomy): Bacteria > Bacteroidota > Bacteroidia > Bacteroidales > Tannerellaceae > Parabacteroides > Parabacteroides faecalis. The sequence continues at coordinate 23,393 of NZ_JAKZMM010000051.1, read as the reverse complement.
GTCCGCTTCCTCATTCCAGGTCGAAATATCCCCATCTGAGAGCCTTTGTTTTTTGACGGCAAATTTATAAGGGTTAGTGGAAATGAAAGAGTTCCGGCTAAGAGCCTTTGCCCTGAAAAAAATAACGATGTTGTCTGCGACTTCCCCAACATTTTTTTCGTTCAAAACTTTTCTAATTCCACTTTTCCTGAAAAGACAATGCCGTAAAAAAAAGGCTCAAACTCAGATGGGGAATGATTCACAATCTAAAAAAAAAGTCAGCGGACAAAAGACCAAACCAAGACAAAGGTTTTAAAAAAAAGGTCTAAAGCTCGCTGAAGAATAATTCAAGTTTTAACCCTCTAAAGCATACGGATATGAGAAAAGGATTTGAAGTGAACGGCGATTACAGACTGATGGACAGTTCAGAACTTGTGTACATTCTTACAAACAGTGCAGTTATGGTAAATAAGGTACAAGAAAAGGAAGTGGTTTATGGCGAAGAATGCAGCTTTGAGGATGTGTTGGCGAAGATGACACCGGGCAAGCGCAATCTCGTCATGGCAGGTGTGGAACTTTACAAACGCTGCAACTCAAACAAGAACCAAAGACCGGTTATCAGACAGAGTACAGACATTTATGACTATATGCAGCCTGTTTTGGGAGATAACAAGACCGAAGAATGTTGGGCTATCTTAATGAACTCGTCTGCAAGAGTTATCAAGAGAATACGCATTTCTTCCGGTGGACTGAATACATGCCTGATTGATATAAGGGTACTGCTTAAAGAGGCTATTCTTTGCGAGGCTACCTCATTTATCCTTTCTCACAACCATCCGAGCGGAAACAAAAAACCGAGTACAGAGGATGATAAGCTGACCCAATCGGCAGCAACGGCAGCCAAGACACTCAATATCCGAATGCTTGACCATGTTATCATCTGCAATGATTCTTACTACAGTTATGCAGATGAAGGTAGAATCTAAGTGAGCAGAGTAGCACAACCTTAAAAATAGGTTGTGACTACTTTTTCAAGAAAAAGTAGCAAAACAATTAAATGACAAACATTATGAAGTGGATTGAAATGATGGTTAAGAAATTGACCGCAAGATATATGAGCCTAAACCGTCAGTTTAAAGTGCAACGGCATACCATTGTGTGCCAGAGCGGTATGGAGGACTATGTTAGTGTAACGATAGACTGTACTGAATCTTTCAGCTTTGACTTTTGGACAAAGGAACTTACCTGTGAATATGGCAGCAGATACTTTGATGATGTATCAGAAGCATTCAGAAAAGTGTACGGAAATATTACCATTATCAATAACTCTAAATGACTGTATTATGGAAAAGAACTATGAAACTTTGCGCATTATATTCAACAAACCGCTTGCTGAAATAGATAAGGAGTTCGATGAAGAAAAGGAAATGTTCGGTGTAGAGAGCTTAAAGGAGTTCATAGACGGATATGAATCTTCAAGGTTTACTCAAATAAGCGAAACGGAAGCTATTATCACTTCTGAATACAACATGAACCATATTGTTGACTGGATAGAGAGGTTTGCCGAAGATATGGTTTACTCTTAATCTGATTATGTCACAGAATCAAAATGCTATTAATTTTCAAAATTTACCGATATGAACACAACAACGATACATCCGGCAGAAGTATATCTCCGTAACCCAAACAACCCATCTTCACTGTACGTAAAAATCAACGGTAAGCGCAGAAGGCTTTTTATCAATCGTCAGGAAGGAGTGATAGGTATAATCGCAGAGAGGAAGAAAAGGAAAGGCTATAGGTTTTATGATTGGGCATCCATTCAGGCTGTTTATTATCCGACCGGTGAGGATGATAAAGAAACCGTCAGAAAAGAAGTATTAAAATATAAGAAGCTGGCGAGACTGGCTTCACATACCAATGCCTGGCTAAGACAGATTGCAGACGCAGATCCGGAGAAATCACTGTTTGAAAACCATATCACGACAGGAACCACCATTGACGGAAAATGTATCAGACTGAGCACCATCGAGAAGTATTGCGGCTACATGGTGATGGAATGTTTCAGGGAAGCCTTCAAGAAGAAGGAGAAGTATTCAAGTTACAGGTTTGACTTTTGTGGCTATGACGGCACACTCTGGTGTGAACCCCGTGAGGACGGTGACATGGCAGCAGGCTTTATGAAGGAATACCGAAATACCGGGAACGGCTATTATTACCTGCTTATCAATGACAATACCATGATAGGCTATGACATTGACTGACTCTTTTTCCCTATCCTTTGTCAAGGTATAAAGGATAGGGTATAATAAACAATTATACAACACTTTAATTTGTTATCTTATGAAACCGGAAGTTATTATTCAGCAAGGCTTGAAAAGTGCCAATATATTGCTTAAGAATGCACAGAAGAGAGCTGCAGAACTTGACCACCTGAAGGGAGAGCTTGTAATAATCACAGATGCAAACGGCAAGACCTTCAAAGGCTTTTACAGGAATGTTGAGTTCATCATCTTGGACAACAGGATTACCGCCAGATATACTGTCTGCCATATTCTTGAATGTAACGGCTTTATAATGCCATCAGAACATACAGACGAAGTATATGATGCTGTGGATATACACAAGACATCCTATAAGAATTACAGATATAATGTTTAACCCTATAAATCATATTGACATGAAAACAAAACTTTCACCTTATACAATCGCTTCAAACTGTACTGACCTTACTGACATCCGTGACGGTATCAATGAAATTCAGGATGAAATGAAAAGGCTTGTTTCCGAGGGAAAGAATGTTCCGTCTTTCTTCTATTCACGTTTGTCGAAACTACAGGCCAAAAGGAAAAAAATTGAACAGAAAAACCAGGTTCACATGAATGTGACCATCCGTTTCTTCATAGACGAGGAAACGCTTACATGGGCTGTCCGACATTGCCTGCACTTCCAGATAGAGCCATCTTTTCCGAATGTAAAGAAAGCCATCAGGAATGCAGTCCTGAACAACGGCAAATCAATCATTGATTTTCCAGAATACTGGGGTGATGACCTTTTGGACGTAAATCAGGCAGATGTTGAAAAGGCTTTGGGATTGCTAAAATCTGCTTTTGGTTTATAATACTATTACTTCAAGGGGGAGAAATGATTTGTATTTTCTCTCTCTTGAAGCTTCTCTGCTATTGATTCTCTTCATTCATTATTTTCTTATATGCTTCCGAAATTTCATTTTTGTACTTATCTATGTTATACAGGCCTATTTCTAAAAGGTAATCAACGGATTTCTTTGTTAGAAGTTCTATATTCGATTTTTCATCTTCATTTTCTAATTCTTCCATCAGCCCGTTGTATAAACACCTGAAAGCGAAATTTCTTATTTCTTCATTTTGCTCGAATCGTATTCTATTGAATAGTCTTATGTCTTCTTTAAAGTATAAATCATTACATGGACATAGATCTCCTGATTCCAGTATATAGTATTTACGGGTTGTTATAAATTCCGCTTTATCTTCAAGGTTTTGGGGCAATTCATTTGAATCAAAAATCAGTACCCTACTGTCGATGTATGTAACAAATGCGTCACATGCGTAATATAGCCTTTCTCTTAATGGCTCAAGTAGCATTCTTTCATTCATAGTATGTTTGTTAGTTGTAATAGCTAAATACAAATTTAGTATAAATATTAAGCACTTGCATTTAATTTGATTCTTTATTTATGCTAAGTTCTTTTATTTGTGATTATATTTGTTGATACTACAAAATATATTTTCAGAAAGCTACCATTTAATGATGCCTTAATTATTAATGAGTTAGTGTTATTTGTTAGTATATAGAATGAAATTGTTATTGACGTTTATCTTTTGATATAATTGTTTTTATATTTCAAATTATGGATACAAATAAAATAGGTGAGTGGGCCGGTATAGTATGGCGACTCTTAAGTAAGGAAAATCGTGAAATGACGTTTGAAGAAGTAATGAAAGCAACTGGTCTGGATGAACGGCAGCTTGCTGGAGCAATTGGTTGGTTGGCTCGTGAGGACAAGATCATTTTTAATGCTCCTCATGACGGAAAACTGGCTAATCTGAGCTTGATGTTGAATCTTTATATTGGATAAAGATTAGTTAATAAAAAAGAAGCCCCCGGCACTGCCGAAGGCTTCTTTTTTCACTTTTCAATAACCGCAGATACAACTGTTATACTTCGGTTATCTCCCGTTTCGGGCGGAATTTTTCCCGCCCGATGGTTTACTGTTTCTTCAAGGTTGGCAATGCTCCGGTGAGTTCGTACAGCCACTCTGAGCCTGCACTTTGCAGGGCGGCGTTCATCTGTTCAACGGCGTCTAACCAGTCGCCGTCCGTCACTTTGGTGGTTTCGATGGTGGTGCTGCCTCCCTCATTGTAGCCGATGCCTGTGTAGGGATTGCTTCCCCAGTAGCAGGCGGTGATGATACCGCCACCAAACATGAAGTCCTTGAAGTTCCGTCCCGCCACGCCGCCTGTGGCTCCTCCCGGGCCGCTGACAGTCCATTTGGCATGGTAGCAGGCAGTCAGGGTGCCTAAATCGTTGCTTCCCGTTACGCCGCCTGTATAGATGGTGCCGCTTCCGCTACCGGTCACGCTGCCCGTGGCATAGCAGGCGGTCAGGGTGCTACTTGCTCCGTTAGATCCCACCACGCCGCCGGCATAGGCAGCACTTGTGGTGTTATTTTCAACGCTTACGCTGCCCGTAGCATAGCAGCCGGTCAGGGAGGCACCACTATTTGTTGCACCTGCCACGCCGCCTGCCCGCACCATTCCCTTCACTGTGGCCGAGGAGTTGCACCCGGTGATGGCACCGTCCGATTGATAGCCCACCACGCCACCTGCGGTGGAGTTGCTGCTGACGCTGCCCGACACCGAGCAGTATTCAATGTTGCCATAGCTCCATCCCGCCACGCCGCCGACGTTGCCGCTACTGTGATTGCTTTCTATCTTCACGTCCTTCAGCGTCACGTTCTTCACCGTGCCGCCGGAGCCGATATGTCCGAACAGGCCCGCATATTGGTCACTTCCCGTAACGGCCAGCCCCGTGATGGTATAGTTGCCGCCGTCGAAGGTGCCGGTGTATTGGTGGTTATAGCCTTTGCCTATCGGTGTCCAGTCGATGCCCGTGAGGTTGATGTCGCCGGTCAGGGTGATATTGATGTCTAACTTCCATTCTTCGTTCACCAGCTTGGCTACATTTCTTAGCCCCTCGTCGGTATAGACGGTGTAGGTCTTGCCGTCCTCCGACACGGTGTATCCCGGGTCTTCTGCCGCAGCGAGGGAGACGGTGTAGGTATATTCCTCGCCCGCTTTCCATTCGGCATCGCTCTGCATCTTATAGACGAAGACCTTGCCGTTGGTGAATTTGCAGGTGATGAAGGCCGTGCCCGCCGCCACCGTCTGCGGGGCGACGAGCGCGGTGTAGGTGTCACCGCCCTTGTCATACGGGGCGATTACAGCCGGGTTTCCGTTCTCGGTGGAGAGGCCTGTCAGCCGCACGAAAATCTGCTCCTCAGTGTAGTCCGTCAGAACGACGGTCACCCGTGCCGTGCGGTGGGTGAAGCGGAGTGTGGGGTTGCCGTAGCTCACCGTCTGTTTCTCGGCCACGATGAGGTCGCTGCCCTCGAAGTTCTTCCGGGCACTTTGGTCGGCAGCTACCTTCACGGCAGGCGGGGTTGTTTCGCCAGCGGTGTAGGGCCACCACGCCGTGACGGTGATGTTATTGTGGTTGGTCCAGTAGTGCGGGTCGGTGGAGGTCAGCGTGGCGCCGGTGTTGTCGGAGGTGGAGGGCGTCACATTGTATGCCTTCACCGTGCCGTCCATCCTGACTGCCACGCTCTGCACGCCCTCCCAGTCGCCGTCCACCGGGGCACGGGTACCGGCGGTGGCTGTTGCGTCGGGGTTCAGCCCCGTGGCGGTGAAGACGATGGGTGTGCCTTCCGCCCCTTCCGGCAGGAAGCCCGCTTCGTCCTGCGTGCAGGCGGTCAGGCCGAGCAGCAGGGCGAGGGCTGCGAATATATGGATGGTTGTTCGTTTCATGATGCGTGTTGTTTAGGGGTTGTTATGGTTTCTTTTGCAGTACGGGCAGGTCGTCGGGACCGAGTACCCACTGGTAGTCGTTGCCGGTGAGGGCGGGGTTCATGCCGTATACGGCTGGCTGCCAGGAGGCGCCGGAGTATATTTCATTCGTATCGGTGGTGCCATAGTTATTCATTACTCCTTTATACCCATTCTTGCCATAATAGCAAGCGTTGATGGTGCCTAAGTTGGTAGAGGCTATGTTACCGGGTATAGACCCTGCCAGGGTTCCGTTGAACCAGCAGGCGGTGATGGTACCGACGTTGTTGGCTGCTATGCCGCCGACACTGCCACTGGCTGTTGCAATCGTTCCCGTTACGGAACAGGCGGTGAGGGTGCCGTAGTTGCTGACTGCTATGCCGCCGGCCACACCGTATTGTATCACGTTGAAGTCCACATCCACCAGTTGCAGGTTCTTCACCTCGCCGTTGCCGCCGATACCGCCGAACAACGCAGCACTCTCACCCCGCGGATTGTCCGTAGTGATGGCCAGCCCCGTGATGCGGTGTCCCTGTCCGTCGAAGGTGCCTTGGTAACCGGATTCAGAAGTGGTGCCATTACCTATCAGAGTCCAATTCTTGCCCGTAAGGTCGATGTCGGCAGTCAGGGTGCAGTTGATGGTGAGGTCGCTCTGCACAGCTTCGTTCCATGCCATCAGGCCGTCTGCGTTATAGACCGTGTAGGTCTTGGTGGTGGTGTCGTTGTTATAGCCCAAATCCTCGGCTGCGCCTTCTTCGCCGCCGCCGTCGTCCCATTTGCCGATTTCACAGCCTGCCAGCGTCAGGCCGGTGGCGTTCACCTTGACGGTGTAGGTATAGCGGTTGCCTGCCTCCAGCACGACGTCGTTCTGCGGGCGGAAGTAGAAGTTGCCGCCGCTAAGTTCCACGCGGATGAATGGCTCGCCTTTCGCAACGGTCTGCGGGGCGGTCAGTGCCTCGTAGCTGTTGCCGCTTGCGTGGTAGGTCTTGATGGCGGTCGGGTTTTCGTTATCGGTGGACAAGCTCACGAGGCTCACCGTGGCACCGTCCACGCTCGTGAATCCAGTGCCGGGCTTCAGTTCGATGGCCACGCGTGCCGTGCGGTGGGTAAAGGTGAGTTTCGGGTCGCTGAACGTCACCGTCTGGTTCTCGGCGGAGATGAAGTCACTGCCTTGGAATGCGGCCAGCTTGCTCTGGTCTTCGGCCACCTTTACGGCAGGCATCCGTGTGATGTCAGCCTTGTCGAGGGGCCACCATGCCGATACGGTAATCGGGTCGCGACTGGTCCAGTAGTGCGGGTCGTTCTCGCATGAGAGCGTGGCTTTCGTATTGTCAGCGGAGTTAGGCGTTACGGTGTATTCCTTTACCGCGTCGCCCATCTTGAGTGCCACGGTCTGTACGCCCTGCCAGTCGCCGTCCACGGTGGCACGGGTGGATGGGGCTGCCTGCGGAGTTGCCTCTACGGACAGTCCGGTGGCACGGATGACTACGGGGTATTCACCTTCGGGCAGACGGTTATCGTCAGCCAGTTCGTCCTGCGTGCAGGCGGTGAGGGCTATCAGCAGCGCGGTGGCTGCGGGGATAAATAATCTATGTCTCATAATTCTTCATTCTTAATTCTTCATTCTCTTACAGGTCAGCACCCACTTCTCCGCCGTCTATGTCGTTCCACTTTGCAATGGTGGCTTCGCTGACTTCAATGCCTTTGTTGCGTACCTTGACGGTATAGGTATAGTTGTTGCCCGCCTGCAGTGCGCCTTCGGGCACGGTGAGCGTGGCACGATAATTCTGACTTCTGTAATTCACAGTCAACGGCAGGGATGCAGCTGTCTGCGGGAAGAGGATGACCGATGACGTGAGGTTGCCGTCGGCCAGCTCCATGGTCAGTTCTCCGGTCTGTGCCCCGTCGTCTGCGGTGGCAATACCGTCGGCCGTGTTGAACGTACCGGTGAGTTTCAATCCGTCCAGCGTGTAACGTTCAGGCTTGATCACACTGAAATCCACGCCGTCGCCCGCCTCGAAGGTAAGGGTTATCCGGCTCATGCGGTGGTGGAAGGAGTTGTCTTCACCGCCATCCTTCGTTTTGTCGGTGAAGCTCACTACCGGGCTGTTTTTGTCCCCCGTAGCTCCTGAAGTAAAGAGGAAGTCGATGGCAGGCTGGTTCTGCTGCGCCGTGGCATCGGTCGTGGCTGCGAGGGTGCCTCCCGCCGCGTTGTACGGATAGTAGGCGCGGAAAGTATGGGTCTCTGCATCTTCGATATAGATGACCTTTTCTTCTGCCTCAAATTTCCCGTTCTTCAGGATGAAAGGCACGTTGCCGTACTGGGTGTCGTTACCGATGTCGGTGACGCCGATGCGGTCACCGTTATCCCATGTGGTTCCGCTGGCGCGGGTGGCGGGGGCGATGTCGGCGATAAACCGGGCGGCCACGGGACCGTCATTGTTCAGAATCTCGTTGTCGTTATTGCAGGCTGCCAGTGCGAGGGCGAGCGCCGCAAGTGCAAAAAATCTTGTCTTCATTATATCTGTCATTTTATTAGTTACAAATCGGCGTTTACATCATCACCTTTCACTTCTTCCCAGCCGGTAATTCCGGCTCCGTCCACTTCCATGCCTTCGGGAGTCTCAACCAGCGTTCCGCCGAGGGTCAGCGATTCGCCCTTTCCGGTGTTGAAGGCCGCGAGAGCTTCCGTAAGGTCGCTTTTCAGCGTGGTGGGGGTCGGGTTGCCGTCAGCATAGCGGATTTCGCCCGTCAGCAGCTGTTCCGTGCCGGTCACACCCAGCAGCCGCACCGTGGCTTTCCACTTGCCGGCATCATCACCTTCGGTTATCTTGGTGAAGGGCAGCGCGACGTTCGAAGCGGCTCCGTAGGTATCGGTTGCGAAGTCGAGTGTTCCGGCTGCACCCGTCAGATGGGCAACAATCTCCGTGATGCGTCCGGCGGCATCACCCGTCGGCTCGACGACAAGCGTCAGCTCGCGTACCTGCTGCTTCATCGCGGCGGTCAGCGGATAGTCCTTGTCTTTCTCGATGCTCACCTGTTCCGTATAGGTGAAGAACCATCCCGGAGCATTGTTCACAAAGGCATCCGTGCCTGCCCGGTTTCCCGTGGCTGCGGCAACGGTGGCGGTGGTACCGCTTACCGTGATTCCTTCAGCCGGGTTCCACACCGCAAGGGTGTAGCTGCCCGGAGCAAACAGATGGTCGGGGGCATGGGTGGCGGAAGTCTCCGTACCCGTATAGTCACCCATGGTGACCGTCCATGTGGCAGGTATGTCGATGCCCTCACCGCGGGCCGACCAGTCGGCTGTCACCGCAATCTTCCCGTAGTCGGGGTGCGGCGTGTCATAAAGCGCATCTTTCACGCAGGAAGAGAGCAGCACGGCGGCTGCCATTCCCATCATATTTATATATTGTCTTGCTTTCATATTCGATTCCTCCGAGTTAGAATAACTTCCATACCAATGTCACACCGGCATTGATGGGGCCCCACCAGTCCTTTGTCTCGTTGCCGCGGCATACTCGCACACCGTCAATGACCTCATATTTCTCATAGTCGGCATTCAGGTAGCCCAAGCCGAGGTTGAAATCAAGATTCAGTGCCTTGTTCAGCCGCAGCTGATAGCCGGCAGTGATGCCGCCACCCATCAGGTCGCCCTGCTTGCCCGTTTCGGAGAGCTTGTAGTTGAACTGTCCGGCCTTGAACATCGCACCCAGATACCAGGCTTTCTTCTCGCCCATGTAGTAACGCACTTCCGGAGCCACTTCCCACAGAGCGTAGCGGCGGTCCTTGTCGCTCCATGTCCAAGAAGTCCACGAGCCGTTTACGGCAATGCCCCACGACGGGCAGATGCGCCATTCAAGTCCTAAATCGGGTGTCAGGGTAGCCCAGCGCAGCAGGTTGGCACGCAGGGAGAGATGATAATCAGTTGGTGTTTTGGTTTCCGACGGCATGTCGGCAAGTGTATTTTGTTGAGCGGCTTTCTCTGCCTCTGCCTTTTCAGCGGCAAGTCGGGCTTCTTCCGCCTTGCGCTGCTCTTCGGCAAGCCGTTCCTGTTCGGCACGCTTCTCGGCTGCCAGACGTTCGGCTTCAGCCTTGCGTCGTGCTTCCGTATCAGCATCCGTCTCGGCTGTTTCCTTTACCGGTACCGTCAGGCGCACGGTGACAAAATCACCCTCAGTCGCATGGTTGCGGGTAATGAAATTCTCCTCTTTTATTTCCGCGCGTGTAATCAGTTCTGATTTCACACGGTTGGCACGGATCTTCGCCGTGGCAAGGTTCTCGGCTTCACTGCCCAGCGAGTTGCAGTAGCCATCGACATAAAGCGGCAGCTTGCCGTCAAGAATTGTTGCTTTGTTGCTTTTGATACATTCCAGCAGGCGGGCAAGTTCTGTGTCATTCCCATTCCAGGGAACATAAAACATATCCTTCTGCGGAACGAACCGGAAGGTGTAGGTCGTGTCTGCTTTCTGCTGCGCAAAAACAGTCGTCAGAAAGACTGTAAACAGAAAAAATGTAAATAAAAATTTCTTCATAAACGATGTAATATCAGTTTTATTTCTTACTCATTTTAACAAAGTTATGAAAAAAATAGGTTTTTCTTGTCTTCAATGATACAGTTTTTCTCAATTTTCTTTCATTATCTTCCTTTTTTGTTGATAGAGCACTTTTTAAATTGTCAAATGAGCACATTTTGTTGATAGAGCACATTTGTTTTGTCAAATGAGCACAAATTCATTTTCCTTGCTTTAAGGCAAAATTGCCTTTTTCCACTTGGCAGGCGAGCATCCTTCCTTCTCAGTAAATGATTTGGTGAAATAGCTTCGTGACATGAAACCGGATAGCTCGGCGACTCTCTGTATGCTTATTTCAGGATGCTCCTTCAGTATTTCTTTTGCGTATTCCAATCTGATATCAGTTATCCAATCACAGAATGACAGATGGTATTTTTCCTTTATAAAGGCATTCAGATATGTTCTGTTGCTGTCAAGCATTTTTGCCATATCCTGTATTGTCAATCCTGACTGTGTATAGCTTTTGCTTTCCAGCCAGGTTGCCAGACTGTTCTCTATGTTTTCAAAATATTTGGGAGATTCATTTTCCGTTTCATCCTTTGCATCTTCTGTTCCCGTTTCATTCTCTATCTCCAGTGTCCGCTCTATCTGTTCATGGTATATCATATAGTTCTGATAAGAATAGAACAGGTAACCATAAAAAGGTATTGATGAGAGAATCCACCAGTTGATGTATTGATCAGGAAGGAATGTCAGCAGTCCGCATCCGACACCGTAAAGGACAGCCCAGTAGGTGATGACATTCATCCATTTTATGTAGATTTCTATATTTTCTGAATGGATGTCCTTAAATCCTCTGGTGGCTTTTTTATATGTCCGTATCAGACGTGTGGCAAGCCAAATTCCATAGCATATCAGACATGCTGCCATGATTACTGTGCCGATGTTTTGTGCACTTCCTTTGGATACCGCAAACAGCACATAACTTGATAATCCGGTATAGATAATCCAAAACAGCAGATGTATGGCAAAGCGTTTTACTGTAATGTATAGCTTGTCCAATAACGTCATCAGTGCCGAGCTGAAAAGCCAGTAACACAGAAAGTAGGTTGACAGGTTCATCAGTATGGCCGCATTATGATTGACAAAACGGATACCACAGAACAGATGAACCGCATAGTTGGCCGACAAAACCAGCAATGCCGTTCCCATAATCCGGCGTGAACGGAAATAATCTTTAAATATCGGCTTTTCCGGTGTTCTTGTCAGCAAGAAGTATAAACTGAAGAATGTCATTAGCGACAGGGCTGCGCATAATGAGTATTGATACACTAAATGATTCATAAGCTTTTATTTATGGTTCTGATTATTTTGATAAATGCTTGATTTACGGAGCAAAGATACTATATATTAAGTGTTTCTAAACTTTTCTTGGAGTGTTTTCATCATATCAATAAGTTCGTCAAATGTGGGCTTATCTCCGAATATCATATCGTCCTTCATGTCAGTATAGTCCTTTTTCCACGCGGATATTATATCTTCTCGTGGTATGAGGACTATTCTTTTTCTTATATCCGGTGTGTAGTCCATGCCACTTACAGAAGTGTATATTTCCCTATGTCGCCTGATTGACTCCCATAAATCATCATTTTTTATAGCTTTGTCATCTATGCCATGCTTCATCATTTCTGACAAATCGTACAGATGTCTTGATTTTCTGTCTGCTTTCCTTCCATGTCCTTCCACAGAGAACATTTCATGTATTAGAAAAGCTTTCTCCAAAAAAGTCTTTTCTGCATTGGCAGTGGTAATATCAGAATCTACCAGTGTCGTTTGAATATTCGGGTAGTTGTTTTCTACCATACTCTTTACTTTGGTAACAGTGCATGGTTCCATTAGTGAACGGGCACTGATTTCAAGCATGACAACCGGTTTAAGGTAATCTAATTCTGAAGGATAAACACTGTCATATTTAATCCATACTTTTCTTGGCTCAGGATAAGTACCGTCACCCTCTCCATCAGGTTCAACTTCCACAGAACATAAATCTGCCAGACCATGATCCTCTATTGCTTGCTGTAGCTCAGGATAGAACGTATCTCTTACATAAACAGATGACGCTTTTCTGAGCTTCTTTATTTTCTTCTTTGTTATATCTCCGGTTATTTCAAAGACAACAGGATCAATGGCAAGGTCAATATCTTCTGAAAACCGTTTTATCAGGTTCCAAACTTTTGATATTGAAGTTCCGCCCTTGAATATTAAATGTTCAGCACAAGACATGGTAAAAACTATTTGCAATATCGTTGTTACCCATATATCTTTCTCTATGGCCTGTCCAGGCAATCCTATCTTGTTTTCTGCTGCCTGTAATACCTTTTGCTGCTGTTCTTTTGTTAGACTAAAATAATTATTCATAAGCTTCCGTTACTATATTCCTTATCCATTCCGGCATTAAACTTAAGTCTTTCATAACTTCACTCTTTGGCTCATTTTTCAGTAATTCCCGGATTCTTTTTATGACGGTCTGTTCTATATTCATTTTGCCAAGAGATTTAAGGGCGAATGTTATCAGCATGGCTAATTTACTGGTGAAAGAAAGATTCTTAGGTGTCGTTCTTTTGAAAGTTATCTTTCTTCCATTGTATAACTCCAAATGTCTTGCTGAACCATCAGTCATATATACACAGTTCAATGGTATTTGTGTAGATAAACCAAGAACATGCTGTGCGTATGAACCTGTCGGAACAATCCTTGCGTGGTCTCTTTTTGCCAGACTTCTGACTATTTCATCTGTGGTAGGCATAATAATACCAAGACCAAGTTCTTCATCAATTTGTGGATAGCAATAGATTCCTTGGGCTACCCTGACAATCTTTTCGTCTTTACATAACCTTGTCAATGACTGCCTGATTGCTTCAGATGTACCCAAATCCAAAAAATCATCAGGGTAAAAAATGCTTCCCCTTCCAAATGATTTTATTCTATCTTCTATTTGCGTTATAATACTCATACATTGAATTTGTCACAAATTTATGATTTATTTGTGACAAAACAAAATTTTAGCGGATATTGTCACAAATTTATGATTTATTTGTGACAAACATATTCATCAACTCTTACTAAATTATCTTTTGAAGGACTAAAATAAACTATAGATTACCATAGACTAAATAAATTTGCCCTATACATTATATATATAGGGCTTTTTTCTTGCTTTTTAAGTCTAAATCTAATAACTTTGAAAAATCAAGTATAATTTAGACTATGGGAGAAATAATTGGATATGCCAGAGTAAGTACAAGGGAGCAGAACCTCTCTTCTCAGATAGATGCACTGAACAATGCCGGTTGCATCCGAATCTTCACAGACAAAATCTCCGGAAAAGAGTTCAAGCGTGAAGGTCTGACTGCTTGCTTAGATTACCTTCGTGCCGATGACACACTTGTCATTTACCGACTTGACCGATTAGGCAGATCCGTAAAGGAAATGCTTGACCTTTGTGCCAAACTGGAGCAACGGCGAATCAAACTTGTTTCCCTTCAGGACAATCTTGATACTTCTACCGCTGTCGGCAGGTTTACCATGCAGATACTTGCATCACTGGCCGAGTATAACCGCAATCTTATTCTTGAAGGTTGCAAAGCCGGAATCGAGGCAGCCAAGAAGAGGGGGGTAAAGTTCGGAAGACAGGAAGGGACTAAGATGAAAAAACCGAAGAAGGAAGCTGTCATCCAACTCTACAAGGCTGGTACAGCCGTACAGCAGATAATGGAGATAACCGGCATCAAGGCAAAACAGACAATTTATAACTATCTGTCCGAAGAGGATATTCAACCAAACAGAAAATAATTATTCACAAATCACTCATAGAAGACCTTTGCGTCTTATCCGACTAAAAATGGTCAAAAGCCACTTCTTATCAAACTAAAAATGGTCTAATTTGTATTTAAAGAGCTTCTTATTTACTATATTTGTAGCAAATATTGATTTGTAAAATATGAGTATCGCACTGAATATTTCGGAAATCCTTTTCGCTGGTATAGATATGAGTGAAAGCAAAAGGAAGAAAATGGTAAATGAAGGCAGTATCCGTAAGATAACATCTAAGATATATACTCCCAATATGGTGGATTCATTGGAGGATATAGTCAAGCGCAATGTTTTTCGCATTTTAGGTTTCCTTTTCCCTCATGCTGTAATCAGTCATAGGAGTGCTTTTGAGTTAAAACCTACTGAAGCCGGAGATATTTACCTTACATACGAATATACGAAGAATGTGAAACTTCCGGGTTTAAAGGTTCACTTGATGGAAGGACATGGCGGTGGTGAACGTGACATGCCCTTCATAGAGAATCTATATATATCAAGTGCTGAAAGAAGAACATTGGAGAATCTACAGGCCAGTCGTTCACGTGGTGGTGTGTCTAAGTGCTTACCTCGTGAATATATTGAAAACTACTTGGAAAAACATCTTCAGGTGAATGGAGAAAAAGGGCTGAACGATTTCAGGGATAAGGCGAGAGAATGCTCGTTGGAGCTTGGTATGAAAGAGGAGTTCAATACTCTCAATTCTATCATAGGCGCGTTGTTACTTACAAGACCAGTATCTATATTGACTTCTTCAGGTGCCGTGGCCAGAGCAAGCGGTGAACCGTTTGATGCTGAGCGTGTCAAACTCTTCGGTGTCCTGTTTGAGGCATTGCATAACCAACCGTTTGAAACTATAGATGAACCTAATGTTGAAACATCTGCCTTTCGGAATTTTGCTTTTTTCGAGAGCTATTTCTCCAATTATATTGAAGGTACGGAATTTGAAATAGAGGATGCGAGACAGATTATAGAAACCGGACAGCCGCTGCCTGCTCGCAATGCAGATTCTCATGACGTACTTGGTACTTTTCACATCGTGGCAAGTCGCAGAGAAATGAGACGTGTTCCTTCGTCATCGGATGAACTGATAGATATTCTTCAAGACAGACATCGGGTGATGATGGCTGCTCGCCCTGAAAAGAATCCAGGTATGTTCAAGATGCAGAATAATCATGCCGGTGATACTCATTTTGTGGATTGCACGCTGGTTAGAGGGACACTGAGAAAAGGTTTTGAATATTATCAGGCATTGGATAATGCATTTGCCAAATCTCTCTTCATGCTATTTATGATTAGCGAGGTACATCCTTTTACTGACGGGAATGGCCGTATTTCCAGAATTATGATGAATGCGGAACTGGTGGCCGCTGACCAGTCGAAGATTATTATTCCGACTGTATTCAGAGAGGATTATCTAAATGCCCTTCGCAGATTGACAAGAAGAAATGATCCGAGTGTCCTTATAAGAGCTATTTCCCGTGTAAGACAATTCAGCGCCAATATTCAGGGTGCTGACTTTGATGCTACACGAAATTATCTAGAACATTGCAACGCTTTTAAAGATGCTGACGGGTACATTCTTAAGTTTTGAATCTGTTACAGAATCAAAACGTACACTATTATAAATAATTTCAAATCGTTAATTCATAATTAATAGAACACTTATTATGACAAAGGAAGATTTTATAAAGAAATTCCCCGATATAAAGGTACAGCAGTTTGAAACTGAAACTATACTCAGTAAACAGGAAATCATGGATATCGTAGAGCAGGCTACACAATCTATGGATATGGGCCTTGTCTATTATGAACATTGTGGATGCAACATAACTGTTTTTACCTCAGATAAGATGAAAGCCGAACTTGCCAAGATGGTACCAGGCTACCAAGTTACAGACCCGAATACTGGAGAAACCGGAACTATCGTATCAGAAAAATATATAGTTTGCGGCAATTACTGCGTAAGGGTGGAGTTCCCTTCCGGTACAGATGTTTATGATTGTGATTTCTTTGTTGAATAATATTCTGTATAAATTCCAAACAAAATGGAACAAGGAGAAATAATACTATATCAGCCTAATGATTCTCTTAGACTAGAAGTTAGGTTAGATGGAGATAATGTATGGTTGAATCGTTCACAACTTGCTGAACTATTTGACCGTGATGTAAAGACAATTGGTAAGCATATTAATAATGCTCTTAAAGAAGAACTGGATAATGTTCCAGTTGTCGCAAAATTTGCGACAACTGCTGCTGATGGTAAAGTTTATCAGACTGAACATTATAATCTTGATATGGTTATATCTGTTGGTTTTCGAGTAAAATCAAGAAGAGGTGTTGACTTTAGAAGGTGGGCGAATACCATTCTTAAAGAATATATGCTTAAAGGATATGCTATTAATCAACGTATTGAACAACTTGAAAAAACTGTCGCCTTACATTCGGAAAAGATAGACTTCTTTGTCCGTACCTCACTGCCACCGGTGGAAGGTATCTTCTTTGACGGACAGATATTCGATGCCTACAAGTTTGCAACGGATCTTATCAAAACCGCCAGAAAATCCCTTCTTTTGATAGACAACTATGTCGATGAATCTGTATTGCTTATGCTGAGCAAACGCAATCCGGGTGTGTCGGCCACTATCTATACACAGAAGATTACACCGCAGCTTCAGCTTGACCTTGACAAGCATAATGACCAGTACCCACCCATCAATATCAGAACCTACCGGAACAGTCATGACCGTTTCCTGATAGTTGACGATAAAGAGGTTTACCATATAGGAGCTTCATTGAAGGATCTTGGCAAGAAAATGTTTGCTTTCTCGAAGTTGGAGATAGATCCCGGACTTATAACTGACAAACTGTAAGAAAATATATAATGAAACCCATCGACACACCCAATACCCAAGATGGTAGCATCCCTACTCCAGGCAGCTACCCTCTCTACGAATACCCGGCATATACCTTCGACAAAAAGTATGAGAATGACGAGTTCCAGAAGAAAGTGATTACCCTTGACAGCGGTTATCATCTGGTTCTGGCTCCTCCGGGATGCGGCAAGACGGATATCCTTGCCGAAAGGGTGGTTCGTGCCCTCTCGTGTGGTGTGTCACTGGATGACATGCTCTGCCTGACTTTCACTAACAGGGCGGCCAGAGGTATGCGCTCCAGAATACTCGAAAGGCTTCAGTCTTCAGGAGAAATGAGCCTGTTTGTCGGAAACGTACACCGCTTCTGTTCGCACTACCTCTTTGACAACAACGTGGTGGCACGTGATACCACCGTCATTGACGAGCAGGAATCTTTGTCTATTATGGCTTCTATTTTCGGCTGGAAAGAAGGTTCCTATGCCGGCAATGGCTATAATCGTGTTCTTACCAATGCCATCAAGTTGCAGCACCTTGGATATATGATTGCCAACGGATGTCCTAAGGAGTTCCTGATGCACACCGACCTGTTCCGCACGTTTGATTATAAGACGCTGTTCAAGCTGGTGTCCCTTGATTACACGATGGAGAACTTTGCCGGACTCTACAACGGTACTGTTTTTCCGAAAGTAGATACTTCCGGTCAGCCGTCTAAGTACTTGGATGACTGCCTCCAGCAGTTCAAGTTTGCAAGAAAATACCAACAGTACAAGGAAGAAAGGAACCTGGTTGACTTTGATGACCTGCTTATTCTGACCTATATCCACGCTTCACAGCATCAGGACAGGCTGAAGAAATATTCCTGGATTCAGATTGACGAGGTTCAGGATCTCTCCCCTTTTCAGTTCGGAATCATCGACCTGTTTACTGACCATTCTAAAGAAAACGTGACTCTTTATCTCGGAGACGAGCAGCAGGCAATCTTCTCATTCATAGGCGCAAAGCTCGCAACTCTTGAATGGTTGCGTGAACGCTGTGGAGAGAACATGCACCGCCTGTATTTCAACTACCGTTCCCCGAAATATCTCTTGGATGTCTTCAATACATACGCCAACATGGAGCTTGATGTTGACCCTCATTTCCTGCCTAAGACGAACAATCTTACTGAAGCCGGACAGGATTCTCTCTGCATCATGGCCGCTCCTGAAAAGGACGATGAAGTGAAGCTGGTGGCTGAAAGTGTTGGTAATTTTTGTACCTCTCATCCTGATGAAAGGGTGGCTGTTCTTGTGCCCTGGAACAAGGATGCCGACCAGATTTCGCATGAACTCACAGTCCGCAATATCCCCCACTTCAAGATTTCCGGAACAGACCTTTTCACTACCCGACAGGCGCAGCTGCTTTTCGCCCATCTGCAGGTGGTGTACTTGGATTCCAACATGATGGCTTGGTCAAAGATCCTGACCGGGACAGGTATCTTCAATGAGGACTCCGAGGCACGGCGCTTCGTGAAGCATCTTCGTGACAACTACCTGCTGCCGTCGGATTTTCTCAACTACACGCGCAGCTCATACATGCTGGAACTGTACAGGTGCTGCCAGGGCGAATACGTCATCTTTGATACGGAAACTACCGGCTTGAATGTCTTTGAGGACGATATCGTACAGATTGCGGCCATCAAGGTGAATGCCGGGAAGATTACCGACCGCTTCAACATCATCCTTCACACAGACAAGCCGATACCGGCTATGCTCGGAGGCATTGTAAACCCTCTTCTTCTGGAATATGAGCGTGCGGATAAGGTTGACCGTAAGACCGGTCTGTGTGCGTTTATGGACTTCGTGGGTGATTGTACCCTTATCGGTCAGAACGTGGAATATGACTGTTATATTCTTGACTACAATCTCCGTAGGGATTGCGGTGACTTCTCTTTCTTTACCGTTCATCCTCTGTATTTCGATACCCTCAGGGTGGCACGTATCATGGCTCCACGCCTGAAGTCCTACAAGCTTAAATCCCTGCTGGAGGTCTTCGGTCTCGAAGGTGAGAATTCACATCTGGCTGATGATGATGTCATTGCCACCTTGTCAGTGCTTGACCACTTCCTGGGTATCTTTGCTGCCAACATGCAGCAGCATATCGACTGTCTTCAGAACAACTCTGCCGTGGCCGAGCTGTTCCGCAGAGCCTATGCCGACATCTATCACGGTACACTCAGCCGTCTTTACCAGAGGTCGTTTGAATCTGCTCTGCTTGTTGACGAGCTGGAGCAACTGTACGGCACATTCATACAGAAGGAGTGGATAACAGCGAACCCGAAGATGCAGTACATCTTCAGCTTCCTCCGTAATGATGTAATCTTTCCGGAGAAGACACCGAGCCTGAAGGAGCAGCTTTCAGCCCACCTTCTTGATATAACTACCTATCGAGAGGCTGACCTGTGTGACAGCTCATGTATAACAGAAAAGGTGTTCGTCTCTACAGTCCACAAGGCAAAAGGCCTGGAGTTTGAGAATGTGATCATCTTCGAAGCTACCGATGGTGTCTATCCGTTCTTTGACAAGAAGACTCCGGAAGAAATCAGAGAATCCGCAAGGCTTTTCTATGTGGCCATGACCAGAGCAAAGAAACGCCTGCACATCACATACGCAGCATCCGTGTCAGGCATATCCAAATGGGGAAATCCTTACTCTATCGACAAGGAACCTACCCCATTCCTCCGCCACATAAAGAACCACTTCCGCTTTTGATTATGTCACATAATCAAAAACAATAAGGGAAGAACAGACTTTATCCATGTCTCTCTTCCCTTGTTTTATTGCTGTCATTTATGCCGGCTCCATAATTCTTATGAGTTTGATGGATAGTTTGTTCTCTATCTCAGCAATACTTTTAAATGAGAAATTTACCTTGCCGGACAATATCTTGCTTACATATTGTGGCGTAACACCGAGACGTTCTGCCAGCCCGTTACGGTTGATTTCATTTGTCTCCATGTAATCAATTAGTGACAAGGCAACGTCACGAGACCATTTAAGCCATTCACGGTTTTCACGTCTCCATTCCGCATTTTCCTGGTATCTTGAAGGCGTTTTGCTTTCATGCTGCTTTAAAAAATCAATCGTCCCGTTCATTTTTATTCCTCCATATTTAAGTCAATGAAACTGTCTTTATCAAATACACCACAAGTCATATTCGATAACAAATATAGCCATTTTATTCTAAATCTATAAGCTTAGTATGCTGTCTTTCAATAATTCATATCTACTAAAGAGATAAGTTATATTATTGTCTTTTGCTTTATCATCAGAAAAGAAATTACTATTCAGGTAAATTCTCTGCCTTCACTTCATTAACCTCCACCATCCGGCCCCGTCCGCACCAGTTGGCCATTCCGTTCTGCGGTGCAAAGGTATATCGGGCTGTTCCGCTTCATCAAGGTTAGGCCTGTCGGTTTGAGTGAAAATCTTCCCTGCCGGAGGCGAGGTATTTTCTCTCAAAACCTTGCTTCTGCTATGCCCTTCAAACCAGGCACCGAAACGAAACGACCGATGCGACCGGAAGACGCATAAAAAAATGTCGGAAATGATACGGCAGATGGTTGAAACTTCAACTCCCTCGCTCTCAGATCCGCATAAATTCATTAACTCATAAATTCAAACGACTATGGCAGCAATAGCAACAAAATTCGCATTGTGGGAAGTGCCCGCACTTGACACTCTTAAAGACGCAAAAGCCTACATCCTTCGTCAGAAAGTGAACAATAAGGAAAAACTCAGCCGTGAGGAAAAGAACTGGATTTCATACCAGGTGAACCATAACACCTACTTCAAAAGCGGAATCCCGGTGAGAGGCTGGAGATTTGATTTCTCTGACATCCTGAAGACATTTCTCGTCAATCAGTACGGCTGTTGGTACGAATACAAGTCAATCGACAAGACAGCATTGAGAAACTTCCTTCACGGCAGAATAAACAAGATAGTTCAAATCTAAAACCCATATACCATGAAACAGAGCATAGAGAAAATCCCGACATGGGCTTTCGGTTATATCTTCAACGGCGACATGACCGGTCTGACAGATGAAGAAGTCAGGATGATTGATGAAACGCTGAAAAGTATCGGTGCGGAACTTGTCTGTACTCCTCCTGATGAAGAAGCGCAACCCTATTTCACACGATACCCTCTTTTCGGTCTTCCCACCGAAGTCGAGGATTGTGTGGTAATCATAAAAGGCTCCTGACGAGAGCCTTTACTTGCTAATAACCATTCTTTATATGTTTCTTGTTTTTTAAAATTATTATTTCCCTTGTTTTTTATATCTTTACTTCTATAATATCTTATCTTTATGAAGCAGAATAGAAAAGAAATACTTAAAACCATTTTCAAATTATTCCTTACTCGTCATTATGAAGATGTTTCTTATGACGACATGATAAAAGCTACAAATATTTCCAAGGGTGGCTTATATCATTATGCGCCTAATAAAATTGAACTTTTCCGGTTGGTTGTAGATACTTTTTTTCTTGACCTGATTAAAGTTGAAGATGATATTATGATTAAGACTTCTGGCTCTGATAAATTTGCTCTTCATGACTTTCTAATGAGTTATGCAAGTTTCTTGCACAAGCGTTTTTGTCGTATTCAGGATTTCCTTCAGCTTCCTGTTGATGAAACAGCACGTGCCTTTTCTTTTTTTATTCTTAATTCTCAAAGATATCATCCTTCTTTCTATGAAAAATACCTTTCTCTAGAAGCCAGAGAAAAAGAACTTATAAAGAATGTTCTTCTTATAGCAGAGAAAAACGGAGAAATTAAAAACAATATGAATCTTCTTTTAGTCTCTGACATGTTCTATAATTCATACAGCGGACTACTTTTTTATTCCTCATTTCATCCTACCGATGATTTTGAGAAGAAACTGCTTATGCTTTTTGAAAATGTTTACTCTCTAATAAAAGTAGATAGCTGAATTTTATTCCTCACCATCCCTTCTCCTGTCAGTCTTCACCCCACTGGCTCTGAGAATCCTGAATACTGAGCTTTTGCTTCTGAAACCAACCTGCTTTTTTATCTCATCTGTCGGAACGCCCGCTTTGTACAGCTCCACGCATTTCTCGTTGCGAAGCTGCCTGGCTTGGCTTCTGCTCCTTTCTCTTTTTTCCGAAAGTTTCCTTATCTTCCTGATTGCGTATGAATCTTCTGTCAGTGTCGATATGGCGTGCAGCAGATTTTCGGTGGAACTCGCATATTTCTCTCCGTAACTGTCTATCCTGTCCCTTAAGAATATAATTCTGAGATTTTTAATTCTACTGATATTGAGGAATAAACAAAGCTGTCTTACTCCTTTAAAGGCATTTGCCATTGATAAGAAGATAACTTCATCCCTGTCGTTCAGATTGTCCATAAGTTTCTTCAGCTCTTTAGTTTTCCCCTCTACGTTGTACCGCTCCCTGTAGATGAAGTCGCAGTTCTCTTTCTGAATCCTTTGTTCGTCTTCCTCGATGCGCTGTTCTGGTAGTTCTGTCACTATATATCCTATTCTTGCCATAATCCCTTTTTCTTTCAAATTTATAAATTATGCATGAGAGACCTCGTTTCCTGATGTCATATTTCATAGGCTATAGAGTTAATTAACAGATAAAAATGGTACTTTCGGAAGAATTGCTTGAATGACAATGTGTTATGCTGCTTTTAAGTGAGTTTGATTTTTTGCTTGTATGATTCCTGAATTTCATACTTCGTACTTTGCTCGGATTTCCTTCCTATGATGAAGGATTCTGTCGTGATATTTTGTACTGTTTATTGGGCGTTTCAGTAAACTGCCGGGCTATCCGCGTCAAGTCCTCGCCTTGCTGTGGGCTTTATTCTCCTATCCCTAACGCGGTTCTCATACTCCCACCACCCTGCTAAGGTATGTCCGGTTGCCTTTGTTCTATGGTGACTATTGCATGGTCACCCTCCGGACAGAGGCAGCGGCCATCCGTTCCGCTGCATGGCCAAAGACTTCGTTTCCGACCATGCACTCCACTCATTGCTCACCCATACACACCCAGCCGGCATCTTGGGGCACAA
>NZ_JAKZMM010000050.1 GCF_022809355.1 Parabacteroides faecalis | reverse complement strand
AATGGCAGGATGGAATTCTGATTTCCTCGTAGAACTACTTGATGCAGACTGGAATCCTCCTTGTAATAAAATAGATTCCAGTAAAAAATGATTGTAATGCGTCAGCCCTGCTAATGTGGTAAAGCTTTCCGACAGATGTCAAATAATTAAAAGCCCGTATCTTTTCTACCTATTTTTTAATTTTCTGTCTTATTCTTTCCTTATTTCGTGTATAAAAACGATAAATTCTCTTTTATTATTAAAGATTAATATGTATGTTTGCGGTAACAATAAGAAAAAGTAGAAATATGGAAAAGATAAAAGGACTTATTGATGCTCCGTTTACTCCCATGTTACCTGATGGGGAAGTAAACTATGAACCCATTCAGGCGTATGCAGATTTATTGGCAAGAAACGGGCTGAAAGGTGTTTTTATCAACGGTTCCTCCGGAGAAGGTTACTTGCTTAGCGATGAAGAACGGATGAAACTGGCTGAAAAATGGATAACAGACGTTCCAAAAGACTTTAAAGTCATCGTACATGTCGGCAGCACGTGCGCAAAATCCAGTCGCAAACTGGCAGAACATGCTGCAGAGATAGGAGCATGGGGAATAGGAGCGATGGCAACTCCTTTTCCAAAGATCAACCGGGTAGAAGAGCTTGTCGCGTATTGTAAGGAAATAGCTTCCGGCGCTCCCCAATTACCTTTCTACTATTATCATATTCCGGCTTTCAACGGAGCTTATCTATCCATGACTGCTTTCTTGGCTGCTGTTGACGGGGTTATTCCTAATTTCGCCGGAATCAAATATACTTACGAAAGTTTATACGAATACAATCAATGCCGTTTATATAAAGACGGCAAATACGACATGCTTCATGGGCAGGATGAAACCTTACTTCCGTCATTAGCTATGGGCGGCGCACAAGGTGGTATTGGTGGAACAACCAATTATAATGGCCGAGAATTGGTGGGTATATTGGAAGCATGGGCCGCAGGTGATTTGGAAACAGCCCGCGAAAAACAGAACTTTGCACAAGCAGTCATCAATGTCATTTGTCATTACCGTGGAAATATCGTTGCAGGTAAACGAATTATGAAGCTGATAGGTTTAGATCTGGGTCCGAACCGTGTTCCTTTCCAGAACATGACCGACGAGGAAGAACGGAAGATGAAAGCTGAGCTGGAGGCCATTCATTTCTTTGAAAGATGTAACAAATAAGCATAAACAAAAGGCTTGTCAGGCCATTTTGATCTATTAATACTTAAATAAACTCCTTGGTTTGTCTATTAAATCAACGTGAGCAGTTCCTTTCGTTGAAGAGATAAACAAATAGATTCCTAACTTGAATCTAAGTTAACAACCAACAAATGATTGTGCGTGTATGAAAAAACACAAATATTATCCTTGGATCGTAGTAGGGCTACTTTGGATTGTAGCTTTATTAAACTACATGGACAGACAGATGCTTTCCACAATGAAAGCAGCCATGATGGTAGATATAGCAGAATTGCAATCGGCTGCCAACTTTGGCCGGTTAATGGCTATCTTCCTTTGGATATACGGATTTATGAGTCCGATTGCCGGAATGATAGCCGATCGCATCAATCGGAAATGGCTCATTGTGGGAAGCCTGTTTGTGTGGTCTTTCGTTACACTCATGATGGGATATTGTTCCGACTTCCAGCAACTTTATTACCTGCGTGCGATCATGGGTATCAGTGAAGCTTTGTACATACCTGCAGCATTATCGCTTATAGCAGATTACCATACTGACAAATCCCGCTCATTGGCAGTAGGATTACATATGACCGGTTTATATATCGGACAAGCGTTGGGCGGCTTCGGAGCTACAATTGCTTCGTCTTATGGTTGGGAAACAACATTCCATTGGTTCGGACTGATCGGTATTGCCTACAGTATTATCCTTATCCTGTTCATGCATGATGTAGAAAATGAATTCATACGTAAAGTCTCCCAGAAACCTGAAGAAAAACTGTCAGCCAAAAACCTGTTTGGAGGCATAGGAATGTTAATGGCTAATATTTCTTTCTGGGTTATCCTGTTCTACTTTGCCGCTTCCAGTCTTCCGGGTTGGGCAACCAAGAATTGGTTACCTACCTTATTCGCCGAGAATCTGAATCTGGATATGGCAGAAGCTGGTCCTTTATCGACATTTACCATAGCCTTTTCTTCCTTCGTCGGTGTTATTGCCGGTGGAATCTTATCCGATAAATGGGTACAGAAGAATATCAAAGGAAGAGTTTATACCGGAGTTATCGGCCTGGCTCTGACCATTCCTGCATTATTGCTGCTGGGATTCGGACATAATCTGTTTCTGATCATGAGCGGCGGACTATGTTTTGGTTTGGGTTACGGTATGTTTGATGCAAACAATATGCCTATTCTTTGCCAATTTGTTCCCGCCAGTCAAAGAGCCACCGCATACGGTATTATGAATATGACGGGAGTTTTTGCCGGAGCTCTGATCACGTCCTTCCTGGGAGAATCGATGGATGGCGGACATTTAGGCTACGACTTTGCCTTGCTGAGTATTGTCATTGCCGTGGCTGTCTTGCTACAATTATTCTGTTTACGACCGAAAGTCAATAACAAGACCGACGAATAAATTCCGATCCTTCTTATAAACAAGAAAATCCCTGAGATATCAGAACTGATTGATAAAGTTCCTTATCTCAGGGATTTGTATATTCGTTATGACAAAGTATCAGATAATATGTTCCAGTTCACTGATATTCTTCTTTACTTCTTCATCTGTTACCTCATAATTCCGGAGATCTCCAGCCAGGTACATATCATAAGCTGCCATATCAATTAAGCCGTGGCCCGACAGATTGAACAGGATTGTACGAGGTTTTCCTTCCAGTTTTGCCTGGTTTGCCTCGCGGATTGCCGTAGCGATAGCATGAGATGATTCGGGAGCCGGAATAATTCCTTCACTCTGGGCAAATAATGTAGCAGCCTGGAAGGTTTCCAATTGCTGTATATCTACAGCTTCCATCAGTTTGTCTTTCAATAACTGGCTGACAATAGATCCTGCACCATGATAACGCAAGCCACCGGCATGAATATTGGCAGGAGCAAAGTTATGTCCCAAAGTAAACATCGGAATCAGCGGTGTATAACCAGCCTCATCTCCGAAGTCATACTGGAACTGACCGCGAGTCAGCTTCGGACAAGAAGCCGGTTCGGCAGCTATAATACGAACATCCTTGCCTTCTTTCAGTTTATGACGGATAAATGGGAAGGAAATACCGGAGAAGTTAGAACCACCACCAAAGCAACCGATCACTACATCCGGATATTCTCCAGCCATTTCCATCTGCTTTTCAGCTTCCAGACCAATGACTGTCTGATGCAGCATCACATGATTCATGACACTACCCAACGTATATTTGCAGTTAGGTGTACTCATTGCCAACTCAACTGCTTCGGAAATAGCAGTACCCAAGCTACCTTGATAATTCGGATGATCAGTTAGAATCTTTCGTCCGGCACGTGTACTCATACTGGGAGATGCTATTACTTGTGCTCCGAAAGTCTGCATGATCGAACGGCGATAAGGTTTCTGATGATAGCTGACCTTTACCATATAGACAGCCAATTCCAATCCAAATGCCTTGGCTGCATACGAAAGAGCAGCACCCCACTGACCGGCACCTGTCTCGGTTGTAATATTGGTTACACCTTCCTGCTTGCAATAATAGGCCTGAGCCAAGGCAGAATTCAGTTTGTGTGAACCGATCGGGCTAACACTTTCATTCTTGAAATAAATATGAGCCGGTGTATCCAGTGCTTTCTCCAAACCGTAAGCGCGAACCAAAGGAGTAGGGCGCCAAACCTTATATAAATCACGAACTTCTTCAGGAATCTCAATCCAAGCATCCGTTGTATTCATTTCCTGATGAGAAGCCGCCTTCGAGAACAACGGATACATATCTTCTTCCGTCAGCGGCTTTTTAGTTTGCGGATTCAACATGGGCATGGGTTTGTTTTCCATGTCTGCAACAATATTATACCATGCAGTAGGTATGTCCTTTTCCTCTAATAAAAACTTCTTTGTGTTCATCTTATTATCGTGTTAACAATTTATTCAGCTTATTTCATAGGCAAAGGAACAAATAAAATTCCTTTATTCAAATGAATTTAAAAGAAATATATATATTTGGGGCGTAAACAGAAATAATTCGTAACAATTTGAATCATGAAACCCTCTATTCTATTACTATTAGCCACCTTATGCTTTAGTATCCCTATCAAAGGACAAAAGGCTAACTTCTCGTATAAATTCTATGGTTTCGTACGAGGTGATTTGTTTTATAACACACGGGCAACCATGGCTCCCGTCGATGGAAACTTCTATCTGTATCCTTTGGATAAACTTCCGGATGCAGAAGGCAAGGATATCAATGCCGGTCCCAACGGCAGTTTCTATACTTTTACCACCCGATTAGGATTGGATGTCAAAGGTCCTCAGGTCGGAACCGCGAAGACTTCAGCAAAAGTAGAGACAGATTTTGGCGGATTCTCCAAGAATGTGGCTTTGTTACGTATCCGACAAGCATACGTAGCCCTCGACTGGGAAAAACATCAGTTATTGATCGGACAAACCTGGCATCCGTTGTTTGGTTCCGTTTTCCCGGATATTCTGAATCTTTCCACCGGAGCTCCGTTCCAACCCTTTAACCGAAGTCCGCAGTTACGCTATCAATATAAGACAAAAGAGATCACTTTAACCGCATCGGCTATTTGGCAAATGCAATATACTTCCAGCGGACCAGACGGAATGAGTGAAGATTACATGAAGAACAGTTGCGTGCCCGAATTCTATCTCGGTGCAGATTGGCAGCATGATAATGGATGGATTGCCGGCGCCGGTGCCCATTTGATTTCTCTTTCACCCCGTAAACAATCGGAATGGAAAGGAAAAATCTATAAAGTGAATGAACGGATGACAACCACGTCCTATGAAGCACATGCGAAATACACCGGAACTAATTTTACGGTAGCAGCCAAAACGTTGTTGGCCTCAGCACTGGATCATACGGCACTCTTAGGAGGATATGGCATTCATTCTGTTGATTCCAAGAATGGAAAGCAGGAATATACGGCTTTCCGGCAATCAACTTCGTGGATCAACTTCACCTACGGACAGAAATGGAAACCGGCTTTGTTTGTCGGATATACCAAGAATTTAGGTACCGGACAAAGCCTGGCCGATACAGAAACATTATATGGTATGGGATTGGATATTGATCAGTTGCTCATTACCAATTTAAATTTATCCTATAACCTACCACATTGGCAATTCGGCTTCGAAGGATCTGTTGGAACAGCCTGGTATGGCGATGTCAATGCCCGTAACGGACGCGTAGAAAATACACATACCGTGACAAATTTCCGTATTTTAGGGCTGATGATGTACTATTTCTAAGCCAACAAAGTCCTATAAATACAAAATAAAAGGCTACTTTTGCACCGTCTAAACAATGGTTTGAATATGAACAGGAAATGGTGGCTGGCAGGATTATTGTTCTGTCTGGTGTTTACAGGTGCTGCACAAAAGAAAAACTTCACGTACAAATTTTATGGACAAGTCAGAGGAGATTTGTTTTATAATTCAAGGGCTAACGGAGAAATTGTAGATGGTTTGTTTCATCTTTATCCGAAAGATCATGCCTATGATGCGGATGGAAACGACTTAAATGCACAATCTAACAGTAGCTTTTACTTATTATATTCTCGCTTGGGTATTGATATGACGGGACCTTCCATCGGGAAGATTGCCACATCTGCCAAGATTGAAACAGACTTTCGCGGAACGGGTACTTCGTTTGCTATTCTGCGTATCCGTCATGCCTATGTAAATCTGGCCTGGAAGCAATCGGCTTTGCTGTTGGGACAAACCTGGCACCCTTTCTTTGGTGATATTTATCCGCAGGTATTGAACCTGAATACGGGTGCACCGTTTAATGCTTTCAGCCGGGCTCCGCAGATCCGTTATCGTTTTGACAACGGACACTGGCAACTGACCGGTGCGGCTCTTTGGCAATTACAATATCTGTCGAACGGACCGAACGGGAAAAGCGAAGAATATATCAAGAACAGTTGTATCCCGGAATTCTATGCCGGCATCGATTACAAACATGAAAACTTTCAGGCGGGTATCGGAGCTGAAGTTTTATCCCTGAAGCCTCGTACACAGAATACGGTTGATGGCAAGGTGTATAAGCTGGATGAACGGATCACATCCATGAGCTTTGAAGCACATCTCCGGTATAAAACGCCCGACTGGTTAGTAGCCGCCAAAAGTACGTTAGGCGAAAACATGACACATACCTGCATGCTGGGCGGTTATGGAGTAACGAGTATCGACGACCGGACTGGCGAACAAACCTACACACCGTTCCGGCATTCGATGACATGGCTGAATGTTGTTCACGGACAGAAATGGAAACAAGGCCTTTTTGTCGGCTATATGAAGAATCTGGGTACAGGCGAAGACATCATCAATCAGTACGGAACTGGACTGGAAGTCGGACAATTACTGACTGTTGATCTCCAGCTTTCTTATAATTTGCCTCATTGGAAATTCGGACTCGAATACAGTCCTTCGACCGGCTGGTTCGGTACAGCCGACAACCGAGGATGTATTCACGACACACATACTGTAACCAATCACCGTATATTAGCGGCGATGATTTATATGTTCTAAACGTATGAAGAAAGTCTTGATTATCGGAGCCAACGGCTTTGTAGGGCGGCGTATCCTGACGTTCCTGACAGGAAAAGGATATGATCTGACCGCAGTCTCCCTTCATGCCGACATACAGCCCCAACCGGGCTATCGGTTTGTGGAAGCAGATGTCAAACAAACAGATGCTATCCGTCAGTTGATCTTATCCGTACAACCAGATGCCGTGATCAATGCCTCAGCCTTATCTGTTCCGGATTACTGTGAGCAGCATCACGACGAGGCGTATGCCATGAATGTAGAAGCAACTGCCGTTATGGCCCAGGCTTGCCGGGCATGTGGAACACGCTTCCTGCATTTATCGACCGACTTCGTTTTTGAAGGGAAAGAAGATTGCCTGCATCAGGAGGAAGACCCGACACAACCGGTCAATTATTATGGCGTCACCAAACGGGAAGGAGAGAAGCGTATCCAAGAGATCTGTACCGATTATGCCATCCTTCGCGTTGTCGTTGTCTATGGAAAGGCATTACCCGGACAACATGGTAATATTTGTCAGCTGGTGAAAAACAAGCTCTCTGCCGGACAAACTATTCGGGTGGTTGCCGATCAGTGGCGAACGCCTACTTGGGTAAGTGATATTGCCGAAGCCGCCGAACGGTTGATTCATCACACCAAGTCGGGTATTTATCATATCTGCGGAGCAGAATACCTCTCGATTGCCGATATGGCTTATCGCGTAGCCGATTATTTCCATCTCGACCGTTCCCTGATTCAGCCTGTAACTACCGAGGAGATACAGGAAAAAACTCCGCGCCCCCGTTTCAGTGGCCTATGTATTGAGAAAGCCCGTCTGGAAATAGGTTATACTCCCCATACGTTTGAAGAAGGACTGGCAGAAATGAAAGACTGATTCACAAATAGCGTAAGCAGAAAAGACAGGATTCTTAAAGGAAAACGAACAAATTGATCTTGAAATTCATTTTCTGCTAACGCGCAAAAATGAATTTCCCGAACAAAATCTGCAAGAAAAGAGGGCCTTTTCCTGAAATTGCCTAGGTTTATCCACAAAACTCGTTACTTTTACAAACAAATACGCCGGCTTTTGATGAAAAGATAGGCATGAATTTTTGATTTCTTCGGCATGAATTGGACGAAAAAAGGCGAGAAAATCGGGAAAATCCTTCGGTTTTGGCCGGAAAAAGGAAGTAATTTCCTCTTTTCAGGGCTTTTTCTGTGTATTTTCTTCAGAAATCAGAACTCATCCAAATAGAGGATATCATACTTACAACCAATTATTTAAGGGTAAAAAACAACGTTTTAACCCCTTCAAAACGCTCCTATTTTCAAACACATCGTACACAGGTCCGAAATACGCCCGTTTTGAAGGGGTTTCATTGACATTTTGACAATCTGAACAAATTGTCACTATTCGTTCTTCTTGAATGTATATTTCTTGACGCCTAACTCTTTATACGATTCAAGCAAAGCTTTGTCGTCATCCGAAATCATCAGGATTTTATCATCCTCTTTCAATACCGTATTTCCTTTAGGAATAAAATACCGGCCCTCCCGTTTCACCATCACAGCCAGGGTATGATCCGGGAGTTTCAAATCCATCAAACGGTTACCATGAGCCAACACTGCCGGAGTCAGGTCGATTTCACTCATCACACTGCGGATATCTTCCGACAATTCGATACCGAACTCTTCCTTGAGTACTGGTTTATCTATCAGCTTCAACTTCCGTGCCATATAGGTCACCGTAGTTCCCTGAACCAGCAACGAAAGAATGGTAATAAAGAACACGATGTTGAAGAAAACATGAGCGTGTTCGATCCCGGCCAGCAACGGATAGGTAGCAAAGATGATCGGTACTGCACCACGCAAACCTACCCACGAGATATAAACCCGCGCCCGCCAGGAGAAATTCCGGTAAGGAAGCAGAGAAATAAAGACACTCAGCGGACGAGCCACCAGAATCATAAACACACCAATAAACAAACCGATATGCGTTACCGGTATCAGTTCATGCGGATTCACCAGTAAACCTAACGTGATGAACATCACAATCTGCCAAAGCCAGGTAAATCCGTCGAAGAAGGTACCGATACTCCGTTTATGAACAATCTTGGAATTACCGAAAATCAAACCAGCTATATAAACAGCCAGATAACCATTCCCCTTCACCAACGTAATAACCGAAAACGTAAAGAACGAACAAGCCAAAATCAAGATCGGATACAAAGAAGCATTATCAATATCAATCTTATTGACCAACCATACAATGGCTTTTCCAAACAGGAAACCGCCAATCGCACCGATCACCAACTGCAGTACTAGCATCAAAGCCGCCTGCGGAACGCTCATGCCTCCCGACTGGATAACGGCAATCAGAATCAAAGTCAGCATATAAGCCATCGGGTCATTACTACCACTTTCCAATTCCAAGGTCGGACGAAGATTCTCCTTCAGCAAAACACCTTTACTGCGCAGAATGGAGAAAACCGAAGCCGAATCGGTTGACGACATGACCGCCGCCAATAACAATGATTCCGGGAAAGTCAAGGTAACATATTTCGATGCCATCATCGAAATAACATAAATAAATCCTCCGGTAATGAATGTAGTTAGTAAAACACCTACCGTTGCCAGGACAATCCCTTGCGAAGCAATGGGTTTGATTTCAGCAACCTTCGTATCCATACCACCCGAGAACAGAATAATACTCAACGCCAAGACACCAATAAACTGTGTCAGCTTCGGGTTATCAAACTGAATACCCAATCCGTCGCTCCCGAACAACATACCGACACCCAAGAACAACAACAAGGCAGGTAAACCGAAACGATATCCAGCCTTTCCGGCAAAAACACTGAATATTAAAATGACCGACGCAACTAATAAGATACCTTCAGCACTTTCTATCATCTCTAAAAATATTAAAATTAGAATTATACGTAAATTACATGTAAAGTAAACGAAAAAAATCAAAGAAGAATCACTAACTTTGCATAAATCTCATTATTAACCTAAATATGAACAAAAAACATTTGATCGCATGCGTGTCTGCCTTGTTCTTATGGACGAGTTGTATGAACAATTCATCCTCTCATTTCATTTCAGACACAGCCTACAGAACTCAGGTGGAAACAGATTTCCAATCTAGACAAACAACCTTGAGTGAAGGCAATTTGTTTACAGTATTCAATCAGTCAATGACACCGGAAGAAAAGGAAGCCATGAGTTTCCTGTACGCTTATATGCCGGTAGGCGACATTGCTGATTACAGTGGAGAATTTTTCCTGAAGAATGTCCGGACTTCTTTCCAGGCCAAACAGGAAATGCCGTGGGGAAAACAGATTCCGGAAGATATATTCCGTCATTTCGTTCTGCCGATCCGCGTAAACAATGAAAACCTGGACGAAAGCCGTATGGTCTTCTATCAGGAATTGAAAGATCGCGTAAAAGGACTCTCATTGCATGATGCCGTAATCGAAGTCAATCACTGGTGTCATGAGAAAGTAATCTATACACCGTCCGACGCTCGTACCAGTTCTCCTTTAGCCTCTGTTAAGACGGCTTACGGACGTTGTGGCGAAGAATCAACATTTACCGTAGCGGCTTTGCGTTCGGTAGGTATTCCGGCCCGCCAGGTTTATACGCCCCGTTGGGCACATACCGACGACAATCATGCATGGGTAGAAGCTTGGGTAGACGGACAATGGTACTTCTTGGGTGCTTGTGAGCCGGAACCTGTCCTGAACCTGGGATGGTTTAATGCTCCGGCAAGCCGTGGTATGCTGATGCATACGAAAGTATTCGGTAAATATCAGGGACCGGAAGAAGTCATGGTGCAGACTCCGCTTTATACGGAAATCAACATCATCGGTAACTATGCCGAAACTGCCAAAGCAACCATTAAAGTAGTGGATGCCAATCAGCAGCCGGTTTCAGACGCCCGTGTCGAATTTAAAGTATACAATTACGCCGAATTCTATACCGTTGCCAACAAAACAACCGATGCCAACGGTGAAACCTTCCTAACATCCGGTAAGGGTGATATGTTGGTTTGGGCATCAAAAGACGGCCAGTTTGGTTACAGTAAAGTTTCTTTCGGCCAGCAAAACGAAGTAACTGTAGTCTTGGACAAGAAAGCAGGTGAAGCTTATACGATCGATTTGGATATTGTTCCTCCTCCAGAGAAAGCGAAACTACCGGAAGTAACCTCGGAACAAAGAGCTGAAAATACTCGCCGTATGGCTGAAGAAGATTCTATCCGCAATGCTTATGTGGCTACCTTCTTTACAGACCAGAAGGCAAAAGACTTTGCTAAGGAAATAGGCATGGACGCCACTGTTGCTACCAAGCTGCTCGTTGGTTCACGCGGAAACTATCAAACCATTTCCGGTTTCCTGAAAGATGCTTCAGCCAACGACGAACAGAAAGAAGCAGCGATCGATCTGTTACAGCGTATTTCAGCTAAAGACCTGCGTGATGTTTCTCGTGAAGTATTGGATGATCATCTGAAGAATAGTATCTCCAACGGAAATATCGATCCGGAAATCTTTGCACAGTACGTACGGAACCCGCGTGTAGCCAACGAAATGATTACACCGTATAAGGCATTCTTCCAAAAAGCTGTTCCGGAAGCCGACTTGAAAGCTTATCAGGCAGATCCGATGAAGCTGGTAGATTGGGTAAAGAACAATATCACCATCGATGAAAAATGCAACTTGGGTGGCGCACCGATTTTCCCGGAAGGTGTTTGGAAAGCACGCATAGCCGACAAACATTCACGCGATATCTTCTTTGTTTCGTTATCACGCGCTTTAGGAATTCCGGCACGTATTGACGAAGTAACCCGTAAAGTTCAGTTGTTCTCGGGTAAAGAAATCATCGACATTAACTTCCAGGCAGCCGAACAAACAACAAGTTCAAAAGGGACTTTACAGGCAGATTATAAACCAATCAAGGCATTGGAAGATCCTAAATATTATTCTCATTTCACCATCTCTAAACTGACCGACGGACGTTTGCAGTTATTAAACTACGAAGAAGGTGATGTAGACATGGGTAGCGGTGCAACATGGAGT
This sequence comes from Parabacteroides faecalis, assembly GCF_022809355.1. GTDB lineage: Bacteria > Bacteroidota > Bacteroidia > Bacteroidales > Tannerellaceae > Parabacteroides > Parabacteroides faecalis. Next base: position 16,826 of record NZ_JAKZMM010000050.1, on the reverse strand, counting down.
AATCTGCTGAAGAAAGGAACGCAAATGGATACAGGCAGCTACTTATTGGTAAGTGGTACACGTATGGCCAGCGGAACCGTATTGGCCCAGCTGACTTTCTTCAACATCGAAGAAGGAAAGACAACACAGGTTCATCTGAATATGCGTGAAAACAAAGATGACATCCAGGTAATCGGAAACTTCAACTCAGAGAACAAATACATCTCTGCCGAAACAGGCGAAGAAACCAGTCTGCTGGCTACAACAGGACGTGGTTATTACGTCGTTGCCATCTTAGGTGCTCGTCAGGAACCGACGAATCATGCGATGCGCGATATCGCTGCAGTGAAAGACCAATTAGAAACTTGGGGCAGAAAGATGGTATTACTCTTCCCGGATGAAGAAGGATACAAGAAATTTGATCCGGCAGAGTTCAAGGGTTTACCGAATAATATCGTTTACGGTATTGACAAGAGTCATGCTATCCAGAAAGAAATGGTAGCAGCCATGAAGCTGGAACATGCCAATACATTGCCAATCTTCCTCATTGCCGATACATTTAACCGTGTTGTATTTGTTTCTCAAGGCTATACAATTGGTTTAGGTGCTCAAATGATGCAGATTATCCATAAATTAGAACAATAATATTCTTTCTCCTTAGAGAATAAAAGGAAGCTAATCCCGGTCGTATTTAATCTCACGAATACGGCCGGGATTTATTTATTTCCACTATCTTTGTTTTTTATTGGCAACCCATACAATGATTTACGGGTAAATACGTTATTGTACATATAAACATCTAAGTTTACATCTTATGAAATTAGTATTCGCAACCAACAATAAGCACAAACTGGACGAAGTACGCAAGATAACTTCACATCATCCAGTCGAAATAGTTAGTTTGGCAGAAATCAATTGTTTCGATGATATACCTGAAACAGCCGATACATTAGAAGGAAATGCGCTTCAGAAGGCTCATTATATTCAGGAAAAGTTCGGATTAAACTGTTTCGCTGACGATACCGGTCTGGAAGTAGAAGCCTTGAATAACGCACCAGGTGTTTATTCTGCCCGTTATGCAGGTCCGGGACATGATTCGGAAGCCAATATGAAGAAGTTATTGCATGAGATGGAAGGAAAGGAAAACCGAAAGGCCCGTTTCCGGACAGTCATTGCCTTAGTATGGAACGAAAAGACTTATACTTTTGATGGTATTGTAAACGGAACCATTACCACAACCAAGCGAGGAGAAAATGGTTTTGGCTATGATCCTATTTTCATACCGGAAGGATACGAACAAACTTTTGCCGAATTAGGAAACGATATCAAGAATCAAATCAGTCATCGGGCAAAAGCTGTCGAAAAACTGGATGAATTTCTTACCCAATTATCCGATCATAAATAAACTGTTGCATGAATAAAATATGTTTTCTTGTTCTGTTATGTTGTAGTTGTATCCAATCTATTTATGCTCAATTCGATAAATGGACGATACATCAGGCGTATAATAACACGGCATTAGTAGCCGAGACACCGAATTACGTGTTTGCAGTAGCAGATAGTTCACTATATGCTTACGGAAAGGAAGACCAAAGCTTGACAACTTATTCCAAGAAGAACGGATTAAGCGATAATAAAATAAAGGTCATTCGTTATCATGCTAATAAACATACGTTGGTAATAGGTTATCGAAATGGTAATATCGATCTGTGGAATGAAAGCGGTATCTACAATCTTCCTTACCTGAAGAATAGTACTTCTATACAAGATAAAACGATTAACGATATCTACTTCTCCGATAACTATGCCTATATATCCACACAAGTTGGTATTGTCGTTGTCAATCTGACAAAACAGGAAATAACCGATACGTATCGTATCGGAGCCGTTCGCTCAGCATGTATTATAGGTAATACACTTTATGCATTAACAAGTACAGGCATCAGACAAGGAAAACTAAATGATAACTTATTGGATGAATCCAATTGGAGCGATCTGACAATCCAAACCGATCAATTCGAATTAAGTAGCATCACTAAAATAGCTGATTTCCAAAATAAGTTATGCATGTGCATTTCTTCAAAAGGAGTCTATTACTTAAACAATAACAATGTTACCAAGTTTCTCCTTGACTCCAACTTATCAGGAATGAAAGTAGAAAACGGAAAACTGATGGCATTCACTCCGTATGGATTCTATGTATCTACCGATTTAGTTAACTTCCAAACTATCACAGGTGGATTTAATTCCTTAAAAGATGTCACTTATTTACAAACAGCCGATACATATTGGTTAGCTTGTGGAACCAATGGAATCATGGGAGTTAAGAAGAAATCCGATTCAAATTCGTATGACACATTAGTCGACGGACTAACGATTAATAGTCCGAAAAGAAACTATGCCTGGGATTTAAAGTATGAAGGAGGTAAACTTTGGGTAACAGGAGGTGGAAGAGGATTAGATCGTTATTTCCGAACAAATACCATCATGACGTATGCTAATGGTCAATGGACTAACTATGATGAGCAAAAGATTGCCAAACAATTAAATGCTTATTACATCCAAGATGCTTTAAACTTAGCTGTTGATCCGAATGATCCAACGCATACTTATGTAGCCTATTATGGTGAAGGTATTCTGGAACTGAAAAATGATACGGTACTAAACTGGTTTAATTTAACAAATAGTCCATTAGAAACAACAACTGGCAATAACAAACGATATATCCGTATTGGTAGCGTCACTTTTGATAATAAACAGAATTTATGGATTGCCAATTGTAGAGTTCCAGGTGCAATTAAAGTACTCACAGCAGATAAAGAATGGTACAGTTATACAAATACAGCTATAGCAAATGCTGAAATTATAGACAAAATACTTATTACCAAACAAGGGTATAAATTCATTAATCTATATCATTCCAGCAAACCTGGCTTCTTTGCTTTAAATGATAACGGAACTGTTACAGATCAATCTGATGATGTTTCTGAATATTATGCTGCCGTCAGTGATAACCAAGGAAATACTTTGGATGCCAGTATGTTTTATTGTATGACAGAAGACAAAGACGGTTATATTTGGGCTGGAACCAATATCGGACCGATTGTTTGTTATAATCCATCGAAGATAGAAGATTTACGGTTTAACCGAATTGTGCTGGCCGATGAATCCGATTACCTGTTAAATGGAGTCCGAGTCAACGCTATTGCTGTTGATGGCAGTAATCAGAAATGGATTGCTACGGATGGTTCGGGAGTTTTCCTTGTCAATGCCGATGGAACGGAAGTAATTGAAAACTTTACAACTGATAATTCTCCGCTTCCTACCAATTCTATTAACAGTATAGCTATTAATCCGGAAAGTGGAGAAGTATTCTTTGCAGCCGACGGCTATGGTGTTTTGTCGTATCAAGGAGAAGCTACCGAAGGAAAAGAAAACTATTCAGATATACATGCTTACCCAAATCCTGTCAGACCAGACTTTGATGATAAAGTAATTATTACAGGATTGATGAGTAATTCCAATGTTAAGATTACGGATATTGCCGGTAACTTGATTTACCAGACAAAATCAGTTGGTGGACAAGTTTCCTGGAATTGCAAAAACAGCAAAGGAAATCGTGTTGCAACAGGTGTTTATTTGGTCTTAGCTGCTACACCCGAAAGTAAGGAAAGTGTTGTGACCAAAATCATGGTTATTAAATAAATCTTTAATATTCAATTATTTATACACTTTAGTTATAGTCCATTCTCCTAAATCATAAGTAAGAATTTCTTTTATCTCAGTTTTTCTATCTGTTGAAATATTTTCATTTAATATGGAAAAACGAGATAAAGGATATTCATTATTAATTAAATCTGTATAGAACCAACCAGAAACCTCGTCTTCCTTTTCATACAAATTATACTTTCTATGCGGATAATCATATCTCAGCATATTATATAATTGTGGATAATTAGAAATAACAAAATTTGTATCAGGAGATTGTTTATTTATAAATGTCTCAATCTTCTTATATGGATAGATTTCTAAATAATGCAATGGTAAAATGCCTATACATATATTCCAGGAAAACATAGCTAGCGCTATCCACTTTACAGTATCACTATTTATGTAATACCGAAATGAAAAATAAATTGTAAATGCAAATGGTAACATAACCATAAATTCAGCATTTCCATTTGATAAAAAAGCAAAGCATAATTGCAGTATAAAGATATAACCATGACATTTGGCAAAATAGTCTAATTCTTTATCTATACCCTCATTCTTATAGCATATTCTTTTATGCAATATACTTTTGATAAATAAAACCAAACATGTTCCCAATAAAATAATTCCTATACCTCCGTAAAAATAATTTTGTAACAATGATGGTATATAACCATGCACTTGAATCAATGTTCTGATAAGATTAACAGGAGTCAATAATACAGCATGTTTAAAACTAAAACCTACACTCTCTACATAAAAATAATCATGAAAAACGTAATGAATAATATTATCTCCTTCTACTTGAGGATAGAATAAATAAACCAATACATAACTTAAAGGAACAATACAAGCTGCCCCTATATAAACCACCAAAGCTTTAATTCGAATTGGTGAGGATTGATAAATAGCAAACAAACCCAATCCCAACCACCAAAAGAAATGAATTTGATGAAATAAACAAGCAATAGCCGCTAATAAACTTGTAAGAAAGAAAGAACGTTTATACAACCAACAACAACTGGCTGCTAATGAAAAAAATAAAGGGATTATATAAGTTTCTACATCTGTTGCATACCTCATAAATCCCCAACATGAACCTACCAATAAAAGTAAAGGTACAACTTTTTCCGATTCTAATTTAAATAAAAGGATCTTACGAAAAACACATAAACATCCTATTGCCCCAAGAGCATTTAATAAGCATAAAAAAGATAACGTATCATGTATATGAAATAATTGGCTACAAACATAACCCAATACATTATATAATAAATGATGAGGATAAAACAAATCAATTCCCTCTCGTATATCTGCAGCATACATATATGCATCATTGGTATTATTTATAGATGGGAACAAACTATAAACAATACCAATGAAAAACAAAACCAGTAAACTCTGATCGAGATTACAAAGAAACTTTCCCTTCCTCCTCATCACAAGCCTAATTGGGCGGAAATATCGAGCATACGTTGAATCGGACGAATGGCTTTTTGCTGAATGGCTTCATCCACAAAGATTTCGGGAAGTTCGTATTTCAACGTATTATATAGTTTCTCCATCGTATTCAAACGCATGAAGTTACATTCGTTGCAGGCACATGTACTGTCGTTGGGCGGTGCCGGAATAAATTCTTTATCCGGACAGGCCTTGCGCATTTCGTGTAATACGCCGCTTTCGGTAGCTACGATGAATTGTTTGCCGGAAGACTTGATGACATGTTTCAAAAGTCCGGCTGTCGAACCTACATAATCAGAGATTTCAACAATGTATTTCTTGCATTCCGGGTGACAAATTACTTCGGCTCCGGGATGTTGTTTCTTCAGTTCCAGGATCTTTTCCAATGAGAATTGTTCATGCACATGGCAGGCTCCGTTCCAAAGCAGCATGTTCCGGCCTGTAATGCTGTTGATATAACTTCCCAAATTACGGTCCGGACCAAAGATAATCTTCTCATCGGCGGGCAGACTTTCAACAATCTGACGGGCATTGGTAGAAGTAACCACAATGTCGGTCAGGGCTTTTACAGCCGCACTTGTATTGACATACGAAATAACGGTATGACCCGGATGTTCTTTTACAAAGGTCTCAAACTCAACCGCCGGACAACTGTCGGCCAACGAACAGCCAGCATTCAAATCGGGTACCAGTACTTTCTTGTTCGGACAAAGGATTTTGGCTGTTTCGCCCATGAAATGAACACCACAAAGCACCAAGATATCGGCCGTTGTCTTGGCAGCCCATTGCGCCAAAGCCAGACTGTCACCTACAAAATCAGCAATGTCCTGAATCTCTGCTGTCTGATAATAATGCGCCAGGATAACGGCGTTCTTCTCTTTTCTCAGTTTATTGATTTCTTCCTTCAAATCAATCCCTGCCGGAACAGGTATATTCATATATCCGATAGACTGTGTTTGCATATCTCTCTTATTATTGGTTATATCCTCGACTATAGCATGCAAAAATAAAAGGAATCGACTCATCTATACCAAGGTTTTCCAGCGAATTAAATTAATCCAACAATAATTTACATCGTTTTTATTTTCTCCATGAATTTAACTCTTGGATATGGGTTGAAAGCTGATGAATCAAAACCGAAAATACAGAGGCTTATTTTCGTCATTCTCACAAACTATTCTTTAGTTCACGGCGTGAACTAAGTAATCTACAGTGAGAACTAAGTAGTTCACGGCGTGAACTACTTAAACCACGTCGTGAACTAAAGAATTTACTTATACATTTTAAAGAAAGGAAAAGGAAGATGCTGTTTATTTTTCTCTCCTTTTCAAACAATAATTCAGTTCCTGAAATAGAAAGAGGAATCAAATAAATTCGTACTTTTGGGAATAACATTAAAATCAAATCGTATGAAAACACGGACAAATTGGTTAATCTTATTGATCTTCACATTTTTATCAACCAGCCTGTATGCAGGCGACAAAACAAGTTTCCTGAAAAAACAATTTACAGCCCAAAACGGCTACAAACTCAATTATCGTATTCTTTATCCGTTGAACTATTCGCCAGACAAGCAATATCCGATTATTCTTTTCCTGCATGGAGCAGGAGAGAAGGGTAGTGATAACGAATCCCAATTACTGCATGGCGGAGATATGCTGGCTTCGTATGAGAATCAATCCAACTATCCCGCTATCATCATTGCTCCGCAATGTCCGGAAGGAGAAACATGGGCACCGTATCTACATCCGAGTCAGAATAACGGGAAAAGAGAATTCCCTTACTCAGCTCCGGCAACAAAAGCGATGAAGGCCGTAAAAGAAATGCTGGATTGTTATATAGATAAAGGTATTGTCGATACCAAACGCATCTATATTACCGGATTATCAATGGGTGGCATGGGCACTTTTGATGCTGTTTGCCGTTATCCCAACTTCTTTGCTGCTGCTTCTCCAATCTGTGGAGGTATAAACTTGAAACGTTTGGAAAACTTCAAGGGGAAAACGGGTTTCAGTATTTACCACGGAGCTGCCGATGATGTAGTAGATCCGCAATTTTCGAGAGATGCTTATGCTACACTTCAAAAGATTAATGCGGATGTCCGCTACAAAGAATATCCGGGAGTCAAGCATAACAGTTGGGACAATGCGTTTGCTGAGCCGGATTATCTGAAATGGATGTTTCAACATAGTTTATAAGAAGCTATGAAACCGATATGGTTATTACTGATCGTAGCCTGTATTTTCAGTATGAAAGTACAGGCTCAGTCATTTGAACCGGAAGAACATGCTACTTTTCAGACGAATCGGACCGACGGACGTTTCGTTAGTTCGAGAGCCGTTGCTCATCAGCTGATGAAAGAGCTTGAACCGGCTTTCAGTTTCCGGCCTTCGATGCAGGCAGCCGACTTCAAAAACTGGCAGAAACATGTCCGCTTGCAGATGGAACAATTAATGAAACATCCGCAATTACAAAACTTACCAGATCCGGTTTGTATTCGTACCGAACAACGGGATGGTTACCGGTTAGAAAAATGGGAAGCTTATCCGTTGCCGGCTTGTGTTGTGCCGTTCTTAGTTCTGATACCGGATAATCTGGACGAAAAGCATCCGTCTCCGGCTGTTCTTTGTATTCCCGGTTGGGGTGGAACCAAAGAAGAACTGGCTGGCGAACCACAGCTGTATGCTCCTGATAAACCGACCCAAGAAAGTAAGAACTCCATGGCTTATCAGTATGTCAAGGCTGGACTGATTGCCGTTGCCGTAGATAATCCGGGAAGTGGAGAGCTGGCAGATCTGGAAACAGAAGCGAAATCGTATGCATACGACTTCCAGACATTTGCCCGTTCGTTACTAGAATTAGGGTGGAATTACTTGGGATATTCTTCTTATACCAACCAGCATATCCTGAATTGGATGAAACATCATCCTCTTATGCGGAAGGATCGTCTGATCGTCAGTGGCTTTTCTTTCGGAACAGAACCGTTGATGGCGTTGGGAAATATGGATGAATCCATTTACGCCTTCGTCTATAACGACTTTCTTTGTCGTACCCGCGAACGGGATCTGGTATTGACGATGCCCGACGAGAAAGGACGACGCGGTTGGCCCAACGATATATCTCACCTGATTCCTGCCTTCCTCTGTAACTTCGATTTTCCGGATCTGGTAGCAGCCCTGGCACCTCGTCCGGTGATTTGTACCGAAGGCGGATTGGATCGTGACTTAAATCTGGTCAAACGGGCATACGAACTGGCCGGACATCCGGAGAACTTTACCTTTTATCATTATAAGGACTTACAAGATTCTACGAAGAGAAAGAATCTGACGACTTTACCCGAAGGATTGGATGGAGAGACATATTTCAAGCTGGTCAACGTACAGCCGGAAAATCATTATTTCAAGTCGGAATACATTATTCCCTGGATCAAAGAACTACTGGAGAAGGATCACCAGTAAATAAAGCCGACAACGCCGCACGCTATCAAAGCGATTCCCAAAAGGACATAAAAGATGCGTGCGCCGTTGCGACCAAACCGTTTGACAAATATCCTGGCTCCGTCGGTCTGAAAGTACCAATCCAAATTCAATACCGAAGCTGTGATGGAAAAAACTCCCAACACGATAAACAAAACCAAGATGAAATATTCAGACGGCTGCATAGTTTATTACCTGTATTTCGTATTCAATCAATTTACTTCTACCGTTCGTGAGCCATCCGGATTCTCTGTAATCGTTACATCCACTACATCTCCCGGCAACAGATCTTCTACCTTTTCAGGCCATTCGATAAAGCAAAGCGCTCCACTGTAGAAATAATCTTCTGTACCGATATCTTCAGCTTCGCTCAACTTATTTATACGATAGAAATCGAAATGGTAGATCAGTTCGCCCGTTGTTTCCGAACGATATTCGTTGATGATGGCGAAAGTCGGACTGTTGATGACATCTTCAACGCCCAATTCTTCACACAGAGCCTTGATAAAGGTTGTCTTTCCGGCTCCCATTTTCCCATGAAAGGCAAAAACCGTACGGTCGTCCATATTGGCAATGAACTCTTTTGCCGCTTCATGAATCGTATCTAAACTTGTAATCTGAATCGTTTTCATACTCATTTACTATTGTTATCTGCAAATATAGAGAGAAAGATAAAAAGGAACAACACTTATTTCCTTTCCTCCATTAAATCTTAGGCATCATCGTAATAAACGGAATGAGCATTTCTTCCATGGAAATACCACCATGCTGGAATGTATTCTTATAATACGACACATAATAGTTGTAGTTGTTGGGATAAGCGAAGAAATTCTCATTCAAGGCAAAGATATATTTGCTGCTCAAGTTCGGAGAAGGCAAACCTACCTTTTCCGGATCCCGGATCTCAAAGACTTCTTTCGGATTATAATTCAAGTTCTTTCCAACCTTATACCGCAAATTGGTATTGGTATTCCGGTCTCCGATTACTTTCACCGGCGTATCTACCCGGATTGTTCCATGGTCGGTCGTAACAATCACTTTATATCCTGACTTGGCAATACGCTTAAACAATTCCAAAGTCGTAGAATGTTGAAACCAGGAACGTGTTAAACTCCGGTAAGCGGCTTCACTTTGAGCCAACTCACGTATCATCTTGCTTTCCGTTCGTGCATGAGAAAGCATATCGACAAAGTTCAATACAACTACATTCAACTGGTTTTTCAACAGCGAAGGAATCATTCCCAACAGCTTTTCTCCGTACTGCGAATCGTGAACTTTATTATAAGAGAACGTATATTTCTTCCGGAAACGGTCAATCTGTGTCTGAATCAAAGGTGCTTCATTCAAGTTTTTGCCTTCTTCGCTTTCTTCATCCACCCATAAATCCGGGAACATCTTCTCTATTTGTACCGGCATTAATCCGGAAAAGATGGCATTCCGGGCATATTGAGTCGCCGTCGGCAAGATACTGTAATACAAACTCTCGTCGAAGGTATAGAATTCAGCCAGCAAATCTTTCACCACACGCCACTGGTCCATTCGGAAGTTATCAATCAGGATAAAGAATACTTTCTCTCCTTCGTCAAGCAAAGGGAAAATCTTCTTCTTGAATAAATCCGGACTCATCAACGGACGTTCGGTCGGATTGTTTATCCAGTCTTCATAGTTCCGTTTGACAAACTTACCGAAAGCATTGTTCGCTTCTTCCTTTTGCATCAACAACATATCTTTCATGGTAACCTGACTGCTTTCCAGTTCCAGTTCCCAATAGATAAGTTTCTTATACACTTCCATCCAGTCGTCGGTCGTCAGCGAATCATTGATCTGCATACCAATCTTGGCAAACTCCTGTTGATAACCTTCAGTAGTTGTTTGCGAGATAATGACATTCTTATGCACATTCTTCTTGATCGACAGTAATAACTGATTCGGATTGACGGGTTTGATCAGATAATCCGCAATCTTATTGCCGATAGCTTGGTTCATAATGCTTTCTTCCTCGCTTTTCGTCACCATCACCACCGGTGTATTCGGAGCTATTTCCTTGATTTGTGACAAAGTTTCCAAGCCAGTGAGACCAGGCATATTCTCGTCGAGGAAAATAATATCAAAACTTTGCTCCCGACAACAGTCGATAGCATCTTGTCCGCTGACTACCGGCGTCACTTCATATCCTTTTTCCTGCAGAAACATCATGTGAGGCTTCAGCAAATCAATCTCATCATCTGCCCATAAAACTTTGTCCTTCTTCATTGCGATATGTTGTTTTAAGTTCTTGAGTTTATAAGTTCTGAATTATCCGTCAACTATTTCTCCTGTTAACCGATCAATAAGAAACCGAAACCTGGAATCCCATTTCCCGGGCACGTTCGGCAATAGCATCCAAATCTTCTTTCGAAACCTTGTACAATGTCTTTAACGGAGTTTCCCGGTCAATCGTATAAATCATTACCTGATTCGGATTAATTTTCTTCAAGGCATCCAACCAACCGGTAATTTCTTCTTCGGTTGTGTTATCCACTTTCACACCATCTTTTTCGCCACGTAAAAACATCGTCTGAATAATCACCTTACCATGGAAGCGACAAAGGTTTTTCAACAACTTATCAAAACAGAATCCCGGTTGGTTAGGATTATCTATTTGTCGGATGCGACTATCCAAAACCGAATCCAGTTTCATGATATTATCATCTACCTTGCATAAGGCTTCAAAGACTTCTTCCTTATCCAACATGGTTGAATTAGACAAGACAGCAATCTTGGCCGACGGACAATGTTCGTTACGAATGGCGATCGTATCTTCTATAATTCCGGCAAAATCCGGATGAATGGTTGGTTCTCCATTACCGGCAAAGGTAATCACGTCCGGAACAAGTCCTTCTGCTCGCATATCATCCAGCTTCTTCGTCAGTTGTTCTTTCACTTCTTCCCGTTTCGGCAGTGGCGTACGCGTCCGATGATCTTCATTATACCCACATTCACAATAAATACAATTGAATGTACATAGCTTACCATCTTTGGGAAACAAGTTGATGCCCAGAGAAACACCTAATCGGCGGCTATGTACCGGACCATAAACAATCTTGTCAAAAAGAATCGTTGCCATAACTTATTATTATTAATTCTTGTTTCTTCATTCGTTCATGAGCAAATGTACAAAAATTAGACATTACATGCACCCGAATAAACCTTCTTTTCACTTTATAACAACCTCTGAACATTGTCTGATGAAAAATCCTTTTCAGAACTTCCAGCGAAGCAATACGTTTAAATCGGTTTTGCCTTGTCCTTCTATTTCTTCTGTATCTGTTCCAATCCTGTCTCGGTCTGTGTACCAGGTATGAGCAAACTTGGCGGATACCGTAAACCATCTTTTCAGATCCCAACGGAAAGAGACGGCTACCCGAAGTCCTTTTCCATAAAACGAAGGCATGTAAAACGCATACAGGATATTCTTCTCATACGAACTGATGCGTGTCGCATAATTGTCGGTTGCAAACCAAGCGATATAGGTATCCAACTGCAATGGATATTGTACCGGTTTCCAACCCGCACTTTGGGAAATCATATATCCTTTATTGGATTCTTCCGTATTTGCCGAGACAATACCATCTGCCGACGTACGTAATTTCCAGGAATCACCCAGTAAATAAGTAGCTTGCCAACGAAACCGATGTTGCCTGCTTTCTTCATCCTTCTCTTTTCCCTTATAACGAAGATAAGAGGAGAAATGTTGATTCGGTGTATAATCCAGTTGAAACATATATTCTTTCCCGGTCGAAGGAAAATCGATCTGGTATTTCAACCAGGGAAAACGGTAGAAATCCGCATACCAAGACAGTTTCCAATGTCCGAAAGGTGTCCACTGGCAACCTAAATAGATTCCATGTTCGTTCTGCACCGCTTTATTCTGTGCAAACGCATTTCCAAAGAACGCCTGGTAACGGCGGTCATAATACCGATACAACACCAGCAATGAGAAATAAGAAGCCGGTGTCAGTTGCAGGGCATTCAGCGTAGCAATGGCTTTATTGGCTGAGAGAGCCGTCTCGCCATATAGTTTTCCCCATCGGTTTTTCCACATATAATCCACACTCATGTTGACATTCTTTTCTCCACGGAAAGCAAAATGATTATACAATTGTTCTTGTGGATACATAGTCTTTCCGCCGAATGTATAATGAACAGCCGTTATACCCAAATGATAATTCGGATGTGCCCAGCGGACGTTTCCACCGAACGTATGCATCGTTACTGTATGCCTTTTTTCCCAATCCCGCTGTAAACGATGCAACCCGTCGGTCTTGATGGTTGGAAAGGTATCATTCTCTACCGCCGCATCCAGTTTCCGGTAGGAATAAAAGAAACTGGCATCCCAGTCTTTCCAGGTGAGCGTTAATCCGGTTCCCCGGAAGAAATCCTGTTCGTTGGTCGAGAAATGTCTTCTGAAACCATTGTTCCTTCGTTCAGCCTGTGCTACCAAAGCCGAACGGCTTGGCGAGAAATCGTTACTGATTACCAAGCCTTGTCCGAAAGAAACCTTATAATCACCTAATACCAGAGTTTTCAACACCCCTTGTTCTTTTATCAACGCATGGAAGGAATAATAATCATATCCTTTATGCTTTCCTGTCCAAAAAGGTTCGCCGGCATCTTTTTCTGCCACCAAACCTGCCTGTAAATAATCTTCAAACTCATAGGCATACCGCAAGGAGGTATAAAACGATTCGCCTAAGTATTTCCGGTTCGGATAACGGGCTAAAACAGAATCCGGATATGAACCATAGCCTTTCTTTTGTTGTAAACAGCGGTCATACCTGATTTGCAATTCATTATTTCCATATTTCAACAGGTTTTTCACCGTAAAAGGAAGCTTATTAACCGTTTTTTCACCAACATAGACAAAAGGCAAAAGCAACTGGATAGTTTGATAATCCAACCCATTGACACCTTTCAACTCATAGATAGAAACCATTTCCCCGTATTTCTTCCGATAGGCAATCAGCTGTTCGATTTGTCGGTCTGTCAGAAACGGCAAACGGGAAAGTTCTTCCGCCGTTACCTGATTCAAATCCATCGGATGTTCCGACAAGTAGGAGAGTTCGGTATAAAGAGCTTCCAACTGATTCTCATTCGCTGATTCTTCAGCTAATTCTTCTATATATTCTTTCCACTTATCAACAGAAACAGATTCCTGAGAATAAGTATTATAACGACTTATAAACACGGTTATCAAAAGAATTATCAACTGCTTTTTCATACGTATCTGATTAAAAGGAATAAGACAAACCAACACCTGAATTCACACCTAATACCGGATGCCACAACGCTACTGCGTCTAATTGCCAATGATGAAGGGAAAAACCGACTCCTAAACTGGGCAGAAAAGGATCGGCTTGCAGGCCGGCACGCAACTGAAAGCAATTCCAAACTTCGTACTCTACACCGAATCCACCTTGTATCCGGTGGTTTTCATCCACTCCGGCAAACGAAGTTATGAGTAGGTTATTGAGAACTTCCCAGTTGAAACCGATCTGAACAGCATAGGTTCTAAGTTCATTCAGATTCAAATCTTTAGCACTTATACGCACAGAAGGTAAATCTCGCGCTACACATCCAATCAACAACTTATCAAAGGGAATATAAACAATCCCGATATCGGTGGACAGACGGGCCGGAATCTCTTCATATAACTCCGATTGTATCCAGGAATATTGAAAAGACACACCCATCATCCAGCGGGTATTCAACTGTTTTCCCAAGAATATCCGGCCCATGTTCTGCCGATACCGTTCGTATCCGAACGAAGCCAGATGAATACCGGTTGACAAATAAGTATTCGGGTATTGAAAACTTCCGTTGATACTGCCCAGTTCTTTCAAGGCATAGCGGTTAAAATATTCCAGATGAATGACTTTGTCTGTTGATAACTGCACCAGAGCCGGATTGGAAAACGAAGAAAGAGTAACGCCGTTTCCACCCAGAGCCAACGCCCGGGTATCAGGCAAACGGAGATTTTCTTCTGCAGAAACAGGAAACAGACAAATGAACAAAAAGGATAGTTCCAACAGTTTCATAGTTACAGGAGTTTTGGTTATACATACTTCGCAAATATAAACAACGGAAACGAGTTCATCAAGTTTATCTGGTCGAAACTTGAATTAACAAATTAAACTCACAAGTTATCAACAGGATTTATACATTTGCATCGGCTTATGAAACAGAGTACTATACATATCATATTCACAATCGGACTGAGTTGCTGGTTAGGTTCATCCGAAAGTAAGGCACAATCTATCCGGATGAATACGTTGCCCGAAGGATATCATCGGGCCTATGTGGAAGGAAATGATACGATTGCCGTATTCAACCTGCGGGATGTGTATATATTTCCGCCGGTAAAGTTCCGTAACAAACGGGAAGAAGCCAAATACTGGAAACTGGTACGTGATGTGAAGAAAACGCTTCCGTATGCAAAACTGGTATATGAAACCCTGATAGAAACATACGAATATATTGAAACCCTGCCGACTGAGAAAGAACAACAGGAACATCTCAAGCGGATGGAAAAGGAATTGTTTGCCCAATATAAACCGGAATTGAAGAAGATGACGCTTTCGCAAGGTAAACTGTTGATTAAGTTGATCGACCGGGAATGCAATCAATCCAGTTATCACCTGGTAAAAGCTTTCTTAGGCAGCTTCCGTGCCGGCTTCTGGAACCTTTTTGCCGGTATGTTTGGTGCCAGTCTGAAAACAGAATACGATCCGAAAGGTAAAGATGCCTTGACCGAACGGATCGTCGTCCTGGTAGAAAGCGGGGCGTTATAAACAGATTTATAAGCCCAGCTGATTGAAAAACTCCCAAATGACAATACCGGTCGTTACCGATACATTGAGGGAATGCTTCGTTCCGTATTGGGGAATTTCAATACATAAATCACAATTATCAACGACCGACTGTTGAACACCTTTTACCTCGTTTCCCATGACGATCGCATACTTTTTCGTCTTGTCTAACACCAGTTTATCCAACATGGTACTGCCTTCGGCCTGTTCGATAGCACAGACTGTATAACCCTGTTGCTTTAAGTTATCAACAGCTTCCAGCGTATCTTTGAAATACTTCCAGTCCACCGAATCTTCCGCTCCCAAAGCCGTCTTGTGGATTTCAGCATGGGGCGGACATGCCGTGATACCACACAGATAAATAGATTCCACCCGAAATGCATCGGAAGTACGGAATACCGAACCCACATTATTCAAGCTCCTCACATGGTCAAGTACCACGATCAGAGGAATTTTCTCACTATTCTTGAAGGCTTCCGGTGTCAGCCTGTTCAATTCTGTTACCTTTAATTTACGCATAGCTTTATCTTTCCTGCAAAAGTAGTGAATAAATGTGGATAGCCCGTTAAAAACCTATTTATAACTCGTGCATACAAAATGAAAAATAAAGCTTGCAGAATCCAAAAACTCATCCATACAAACCGGTTCCCTGATTCTCCAAATAAGTAAACCAATAGTTTTGATGAACTATTCACAGGGTATTTTCACCTATTAACCACCTTTTGGGAGAATAAACTTTTCCACTACATCTGTTTTTAACTACTGATCCCATTATTTCACTATATCATTAAAAATCAATCAATAAGAATATGAATAACCTGTTGGTATCTTTTTTATAACCGTTTATCCGACTTTAATAACGGAACAATCAAGTTTTCTTTCCAAAAAGTTTTAACACTATCAACCGACATATATTATCATCTAAGAGATTTAAAAATTAAAGAATAAAAAAAGATATAATAATAATGATGAATGGAATCGTTGATAACGTTTGAAAACGTTGATTTTTGCTGTGGAATGCAGAAGCTACTGGTTTCTGTTCTCCTTTCATGGGAAGACAACCCGGTGAGTGGATAACTAGAAAACCGGGTTACTTAATGCGTGAATTCGTGATATGTTTATACTTTTCCCGTTATATCTATACCGTTCCACCCAGGTGGAATGATCGTACCACGTAGGTGAAACGATCTCTTCACCCTTGTGGAACGATCGTTTCACAGGGGTGATACGGTATAATTTTTGTCATTTAACGGATTTAGTTGACTTAAAATCTCTTTATAAATAAAAGGGGTTGACTCTAGTTTAACTTATTTATATACTGAGTTGACTCATATTTTTGTTAATCACTCAA
>NZ_JAKZMM010000049.1 GCF_022809355.1 Parabacteroides faecalis | reverse complement strand
CCCTAAAATACAAAAAATTAGGGAGACGGGCAAGTTCTGACTGAGCGAAGTTAGGACTTGCCCGATTTTTTTGCAGACACAAAAAAGGCCATCTCATTTTGAGACAGCCTCTTTGATATTTCTCACTTACAATAGATTTTATTCTACTCGTTTGTTGATTACGATATGGCCCAGATAGCCTAAAATGATAACTGCCAAACCAGTAAGTAAAATACCATTTGTCATACTACCTGTCAAAAACGGAACAGCTAATATAACTACACCGATAAGGAGTACGATAACTCCTAAATTTTTAATCAATCCGCTCATGGTTATAGATGTTTTATAAATTTCTTTTTCTATTGCAAATAAAGCAATAATAACCCGATTGAAAAAATATTTTAGAATAAAAATGATGAATCCTTTTAAATTAGCTTCTATCTTTGTTCTGTAATTCAAAAAAATCTTGGTGATGCGTCTATTTTATATCTTGTACACATGGTTATTTTTTGTTCCGGTGTTTTTGGTACTGACCATTCTTACAGCGGTAACAACAATTGTTGGGTGTTTATTGGGTGGTGAAAAGATCTTCTCTTATTATCCGGGTATGATTTGGTCGAGGCTGACCTGTTATTTGGCGCTTTGTCCGGTAAAAGTCCGAGGACGTGAGCATTTACAGCCTGGGAAGTCGTATATTTTTGCCGCCAATCATCAGGGCGCATTTGATATTTTCTTGATTTATGGATTTTTGGGCGTTCCGATCAAATGGGTAATGAAGGCAGGAATCGGAAAGATTCCTTTTGTCGGAACTGCTTGTCGGGCGGCTGGTTTTATCTTTGTGGATAATTCTACTCCCAAGGCGGCTGCCCGTTCGGTAGTGGAAGCCGAGAGATGTTTACGTAATGGAGCTTCCATTGCGATCTTCCCGGAAGGTTCACGTACTTATACCGGTAAAATGATCCGCTTTAAGAAGGGAGCTTTTCAGATGGCTGCCGACCAGCATCTGGAGATTGTTCCGATCACGTTGAACGGACCTTTCCATGTCTTGCCTATCGGTTCGTTGAATTTACATCGTCATGCTATGGAAATGGTGATCCATGAACCTATTTCAATCGAAGGTATGGATACATCGCATAAAGGATTGCAAGTAATAGCTGATCAGACACAGCAAGTCATTGCACAAGACTTATGGCCTGAGTTCAAATGAACCCAGGCTTTTTTATTTGTAGGCCTTCAGCAGACCTCGTTTGCTGATCTTTAAGCTGAATCCGGTACTTGAGTTACCGAATACGTCACCGGTATCTGCTCCGATAGAACCACCAAACTGCCATCCTTTTAGTTTGGGATGCTGGTATTGGATATCTGCTAAAAGAGAAATGCCGTCTTTCTTCTTGAGAAGAGGTGCTGTGCCTGTCCCCCAAGTATTCATGGCTGTCAGCAGGAAGCGGTAACTGACTGTCGGAGAGAATGAACCTTTCAAACCGAAATGAAAGTCCCGGACACGGTTGTTCTGGAATCCGGGAGCACCGTCTGTATTGTATTCGGGAGAAACCAGTAGCGGCGAACCGACAGATCGGTCGAAATAGGAATTTCCCGTTACATACTCTCCGTTATTGTAATAGTCATCGCCGCCGCCGCCTCGGCCGGGATGTTTGTCGTGGTCAAACCAGATGTAATGGAACGGTCCGCTTTGATTGCGGGTAGTTACGTACTCGAAGACAAACTGTTCCAACCAAGGAAACGTAGGGAGGTTTAATTCCAATCCCCAAAGTCCGTCGGTTCCGTTTTTGAATTCCATACCTGATTTGTCGTAACACAAATGTTGGTAGTAACCACGCAAGCTCCAGTCTTTAGCCTGGTACTTGAGTCCGAAGTCGAAAGAAATATGATGGCTTCCGAGGACATTGATCTGATCGGAAAGAGAGGCATCGCCTCCACCTTTTGCTCCCAGCATGATTCGGACGAAGTCTTTGATGGAATGTGGCTGTTCTCCAATCTTCGGGTCGGTCGATGTTCCTCCCCATTGGACGATATGTTGTACGCCCAACGTTCCTGAAAGAGGGAAATCTCCGCGAGTGTCTTTTATCTGGAAATAAACGGACTTTTGATGCCATAAGACGTGTTCCACAAACGTGTATTTTTCGGCATAGCGGTCGGATAAATAATCACTGTCGAACGAACGGCCCACACTGAAGTTCCCTTTGAACTGTAACCAGCCTTTTGTCAGCGGAACAGTCGTGAAACGGGGAATACTGATGTTCATCTCCGGAATCGGACGTGCATTATTGGAGTAAATCATATCTCCGCTACTCAGGAAAGGATCTACCAGCGAATGATATCGTTCTTTGCTCCCCAAGCTGACTTCTATACATTTATATCCGATTTCGGCATATAGCTGATGGATATACGCATGTTTGTTGCGTGGTGTTACACCGACCAGGTCCAGTCCGGCTCCCCATCTGAATCCTTTCCCGAAATGTTGCTGGTGAAATACTCCGGCTTTTAGATAGGTATTATTCCCTTCCAGCGGAACGATTCCATATCGGTTACTTGTCATCCAAAAGGGTGTATTGTCGCCGGTTGCTAGCGAACCGAACAGTTCTGCCCGGTAACTGGTAGCGTCTTGGGCAATTTCCTCCTGAGCTTGTCCGGAAACCGGCAGGCAAAGCCCGAGCAGAGGAATGTATTTGATCCATTTTCCTTTCATACTTTTCATACTCATGCGGCAAAGGTAGTTATTTTATCGAATCCAGCCAGCCGAATAGAATCTGATATGTATGGTCGCGTGCCGGTTTGGGTGATAAAATCAGGTCGTGTATGCCTCCTTCTATTTCTCGGGCCGTCACGTTCGGTCCCAACTGTTTCCCGAACTTCTGGATGTCATCGACCGAAAGAACGATATCCGAAGACATATATTCGTCGTGCCATTCGTTCGTTTCCGGGTATGAACGCGTAGAAGATAGCAACAGGATAGGGCATTGGATGGCACACTCGTCTTGTATGTCTTGTTGTGCAGAATGAATAGCCCGTATCCAGCCGGCCTTTTTAGGATGACCCAACGGCATTTTTAGGGAAGTATCGAATGTCCATTCTCCTTTGAAGGTTTGCAACAGACTTTTGGCGTACGAGGCATCTCCGCTGGTTCCTTGGATAATCCAGTCGGGGAAAAACTTTCCCAAGAAAGATACCGTCGGGATTGCGACGCTTTCCATGAACCAGCCGAAATTCCAGTCGAGAAACGGACTGTTTAATGCCAGTCCGACAACGGGAGCTTGCGGATGATGCTTTAAGTAATAAGACGAAATCAGTCCGCCTGTCGAATGTCCCATCAGGATAATCTCCCGGCTCCCTTCTTTTTGGATTAAAGCAATAGCCGTGTCGATATCGGCAAAATACTCATCCAGGCTCCGGCAATAAAAGGCATCTTGGTTCGGAAGAAGTGAACGCCCGTACTTACGCAGGTCGAGTGCATAGAAATTATACCCGTGTGCTACCACACTGTCGCCCAGTTGCGCTTGGAAGAAATAATCATTGTACCCATGAATATATAAGATAGCTCTTCGACCGGTTTGAGGTTCTGCTTTCCGGACGAGGGTACTCACAGTCTTTCCTTCATAGTCATCGGGCATACAGATTGTTTGTCGCTGGTAAGTTGTACCTAATATATCTTCTGTATATTGAGCCTTGCCGACCCAAGCAACAAGCAACCAGGCAAGGGTTAGTAAAAGACGATTCGATTTCATGAAGCCTTATTCAGATAAAATGTAAATAGCCGTTTTTCTCCGGCCAATCTTTTTAAGAACACCGGCCTGGATCAGCGTTTCAATGTCTTTCAGTGCCGTGTAACGGCTGCACGCATTGATACTCATGCACTGCGAACTCATGATGGAATCATGCGTTTCCAGGTATTTCCGGATATTAGCCAAGCGGGTTTCCGGATCGTACGACGGATCAATGCTGGCATTGGCCCGGCGTTTCAGCTCCATTCCTTTTAATCGTTGGGAAATCTTTTTGGAACATCTGAAATTAACCGATTTGAAATGAATATCGTCGGCCCGGATTTCTTTCGGACTTGTTACCTTTTTCGAACAAGAAAGCGAGACACTGAAATGTCCGATACCTTCCAAATCCACTTCGTCACCTTGTTTCAGATGAAATACCAGCGAATCGGCCAGCGATTGCAACAGTCCGCGTATATCACCCGAAGAAAACGAAGAAGCCTCCCGCAATTCGTCGATGATATGTTCGGTATCAATTACGATTCCTCCTACGACTCTGGCATGTAGCGTAGGATTATCTTCCTCCTTGTTCGGATTCGGATTCTTGAATAAAGCGTATTCTGCTCCCATCTTTGTATAGAATTAATCAGATTATTACTGGATACAAATATAACAAATGTAGGCAATTAATTGTTTGACAGTAGTCGAAAAACTTTACCATATCTGTCAAAAAGCTTTAGCACATATATGGAAAAGCTTTTCGACAGCTGTCAAAAAATTAAAATGTCGTAGTTTTGTCATTGAAACATACTAGATTGTTTTTCTCCTTATGAGTTAATTGTTGATAAAACAAGGAAGGATTGATTTTATGTTTAAGAACATAAGTGTAATTTTGCTGCTTTAAATGAAGAAAAGTCTTATAGACTTTATTTGACTGTGATAGAAGAGAAAAAGTTATTGTTTAGGTTTTAAAGAGAGAAATAAAGATGAAAAAGAGTCTTATTGCCTTGGCGTTCGGTACATTGGCCTTGGGCATAGCCGAATTTACGATGATGGGAATCCTTCCTTACGTTGCTTCTGATTTCGGAATAAGCATTGCAAAAGCTGGACATTTTATATCGGCTTACGCTTTGGGCGTTTGTTGTGGAGCTCCGGTTCTGATCTTGACCCGTAAAAGACCACTCAAACAGATTCTGATGGCCTTGGTATCGCTGATTATTGTCGGAAATCTGTGTGCTTCGCTGGCTCCAAATTATTGGATTCTGATGTTAGGACGTTTTGTTTCCGGCTTACCTCATGGCGCTTATTTCGGAGTGGCTTCGATTGTAGCTTCGAAGTTGGCTGATAAAGGCAAGAGTTCAGAGGCTGTTTCCATTATGATTGCAGGAATGACAGTAGCCAATCTGTTCGGAGTTCCGTTAGGAACCTCTTTAAGTCATTTGTTTTCATGGCGTGTTACTTTCCTGTTGGTTGCCTTGTGGGGTGTCATCGTACTTTATTATATAAGTCGCTGGGTTCCGTTTGTAGAAGGTTTGCAGGATACAGGCTTTAAGGGACAATTCCGTTTCTTACGGAAACCCGCTCCCTGGATACTTTTGGGTGCGACAGCTTTAGGTAATGGAGGCGTATTTTGCTGGTATAGTTATATCAGTCCGTTACTTACCCATGTTTCCGGTTTTTCTGATAACAGTCTTTCCGTTTTGATGGTATTAGCCGGTTTTGGAATGGTTGTTGGAAATCTGATCAGCGGACGTATGTCTGACCGTTATACACCGGGACGTGTGACGATGGTTGTACAGGCCGGGATTTGTCTGACTTTATTGGCCATTTTCTTCCTGGCGTCCAATCCTTGGATGTCTGTTTTGCTGATGATCCTGTGTACAGCCGGCCTGTTTGCCGTATCAAGTCCGGAGCAGTTGCTGATTATCCGGGTTGCTCCAGGTGGAGAAATGCTGGGTGGAGCCTGTGTGCAGATGGCATTTAATTTCGGAAATGCAGTAGGAGCGTATGCCGGAGGCCTGGCGGTTACACACGACTATCGCTATACCGCGTTGGTAGGTATTCCATTTGCACTGATTGGTTTTGTTCTGGCCTTTATCTTTTACAAACAATATCAGATGAAGTATGAGGTCTAAACAATTTATAGTTTGACTGCAATCAAGTGCCGATTAAACTGTTGTATGAGATTTGCACACGTCAATAAATTTTATTTATATTGCAGGGAATTTATATGATTCCCTGTAAATGAAGGTTGATGAACGGATATTGGTTGAAGCCTTGAAGCGAGGAGAAGAAAAAGCGTTTCGGCATTTGTATGATCATCATTATGTTGTTTTATGTAAAATGGCAAATGGTTTTCTGCATGATTCGTTTTGGGCAGAGACGATTGTAGATGATACCTTCTTTCATTTATGGGAAATCCGTGAGAATTTAGAGATTACAACTTCATTGCGCAGTTATTTGGTACAAGCCGTTCGTAATCGCTGTTTGAATCAATTGGTTCAGGAAATGGATAAGCAGGAAATGTCTTTTTCTGAATTGCCATTGGAAACGTTGGATGCTTCATTGATCTTTCAGGCAGATACGACTTATCCGCTTGGTGTTTTGTTGGAAAAAGAATTGGAGCAGGAAATCAGTAAGGCCATTGATGAAATGCCGGAAGAGTCACGGATCGTATTCAAGAAAAGTCGCTTTGAATTGAAAAAGAATGAAGAAATCGCGCAGGAGTTAGGTATTTCAGTAAATACAGTAAAATACCATATTAAAAGAGCATTGTCTTTTTTAAGAGAGCGTTTACGAGGTTATTTGCCTTTACTCTTTCTTGTCATTACCATGCTTTTGAGGAAATGAATTATTTTTTTGAAAAAAATATCCATCTTCACTACCCGCAGATTTATTTTTCCTGTCTATTAAAATAGAGTCGAGCTTATGAAAGAGAAACAACAACATATTACAGATAGAAACGAGTCTGGTTTAAGTAACCTGACGGATGAAGAACTGTGGGTATCATCGGCTGTAGCGGATGATACACAGCAATATGATGTTGATCAAGCTTTCGAACGTTTCAGGAAGCGGACAGGATTGGACCAATCCGGCAAACAATCTTATAAGTGGTATCGGACGTGGAGTGTTGCAGCAGTAGCAATTGTTTTGTTAGGGTTGATAACGGTAACTGCTTATTGGCAAGGAAGCCGGCAGATTCAGAGCAATTTCTCTGATATTGTAGTGGAAGCTCCGTTGGGTTCAAAAACAAAACTAACACTGCCTGATGGTTCGACAGTTTGGCTGAATGCCGGTTCCAAGATGGTTTATTCGCAAGGGTTCGGTGTAAGTGACCGTAGATTGGCTTTTCAAGGTGAAGGTTATTTTAAAGTAGAGAAAAATGACGAAATGCCCTTCCTGGTTCAGACACATGATGTGAATGTAACTGTGGTAGGAACAAAATTCAATTTTCGAAATTATCCGGAAGATGAAGAAGCCGTTGTAGAACTATTGGAAGGAAAAGTGGCATTGGAAAATCAGTTGAAAGAAGAAGCCGTTCGATATTTGTCGCCCAATGAAAAGATGGTATTGCATAAGGCGACAGGAGAAATGGATATCACATCGGCAAAAGTGAAAGAAGCGACACTTTGGACCGAGAACATCTTGCTGTTTGATGAGGATCTGTTGCCGGATATTGTCCGGGAGTTGGAGCGAAGCTATCATGTACAGATAGAAATAGAAAACGAAGATCTGAAACAAACCCGTTTTTACGGACAGTTTAATCAGTTGGAACAAAATATTTATGATGTATTGGATATGTTGTCAGAAACAGGGAAGTTGAAATATCATGAAGAAGGAAAAGTGATTTATTTGAAATAAATGTATAATCTTAAAAGAGATTGCCCATGAAAAAAGGATAAAAGAATTTGTTAACTGTATAAAGATAAAAAAGAACCGGAGAAATTGGCCTATCTTCCGGTTCTATTAAGTCCTTATACCCATCGAGTGTTAAGTGGATTTTGAAGACAGAGCAAAGATAAATGTTCTTTTGGAAAGATCCCGAATGAATTTATTACTAATACCAAAAAATCAGTTTATTTATGATTTATTCAAAGAAAGCCATTTGTGTGGCTCTGGCTTGTTGTTGCCTTTCGGGAACCGCATTTGCTCAGCATGTTAGTTTGACAATGAATAATGTAACTGTCAAACAGGCAATGGACGCCCTGAAAAAACAGAGTGGTTACTCATTTGTTTTCTCATCAGAAGATGTAGATACAAAGAAAAAAGTATCGGTTGATGCCGATGATCAAAAAGTAGAAGAAGTCGTTCGTCAGATTTTGGACGGACAAAGTGTGACGTATGAGATTAAAGGAAAGAATATAGTTGTGCGGAGCATTGCTCAGACGTCATCTTCACAACAAAAGAAAACGATTACAGGTACAATTGTAGATCCATCAGGAATGCCTGTTATCGGTGCCAATGTGATGGTTAAAGGAACCACCAACGGAACCATTACCGATATGGATGGTAAGTTTTCGTTGGAAGTGACGAGTGGGGCTACTTTAGTTGTTTCTTATGTAGGTTATTCTAATCAGGAGATAAAGATTGGAAACCAAACGAAGTTGTCTATTGTGCTAAAAGAAGATTCTGAAGCGTTGGATGAATTAGTAGTTACAGCATTGGGTATTAAACGGGAAGAAAAAGCATTAGGATATGCAGTGCAAAAAGTTGATGCTCAGTCGTTAACATCTGTAAAGACTATAGATGTCGGAACTTCATTGACAGGAAAAGTTGCTGGCCTAAATATAAATAATAGTACTGAATTTAATAGCTCTCCATCTTTAACGTTGAGAGGTAGTAGTCCTTTATTGATTATTGATGGTGTTCCATATGGTAATATGTCTTTAAATGATATTGCTTCTGATGATATAGAATCTTTAGATGTTTTAAAAGGTGCTACAGCTTCTGCTTTATATGGTGCACGTGGCTCATCAGGTGCTATTATGATTACGACAAAAAAAGGCTCCCAGTCTGAAGGGATTGATGTCGAAATCAATAGTAATACAATGTTTTTTGCTGGATATTTAGCATTTCCAGAGGTTCAAACTTCGTATAGTGTTGGATCGGGAGGTAAGTATAATGATAGTGGTTATGTTTGGGGAGATAAGTTAGATATAGGGAGGACTGCTGTTCAATATGATCCTAAAACATTCGAATGGAGAGAAATGGAATTAACATCAAAAGGGAAAAATAATTTTAAGAATTTCTTGCAGTTTAGCACAATAACGAATAATAATGTTAGTGTTTCTCAAAAAGGTAAGTATGGTTCTTTTAGAACATCATTAACTCATGTGTATAATAAAGGACAGTATCTCAATCAAAAATTAAATAAAATAACCTATACAATAGGAGGTGAAATGAGTTATAAAAAATTTAAATTAGAAGGATCTGCTTCGTATAATAAGCGTGTATCTTCTAATGATCATGGTAAAGGGTATACTGGTAGCTATATTTATGATTTAGTGATATGGGGTGGCGCTGATTACGATATACTTGATTATAAAAATTATTGGGTTGAAGGTAAAGAAAATGAGCAGCAAAATTGGTATGATGACGTATATTTTGATAATCCTTATTTTAAAGCATATGAAGTTGTAGATGCTTATGATACAGATAAATTGAGCGCGTATTTAAATACATCGTATCAAATTAATTCATGGTTAAAAGCTATGTTGAGGAGTGGCTTAGATTTTTATTCAATTAAGAATGAATGGAGAAATGCAATGAGTGCAAATGCCGCTTGGCATAAACGTGGTTTTTATGGAATTAGTAGAAATTCAGGTTATAGCATTAATACAGATGCGATGTTAATGGCTGATAAAACCTGGGGTAAACTAAATATGAATGTTCTAGGTGGTGGAAATATTTATTTTTATTCAGATGATGTCATGAATAATCAGACATCAGGAGGTTTAACAGTCCCGGGGTTTTATTCATTAAAAGCAAGTGTAGATACTGTTAATGCAAAAAGTGAATTAAGAAGAAAAAGAGTCAATAGTTTATATGGTAAATTATCTTTATCTTGGGCTAGTACATATTTTTTAGATATAACAGGACGTAATGATTGGTCTTCTACTTTATCAAGTAGAAATCGTTCTTATTTTTATCCATCTATAGCTGGTAGTGTTGTTCTTTCTGAGCTAGTTTCATTACCTAAGAATTTAGATTTTTGGAAAATAAGAGGATCTTGGACGACATCAAAAAAAGATGCGGGAGTATATGATAACAATAATGCTTATTCTGTTTCTACAAATGTATGGGATGGTTTAGGTACTGCTTATTATCCATCATCATTTATTGGAGGTGATGTTCTTCCTCAAAAATCGGTAGTATATGAAGTTGGAACAGCTGCTAATTTTTTTCACAATCGATTATTTGCTGATTTTGCTTATTTTAGAAAATTAGAATCAGATTTTATTATTAATGGTGGTGTAAGTGCCTCAACTGGATTTAGTTCAATACAGATTAATTCAAAAGAAGAAAGATTGAGAGAAGGATATGAATTAACAATAGGGGCTACTCCTATAAAAAGGAAAGATTTTCAATGGGATATTTTGACTAACTGGGGACATGATAAATATACATATCATAAATTAGACCCAGATTATTCAACTAAAAAGCCTTGGATAAAAGAAGGTGCAAGATGGGATTGGCTTTCTGGTTATGATTGGGAACGGGACTCTAAAGGAAATCTTATTCATAACGGAGGTCTGCCTATAATGCAGAATTTTCAGACAAAGTTTGGTAATACTGAGCCAGATTTAGTATGGGGTATCACAAATACATTAAAGTATAAAAGATTTACATTGAGCTTTACTTTTGACGGAAGAGTAGGTGGATTGTCTTTTTCAACAACTCATCAGATGTTATGGAACTCTGGAGCTCATATTAAAACAGATAACCAATATAGATATGATGAGGTTGTAAATGGTAAGAATACATATATTGGTGAAGGGGTTAAAGTCGTTTCAGGCAGTGTGGAACGAGATCCGGATGGAAATATAATTAGTGATACTCGAGTGTTTGCCCCCAATGATGTTATTGTCTCTTATGAAGGTTATACAATGACTTATAATAGTAGCGTTGTAAATCATTGTAGACAGAACATATTAGATGAAACATTTTTTAAATTGCGAGATTTAACATTAACTTATGATGTACCTTTATTTTTATGTAAAAAAATAGGTATGAAATCAGCTGCAGTGAGTTTAACTGGGCAGAATTTATTTTTATGGGCAAAAGAATATAAATATGCAGATCCAGACGTTGGAAGTGATGACTTAAATGCTCCTTCTCAGAGATATTTAGGTGTTAATATAAAAGTGAATTTTTAAAGATTAAGAATATGAAATCGATAAAATATATAATGCAGTTATTATACGTATATTGTATAATAGGGTTGTTAGTCATAGCATTTAGTTGTACATCTTCATTTGATGATTTAAATACTAATCCAGATACAACAAATAAAGTAACCCCTGCAATGTTAGCAAGTGGATTAATATTGGATAATGTTAAATCTGCTTATGATATAAATAGTGAGTTACTTTGTAAACGTATTTTTCAAGGGGAGCGCGTTTATGAAATACAATATAATCGCTTAGGTAAAGATAATTTTGATAGGATACGAAATCTTACAAATGCTCAAAAAATGGTAGAATTAGCATCTGGCTCTGAAAAAGATGCTTATTTAGGGCTTTATTATTATTTGAAAGGGTGGGCTTTTTATAGAACTACAATTTATATGGGAGATATACCTTATAGTGAGGCCCTTCAAATAGATGCTTTTAGATATCCAAAATATGATGAACAAAAAGATGTATTTAAGGGCATTTTGGAAGATTTAGAAAAAGCAGATTATTATTTTTCTAATGCTTCTAGTTTTTCTGGAGATCCATTTTATGATGGTGATCCTAGAAAATGGAGAAAAGCGACTAATGTTCTTAGATTAAAAGTTTTGATGGCTTTGCAGAAAAGAGCTGATGATACATCAGAACTACAGATAAAAGAAAAATTTGCTCAAATAGTATTAGAAGGAAATATTTTTGAAGGAAATGAAGATAATCTGCAAGTCGTTTATTCTGATAAAAGTGGACAACAAAATCCTTTACATTATGATAATATGAAGTGGGTAGATGCAAATGCAGGTACAAGTACGATTATTGATCCTTTGAAAAAATTAAAAGACTATAGGTTGTTTTATTATTTTTCTCCAATGCAAGCTTTGACTGATCCGCTTTATTTGCCAGATGGAGAAACTTTATTGAATAAAAATGACTGGAATGCTTATCAAGGATTAGATGCAGCTGGAGTCTTCAATGATGAACAAAAAAAAGTTGCTAATAAAATGTCTTGTCGCCTTAATGAAGTTTATAGGTCAAGTTATGTTGGTGTTCCTTCGATTCGGTTAGGTTTTGCTGATATGAATTTTGTATTGGCTGAAGCCGCAGAGCGTGGTTGGATTTCAGGTTCTGCTAGAACTTATTATGAAAGAGGAATCCGAGCTTCATTTGATTTTGTTCGTTCTACAGTCCCTTCCGAATATAATCAAGGAATGAATATCACAGACGATTACATAGATCAGTATTTAAAGGAGGATGGTGTAGCTTATGCAATAAGTGGGACATCCTTAGATCGATTGAAACAAATATGGTTACAAGCTTATTTGGCTTCATTCCTTCATTTAGCATGGGATTCTTATTGTGATTATAGGCGTACAGGATACCCTGAATTGCCAATTAATCCAGAAACGAATATGAATGATGATAAGTATAAGATGCCAATGAGATGGTTATATCCAGAATCGGAAACAAATTATAATAAAGAGCAATTACTTATTGCCGTAGATCGTCAATGGGATGGAGTTGAGAGTGTAAATAAACTTATGTGGATTTTAAAATAAGGCTTTAATCCAAGAGTTGATTGATTTTATAATATAGAAAAAGAGACGTGCGTTAATTTAGGCACGTCTCTTAAAAACAAGAAATTATGAGAGTTATATTTTATTCATTAATATCGTTATTTCTTTTTATAAGATGTGGGGAGGATATTAATAAAAATGACAGAAGTTTGATGTCTGTAGATAATATTGTTGTTAAAAATTCAGATGTTTATTATTATGTGGAAAATTTAAAAACTCCATTTAATGTTCTTTTTTTATCAGATACTCATTTTACTGTTGAAGATGAACGTGGTCAAGAGTTTTATTTATATACACAACGTATGGGGGGCGATTTTGTTAATCCCGAAAATTATGGTATAACAAATGGTAGAGAAAAATCTTTAATGGCATCTTTAGAAAAAGCTAAAAATAGTGAAGCTGATCTTGTCGTTTTAGGAGGTGATATTGTTAATTTTCCATCTTTAGCATCTGTTGAATATATCTACGAATTATTAAATAATTCAGGAATGAATTGGATGTATATAGCCGGTAATCATGACTGGCATTATGAAGGAGAGCCTGGATTTGCTTTTATTCAGAGAGAAAAATGGACGCAATCGAATTTAAAGCCGTTGTATCAAGGATTTAACCCAATGTTTCGTTCTCAGATCATCCATAATATTAATTTTGTGGTGATTGATAATTCTACTTTTGAGATAACAGAAGAACAGCTTGCCTTTTTTAAGGAACAGATAAACAAGGGACTGCCGATAGTTTTGTTTTTGCATATTCCTCTTTATTTGTTTGGACACGATATTGATTATGGCTGTGGTAGTCCGGATTGGAATCAACAGAATGATTGTTATTATAAGATAGAACGTAGAGAACCTTGGCCGAAAGACGGAGGAAGTGAAATTACTTTTCAATTTCGAAATTTAGTATTTAATAGTCAAGAGGTAATCGGCATCTATGCAGGTCATGTACATCAAGAAGCTGTAGATTTTTTTTCGAATAAAATTCAATATGTGTCTGCAGCCAATTATGATAATAAAGATGTTTTGATTCATTTTATGAAGGCTGAATAATTAGAATTATTCGTATGAGAGGTAGAGTTACCTCTACTATTTGTAGATATGTTATAAAAGAATTATTAGAGTAAATGTTGATATCAACTGCAGTTTATCCTATCTTTACCCACCAAAAACAAATCTAATATATAGTATGATGAAAAAATTAGTGATGGCTATGGTGGGGTTGGCTTTATTCGGTACTCACGCTGTGGCAAAGGATGTGGATCAAACGAAGGATATAGTAGTATTACAGCCGGAAATAACGTATCAATCCCTCGAAGGTTGGGGCAGTTCGTTATGCTGGTGGGCTGCTCAGGTGGGGAAATGGGATGAGGCAAAGGTTGATTCGATTGTGGATATGCTGACTTCGCCGGATCAGTTGAACATGAATATTTTCCGGTATAATATCGGAGGTGGAGATGATCCGTCACATGCCGACGGACACATGGTGAAAGGTAAAGGTAAACGGGCCGAGATGGAAGGCTTCAAGGCATCACCGGAGGCTCCGTATGACTGGAATGCGGATGCAGCACAACGGAAGATCTTGCTCAAGATTAAGGAGAAGAGACCAGATGCCGTGTTTGAGGCTTTTTCCAATTCGGCTCCCTATTGGATGACGGTGAGCGGTTGTGCGGCAGGACATGCTGATCCTCTGAAAGATAATCTGAAGCCGGAATATGAAGAGATGTTTTGCCAATATCTGATTGATGTTTGCAAGTATTACAAGGATACTTATCAGATAGATTTCAAGACATTGGAGCCATTCAATGAATCGTATTCGAATTACTGGTATGCTGAGGGTTCGCAGGAAGGTTGTCATTTTGAGCCGCAAACGCAGATACGGATTATCCGGAAGTTGTATCCAATGTTGAAGGAATCGGGATTGAAGACGGTGATCTCGGCTTCTGATGAAACGAACCTGAATCATTTCCTCAAGGTGCAGCAGGCGTATGAAGAAGCCGGTGATATATGGGAGAAGTTAGGACAACTGAATACGCATACCTATAGTGGTACGAATGAAGAACGCTTGCAGGTTCGTGAACTGATTGCCCGTGCCGGAAAGCCGTTCTGGCAGTCGGAGACAGGACCTTCGGGTGGTTCGGGACTGGAAAGCAATTTGCTACTCGTACAGAAACTCTTTGATGATATGCGGATCATGCGTCCACAAGCCTGGCTGGACTGGCAGATCATGGAAGAGTATAATAATGAATGGTGTGTATTGCGGGGTAATTTCCAGACACAGGTATACCGACCGATCAAGAACTTTTACGTCCGGATGCAGATTACCCGTTTCTTCAAGCAAGGATATACGTTTATCGAGTCTGGACATGATCAGGTCTTGGCCGCTGTTTCTCCGTCAGGAAAGGAACTGGTCTTTGCTTGGCTGAATACCTCAGAACAGGAACAGACGGCTACGATCTCTTTGGAGAAGTTCCGTTCTGCCAAGCCGGAAGTCCGAGTTTGGCGTACCAGTCAGGAGGAAGATTGCCAAGCCCTGCCTGCCGTGAAGATTAGCGACGGTGTGCTTTCCTATCAGGCACCGGCCCGTTCGCTGACGACCTTTGTCGTGACATTATAGCTTATCCAAGATTATACCACTAGCTTATAGCCGATTCCCCGGATATTGACAATCTGTACCGAGGGATCGGCTTTTAGTTTCTTGCGGAGCTTGGTGATGAAAACGTCCATGCTGCGGGCATTGAAGAAGTTGTCGTCGCCCCATAGTTCCAGCAGGACAGGACGGCGTTGCAGGACTTCGTTCTTCTGTTGGCAGAGCATCCGTAGGATTTCACATTCGCGGAACGAGAGATTTTCGGTTTGTCCGTCAATCTCCAAGGTCTGATGGGTTACGTGGAAACGATATCGCCCGATTTCGTATTCCTTGACCTCCTCTCGTTCGGGTACAGAGATAGGGCGGTGCGCCAATGCCTGGATACGTACCATCAGTTCTTCCATCTCGAAGGGTTTCTTCAGGTAATCGTTACCGCCTAACTTGAAACCAGTCACTAAATCGTCGAGGGAAGAGCGGGCTGTCAGGAACAGGATCGGAATTTGCCGGTCGATCTGCCGGATCATCTTGGCAAGGTTGAAGCCGTCGAGGCGTGGCATCATCACATCGAGAACAAGCACATCGGGCCGGACTTGCCGGAACAGGTTCAAGGCTTCTTCACCGTTGGCGGCGATACTGATCTGAAAATCGCCCCGGCTTTCGAGGCTGTCTTTAATAATCTTGGCCAAGGCTATTTCATCTTCTGCCAGTAATACGTGTATCATGTCTAAAAGGAATTATCAGGGTGAATGTACTGCCGTGGTGTTCGCGGCTTTCTACGTGGATGTTGCCTCCGTGCCGTTCGGCCATGTCTTTGGCGTAACTCAGTCCGAGGCCGAAGCCTTTCACATCGTGTCTGTCGCCGTTCCCGACGCGGTAAAAGCGTTCGAAGATGCGTTCCTGCTGACTGGGAGCAATACCGATACCATCGTCTGTAACGCGTATTTCAGTCGCGTTCGCCGTCTGTCGGATACGGATGTCGATGTGGACTTCCTCACCCGAATATTTGACGGCATTATCCAGTAAGTTCTCTAACATCTGTTTCAGATGTAGCGGATCAGCATCTATTTCAGTCGGTTCGGTTTCATCCGTCATCCGGATATGGACGGGCTTGGAAGCACGCAGCTCCAAAGGACGTATCAGTTGCTCGATGAGAGGAGCGAGGCGGAATACTTCGCGTTGCAGGCGGAAGTTCTTCCGCTCGTCAACCGCCATGCTCAGGATCTTTTCCACCAGCTCTGTCAGATGTTTGAGCTGCTGCTTGCACAGATTGAAATAGGCCTCGCGTTTCTCCTTTTGTTCTACCAGATTGAATGTCTGCAAGGC
Organism: Parabacteroides faecalis; assembly: GCF_022809355.1. GTDB lineage: Bacteria > Bacteroidota > Bacteroidia > Bacteroidales > Tannerellaceae > Parabacteroides > Parabacteroides faecalis. The sequence goes on along the minus strand of NZ_JAKZMM010000049.1, from coordinate 13,671 downwards.
ATCAATGGCTGAATAAGTCACGGTGATGGGAGTTTTCAGCTCGTGGGTCATGTTGTTGACAAAGTCGTTCTTGATTTGCGCCACTGTCTTTTGTCGTAAGATCGTACGGATCAGATAGGCATAACAAGCCGACGTGATCAGGACAAAGAGGAGCGAGGCGGCAAACGAGAAGATCATCTGTTTATATATGATCCAGTTCGCATTGACAATATAACCTTGCAATCCGAATTGTTCAGTCATGGAAGTACTGATACGTTGTGTCGGGATGAGGTGTTTGGGCTCAAGACCAGGCGGACGGGACGAGTCGATAACTGTATCCCGACCAAACAGGGCGTCTACAAAATGTACAGCCTGAATACCTTCCTGCCGGAGATGAATACCCCACACACTGTCAATCTGGTTGATCTGTATCGGCTTCAGGGTATTGACCATCTCGAAGATACCGGCTGTCCCGGCGAGGCGCAAGGCGTCGTAACTTTCCTTGTAGTATTCTTTGGTAAAGACCAGTGGTGCATCGTTACTCCCTTCTTCCGGATTAAATATCGTATTGCGGTAATAACGTACTACTCGTCGGCCCGGCTGACTTTGGGCGCGGCTCAGGCTGTCGGCGCTGATGCCGATTTCAAGTTTCCCGTGGCGGGCAGTAGCCGAAGTGTCGCGCCCCATGTCTTCTACCTGAATAGCCAGCACTTCGGCGATGGATTGCTTGAACAGCAGGTCGATGCGTTCGTGCATCTGCCGGCTTTCCATGGTATATTGGTTCCAGAGCCAATAGCCTTGGAAGAAAAAGATCCCTAAGATAGAGAGGGTCACGAACAGGGTGATCAAGTGCATCTGTATTTTCATGCCGACAAATGTAACGGCTTTTGGCGAGGGTTGGAAGCGTAGTAACACTAAATAACAGTAGTGCGTCATCGTTCTTTCTGGCTTGATCCCAAAGAACGGAAGAAGTCTAGGTTTACACTCTGAATCTATACAGATTGAAGAATTGACGAACGATATTGACAATTATTGATAACAAGAAATTAGGCACGGATTTCGCGGATTAACACGGATAATAATTATTTAAAACCGTGTTTTCCGCGCAATCCGTGCCTTTTTATAATTGAGAATTGTCAATCGGCCATTCTCTATTCTTCACAATGTCATCCATGCATGAGTTATTTAACAGAGAAAGGGATGTAAACGGATAGCATCAAGTCTGATAAATGTCCTTTACGGCCTTGTGATTTACCATCATTGAAATGTTTCATCACATTCAGACAACCATACTGGTAAGATAGTCCTAATTCGAAATGCTTACAGACCCGGTAACCCATTTTAGCGACAACCGACAAATCGAAGGCGGCATGTGGTTGTACATAAAGTTTCGGAGCAACTCCCAAACCTGCATGGAACTTGTCTGTAATCCGGTAATTCCAAGTAGCAGTCACGGCTATCGGCAACAGGAAATCATTGATGTCTTCTCCATCAAAGTGACCATATCCATTATTAGGATCTCCACCGTTCATATACGGTTTGTATTTCAATGCTCCTAGGCTCTGAAATCCGGCAGTAAGATCCAAATCGAAGAATGATTTTTGCTCGGGTAAAAAACGGAATCGATATCCGATCATACCGCCGCCGAAGAGGTCGTTATTATACAAAAAGAAATCGCTTACCGGTGGAGCTGGTGTTTCATTTTTGTCTTGCAGCGGAAAACCTAAAGAAGCTCCGGCTAAAATACCATGTTCCACTTTCTGTGCAAAGACAGAAGAAGAAATCAACAACAAAAGAAATAATACTTTTTTCATACGTACAATTGTTTAAATAGATAATATTCATCCCTCTCTCTCTTTGGCGGTAATAGATGTTTGGCGTCTATTGCCACCACAAAGGAAAAGGACTTTTGGGAAAAAGAAAAGCATTTAGTGTTTTTTTATATGGGGCAACACCTTTTTGTTTTATAGTAAGACGCAACGTTGCGTCAACCGGTAGCGCAATAGTGCGTCGGGTGTTAGCGTAACGTTGCGTCGAGTGTTAGCGCAATGGTGCGTCGGGCATCGACGCAATACTCCGTCGACACCCAACGCTATGTAACGTGGTTTTTATTCGACTTTCAATGCCACCGGACAAACCAGTGTACGTGGATTTTTCAACATAGTGGATGTGTTTGAGAAATAGGTTTCAATCTCCAGCCGGTAATTGCCTGCCAACAGGCCGGTCGGGAAGATGAAGATGATTTTCGACGGGGCATTCACTCCTAATACAGTTACTTCTTCGGCGGATTCGCCCTCATTATACAAGCGGAAATGGCCAATACCACTACCATCGGCGTTGAGGCATTTGATCTTCGATCCGGTAACTTCCACCATGCCGCCCGGCGTAACGGTTCCGTCGGTCTTGCCCGTGGTGAGGTCTTTCACGCGGTCAATCTTCGCGCCGCCCAGTTCCTGCACGCTGTCAATATAAAGCTTCACGCCGGCCAATCCGTCTTTTACAATCTGGTTGACGGTCACATTCACCCCACACTTCATGCTTTTGTCGTCCAGCAGTTCGCCGTGCGAATCGAACGAACCGGTGATGGTCGGTGCAAAACGCACATTCTCGGTCATGACCGGGTAGCCGGAATAGAGGATGTGGCGGATCTTCTCTTCCACCAGCTTTAGGATACTGAGGATAGTATCCAAACGATACTCGGTACGTTCGCGTACAATCTCTTTGGCGATGTACTCCAGCGACTTGGTATCACTGAATGTCTTGACGGAAGCAGTATAATCGTCCGTCCGTTCCGTAATCTTGTTTTCCCGCAGCTCCACGGGCCAAACATACTCTTGTTTTTTGTTTTCGTCAGCCATGATATTAATGGATTTAGAAAGTTAATAATATATTAATAAGCCTTTAGCATTCCTCCTTTTTCTACTTTGAATCCTCCTTCTAAATTGACAGATTCAGACGCATTTAAAATAACATCTGCACCTTCTTTTAAAATCACCGGACCTTCACTTTGTAAAAGTGTTACTTTTTCTCCTGCTTTAATGTGAATGCCTTGTATATATTTTTCAGCAACAATCGTTTCATTTTGTATAAAAATATTATCTGGATCCTTCATGTACGGAATATAATTCTGTTTAGTAATAGTAACAAGGTATGGCTTAGAAACATTGGAAAAAGTGGAAGCTGATGTGTTTTTACGAACCTCATAATAACTTTCACCATTATCTAAAGCACTTATCAGACATATTGTTGAATTACTAACATGAGAATCTATTGTAACATTATTGCCGTTTTCTGTTATTGACACATTAGAGAAAACGGAAGGTACAGCTGTCCAAATAGGGATTTCAGGGCAACCGATGATGTTGTGTGACAGTTTGAGATATGCATAAACTCCTGTATTAGAATATTTATTTTTCGAAATTGCTTGTGCAACACCTACATTACAATTATTAGGAAGAACTTTCATAAACTCTTTGAAAAAATCAGATGAAGAAGAAACAAAACCAACTCTTGTGTTTCCTAAATACAAAGGACCTCCACCATTTATTTCAGAAGTAAAGGTTTGTCCCATATTGGGAGTATCTGTATTATTTCCATAACGATCAAAAGGTGTTGTTTCACATGAAATTGAATAATAAACAGAAGGATAATCTACGTTGGTCATATTATCAAAGCCATTGCCCTGTTCTGAAATATCAGCCCCTTCCATACCTGCATATCCATTATCTAATGAAGTAACTTTATACTTGGGCTGACCATTTATTCCTTTAGTAGCGACTGCCACATTAGTAGGTCCTCCATGCCCCATAAAACTACATATTCCATAATGATTATTAAACTCGTCTATAACAGCTTTTCCTGTTGGAAATGCAGGGACACTCCCTGTATTGGATCCACCTTCTTCATTAAAAACAACACGATTCGCAGAAGGAATCCATGTAGCTCTATTTAAAACTATATTAGCTTCATTACCTTGTAATAATTGATCCGCTTGTGTAAAAAAAGCTTTTGTCAAATAGTTAAAATCTCCTTTCCCTGGGTTTTGCTCGTATAGTAATACTTTTTTTATCCATGTTTGAATTTGAACTGGACTATTAACCAAAATCCTTCCAATATAAATTTCAGGATAGAAATCTATATTATCATTAATTTCCCCATAGATTCCATCTTTATCACTATCCCAATTCCCATCGAAATCAGAAAAATAAAGATCTGTAGGTATATTTTTTTGAGATTCATTTAAACCTCCAAACTGATAGTTATAATATGCATATCGGATTGGTAAAATATTTATATCTCCTCCCAATAAAACATACTCACATCCATTTTGATATGCGTCAGATAAAAACTGTCTGAGTTTTCCGGCATCATCATTGATACCTGAAATCAAATCTCCAGTATAAGCGTTTTTTATATCTTCAATAGTAACCAAATCTATAGAAATACCTTTTCTTTTTTTCCACGCCATAAATTCATTAAAAGATGAAGCCAATTCCGCGCTAGTGACAATAATGTATTGCGAATGAACATTCAAAGCGTTTACACTTGCTGTACGCAATTGTTCTCTAGTAGAAAACAAAGTAAGCACATCTTGCGGATTAGAGACTATAGCTTTTAAAGCATTCAGAAACGAATCATTCCATATTTGAGATTTCTTTTCACCTGTTGTTTCATATAGTTCGTACTCTAATGACCAATCCAAAGATTGGTACACTTCTAATTTATCGTTATTGACATGATATTGGCAAGGATAAACTGCAATAGTAACAATTTGGATTCCCCTTAAATATCCATTATCCACAACTTCAACAGGTTGTTGTGGATATACACTGATATTTTCATAATCGGATATACCTATAAATTCTTCTTGATTATTTGTAAATCCAACAGGAATAGTCCTTTGTACTGGTTGAACTTTATGATTTAATATCTGCTCTTCCCTTTTTTCAATCTCATTTATTTTTACTCCTACTATCTGCGCATTAGCAGGAATCGCCACTTGAACTAACTTTACAGGTAAAGAAGGTAATCCAACTTCATTTGTTTGCTCTAAAGAATCACTTTGCAGGGCATTATAAATTGCACCATCCTCCTTAGTTTGTTCTGTTACAGAGATACTAGAAAATGTTACAATTTGACGTACCGCCCCCCTCTGTCCTTGTACGGTTTGAAACATGAATCCGAACAAGCATATTCCCAATAATTTGTATATATTTCTCATCACTATCTCATTTTCGTTATTTTATTACGAATTTATCTGAATACGTTTTTCCATTTACCCCAATACACTGATATACGTAAATTCCTGGTTTCATAGAAGCAATCGGTAAAACCAACTCCGTTTGATTCAAAACCGAATAATTCTCCATCATTACACCTGCTATATTGAATATCCGAATGTGCGATAAACGGACATCATTAAAGTTGAATTTTAAACTTCCCCCCATCTGCCTAATCTGAATTTTATTATTTGGCATTTCAATTTTTTCGTTTGCCACCGGGGGATAAAAGGAGTCGTATTCATCGTTCATATACAAGAGTTCTCCTTGCGACTTAAAACCAACTATTTTATTCAGCGTAGTATTCTCACCGGTCAAATCCAAAAGCCTCTTCCAAAAAAACAGACCATTCAACGATCCTATACCTTCGATCCAAACACAATCTTCATATAATCGCTCCCCTGCCAAGTGAAATTTCTTCCGCCAAGAACCACCTATTTGTATGGTATCTATCTTTTGTATATAAATAGCCATATCTTCATTATCGTTATCATATTGGATCGTTCCACTTGTTCTTACAGTATCGCCCACCTCCAATGAGAAATCATACAAAAGAATTTCTTCATTTATTGATATAGGTTTGAGATGGTGTATGATGGTATCACCCAAGAACCAAATTTTTTTATTCTCCTCACGCAATCCTCCTACATATACCACATCCTTCAACTCTTCTTTACCTCCGCTGGCTTCGGAAAGTTTATAGCGTGTTTGCCTATCCATAAACAGTTTCGTATAAGTTTTTCTATTAATCAGCGTATCTTCCCCATTGACAGAGAAAGTTTCATAAGCCTCTTTATATGGATATCCATCGGGATAACTATATTCATACCATTCACTCCACGTAGCATCTGATTTAGGAAATGGTACATATTCATAAGATTGAGCTAGTCCTACTTGTATCATCAACAGAGACAATAGTACTAATTTTATTCTTTTCATAAGGCCAGTTTTTTAATAGTCATACAATAGAAACAAGTGATAAATTTTCATATTTTCAAAAGGCCAACATATATTAATTAATATGCTTTTTCAACGTATCAACTTTTTTACCATCAACGATTAGAACGTAGATGAATGTACCAATTCCCAATTCATTTCTATCAATATAGATGTCGCTTTGCGGAGATTCAAGTTCTAAATTTTTCAATAGTTGCCCAGAAAGGTTATATATAAACAAATTAGCTGTAGAAAAATCCATATCTATTTTATAGGATACTGAAGCCATATCTTTATTATAAAGTTTAGCATTTTGCAACATAGAATTTATAGACTTCGAGATTGAAATAGAAGAGCCTTCTGATAATAATTTACTCTGTAATTTTTCAATTATCAATTCTTGCTCTTCTATCTTATTTCGCATTTCCTTAATGCTTTCTACCAGGATAGGAATAAAACCGATATAATCTATCGACATTATCCCTTTATCATCTGTGTGCACTAACTCTGGTAAAACCTTCTGTACATCTTGCGCTAAAAAGCCAATATGTTTACGACTTGCCTCTTCCGAGATTTTTTTATCGATCTCCTCCTGATATTGTTTATCTAAATGTTCTTTTTCTGAAGTTGAAGAAGCGAATGAATTCTGATCATTTTGACCAGTCAGTTGGGTTTCTGTTGAACTACTTATTTTTGGCAATTCAGATAATTTGTAATTATAAGTAACAGCATTTATATCGGAAAGAAGTTCCAACGAATTATCCAATAATTGAACATTCTCTTTCAGTCGGGCATCAGAAGTTATATTAATTCCATTTACCCGTAAATTCGTATTAAAAACAAAGTTGGTATTAACAGAGGGATTATAATACCCAATTATATTATTAGCTTGTCCATCTGAGGTCAAATAAATTCCTTTTTTCCCGTGTAACCATAATTGATCCGTATCATCAGATCCATACTCACCCACAAACACATTCCAACCCAAATGCGTGTATCTTCCAAAATCGCCAAAAGCCAATTTTGCCCCAGCACGGTTTGTTCCTGTAGAACCCAAAACCTGAAGTGTTGTTGCCTTCAACAAATCCTCATCTTCTTTTAAAGTACCAATCTGTACACGACCATCTCCTAATACTTGCAATTGAGCATAGGAGGAAAAACTCATACAACTAAGAAATACAACCAAAATATAAAATAAACGTGTTCTCATTTTCGTAAATTATTTTGTCTGCAAAATTACTTTTAATATCTCTAAATCAAAATAAATATTATTCATTAATAAGTAAGATTTCCATGAATCCAATTTATTCCATCCGTTATAGAAACAGAACCGTTCTGAACAGACTCATCTAAGAATACCGTCCAAGTAGGCGTATTACCAGTAGTTACCGTTTCCTGATAAACCGTTTTTCCAGACGCATCCGTCACGGTTACTACTACATCGCCCAAATCTTCCGTAAACGCTAACGTAAGTTCTCCGGTTGTTTCTTCAATGTTCCCTTTAATAGGAATATTGGAATTAATAGATTTTCTAGTGATATTCCAATCTCCTGCAAAATGAATTTCTCGCTTAGCTAATACCGGAATCGATATTAGGCAAGCCATCACCAATGCGATTAATCTTTTCATCTTATACATATACATTTTTGTTTTAAAATTCGATGGCAAAAGTATAATTGGTTTGTAGGTTAAACAAAAGAAATGGATATTTCGACTAAGATATAGTTTAATTGATTATCAATACATTAAAACATAAAAAGTAAGATATAGATATGTTTTTAGTTTAGAGTTTGATAAAATATGGTAGATTATTTCAGTTCCAATAAAAAATCACAGAGTTTCTGAGAAGGGTTTTGGATCTGTAATTTTTTACGGATATTCCGACGATAGGTATTGACTGAATTAATAGCAACATTCAATAAAATGGCCTCTTGGTTTGTATCAAATTTAAATAAAGACAAATAACAAAGTTTTTCTTCAGAACCTTTCAATCCAATTGTAAGGATTACCTTTTCTACAGCCGGATAAAGTGTTCGGACTTGTTCACGAATAGCATTCCAGTCTTTGTCCGTTAATGGAGGCTGAGTGGCATTGGGATTAACTTTCCGAACTAATGTTTGTAAGCGTTTAGTAATGGGTGAAACCTCCCAAATGGAACGGGTCTGCAAGCTGATCTCCTCTTCTTTCTGATGGATTTCTGCTACTTTCTTCTCGTACAGAGCCTGCCATTCTACCTTTTGTTGAGACATTTGCCGGCTTAACAACTTCAACTCCAATTGCTTCTGCTGTAAATCATTCTTTAATGTTAATAAGGTGTTATTTTTCTGTTCCAAAATCAAGGCCTGCTGATAAATACATTTATTCTTGCGCTCTAAACGGGCTTTATAATGAAAATAAAGATAGAGAGTTAATAATACAACGATAGCCAGAAATGCTGTCCGCCGGGTTTTAACTGTCCTCAATTGGGCATTGTCTGACAAAAGCAAACTATACTTGTACTTATCTTCCAATCCATTTATTTCAGCATTGTTTCTTAACCATAAAATGGAATCAGATACAGTAATAAAATTTTCCAATTCGGCTAATGCTTTTGTCGTATTTCCAATCTGTTTTTCAATTAGATAATACTGATATGGTAATTCTATAGCTGTACCCTTATTAATCGTAGGACGTTCTGCTTGTTTCAAATACAAACGAGCCTGCTCATAATTCTGTTTTGACAACTCAAGTTTTGCTAACGCTAAATAACTGGGAGCTGATTCCTCCAAATCATATTTAATAGCTTTTTGCAAGTATTTTTTTGCCAATATTTCATTTCCTCTTGTTTTATAAATATTCCCTAAACCATTTAATATACAAGCTCTATCCACAGAATCCCCATACAAAACCACCATCGAATCTGCACGTAGCATATACTTCAAAGCGATATCCAACGAGTCCATAAAGGTATAATTCCGACTGGCATCTATAAATGCAATACCTTCGCTGCGATGGTTTCCGACCTGCTGGAAATAACGGGAAGCCGTCAGGTATTTCTCGACAGCCTGCTGGTACATGCCTTGAAACTGATACACATCGCCCATATAACTGGAAATATAGCCCGACTGGTTCGGCTTGTTTTCCATAATACTTTGCTGCAAGGCTTCGGTGTAAGTCCGCAAAGCGGCTTCCTGGTCCTGATCGTCCATATAGGTACGGCCTAAATAAAGGGCAGCTTGCAGTTGTTCATCTATTGTGCCGTGTCGTTTCATATATCGGTATGTCCGCTCCATTTGGGGCACATAGGGCAACGGCGTGCCAATCGAATCGGCCAGTTGGCATAACATCAGGCACCAGCGGGCATTGACTTCCGGACTTAACAGCTCCGGATGGGCAACACTGTCTGCCAACAGGACATGAGCCACCTCGGGATCAGACTGCATCAAAGGTGCTGCCTGTTCCATCTGCCGGATGGCGTTGCGGTCTGCTTCATTCGTGCAGCCTTGCATGATCCAGCCCAAAGCGATGACTAAAAGTGCCAGGAAGATTCTCATGGGCACAAAGATACAACTTTCCGGATATTAACTAACTGCATTCCTGCTAACACTAAATAACAATACATCACAGACTGATAACCCAATTTTCGGGAAACGACTTCTACTTTCGCTATAGATTAAATACGAAAGAAGATGAAAAGAAAGATGATGGGAATCGTGGCCGGCTGGCTGTTGGTTTATGCCGGAACAATAGAGGCTCAAACGGTTTCGGGACGTGTAGTGGATGAGGCTGGAAAACCATTGGATGCGGTATCGGTGGTGTTGCAGCGTGCGGATTCTACGTTTGTCGGAGCCGTCGTGACCGACACAACAGGTGTTTTCTGTTTTGATCCGGCGGTATTTCCTTACCGCTTGGTCTTGCAGCATTTGGCGTATGCCCCTAAAGAATGGACAGGCACGAGTGAACAAACTGGAGATATTCCTTTAACAGCAAACGACCGTGCCTTGCAAGAAGTGGTCGTCACGGCCGAACGCCCGTTAGTGCAGGTAGAAGACGGTAAATTAGGATACGATTTGTCGGTTCTGGCAGAACAACGGATCGTCAACAATGCCTTTGAAGCTCTGGCCGAACTGCCTGGAATTACGGAGAAGGACGGGACATTGTCGTTGGCAGGAGCTTCGTCTCTGACCATCGTACTGAACGGGAAACCCACCACCATGACGGCTTTGCAATTGGAAACCTTATTGCGGAATACGCCGGTCGATCGGGTAGAAAAAGCTGAGGTGATGTATAGTGCGCCGCCTGAATACCATGTACGTGGAGCTGCTATCAATGTTGTCTTGAAGAAGGCAACCGATTATTCCTTTTCCGGTGAAGTCTCGGCCGATTATCGGAACCAGTATTTCAACGACGGGAATGCGAATGCGAACTTCCGCTATACAACTCCCAAGCTGGCAGTGGATGTGATGTATGGAACAGCCAACGACAAGACGATGACGAAGATCGATTTGTATTCGCGCCATACGTTGCAAGGGCAAGTCCATGATATCCGGAATGAGGAAGAAATCCGGGAAAAAGGATGGGTACATCATCTCCGTGGAGCCTTCGAATATCACTTGGATGACAAGAACCGGGTGGATGTATCTTACTTCGGCAGTTATACGCCGTCGTATAAAGGAAATTCCTATACAACCGGAAACTTCCAGGAAAGCTTGCTGAATAAAGAGACCGATAAGCGACTGCATAATGTCTCTTTACGCTATACATCCGGTTTTGGTCTGGAGCTGGGTGGTGATTATACGGCTTATCGAATGAATAATGCGCAGCAGATGCAGGTGGATTATTCCGATGGCAGCCGGAAATCATTCAATCTATCCGGTGGTCAGCAGATTGATAAATATACGGTTTATGCCGATCAGTCGCATTCCTTACCTGAAAACTGGACCTTGGGCTATGGCTTGTCTTATGATTTTGCCCGAAGTCGGGATTATCAGGTCTATCAGGACGTGCAAGGCGCTGTGGATGCTCAAGACACGCACTCCGACCTGAAAGAACATACGATAGATTTGTATGTATCGCTCGGCAAGCAATTCGGAAACGGCACTCACTTTTCTGTTTCGGCAACGGGTGAGTATTATGAATTGGGCAATTACCGGCGATGGGCTTTTTATCCGCAGGCTTCGTTCCTTTGGATGATTCGGCCGGAACATATGCTGCAAGTCTCTTTATCGTCAGACAAGACATATCCGGATTATTGGTCGATGCAGTCGGCTGTCAGTTATCTGGATGGTTATTCCGAGATTCATGGAACACCCGGTTTGCGTCCGGCCAACCAATACGGCTTATCGGGTACGTATATCTGGAAACAGAAATATCTCTTGACAGCCTTCTTTGAACATACAAACGATTACTTTACGCAGTCGCCTTATCAGTCGTCCGATCGGCTGGCTTTAATTTACAAAATGCAGAACTGGGATTACATGCGGCAATACGGTGTGGTGGCTAATATTCCTTTTTCAGCTGGTTCGTGGTATCGGGCAAAATACAATGCTTTGGGAATGCGGATGCACCAGCGTTGTGATGATTATTTTGATATTCCCTTTAACCGGAAGAAGTGGGTATTTGTTACCTGGCTCGACAATACATTTAAGGTCGGAAAACATGTGTCGTTCGAATTGAACGGCCGGTATCAGTCGGCTGCCATACAAGGTACGTTCGATATTCAGCCGTTGTTTAACTTGGAAGCCGCCGCCAAGTGGACCTTTGCCCATGAGAAAGCTTCCATCTCTATCCGGGGGAATGATCTGCTGAATACCGGTTATCCCAAAACCGAGGTCCGTTTTAAAGGACAATATCTGGACATGGATAACTCCTTTTATAACCGGAGTGTGACTATCCATTTCGTATATCGTTTCGGTGGTTATAAGGAAAAGAAACAAAAGGAAGTCGATATTTCCCGTTTCCGTCTTTAATGATTATCTTTCAGACCTAAATTGAAAAAGCCTATGAGACAGTTGGTGTATATTTTCGTTTTGTGTGGATTCTTCTCTTGGGAGAGCTGGAGTCAGTCCTTAACCGAACAGGAACAATTGCTACGGGAAGGACGCCGGTTGGAAGAATGCCTGGACTATCAGTCCGCTTATCCGGTTTATCAGCGTTGCCTGGCATTGGATTCAACTTCCGTAGAAGCTATCAATGCGATGGCGCGTGTTTCGATGAATGTGGGAAAGACAGGCGAGGCCCGTTTGTATTTCCAAAAGACACTTCGGCAGGATAGTACGAATTTTTATGCCAACTATCAGCTGGCGCGACTGTATGCGATGGAAGGAAACTATCCGCAAGCGATCAAGCAATACAAGTGGATTCAGCAGCAGGATACAACACAGGTCAATCCGTTGGTATATAGCCAGCTGGCCGATTGTTTCTTGAAGATGGATTCATTGTTGGCGGCAACGGCCTGTTATTATAATGCTTTCATGGCAAACCGGGAACATGTAGGTGTAGCCAACGGCTTTGTCAACTGCCTGCTTCGTTTGGACGATGCGAATATTGAAACAGCCGTGCAGGTGTGTGATACCGCTCTCAAGTATAATCCGGGCAACCGGGTCTTGATCAAAAGTAAGGCGATGGCCTGTTTCATGCATAAGTCCTACGATGAGGCCGATTCATTGTATCAGGTTTTGTTGCAGGAAGGCGATTCTACTTTCCTGAATCTGAAATATGCCGCAGCTTCCCATTATTATGCCGGCCGGCAATTACAATCCATCCCTTTGTTGGAAAAAGCCTATAGTCGGGATACGACAGATATTGAAACCACCCTGCTGTTGGGAGCCGCTTTAGGAATGACCTACGACCGGAAGCAGGCCTTTCGTCTGTTCAAGCAGGCAGAACAACTGATGCAACCGGCTCCGGCTTGGGTCAATCTGTTATTGGTTTCCCGGGGAGAAACACTATGGCGCGACGGACAGGAACAGGACGCTATCCTTCTTTTCTATCAGGCCTGGAAGAAAAATCCGGAGCGTCTGGATTATCTATATCGGATCGATGCCCACTTGCCCAATCGAGGCGATGGGTATAAAACCGATAAAGAACGGGCGCAGGCATGCTTCATTAAATATAAATATGTAACAGAATGGATCAAAACGGGGAAAAGCCTGAAAGGATTCCAGCGCTATCAGCCCTTTTTTCAATACATCTACGAAGAAGCCTTCTTTCAAGGGAAGCAGGAAATCCTTTTACTTTTACCAACCGGCGAACAGGAATCCGTTTCAACTACCGCATTCAAAGAATTAATGAATCTGTTGGAAGTGTATGGGGGAGAATTGGGTAGTGATCTGGAGTAAAAAGGCCTTCCTTCACACCCTTCACAGAAAGTTGTTGAATATTAGGAGAATGAATAGGTGTGTGAAGGGTATAAAGAAAAATCGCCTATGGTAATAGTAGGTATATAATAGAAGAATACCAATCAAGATAAACGGGAATCGAAAGTAAATCCAGCGAG
>NZ_JAKZMM010000048.1 GCF_022809355.1 Parabacteroides faecalis | reverse complement strand
ATGGTGGCTACATATTGATGTTGTGCTGTTGCTTTTTACTGAAAGCTGCTACTAACGACTCATAAATCTACCCTTAATCGTGTATTGGATGATAGTTGCGGATTTTAGGTTAGTAATTCATTTTTAATCTAAACATAAAATCATGGAGAAGCCTTATGTAGTAGGTATCGATATAGGTGGTACCAACACGGTTTTTGGCGTGGTTGATGCACGCGGAACTATTTTATATACTAGCTCTATCAAGACTGGTAAATATACAGATATCAACGATTATGTAACAGCTTTGGGCGACGGTTTGAAAGGAATCATCGATCAGGCTGGTGGTCCTAGCAAGATCAAAGGTATCGGTATTGGAGCGCCAAACGGAAACTTCTTTAATGGCTGTATTGAATTTGCTCCCAATCTTCCTTGGAAAGGTAAAATTCCTTTGGCAGAACTGATCAGCGATTATTTAGGAGGTCTTCCTGTTGCGCTGACAAACGATGCCAATGCTGCAGCAATCGGTGAAATGACTTACGGTGCTGCTCGTGGAATGAAAGACTTTATCGTTATCACTTTGGGAACAGGTGTAGGTAGCGGCATTGTTATTGGCGGTAACTTGGTATATGGTCACGACGGATTTGCTGGCGAATTAGGCCATGTTATCATGCGTCGTAACAACGGACGTCCTTGCGGTTGCGGTCGTCAGGGTTGTCTGGAAGCTTATACTTCAGCTACAGGTGTTGCCAGAACAGCGCGCGAATATCTGGAAATCCGTAAAGATGAAAGCTTGCTTCGCGAATTGGATCCGGATGAAATCACATCAAAAGATGTATTCGATGCCGCTATGAAAGGCGATAAGCTGGCTTTGGAAATCTTCGAATTTACAGGAAACATGTTAGGAGAAGCCTTTGCTGACTTCGTAGCATTCTCTAGTCCGGAAGCAATCATCCTGTTCGGTGGTCTGACAAAAGCAGGTGATCTGCTGATGAACCCGATCAAGCGTTCTATGGAAAAGAATATGCTGAAAGTATATGAAGGCAAGACTAAATTGTTATTCTCTCAGTTGAAAGAAAGCGATGCTGCCGTATTAGGAGCAAGTGCTTTAGGCTGGGAAGTTAAAGAATAAGAAAAAAATCTTTCCCTATAATACAATGTTTTTAAGACAGGTCGTATGTAAAATGCGATCTGTCTTTTTTATATAGCAAACTATGAAACAACATCCTTTACATCAGTTTAAATTCTGTCCGGTTTGCGGACAGCCGACGTTTGTCATCCACAATGAGAAAGCAAAAGAGTGCACGCATTGTGGTTTTGTCTATTATTTCAATCCCTCATCAGCCGTTGCTTGCTTTATCCGTAACGAAGCCGGAGAATTATTGCTGGTCAGACGCGCCAAAGATCCAGGGAAAGGCACACTCGATCTGCCCGGAGGTTTCGTCGATATGTATGAAAGTGCAGAAGAAGCTGCAGCCCGCGAAGTAGAAGAAGAAACCGGACTTCAGATCGATCACTGCGAGTATCTGTTTTCTATCCCCAACATCTATCCATACAAAGGATTTGAAGTACATACCGTCGATATGTTCTTCGAGTGTCATGTCAAGCAATTTACCCAGGCACAGGCAGCCGACGATGCAGCCGAAATCATCATTCGCCAGCCAGCCACGCTACAACCCGAAGAATTCGGTCTTACTTCCATCCGGAAAGCTATCCGGCAATATCAGGAAATGAACCGCTAAAAAACAAACAGCAAGCTTTTTCGGCTAATAAGTTGTCTAAATCTCAACGGGTTTATATATCTTTGTAAATTAATTACACAAAGAGTTAGTTTAAACAAACAGCGAAAGTTGTTTGTTGTTTTTAGTAAACAAACACATTAAAAGCAAAGAGTGTGATGAAGAAAATACTTATTCCCTTATGCCTGGTACTTGGTACGCACATGGTGGATGCTCAACGCTCGTATCAGTTTGGCAGTCCGGAGCGTCTGTTTACAGAAGGCAAGGAATTGTTTGGCCTGAAGAATTATTCTGGCTGCATTGACAAGCTGGAAGCCTACAAAGCCCATGCCACCGATGCAGACTTGATTCAGGAAGCAGACTTCATGCTGGTTTATGCCGCATTTGAGCAAGGTCGCCCCAATGCAGACGAGCTATTGAAAATGTATCTTGAAACGTACCCGGATTCACGCCACTCCGACGTGATAGAGTTTCTGATCGGTTCGGTTCATTTCGGACAAAAGAACTATCCGAAGGCTATCTTCTGGTTAAAAGAAGCCGACATCGACCTGTTGAGTCCGGAAGAACAGGAAGCATATAGTTTTCGTCTGGCGTACTCGATGCTTCAAGTAGAAAAAGATAATCCGGACAAGTTGCAGCAAATCCGGCAGATGTTCAGCCGTATTCAGCAAATAGGCGATAAATATCGGGATGCTTCTGCCTACTACGTGGCTTATATTGATTATGCAAACGGCAAATACAATCAAGCGCTCGTAGAATTTGATGCCTTGAAAGAGAATCCGGAATTCAAGGAACAGTCTTCATATTACACGACACAAATCTATTTTATCCAGAATAAATATAGCCAGGTAATCAAAGAAGGCGAACGATTGCTGGATACTTATCCGAGAAGTAATAACAACACCGAATTATATCGTATCCTGGGTAATTCCTATTATCATCAGGGACAACAGGACAAAGCACTGAATTATCTGAGCAAATATGTATCAGAAGCCGATGAACCCTTACGCAGCGACTTGTATCTGTTGGGAGTATGTCTGTTCAACAAAGGCAATTACAGCAGTGCAGTCAACAACTTCGGTAAGGTTGTCAGCCAAGATGATGCATTAACACAGAATGCTTATCTGTATTTAGGTCAGTCTTATCTGAAACAGAATGATAAGAATAATGCACGTATGGCATTCGAAGCGGCTGCAACCTCTTCGTACGACAGACAAATTCAGGAAGCAGCTATGTACAACTATGCTTTACTGATACACGAAACGGCATTTACAGGATTTGGCGAATCCGTTACGATCTTCGAAGATTTCCTGAACGACTTCCCGAATTCCCAATATGCAGACAAAGTAAATGATTATCTGGTAGAAGTCTATCTGACTACTAAGAATTATGATGCAGCCCTGAAGTCGATCGAAAAGATCAAGCATCCGAGTGTCAAGATTCTGGATGCCAAACAGAATATTCTCTTCCAATTGGGAACGGAGTCCTTTACCAACATGAAGATGGATGAAGCAATTGATCTGTTCACGCGTGCCATCCAGATGGGAACGTATAACGAAGAAGCCCGTAGTGACGCTTATTTCTGGAGAGGTGAATCCTACTACCGGAAAGGTGAATACGGAAATGCGATTTCCGACTACCGGACTTATCAGAACAATACACAGCAGAAAGGTACGGATATGTATGCCCTTTCATTCTATAACCTAGGATACTGCTATTTCAAGCAGCAGGAATATGATATGGCATTAAATCGTTTCCGCCAATATACGGATGTGGAACAAAATCATGCTGCAGCTTCGTATGCGGATGCTTATAACCGTATCGGTGACTGTCTGTTCCATAATCGCCAGTTTGCCGCAGCCGAAGAGAATTACAACAAAGCCTCTCAAGTTCTTCCTTCTGCCGGAGATTATTCCGTCTACCAGAAAGGTTTCGTACTGGGCTTGCAGAAAGATTATAGCGGAAAGATCCAGGCTATGGATCAGTTGATTCGTGAATATCCGGAATCTCAATATATCGACGATGCCTTATTTGAGAAAGGTCGTACTTACGTCTTATTGGAAAACAGTTCATCAGCTATTCAAACCTTCAACAAACTGATTGGAGAATATCCGGAAAGTAGTTTGGCTCGGAAAGCCGGTATCCAGTTAGGCTTGATTTATTATAACGACAATAAGCCGGAAAAAGCAGCAGAAGCTTATAAACAAGTCATCAGCAAGTATCCGGGCAGTGAAGAAGCCAAGGTCGCTTTGCAGGATTTGAAGTCTGTTTATATCGATTTGAATGATATTGATGCTTATGCTGCCTATGTAAACTCACTGGGAGGAAACATCCACCTGAACATCAACGAGCAGGATTCGTTGACCTACATTGCAGCAGAAAAGCTGTTTATGCGGGGTGATAATGAAGGAGCACGCCGGAGTATGCAGAATTACTTGCAGAATTATCCGAACGGTGCCTTCAGTACCAATGCCAACTTCTACCTGGCCAGCATTGCTTTCAACTTGAAGGAATATAACGAGGCTTTGCCGATGTTTGAACAAGTAATTGCCAGTGGTGACCGGAAATTCCTGGAAGAATCAACAGCACGTAAAGCTGAAATTGAATACCTGACAGAAAATTTCAAGGCGGCTCTCGAAACATTCAAGCGATTGAATGAGATTGCAGAAAGTGCCGACAATAAAGAAGCAGCCTCTTTGGGAATCATGCGCTGTGCATTGAAAGATGGTAACCAGAAAGATGCACTTGCTGGAGCAAATCAGTTACTGAAGAATCCGAAAGTTTCTCCGGAAATTGCCAACGAAGCCCGTTACGTTCGTGCGAAGGCTTACATGGAAATGGATCAGGAATCCAAAGCATTGGCAGACCTGAAACTGATCAGTCAGGATACACGTACGGCACAAGGTGCTGAAGCCAAATACTTATTGGCACAACTTTATTACGATGCCAATGATGATAAGAACGCAGAAAAGGTATTGGAAGAGTTTGCCAAGAACGGTACACCGCATCAATACTGGCTGGCTCGCGGATTCATCCTTTGGGCAGATATTTATATTCGTAAAGGCGATCCGGTTCAGGCCCGCGTTTATCTGAACAGTTTGCAGAAGAATTATCAGGGCGACGACAACATTACCGAGATGATTGAAAGTCGTTTGGCAAAACTAAAGTAATGAGGAGGCTAAGATGAAAACAAAATATCAGAAAGTACTTTGCGTAGCGGTGTTGCTGGGTTCTGCCGTTACTGTTTCAGCACAAGAGGATGAAACGAAAAAGAAGCTGGACCGCGAAATGACGTTGGAACGTGAATATGCTCCGACGGTGCAGGATGCCAATAAAGTCAATACGTTGCCGGCGATCAAAGAACCGCAGGTAACCAAACGGGCGATTTCTTATTCTCCGTTTACATTGGCAACCGATCCGGAAAAGCAGATCTCGCTTTTGCCTTCGGGTAATATCATGACGCAAATGGATTATAACAAGCGTCGAGGTTACCTGAATGTAGCAGCCGGCATGCATTTGAATATCAACGGAGACTTCGGCTATCACATCTTAAGTACAGAAAAAGACAAGCTGAATGTATTCCTTTCTCACCGTTCAACAAACGGTAATATTGATTATATCCAGATCGAAGATCAGGTCAAGGCAAAACTGAATGATAACGTAGGTGGTATTAACTATGCTCATACCTTCGACAAGGCCATCTTGAAGTTAGGCGGTAAATATAATTATTCGGGATTCAATTACTACGGTCTGCCTATGAATGACACTCCAAGCCTGACGACGGAAGATCTGTTGCAAAAAGCCGATAGGGAAACCAATCAGGTGAACCAGACGATCCAGGCAAATATCGGCATAGAAGCGAAAGAAGACGCGGCATTCTTCTACTTGATTGATTTGGATTACATCAATTTCTCGCACAAATACGGATTAAGCAAAGAACTGGACGGTCCGACAGAACATACCTTGGATGCGAAATTCGACTTCAGTGCTTTCTTCAATGGAAACCAGCGCGTGGGTGTTGGCGGACAAGTAGAATACTTTGCCTATAATCTGCCGACTTATCCGGAGGGTGTTCCCAATTGTGTCTTTGCTAATCATGCCGAGATTATATTAAGTCCGTATTATAAGATTGCCGGAGAAAACTGGAATGTCAAACTGGGTGCAAACGTGATGTTCGTTACCGGTGAAGACAATTCTTTCACGGCTTCACCGAATATTGCAGCGGATGTAGAAGTGGCAAACAAGACTGTCCTCTACTTAAAAGCCAACGGTCGTCTGTATTCGAATAGTGCATACGAAACATCACTCGTCAACCGCTATTTTAATCCTACCGAAGAAATAGCTCCGACACGCGAATGGTTAAACGGACAAGTCGGTGTGAAGTGCGGCGCAGCTCCCGGATTCTGGTTTGATGTCTTTGCCGGATACAAGATCCGTTCATCAGATGCCCTTTTTGTTCCGTCTCGTATCTTCAACGAAGGTGAGTTTGGAAACTATTCGAATGTATTACCGGGCATTGATACAAAAGCCTTCTTTGCCGGTGCCAATTTGAAATACAGTTATCAGAACTTCTTGGATATTCAGTTGAAAGGAGTTTATAATAGCTGGAAAGGTAATTACGATGATACTTGGGTCGGTGGAACATCCAATGCAGATCTGACGTATGTATATGGCCGTCCGAAGGTAGAGATCAATGCAGATGTAACAGTAAAGCCTATTGAAAAGCTGGCAATCGGCCTGAATTACTACCTGGCAACCGACCGATACACTTGCCTGTTTGGTGCAGAAGATTATAAGTTGAACAACATCAACGAACTGAATCTGCAAGTAGGCTATACATTCAACGATACATTCGGAGCTTATCTTAAAGTGAATAACCTGTTGAACCAGCAATACGAAATGTATTATGGATATCCGATGCAGGGAATTAATATCATGGGTGGCGTAAATATTAACTTCTAAAGAAGTAAAAAGACGCATTTAACCCACAAGAATCAGTTTTTGAAATACGCGACATTTGTATTCAAATCTAACGTATTTCAAAAACGATTCTCGTGAATTTCGTTTTCAATTCTCGTGAATTTTGAATTTGATAACTTTCTTCACTATTCTTTAAGCCACTAAAATTCACCTTCAGCCAAACTACATTCTTTTTTATTTGCTTGATTCTTATTATTTTTGCGCCCTGAAAATAAAAAGACAGATTCATACATAGATTTCAAACGAACAAAACGGATGGAAATAACAAACTCGACTAAATGCCCTTCGCTCGGATTATCTCTGATTCCAATCATTGTTATGGTAATCCTCCTTTTCTTTACAATCCACATTTTCGGAAGTGATGCTTTGAGTGGCGGAAGCCAGGTTGTTTTATTGCTCACAACAGCTTGTTGTTCAGCTTTAGCCATGGGCTTTTGTCAGGTCAAATGGAAAAAGATTGAAGAGTCCATCTGTACCAATATCTTAGGTATAGCAACTGCCCTGTTAATCCTATTGCTCATCGGCGCACTGTCGGGAAGTTGGATGATCAGTGGCGTTGTACCTACGCTGATTTATTATGGGATGCAAGTATTAAGTCCCACATTCTTTCTCGCCTCTTGCTGTATCATCTGTGCCATTGTCTCGGTCATGACGGGAAGTTCGTGGACGACTATTGCCACCATAGGAATTGCTTTAATGGGAATTGGTGAAGCCCTGGGTCTCTCGACCGGATGGACGGCGGGAGCCATTATTTCGGGGGCATACTTCGGCGACAAGATTTCGCCCCTTTCCGACACGACGGTGCTCGCCTCTTCTACCACGAACACGCCGCTTTTCACCCATATCCGCTACATGATGTACACCACGGTGCCGACGATGCTGATTACCCTCATCATCTTCACCGTCGCCGGATTTATGTTCGATCACGACAACGCCGGACAGGCGATGAGCTTTGCCGCCTCCCTGAAAGAGACGTTCCACATCTCTGCTGCCTTGATGATTGTACCGATAGCAACCGGGATACTGATTGCCAAACGAGTAGCTCCAATCATCACGCTGTTTATATCGGCTCTGCAGGCAGCTGTCTTTGCTATTTTGTTCCAACCAGACTTATTACAACAGATAGCTGGAGCTGAAAGCATCAATGCAGCATCCATGTTCAAAGGCGTATTCATGACGTTATATGGTTCTACACAATTAGAGACAGGAAACGAGATGTTGAATTCCTTGGTATCCACCCGTGGAATGGCAGGAATGATGAATACGATCTGGCTGATTATTTGTGCGATGTGTTTCGGTGGTGCCATGACAGCCAGCGGCATGTTGGAAACGATCACTTCCGTCTTTATGCGCTTTATGCAACGCCGTGCCAGTATGGTCGCTTCAACGGTATTTTCGGGTTTGACACTGAATATCTGTACGGCTGACCAATACATCTCCATCATCCTGACAGGTAATATGTTCAAGGAAATCTATCGGAAGAAAGGATACGAAAGCCGTCTGCTAAGCCGTACAACCGAAGATGCCGTGACCGTAACTTCGGTATTGATTCCATGGAATACGTGTGGTATGACGCAAGCCACTATCTTGAGTGTACCGACATTAACTTATCTTCCGTACTGCTTTTTTAATTTGATTAGCCCGCTTATGAGCATAATTATTGCTATCTTGGGCTTCAAAATAAAAAAGCACCATGAAGAAGATCAAGATTAGTTTACTTGGAAAAGTAGTTATTGCCATTGCGGCCGGTATTTTATTCGGTCAGTTCTTACCGGCCAGTATCGTACGAATATTCGTTACATTCAATTCTTTATTCGGGAATTTCCTATCATTTTCCATCCCGCTTATTATTTTAGGCTTGGTAACACCGGCTATCGGCGAATTGGGAAAAGGAGCAGGAAAACTACTGGCCATTACAGCTTTGCTAGCGTATGGTTCGACGATCTTTTCCGGATTCTTTACCTTTTTCAGTTGCGATGCGATTTTTCCATCCATTCTTCCCCCGAATACCGAACTGGCAGCCGTAGAAAATCCAGGAGATTTTATGTTGACGCCCTACTTCGAAGTAGCGATGCCTCCATTAATGGACGTCATGACAGCTTTATTGCTTTCCTTTACAATCGGTCTTGGTTTATCCTACATTGAAGGAACAGTTCTCAAAGATGGTTTTACCGACTTCAAAGAAATCATCACGATGTTGATAGAAGTGGTTATCATTCCGCTTTTACCTTTACATATCTTCGGTATCTTCCTTAACATGACTGTCAGTGGACAAGTAGCAGGTATCATAGCGATGTTCCTGAAAGTTATTCTGGTTATCTTCGTTCTCCACGTCCTGCTGTTACTAATCCAATTCAGTCTGGCCGGATCAGTCAGTCATAAGAATCCGTTACGCTTATTGCGGAATATGCTTCCTGCCTATGCAACAGCGTTAGGTACACAATCTTCGGCTGCCACCATTCCGGTAACGCTGGCTCAAGCTATCAAGAATGGAGTACGGCAGAATATAGCCATCTTCGTGATTCCGCTTTGCGCTACCATTCATCTGGCCGGAAGTACGATGAAGATCGTTGCCTGTGCCATGGCCATCTTATTTATGTCGGGTGAGCCGGTCTCATTAACATCCTTTGCCGGTTTTATCCTGATGTTAGGAATCACGATGGTAGCAGCTCCGGGTGTTCCGGGCGGAGCCATCATGGCAGCCTTAGGCTTACTGCAAAGTATGCTTGGATTCAATGAGACCTTGCAAGCCTTGATGATTGCTCTTTACATTGCCATGGACAGTTTCGGTACAGCTTGCAACGTAACAGGCGACGGAGCCATTGCCATCTTAGTAGATAAAATTGCCGGAAAACCTGCTCAAGAAACAGCAGAATAATGACGATATAGCTAAAAACACAGAGACACGAAGCCACAGAGTTTTTATTTATTTCCTCTGCGACTTCGTGTCTCTGTATTTATCTGTCCCAATCAACGGATATCTATCGGAACAATCGGTTGTTGTTTCACGTCATCCAAAAAGACAGCCTGATATTTTGTCTTTCCAAAATCAATCTGTTTCAAGTCGATGCAACGGATAGCACTGTTGTACATCGTCCGGAAATAAATCTTCCCATTACGAAGATCGGTAACCGAAGTCCATTGTGTGGCACTTGGAATATCAGCATGTATCTCTCCTTTCGGAAACTCTATTCCCACCGGTATATCGAAATTATTCATAATCTGGAAACATTGCAATACCGTTTCAGTAGCCGTCTCCTTCTGAGGTGTAGTTGTCTGATAGAAAGCTGCACGAACAAAGCGGGACGGTGGTGTTACATCGCCCGGTATTCCCAGGAAACCGCTGCCGGCACCAAACGAAGTCAGTTGGATATCCCCGAACTGTTGGGCTTCGGCTGAGCCAGGAAAGAGGTTGACATAATTATTGAGATTCGTCATCTGCCATTCAAATCCGGGAGAATTTGTCAGGACTCCCAAAGGATTATCATAGAAGTTTACCTTTCCATCTACTATTTCGATGACCACCTGTTTACCAGAAAGATCTTCAATCCTCCAGTGTACCGTAGAAGCACGTGGATCTATTGCAATGACATGAATATCTTTCATGCCGGCTTTCACCTCTTCTACCGTAGAAAAGTTAGCCAGCATCCATGACACCAACTGCAGGTCGGCAATACTAGTCGTACGGTTTGCCTCCTGATAGTTCTCATATTTTCCATAACGGGGAAAATAGAACAATCCGGCTGATAATCCGGCTTCGTTTAATCCTTCCGCCACGAATTCTTTCTGTTCGACAGCCAATCCGACATATCCATAACGAGCCGTAAAACGTAAACCGTCTACCTTTCCGCCGGGAATATAAGATTGTTGCTGATAGCCACGAGGAACAACGACATACTGACTGTTCAATTCACTTCCGCCCCATTCAATGGTTCGGGAAAGAATACGGGTTCCATCTTTAGCGGTTAAAGTAATGCCTGTACAAGCATCGGCAGGTTGATAAGTAAAAGCTAAGGTTGCCAAAGCAGCTACTGTTGTAATCAGATTCTTCATATTCTTATTGTTTATATATCCAAACTTGTTGTTTGTCGGTTTGTGTACAAGTTCTCAGACTTTCTTATATAACAATCAGGAGAGGTAAATAGTTGTGGTTTAGGATAAGCACATATATGTAAAACTGCCAATACACTAAAATACTTACCTGAATAAAAAGTAGCCTGTCTCATAAAAGACATAAGGGCTGAATTATCTAAATCCAACCCTTATGACAAACGGAAGCACAGCATGCTATGCCTCCCCTAACTTATAAATCGAAGTTTACTTATCACTTCTTCGGCGCCCAGTCACGCGGAGCCGGAATACCCGGAAGCGGTTTCCGGTCTTTCAACTGGTTCATGACTTCCTGAATGGCTCGATCTAACTGTTGATCTTCACCATTCCATTCGCGAATCGGATCATTATCGACTACAATATCCGGATCTACTCCGTGGTTCTCGATAATCCAGTCGCCGGTCTTCGGATCATAGCTGGTGAAGAACGGGACACGGATGTCAGTTCCATCCATATAAGGTAACGAACCACTGATACCGACGATTCCACCCCAAGTACGAGTTCCGATCAGCTTTCCTAACTTCAGGGCGCGGAAACCCCACGGGAACAAATCACCATCGGAAGCCGAATATTTGTTGATCAGGCAGACTTTCGGTCCGACTTGTACGGCATCGGGCACGGTTCCTATCAGTTTTGAACCCCGACGCATCGTCAGACGATAAGGTTCACGGGCCAGACGCTCCAGAATCATCGGAGAAACATTTCCGCCACCGTTGGCACGGTCGTCGATAATCAATCCTTCATTTAATCCCGACACCCTAAGATTGAATTTCAACGAGTTAATCGGAACGAGTTTTCCAACCGCTTGTGAGTTGATTAAAGAAAGAGATTTATAAACTTTATATTACTAATTAAATTATTTCATTATTATGAACAAAAAAGTACTTACGCTTTGTGCGGGTTTGCTGCTCGCTGGTGGTATGATGAGCACGGTAAATGCTTTGCCTGCTAATCCTACACAAGTTGAAACGAAGGCTGTTGTAAGTAATGCAGTAACAACAACTGCTACATTACCGACAAGTGTTTCTAATGTTGGTGCAACTGTTTTACCTGAATTTACAAACAACTCACGTTTGTTTGTTGTAGTTCCTTCTAATAGTAATGTTGCGGTCAATAGATTCGTTTATGTTAATAATGGAGCATTGGCTGCTTCCTCTTATAATACTAGTAAAGTAGATGAATTTTATTGGACAATGTCAGGAAATGATTTGGTAAATAATGCCAATCATAGTTTTACTGTAAAATCATATAGTAAATTTGATGTTGTTCCTGTAACTAAAGAGGGCGACAAATTAGGTTGTTTCTTTGTTTTGCGCGCTAAGAATAATGATGGTAGTTTTGCAGGTTTTGTTAAATATACAAATAGCTTTGATCTGACTGCTGGCTCTAATGAAGTAAATGAACTAGTTGATGCAGCTCTGTTCGTTTCAGTTGAAACAGCCTACTCTGCTTCTGCGATGACAGGAACTAATCTAAATAAAGAATTAGGTAATGGCTTCGGGTTGACAATTTCTTCTGCAAAGAGCGAAGTTACATCTATTAGTGGAGTTGATCAGTTCGCTGGAACATTGAAAGCTACAAAGTTGGTGGGCGATAATTTTGTAGATGCAGATCAAAATGTTTATTACTTGATGAACGAAGCAGGTAAATTCCTGTACTGGGATGAAACTACTAATACAGACTCAGATAATCCGGGTTCATTTACATTAAAATCTGCTGATGATCTGAAGAAAGTAGCAAATGGAGATCAGACAAACTATTTGTTTAGAATTTATGCTGCTGACAATGGCTCAAAAGCTGTCAAAGTAACTGTAGATGGTGATGCTTCAAATGCTGGGGGAGAAAAACGTTTATACATTAACAATACATTAGCAACAGGTCGTTTGACTGCATTAGAAGATAAAGCAGGTGTTGAAGTTCAGAACTGGGCTGTAACTACATTAGGTGCTAGTAATGCAGTAGATTTGCGCACTATGCTGCAAGGTAAATTCTTGGAAATCAGCTTTGCTGGAACGGGAAAAGCAACGGGTGATGCATACAAGAAAGACGGAAAATTAGCAATTCGTGATAATAAGGCTGATTTCGTTGCAGCAAGTAGTTTGTATGAGAATGCTCCCGAAGCTCAATGGGCTGCGACTTATGATGGAACTAAGTTGACTTTGGCTAACCGTGAAAATCCAAAAACTACTTTGGTGGTTAAAGGTTTGCGTTCAGATGACGGCGTAGTTTATGCAGTGTCAGGTGATGCTACTGTTGATGGTGATAGCGTTAAGATTAAGTTCGTAGAAGCTCCGGCAATCAGTACAGATGGTTACTTAGCTGAATATACTGAAACTGAATTGCGCGACAATACATTCTATTTAGCATTACATCGTGATAATGCTGATCAAGATATTCCAGCTTATTGGGCTGAAAATCATAGTGCGTCTCATCAGATTGGTGCAACAGTTGTAAAAGAAAATGCAACTAAATGGAATTTGGCGTTCAAGAAAAAGACGGCTGCTGCTTATCAAAACCAAATCGATACAGTTTATGTAACAAGCACATTACAGTCTTGGAATGCAACTACAAATGTAATCACAGACAGTAAATCTCGTTTGGCTATTCTTCCTTATACTTTCCAGAATAGAAGTAACCAAGAGTTTGTTAAACTGAACAATCAAACTAATTTGGAGTACTATATCTGCGATAAAGACAATAATGGTGCTACTGACAATGGTGCTGCTCAGAAATTCATCATCAAGATGAAAGCTAACGGTACTTATAACTATGTTCCAGTTACAGTTGCCAATACCTATGATAACAAAGGTCTTGTAACAACAACTTATGATTTTGATCCTGCTACTTCTGAAAAAGTATTCGAAGGTAATAGCTTGACAAACGGTTCATGGGAAGAAATGGGTATGTATGCAAGTGATTATAATTCATTGATGCTGGTTGAACGCAATGATGCTCCTGAATACCGTAAATTGGTTGCAGAAGAAGGTGTTGATGTAATTCGCTTGTACCGAGACGAAAATGAGGCCCAGGTAGTTTATGAAAAGAAGAATGCTAATGCGGTTGTAGCAAATGATACTTTGAGTTTCTTGAATATTGACAATATTGAACAATTCAAGGATATCAACCCTGCATTGTATGTTGATACAGCTTACGTGAATCGTGGTAACAATACTTGTTGGCAGTATCTGTTGGCTGTTAATGTAGAAGAAAAGTTGAATACTTATTGTCCGGATGATCCTACTCATAATACTGAAGCTTGGATTGCAGAACATGGAGTTTGTCCTCACGCAATCAAGACTCCGTATGTAAAAGCTCGTTACTTAGTTAACTTGATTGATACAGCCAATATCTACGGTGCTACTAATTTACATGGTAATCCTTATATTAACCAAACAGAAGAAGGTAATGATCGTGCTAAATTAGCATTTGTTGAAGGTTATCATGTAGGTGACAAGTTATATTTAGTAACTAACGATGACACTGTTTGTGTTGATTTGAATACACCGGAATTTACGTTGGGTAAATTTGCATTCAAATATGTTGATGCTTTGAACTCAAATGCATTTAAGATTCAGACTCAGTATAAAGAATATGCTCCAGAAAAAGCTGAAGGTGATCGTATAGTAACTAATGAAGGTTATTTACGTTGGGTTAACGGTTGTTTAGTAGTTGATGATGAATACTCTAAGGGTGACGTATTCAATATGAATGAAGATGAAACTCTTACTCCGACGGCTAACGAAGAAATCAGTGCTGAAAACTCAAGCGTAGTAGTAGCAGGTGTTAACGGTGCTGTAGTAGTTAAGGGCGCTGAAGGTAAGAACGTAATCGTAAGTACAATCTTAGGTAAGGTAGTAGCTAACGAAGTAGTTTCTTCAGACAACGCAACAATCGCTGCTCCTGCAGGTGTAGTAGTAGTATCAGTTGATGGCGAAAGCTTCAAAGTGGTTGTTAAATAATTGACAATTGAAAATTAACAATTGACAATTCATAAAATTGCGGTGGGAGAAATCTCATCGCAATCTATTAAAACATATTTTTTAAGTTAATAGTCACGTGTCTTGTTTAGCAAGACAAGTAACCTGAGAAGGCGAATAAGTGGTTTAGTATTAATAATAGTGTAATAAAAGTCTATCCTTCCCCTCCGTGAGGACCGGAAGGTAATCAACAAAAGAAGGCGATACCGAAAAGTATCGCCTTTTTTGTTTTCAGTATTTGTTCTTTTATGAGAAAACTATTAATTTGCATAATAATCTAAATTCAATCTGTATGAAAAAGAGATTAGTAGTATTAACTGGTGCCGGAATGAGTGCAGAAAGTGGTATTTCCACCTTTCGTGATTCAGATGGCTTATGGGAAAAATACCGGGTGGAAGATGTAGCTACGCCCGAAGGTTTTCAGAGAGATCCGGAACTTGTATTGAATTTCTATAATCAGCGTCGGCGTGAGTTATTGAGTACAAAGCCTAATGCCGGGCATCTGGGCTTGGCTGCTTTGGAAAAAGATTTTGATGTACGGATCATTACACAAAATATTGATAATTTACATGAACGTGCGGGAAGTACACATGTGATTCATTTACATGGTGAACTGATGAAGGCTTGTTCTGTCCGTGATTTAGAAACTACTTATGACCTGAATCCTGCTCACCCGGATATTCATTGGGGAGATAAAGATCCGAAAGGAGTTCAACTACGGCCTTTTATTGTTTGGTTTGGAGAAGCTGTCCCAATGATAGATCCGGCAATCCGTGAAGTAGAGGCTTGTGATATTTTTGTGATTATTGGAACCTCACTAAATGTTTATCCTGCAGCTGGTTTATTAAACTATGTCCGTCGCGGGCAGCCGATTTATTTGATAGATCCGAAAGAAGTGCGGACTTATCGGGATGATATCGTTCATCTGCAATGTGGCGCATCTGAAGGAGTTAAACGGCTGACGGAGATATTAAATAGTTGATTGTAATATTATTAATAGAGGGAAGAGGCAAATAATAGTATCTTTTGCCTCTTTATTTTTTTCTATTTCTAAGTGAGGTATTATTTCCATCGGATACTTTCTATAATAAACTGTTAGTACTTATTTCAACGTAGAAGAGACGGAGTGGATCTTTGGAGTAAAATAGATGCTGTAAAGGCTAACTTCTTGTCTATTAGTTAAAGATTATAGATTCGCACGCAATTTTAATAATGGATTTCTTGTAAATCAGAAAAAAGCATTACCTTTGCAGCTGATTTTTGAGAGAGGCAACATAAAGTCTAACTTACTAATTAAAACAAACTTAGTATTAACAATTTTAGAATGGAAAATTTGAAGAACATTCAGCCGATCGATAATTTCGATTGGGATGCTCTTGAAAAGGGCGAATCTTACGGTAGCGTAAGCAAGGAAGATCTTGTAAAAACTTATGACGAAACCCTGAACACTGTAAAAGACAAAGAAGTGGTTATGGGTACTGTTACTGCAATGAACAAACGTGAAGTTGTAGTAAACATTGGTTTCAAATCTGATGGTGTTGTTCCGATGTCTGAATTCCGTTACAACCCGGATTTGAAGATTGGCGACGAAGTAGAAGTTTACATCGAAAGCCAGGAAGACAAAAAAGGACAATTAATCCTTTCTCACAAAAAAGCTCGTGCTTCTCGTTCTTGGGAACGTGTTAACGAAGCATTGGAAAATGACGAAATCATCAAGGGTTACATCAAGTGTCGTACGAAGGGCGGTATGATCGTTGACGTATTCGGTATTGAAGCCTTCTTGCCGGGTTCTCAGATCGATGTTAAGCCGATCCGCGACTACGATGTATTCGTTGGTAAGACTATGGAATTCAAGATCGTTAAGATCAATCAGGAATTCAAGAATGTGGTTGTTTCTCACAAGGCTCTTATCGAAGCTGAACTGGAACAACAGAAGAAAGACATTATCTCTAAGTTGGAAAAAGGTCAGGTATTGGAAGGAACTGTCAAGAACATCACTTCTTACGGTGTATTCATCGACTTGGGTGGCGTAGATGGTTTGATCCATATCACAGACTTGTCTTGGGGCCGCGTTTCTCATCCGGAAGAAATCGTTCAGTTGGATCAGAAGATCAACGTAGTTATCTTGGACTTCGACGACGAAAAGAAACGTATTGCTTTAGGTTTGAAGCAGCTGACTCCGCATCCTTGGGATGCTTTGGATCCTAACTTGAAAGTTGGTGACAAAGTTAAAGGTAAAGTTGTCGTTATGGCTGACTACGGAGCATTCATCGAAATCGCTCCGGGCGTAGAAGGTTTGATCCACGTTTCTGAAATGTCTTGGACTCAGCACTTGCGTTCTGCTCAGGACTTCATGAAGGTTGGTGACGAAGTTGAAGCTGTAATCTTGACATTGGATCGTGAAGAACGTAAGATGTCTTTGGGTATCAAACAGCTGAAACCGGATCCATGGGAAAATATCGAAGAACGCTTCCCGGTTGGTTCTAAGCACACAGCTAAAGTACGTAACTTCACTAACTTCGGTGTATTCGTAGAAATCGAAGAAGGTGTTGACGGTTTGATCCACATTTCTGATTTGTCTTGGACGAAGAAGATCAAACATCCGTCTGAATTCACTCAGATTGGTGCTGATATCGAAGTTCAGGTATTGGAAATCGATAAGGAAAACCGCCGCTTGAGCTTAGGTCACAAGCAGTTGGAAGAAAATCCTTGGGATGTATTCGAAACTATCTTTACAGTAGGTTCTATCCACGAAGGTACAATCATCGAAATGTTGGATAAGGGTGCAGTTATTTCTTTGCCTTACGGTGTTGAAGGTTTCGCTACTCCGAAACACTTGGTTAAAGAAGACGGCTCTCAGGCTCAGGTAGATGAAAAACTTCAGTTCAAGGTTATCGAATTCAACAAAGAAGCTAAGAGAATCATCTTGTCTCACAGCCGCGTATTCGAAGATGAACAGAAGAATGCTAAGAAAGAAGCTGCTGCTGAAAAGAAAGCTAAGCACAACAAGAAAGAAGACAACAACGTAGCTACTACTCAGCTCGAAAAGACTACTTTAGGTGATATCGAAGAGTTGGCTGCTTTGAAAGAAAAACTTTCTGGTAAATAATTGAGTTTTTAAGTAATTCAATAGAAGAAAGGCCGGTTTCCCGAATGGAAGCCGGCCTTTTGTGTATATTCAACTCTTTTTCTATCTTTGTCGCCTGCTAGAGAATATATATTTGTACCGTATTATTAATATCCGATAGAAATGAAAAAGTTATTGATCTTTGATTTGGATGGTACGCTTCTGAACACGATCGCTGATTTGGCGCACAGTACGAACTATGCCTTGGAAAAGAATGGATTTCCGACGCATCATCTGGAAGAATACAATTATTTTGTAGGTAATGGTATTAATAAACTGTTCGAGCGTGCTTTGCCTGAAGGTGAAAAGACGGAAGAGAATATTGCTAAGATCCGTCAGGATTTCTTGGCTCATTATGATGTGCATAATGCGGATGCCAGCCGTCCTTATGAAGGCATTCCGGAATTGCTCCAGGCATTACAGGATAAAGGTATCCAACTGGCCGTAGCTTCTAATAAATATCAGGCTGCAACGACGAAATTAGTCGGATATTTCTTCCCGAATATTCGTTTTACTGCTGTTTTGGGTCAGCGTGAAGGCATAAAGACAAAACCGGATCCGGGTATCGTATCTGAAATCAGAGAAAAGGCGCATGTGGAGGCGACAGATACCTTATATATTGGAGATTCGAATGTAGATATGCAAACGGCTATCAATAGTGGGGTTGATGCTTGTGGCGTTACCTGGGGATTCCGCCCGGCTTCTGAGCTCGAATCTTATCATCCGAAATATATAGCCCAAAAGGCTTCGGATATTTTAGATATGCTTGATTGAGAAAAAGGCAAGAAGATCGACCGCTTCTTGCCTTTTTATCTTTGTTTATTCCGTCAGTACTGAAAATTCTCCGATACCAGTACTCTTGACATCATCTACGTTACGTACGGATTCCAGTTTGACTTCTTTGCCTTTGACTGGAGCGAAACGGATGACTTGTTCTATTGGATTAGCCTTGATGTTCGAGAACTCTCCGCTGGATACCAGTTTACCGTCTACATAGAACCGATAGCTGGAAATATGTCCTTGTGCGTCCCGATTCTGATTCGGTGTATAGCGGAAACCGGAAATCGTCTGCGGTTGTTCGAGGTGTACAGTCAATGCCTGTTTCCCTTTTGGCAAATAATAGGTCGTATAACCATTTCCGTCGAGTATAGCTTTCTCTTTTTCGTCCGCTATTTGATACATTTTTACCGGAATATCAAATTCGGCAGTGGTGACCGGACTATATTTGTCGAAGGTTTCGTCATAGACGATCGCTTTTACCGTAGCTTTCTGATCTAATACAAAAGGTTGATCGTACAAAGTTGATTCTTTGGTTGGGTCAGATCCGTCGGTTGTATAATAAATCATGGCTGTCGGTTCACCTGCCTGGATACGGACTTTATCTTCCAGATTGCGGGTAATAGCCGGTTCTGTCAGCAAGGCCGGTGCCAAGTATGCTTCTACATTATTAATACATAACGGACCTTTTGCATCCAGGAATGTTACCCGAAGCTTTTCGGCATGAACCGTTTTGAAGCGAACAATACGTTTGTAACCGATCGTCGTTGTTTCATCCACCGGTTCCACCTCTTTCCATTGGGCGTTTTCCTCATATTCAATCTTGAAAGCTTTGACACGCTGGCCTAATGGTATGTATTCTTGCAATAATAAGCGGTTAACATCCGAGGCTGGAGACATGGTGAATGTAAGTGAGGCCTGCGTTACACCATCTTCTGTAGCCCAATAAGTATCCCAATCGCCATCGGTAACCCGAGCCGGAGCATATTTCCTGCCACGCGAATTGCTCGCTTCTACGTAAGCACTTTTCAGCAAATTGGTCTTCAAATCGTTTTGGATCGTCTGATACCATTCAACGGCACGGATGGAATCGCCCGGAGCAATTTTACCGTTCAGTGCTACCGGGAAGTTTAACAGGAAGTTGGTATTATGACCGACACTGCGGTAATACAGATCGACTAACTTGGCCAACGACTTTACCTGATGGTCTTCTCGTGCATGATAGAACCAGCCCGGACGAATAGAAACGTCGCATTCTCCGCCCAACCATTTATCTCCGTCCTCCATGCCTCGCTGACTGTCGGTATAATGTTTTTCCTTTTCGTAGGAATAGGGCGACCATTGTGTCGCATCTGCCCAGCCTTCTTCATTTCCAATCCAACGAATATCCGGAACGGTTCCTCCGAAAATCATGGCCTGTGGATGCAGTTCCTTAATGGCATCGCGGGCTTCCTCATATTTATAATATGTTTTCGGATCGATTGAACGTTTCTCATTGGCTCCTCCGTACCAGCCGTCACCACCGTTGGCACCGTCAAACCAATATTCAAATAACGGACCGTAGTTACTGATTAGTTCATGCATCTGAGCATGAAACTTTTCCACATATCCCGGCTGTCCGTAATTCTCACTGTTACGATCCCAGGGAGAAAGATAAATACCAAACTTCAGTCCATGTTTACGACAAGCATCAGAGAGTTCACGAACCATATCACCTTTTCCGTCTCTCCAAGGCGAATTCTTGACCGAATATTCTGTTGTAGCAGTAGGCCAGAGGCAGAAACCATCGTGATGTTTTGCTGTCAGGATAACTCCTTTCAATCCGGCAGCCTTAATGGTTCGTACCCATTGGTCGCAGTCCAAATCCGTCGGATTAAAGGTCGAAGCAGGTGTATTTCCATAACCCCATTCCAAATCATTGAAGGTATTTAATCCAAAATGGACGAATGCGTAGGTTTCCAATTTATGCCATTCTACTTGTTCCGGTGTAGGAACGGGTAAAACGGGTGCAGGAGGCGGGACGTTACTGCAAGCAGAAAGCAACCAGGTTGCCGCACATACGCCCGACATCAGTAAATAATGAGTCGTTTTCATATCAGTTGTGTTTTTTATAGATAATAACTTCAAAGATAATCTTTAATTGATGAATGGATAATCATTGAGCTAATAAAAAAAGTTTTCTGCAGTTGATTTGCAGAAAACTTTTTAAATTCAGTTTATTCACCCCAACCAGGATTTTGTTTAAGATTTGTGTTCAATACCAGTTCGTCAGTAGGAAGAGGACTTAACCAGCGTTTATCGTCTGCTGTCCATTTTCGACCTGCGTCATCTAACTTCTTACTTGGATATTGATACAAATAAACTTTTCCATTATATTCAATGGTAGGACGACCGGATTCTCCACCAAATTCAATATTACCTGCATAACGCTCAATATTCTCCGGTGTGATAGGTATTCCTAACATGGTCTTCGGATTTTCGAATACTTTCATCGCGTTCCATCGTTTTAAGTCGTCCAAACGATGTCCTTCTTGTATTAATTCAATACGACGTTCACGGCGAATCTCATAAATTAAAGGAGTAACACTGTAACCATAATTTATAGCAGCAGGATCAGCAACAGGTGAAGTTGTCATATGAGGCATACCTACACGATCTCTTAATAGATTGATTGTTTTATCAAGAACTTCCTGTGTACATTTTCCTAATTCTGCGTTTGCTTCAGCATTGATTAATAACACTTCTGCATAGCGATAAACAAACCAGTCGTAAGTAGTTTGTCTGGCTTCCCATTGAGACTGAAGTGGAGAACGATACTTGACACAAGAATATCCAGTAACACCTCCATTTGCACTACAATCTGGATAAGTTATAGGCTGTTGTGCATTGTTGATTACACGGTAAGGCTTATGTAAGTTGTCGACTATTTGATACATTCTCGGATCTCGATTTTCGATTTCTTGTTCAACGATGTTATCTCCTTTGTAGAGAGGACTAATGGAAATCGGATTACCATCTATACATAAAAACGATTCTACAAAGTCTTTACTCAATCCAGAACCACTACCTCCAGCTTGACGACCTGTTTCATGTGTAACTACACCAGACTCATAATAACGTGCAAGAATACATTCTTTATTACCTGATAGGTCTTCTTGTATGAACTGATTGGAATAGTCACAAGGATATCCTTCGTAAGGCATTTGTCCACATCCACTGTCTGAACCTTTGACAATAGCATATTTTCCTGTATTGATCACATCATTTGTTAGATCAACAGCTTTTTGCAATAATTCTTCAGCCGATATATCCCCTGTTTCATTATGGTATTTTTTAAAGCTACCATAATATAGGCAAATACGAGCTAATTGTGTTCTGGCAGCGTCTTTGTTTAAACGTCCTTTTTCTTCTGTTCCTGATTCAGGTAACCATTGAATGGCAAATTCCAAGTCTTCGATGACCTTACCTAACACAAAATCTCTGGGATCTCGTGCTTTATATAACTCTTCTGTGTCATTAGTCTGAAGATCTTTTTCATACCATGGAACATCACCGAATTTTTTGATCTTTCCGTAATAATCTAATGCACGGAAAAAGCGAACTTCTGCTACGTATAGGTTAATTTCTGCTTCTACTCCCTCTACCTTCTGATAACGTTGTAAGAAGTAATTGCAGTTTCGTATATTTGTCCAAGTCCAACCTGCATCATCTGCTGTTGCAGGTAAAGTTTGTTCATCAAAAAGTAGAGTGCTATAATTGGTAGTGATAAAATTATCACTGACATCATCTTTATTAACAGCCGGAGCATCCAGATTACCATATAATCCGTTTGCATACATTTTTAGATCATTAACAGTAGACCAATAGTTCTCATCTGTAATAGAATCTATTGGTAACCTATCCGTTACTTCGCAAGCAGAAAAAGCTCCCAATAACGCGACTGAACATAAAATATATTTTAGTTTCATATTACTATATCTTTTATAATCAATTGTTTTATTTTAGAAAGTCAGATTTAAACCTACAGAAACCTTTTTTGAGATAGGGTAACTCATGTTGTCAATCAATTCAGGATCGTATGAATCAATTAAAGGAGTAAAGGTCAATAGGTTTTCACCTTGTAAGTAAATTCTTAGACGGCTGATACCAATTTTAGATAAAACTGCCTGTGGAACAGTGTATCCTAATGTAATATTCTTTAAACGGATATAAGCAGCATTCTGCAAATAGCGATCAGATGTTTGTCTGTTACCTCCGTTATTCCAAGTTGGACGAGGAAAATAGGCATCTGTATTTTCTGGTGTCCAGTAATCGAGGGCTGTCTTTAATGGTGTGTCCCATTCAGATGTGAATCCCCAGAATGAATTTCCTCCACACATATAGTCTCGTTTACCGATACCTTGCCAAAACATTTCGAAGTCAAAATTTTTGAATTCGAATCCACCTGTCAAACCATAACTGAATCTAGGTGTATTGTTTCCAATGATTGTTTTGTCTCCCGGGTCACTTAATGTGTTTTTCCCCCAATCTATTTTACCATCATTGTTTAAATCAATATATCGAACATCTCCAGCTGCCCATTTTCCTGCATACAAAGCAGATTGATTGGCAGCAGCTGCTTCTGCATCAGTTTGGAATAACCCATCAGAACGATATCCCCAAATTTCTCCGAGTTTTTCTCCTACATAATGATTAGACAGGGTTCCTTGGTCATTTGAGAATTTGGTAATCTCACTCAAATAGTCAGACAGTACACCTTTAAACCAATATCTAAAACCATTTGCTAATTGGTCATTCCAGCCCACAGAGATTTCCCAACCGGTTGTTTTCATATTGGCTGCGTTTTCTACTGGGACACTTGTTCCTAATACGGCTGGCAGAGATTGTCCTGCAGTCAACATATCTTTGGTGTCACGGCGATACCAGTCAAAGCCTAAGTTTAAACGATTGTTTAGTAAAACAGCATCTAATCCGAAGTCCATTTGATTAACGGTTTCCCAAGTAAATGTACTACTTACAAGTCCAGGTGCCGATACTGCAACAGGTCTTGAACCTCCTAATATCATTCCATAGGCATTGTTGATACCATAACTAGGTAAATACGGGAAGTTTCCTAATTCGTCCACTACCTGATTACCCAATGATCCATAAGACGCACGGAATTTCAAATCGTCAATGTGAGTTTTCAACGGTTGGAAGAATGATTCTTCTGAAATTCTCCAAGCGGCAGAAACTGAAGGGAAGAATGCATAGCGATCATCTTTTGCAAATTTTGATGAGCCGTCGTATCTTCCATTAAATTCAAACAAATATCGTTGTTTGAAATTATAGTTCAGACGTAAGAAAAATCCGTTAATAGCCCAATGAGTTTCCGAATATCCGAGATCTGATTCTCCAGTAGCTTGGTTTAATGCTGGGTTGGAAACATTGATTAAATCACGTCGACCTGTCCAAAAATATTTGTTGTGTTTATATTCTTGGTTGTATCCAACCATGATTTTAGTGTTATGGATTTCATTGAATGATTTTGAATATTCTGCAAAAGCATTAAAAGCAGTGTAATAATCTTCGTTATTTGCCATGACTACACTACTTGGATTTGTCCATGGGTAGTATTGTTCTGTTCCAGCAACCGCCGTATAATCGTAAAAGCTTTGGACATGTTGTTTCTGCCCTTTATTATAGAAGTTAAAGGTATAATCAGCATTAAATACAAACCCTTCAAATGGAGTAATTTTAATTGCTCCGGTCATCCAAAGGTCATTTTGTTTTGTTAATCCATTACCTCCTTGTTCCTGAATTGCTACTGGGTTAGTATAACTTCCTTGACCTGCATAATAATGTTGTCCATCATCTTGATAGATATATCCACCTGGTGATGAAATATCATCTTGATTGATTGCTCCAGCTCCAGCACTAGGATATAAGCGTCCGGTATGTGTGTGACGGATAGGCATCAATGGACTTAAGTCATTCTTCATCATACCACTGTAACTTGACAGTCCGGAGTATGCAGTAGAGTTCATAACAGTAGTACCACCGGTTGGATGCTTCTCTTTGGTATATGTATGCATAATTTTAGCAGAAACATTTAACCATTTTGTGATATCTGAAGATACATTGATGTTTGCATTAAACTTCTGGTACATATCGTCTCCTGCTTTCAGCATACCTCCAACATCATTAAAACCAACGGATGCATAGTAGGTCGTTTTTTCTGTACCACCGTTTAAATTGACATTGTACATTTGAGAGAACGAAGTCTTATACAATTCTTTGAACCAATCAGTATTACCACAATATTGCCATTTGTTGGGATCGATAGCTGCATCGTAAAATTCGGCATATGGATATGAACCATTGAAGTAAGCTTCTGCATATTTATATATAGCGTCATTGTAGTAATGTCCGCTACCTCCTCCGTTCTGATATGCTAAGTCTTTCATCTCCAAAAATTCCATGGAATTGACGTTGGTAACACGTACAGCAGGAGATTGCCAATAACCACTGGCTGATAAAGAAACTTGTGGTTTCATTCCTTTTTTACCATTCTTTGTAGTAATAAGAATAACACCATAGGCTGCACGTGCTCCGTAAATAGCAGCAGAAGCTGCGTCTTTTAAAACGGAAATGGAAGCGACATCTTCTGGGTTAACCAAGTTTGGATCCATTTGTACATTATCAACCAGAACTAATGGACTACCTCCATTCAATGACGTATTACCTCGAATGTTGAATGATGAGGACTGTCCAGGTGCTCCACCTCCGACTGATACGTTCAAGTTTGGAACGACACCTTGCAAACCTTGTCCGATATTTGAGATAGGACGACTTTCCAGTACATCTCCAGCAACTTGTGCTACTGCTCCAGTTAAGTTAGCTTTTTTCTGGGTTCCATAACCTACGACTACTACCTCATCCAATGATTGCGAATCTTCTTTCATCATCACTTGAATAGAAGGTTGACCTGTGTAGGTTATTTCTTGTGTGGCATAACCGATATAAGATACTTGAAGAACATCTCCTTTCTTTACATTTTCGATAACAACACGTCCGTCCATATCCGATACGTTGCCGTTTGTTGTTCCTTTAATAATGACAGATGCTCCTACGACAGGACCAAATGAATCCTCAATCATACAAACAACTTTCCCATCTTGTTGAGAGAAATTTACTGACGGTTTTTTAGGTGCAATTTCTGCAAAAGCATTCATCGGAATTATGCATGCTCCCGTCAATAATAATAGATTGGCTAGTTTACTCTTTTTTATCATATAGCATATATTTAATATAACATGAGCTTTTTTCTATTTGTTGGATATTTGTCAGAATATTAGACTATTAACTTATTAAGAATTCATTCACTCAACAACTCTAGTTCATCTATAACTATAGTAAATAAAAAAAATTTACTATATCTGATTTCATTATTTGTATTCTCAAAAAATCAACTGTAAATCTATGTATTCTTACCCTCTAATTGCAAAGATAATATAAAAGTTTAAATCAACTATCAATAATGTTTATAAAATATTCATATTAATATTTTTTATAAAATAAAAAACGAGAAAAATGGATACATATTTTAAAAAGAATATGCATTTGGGAAAGATTTGTTATTGAACAAATCTCTATAATTAATTCATATGAATATATATTAATTTGTTGTTTTAAAAATAATAAAATCAAAATGTAAAGAAAAGTCACACATAAACTTACATCTTATAATTAAGATGGTAAATGATATACATAATAATAGATGGACTAAATTATTGTTTCTGATTTATGAACAAAGTTTGAAGGTTAATTGGTAAACTATTGAACTATTCAGTTATTAATTTTTCGACAGATGTCGAAAAGCTTTACTATATATGTGCTAAAGTTTTTTGACGAATATGGAAAAGCTTTACGACAATTGTCAAAAAATTACTTCCCTATTGGTTTTGTCCTTGCTGGTCGTATAAAAAACTGCAGAAGTGGAAGAAGGCGGGTTGCTGATATGAACTTTGTGGCTTTCGGGTAGAGGATATGTATGGTGAATGATTATCTTTGTTGATAGAAAAGAGTGCTATTCACGAAATACGTATAAATAAGATATGCCATGAATCAGAAATTATTGCTAATTGCTCTTTCGGGACTTTCGTTGACTGCCTTGGCAGATGAAGCCCGATTGCTGCGTTTTCCGGCTACGAATGGGAAGGAGATTGTTTTTTCGTATGCCGGCGATTTGTATCAGGTACCTATGAGCGGAGGTGAGGCCCAGCGATTGACTTCGCATGTCGGGTATGAGATGTTTCCCCGTTTTTCACCGGATGGAAAGACAATTGCCTTTACCGGTCAGTATGATGGAAATACCGAAGTGTTTACAATTCCCGTCTATGGCGGAGAGCCTTTACGGGTAACGTATACGGCTACGAATGGTCGTGATGATTTGGGTGACCGTATGGGACCGAATAATATTGTGATGACGTGGACGCCCGACGGCAAACAGATTGTCTATCGTAACCGAATTGGTGACGGATTCACCGGAAAGTTGTATACCGTCAATCAGGAAGGCGGACTGCCGGAGGTGATTCCTTTGCCCGAAGGTGGCTTCTGTAGTTATTCGCCCGACGGCAAACGCTTGGCTTATAACCGGGTAATGCGTGAGTTCCGTACCTGGAAATATTATAAAGGTGGAATGGCGGATGATGTATGGATTTATGATCCGGCCCAGAAGAAAGTAGAGAATATTACTAACAATGAGGCGCAGGATATTTTCCCGATGTGGATAGGCGATGAAATCTATTACCTTTCGGATCGTGATCGTACGATGAATCTGTTTGTTTATCATACGAAAACGAAAGAAACCAAGAAGGTAACCAACTTTACGGAGTATGATATCAAATTCCCTTCTTGCCACGGCGATTGGATTGTCTTTGAGAATGGTGGTTATATCTATAAGCTGAAAGCCGGAAATAACCAGCCAGAGAAAGTAAATATCCGCTTGGCTTCCGACAATGTCTATGCACGTCAAGCTATTAAGGATGGCGTTGATTACCTGACTGCTGCCAGTCTTTCTCCCAATGGCGAACGGATGGCGGTCACAACTCGTGGGGAAGTGTTTAATATCCCAGTCGAAAAAGGAGTCAGTAAGAATATCACCCGCACGCCCGGAGCGCACGAACGGGAAGCACAATGGTCGCCCGACGGGAAATATATCGCTTTTATCTCCGACCGGACCGGTGAGACAGAACTCTATTTACAGGAAGATGGTTTGGGAAAAGAACCGGTTCAATTGACAAAGAACAATGATACGTATATCCGGACGTTTAGTTGGAGTCCGGATGCCAAGAAGCTGGTTTATACCGATCGGCAGAACCGGATCTGTCTGTTGGACGTAGCTTCCAAACAGAAGAAGGTATTGTTGCAGGATCCGCTGGGCGAACCGCGAGAAGTTTCTTTTTCTCCGGACAGTAAATGGCTGACTTATACCCGTACTTCGGAGAATGATTTTTCGATTGTCTATGTCTATAACCTCGAAACCCAAAAGGAATATGCTATAACGGATCAGTGGTATTCGTCCAGCTCACCGGTTTTCAGTACGGATGGTAAGTATCTGATCTTCTCGTCTGCCCGTGATTTCAATCCGACTTACGGACAAACGGAATGGAATCATGTTTATACCCGGATGAATGGGGTTTATCTGGCACTGCTTCGTCAGGACACGCCTTCACCTTTCTTGGAAGAAGATGATGAGGTGACTGTACAGACTACTGAAGGAACAAAAGAAGAAACTTCGGAAGAAGATACGTCGGTCTGCATCGACATCGATGGTATCGCCGATCGTATCGTGAAGCTTCCGCTTTCTCCTTCGTATTACGCACATTTTTATTCAGACGGGAATAAAGTCTATTATTATACCTCTGGCGGCACTAAGGCGTATGATCTGAAAACAAAGAAAGAAGAAACCATTGCCGAAGGAGCCATCATGTATGTTAATCCCGGCAGTTCCAAAGCTATGTTTTCACGCCCTAGAACATTGTATGTCTCTTCTACAATTCCTTCCGGAAAAGCCGATTTAAGTCAGGCGGTGAATCTTTCGAATATGAAGATTACGGTAGATTATCCGCAAGAATGGGCACAGATCTTCGACGAAGCTTGGCGGGCTTATCGGGATGGTTTCTATTTACAGAACATGCACGGAATGGATTGGAAGGCAATCAAGCAGAAATATGCTGTTCTGTTGCCATACGTAAAGACGCGTCTCGATCTGAATTACATCATTGGTGAGATGATTGGCGAGCTGGAATGTGGTCATGCCTATGTTAATCCCGGTGAAATGGAAAAGCCTGAACGTTTGAATACTGGTATGTTGGGCGCAGAAATATCCCGGGATCCGAGTGGTTTCTTCAAGTTGGAAAAGATTTTGGAAGGAGCCAACTGGAGCAAGAAGTTGCGTTCTCCGCTGGCAGAGCCGGGCATTGAAGCGAAAGTCGGCGAATATATCGTTGCTATCGACGGTGTTCCTACCAACAGTGTGAAGAATATGTATCAGTTGCTGGTTGGGAAAGCCGATGTTCCTACCGAACTGATGCTGAACAGCAAGCCGCAATTGGCAGGAGCGCATAAAGTAGTGATTACGCCGTTGGTAGAAGAATATTCGCTGTATCATTATAACTGGGTACAGAATAACCTGAAGAAAGTAACGGAAGCTACGCAAGGTCGTGTGGGATACATTTATATACCGGACATGGGGCCGGATGGATTGAACGAGTTTGCCCGGTATTTCTATCCGCAACTCGATAAGGAACGATTCTACTCGACACGATTGTATTGCAAAGGTAAATCCTTTTTTGATACCAGCAAATAATCATGATGTTTTTTTTATCAACACCCCCAGTTTCTTATCAACATCCCCTAAAATTGAGGACAAACCTACCTATTTAGATAACGTACCTGAAATTCGTCAAAATCGAAAGTATTAATTGTTGCAAATAAAGGTTGATTTTAACTTAACATACCCACCTCTGAATTCCAATCATTTATTATATATATAGGTTCATTGATGGCGAGACACTCGTCAAAAATCTAATTCTGCTTGCCTATTTTGAAATCCATAATAGTACATAGCTTCTAACAACTTCAGAATAATCCTCATAAATCCTATTCCGATATCCAATATACGCTTATCTACTGAGCAAAAAATTAATTAGCAGTGCCCAAATTGGTCATTTTTAAAAGTCATTTTAACCTCTAAACGACAAATATCCAGCTCAAGCAATATTCTTAAACAATATTAATATCACCAGTCTTAAGAGTAAAGATTTTTAGATTAATTATTTTATTCTACCCCGCTAGCTCTTCTGTTTTTCAGGTTGGAACTTCATACAATAGTATATATATAATAAGGTATAGGAAAGAAGTGCATTCCATAGGAAAAAACATAGGCATGAATTACAAAAAGATGCCTACCTTTTCGCCAAAATACGCCGGCTTTTTAGACAAAAGCAACGAGTATCTGACTATGCCTAAATTTACTTTACACTTTTTTGATACGTTACTAAAAAACTCTACAGATAAAATAAGTCTTACTAAAAGGCTTTACATATTACCTTTGCAAAGATAAAAAA
>NZ_JAKZMM010000047.1 GCF_022809355.1 Parabacteroides faecalis | reverse complement strand
GATGGTGGCTACATATTGATGTTGTGCTGTTGCTTTTTACTGAAAGC
Source organism: Parabacteroides faecalis (assembly GCF_022809355.1). Lineage (GTDB taxonomy): Bacteria > Bacteroidota > Bacteroidia > Bacteroidales > Tannerellaceae > Parabacteroides > Parabacteroides faecalis. Next base: position 32,442 of record NZ_JAKZMM010000047.1, on the reverse strand, counting down.
TGCTACTAACGACTCATAAATCTACCCTTAATCGTGTATTGGATGATAGTTGCGGATTTTAGGATTATTACAACGGGTGTACATGGACTGGGCGAAGTGGATCGTAAGTTCCGGCCTGATCAAAAGATAGGTATGTATGCTTTGCCTCAGTTCCGTAAAGAATTTGATGTAAAGAAACCCTTGAAACGGGCCATAGCCTATGTCTCAGGTTTAGGGCATTTTGATATGTTCCTGAATGGAGAGAAAGTAGGAAACCACTTCTTGGATCCGGGTTGGACAAAATATGACCGGTGTGCTTTGTATGTTCCTTTTGATATTACCCAGCAACTTCATACAGGAAAGAATGCCGTAGGTGTGATGTTGGGAAACGGTTTCTTCAATGTGCCGCGTGAACGTTATTTTAAGCTGATTACATCATATGGGGCTCCTCGTTTGCTGATGAATATCCGTCTGGAATATATGGATGGAAGTATAGAAGCCATTGTGACGGACAAATCTTGGAAAGTAACCGAGAGCCCGATTACATATAGTAGTATTTATGGGGGAGAAGATTATGATGCCAATCGGGAACAACCCGGATGGACAAAACCCGGATTTAATGATAAGAACTGGAAAGATGCATTGAATACGGGCTGGAATACCCAGCTTTTGGCGCAAGCTTCTGCTCCATTGACCGTAAGAGACAGTATTCCTACCGTTCGTCTTTTCAAGAATCAGAAAGGGAAATGGGTATATGACCTGGGACAAAACTTTTCGGGTGTGATTCATCTGTCTATGCAATCTAAAGGAAAACAGCAAGTGAAGTTTTATCCGGCCGAACTGTTAAATCCGGACAGTACCGTTAATCAGAGTGCATCAGGAGCTCCTTTCTGGTTTGCTTATACCACGAAAGGAAATGAAAAGGTTTGTTGGCAACCCCAGTTTACGTATTATGGTTTCCGCTATGTGGAAATTGAAGGAGCAGTTCCTGCCGGACAGGATAATCCGGAATCTTTACCGGTTATTTTGGATTTAAAAGGATTACATACCTGTAACTCGGCTCCGGAAGTTGGAACATTCCATTGTTCTAAACCCTTATTTAATCAGACGTATGAGTTAATAGACTGGGCTATTCGAAGCAATATGGCCAGTGTATTGACAGACTGTCCGCATCGAGAAAAGTTAGGTTGGTTGGAACAAGCCCATTTGATGCAATATTCGGTACAATATCGGTATAATCTGGCTCGGATGTATGAGAAGATGATGAATGACATGCGTTCTACACAGGCTAAGAATGGTATGGTCCCGACGATTGCTCCGGAGTTAGTGGAGTTTGAAGGTGGTTTTAAGGATACACCGGAATGGGGCAGTTCGTTTATCATCAGTCCGTGGTATATTTACCAGTGGTATGGTGATAGCCGGTTGATTGCGGAATATTATCCGGATATGCAACGCTATATAGAATACTTGTCTTCGCAGGCAAAAGATCATATTGTTGCCTATGGTTTGGGCGATTGGTTTGACATTGGCCCTAATGCCCCGAGCGTTTCTCAGTTGACATCCAATGGAGTTACTGCTACGGCCATCTATTATTATGATGTTTGTTTGATGCAAAAAATGGCAGATCTGTTAGGAAAGAAAGCCGATGTTGAGAAGTATAAGAATCTGGCGGCAGCAATTAAGACGGCATTCAACAAAACATTCTGGAATCCGGAAACAAAACAATATGACCGGAACAGTCAGGCTGCTAATGCTGTTGCTTTATATATGGGACTGACGACACCAGAAAATCATCAGCAGGTATATGATAATCTGGTAAAAGATATACGTTCAAGAAACAATGCGTTGACAGCAGGCGATGTTGGTTATCGTTATGTTTTGCGTGCTTTGGAAGCTGGAGGCGCATCCGATATCATTTATGATATGAACAGTAAATACGATACTCCGGGATATGGTTGGCAATTAGCCCATGGAGCTACGGCATTAACCGAATCTTGGCAAGCCTATGGCTTTGTTTCCAATAATCACTTTATGTTAGGACACTTGATGGAATGGCTTTTCAGTGGTTTAGGTGGTATCCGTCAAGATGAGACTTCTGTTGCATTTAAACATATTGTTATCAAGCCGTCTCCGGTAGGTGATGTTCGAAGTGCCCGCACGTCCTATGAATCTCCTTATGGAACGATTGTCTCAGATTGGAAAGAAACAGATGAAAAATTCACTATTCGGGTAGAAGTCCCTGCCAATAGTTCTGCATCTGTCTATTTACCAACAACACAGGTTGATCAAATCACTGAAAGTGGGATAGCTGTAAAAGATCTTGCCTCAGTTACTATTCGTCAGGAAAAAGGTTATACAGTTGTCACCGTAGGTTCTGGAATTTATGGATTTGAAGTGAGGAAGTGAGTTGGGATTATGTAAGGAATAAGTTATATGAGAAAGTTGTTATCTATTATAATTGCGAGCTTTTCAACTTTGTTTTTCTTGACTAATTGTCAGGGAAATCCTTCCAAATCAAAAGATTCATTTAAAGATCTGGAAGCTGGTTTTACGAATCCTTCGTCCGATTATCGGACAGCTCCATTGGCTGTGTGGAATAGTAAAGTGACAAATGCTGAAGTCGAAAGGACTATTCAGGAATTGAAGGATGCCGGTTTTGGTGGCCTTTTTGTACATCCTCGTCCCGGTTTGATTACGGAATATATGTCTGATGAATGGTATTCGTTGTATAAACATGCCATTGATTATGCTAAGGAAAAGGATATTAAAGTATGGATCTATGATGAAAATTCATATCCGAGCGGTTTTGCCGGAGGACATGTCCCGGAAGAAATGCCGGAATCTTATAATCAGGGACAAGGCTTAGCTTTAGAAAAAGTAAATGTTTTGCCTGAGAATACAGCGGATTATTTTATTTGTCTGAAAAAAGAGGGAGAGAACTGGATAGATATCACCAATAAAATTTCTTCTTATAGAAATACCGAGGGTGAATATTATTTATATAAGAAAACTTATTATGGTCGTTCTGACTGGTATGGAGGTTATTCGTATGTGGATGTGATGGTGAAAGGTGTAACTGAAAAGTTCTTGGAAGTAACCATGAAAGGATATGAAAAGATTGCTAAAGAGGACTTTGGTAAAACACTTCCCGGTATCTTTTCGGATGAACCAAATATCCAGACATCGGGTGGTTTGCGATGGACTCCGGATCTGTTTTCTGTATTTAAGCAAAAGTGGGGATATGATTTAAAACCTTTATTGCCTTTGTTAGAAGAGGAAGTCGGAAACTGGAAAGAAGTCCGTCATAATTATATGGAAACATTGCTGCAACTGTTTATCGATCGTTGGTCAAAACCGTTTCATCAGTATTGTGAACAGAATAATCTGAAATGGACTGGTCATTATTGGGAACATGGGTGGCCGTATATGAATGATGGACCGGATAATATGGCTATGTATGCCTGGCATCAGGTTCCGGCAATTGATATGCTATTTAATCAGAATGACTATTATGCTCGTCTTTCATTAGCTTTAAGTAAAGGAAAGCAGAATAATCAAATTTTAGTCATAGAGCCGAATTCCACTTTATGGAGCTATTATTCACATACAAAGAGTAGTCCGAAGTTAATGGAAATTGGTCAGGCCTTTCAGTCTTTTGTAACAGACTTAGAAAAGAATCAGGTTGAATATGATTTGGGGTCTGAAAATATTATCAAAGATCATGGAACTGTAGAGGATGGAAAATTTGTTATTGGTCAGGCCTCTTATTCTGTGGTAGTTTTACCTCCGATGATGGAAACTTTGAATAAACCAACATTTGATTTGTTACGGAAGTTTGTGGAAAAAAGTGGCAAATTAATCTGTTTTTCTGCTCCCAACCGGTTGGATGGTGCTAAAGATTCTAAATTATCAGAATTACTGTCGGCTCAGTCTGTAATTTCTGTTCCCACCTTAACCAAAGAGATCATACAGAAGTATTTTGAGAATAAAGATTGTCTGTTCACATTTACGGGAGGTGATTTATATCATCAAAGACGTGAATTTGCAGATGGAGAATTATTATTCTTGGTAAATTCTTCCATGAATGAAGTTACTCGAGGAACAGTTTTATTGAAAGGTAAATCTGTTCTTAAATTGGATGCTATGCAGGGGAAAATATATGAATACCCGGTAGATCAGAAAGAAGAAAATCTGTCTGTGCATTTTGAATTGGAACCTGCTGGTAGTTTATTGCTTTATTGTAGTCATAAGACATTGAATGGCTATGAAAAAGAGCCTGTGTTAGCGGGTAATACCAGGTTGATACCAGAAGGCGATCTGCAGATAAAGAGATTGCGGGAAAATGCTTTGACGATAGATTTCTGCGATGTAACAATTAAAGGAAAGACAATTAAGAATGTTTACTTTGCTCAAGCAGCCGATGCTACTTTTCGGGAATATGGTTTTGTCAATGGGAATCCATGGAACACATCTGTTCAATACAAGCGGAATATATTGGATCGGGATACTTTTACTACAGGGGGATTTACAACTTCCTATCATTTTACAGTAAAAGATAAATTTGATTATTCAACGATGAAATTAGTTGCCGAACGTCCGGAAATATTTAAGGTAAAAATAAATGGAGAAACATTATCTGCTACTCCAGGAGCATGGTGGTTGGATCGTTCATTTGGAGTTTATTCTATTGGTGATAAAGTAAAACAAGGTATCAATACGATTGAGATGAGTGTGAGTCCAATGAGTATTTATGCCGAGATAGAACCTTTATATGTGATAGGCGATTTTTCTGTTGTACCGGAAAAGAAGGGATGGAGTATAACAACGCCTGTTGAGAAACTGACATTGGGAAGTTGGAAAGAGCAGAAGCAACCTTTCTATTCGTGGGAAGTATCTTATACAAAAGAGTATAGTATAGATGATATAAACAGATCTTATACAGTACAGTTAAATGCTTGGAAGGGAACAGTGGCAGAGGTGTATGTAAATGAAGTCAAGGCCGGAATTATTGCTTTTGATCCTTATAGGCTGGATATTACTTCCTTATTAAAGCAAGGAAAGAATATTGTTGAAGTACGAGTCATCGGTAGTCATAAGAATTTATTAGGTCCGCATTACAATAATCCTGTACCAGGACTTGCTTCTCCTTGGCATTGGAAAAATATCAAACAGCAGATACCTGGAAATGAATATCAAATGTGTGACTATGGTTTGATGGAAGATTTTGATGTGGTTGAGTAATGAACGTCTTGGACTTATAAATTTAATATCTAATAATGAAGACTTCGATTATTTATTGGGTAAGTATATTCCTTTTAACCGTGTTGGGTGCCTGTTCTTCCCATCCGACTTTAATTGTGAAGGAGTTACAGTGTGAGAAGTTGATTAATCCTTTGGCGATTGATCATACGAAACCGTATTTGAGCTGGCAGCTTGAAGCGAAAGATAATGGCCTTTGTCAGTCGGCTTATCAGATTCTGGTAGCAACTGATGAAGATTTATTGACAGAAGAGAAGGCTGATTTGTGGAATTCCGGTAAAGTTGAAAGCCCGGAATCTGCCTGGGTTTTGTATCAGGGAAATGAATTAGCTTCAAAGGAGTTTGTTTACTGGAAGGTTCGTGTTTGGGATGGCAATGATAAGGCTTCCGACTGGAGTGAGACGGCTTGTTTTGGTATTGGATTATTACATCCGTCTGACTGGAAAGCTTCTTATATTGGAAGTGATACGCTTTCAGGGAAACCGCAGTCGCCTTTACTTTGGAAACATTTTCAGTGGAATCAAAAAGGAACAAAGGCTTTCTTGCATGTTAATTCTTTAGGGTATCACGAAGTTTATCTGAATGGGAAGAAGGTTGGTGACGCTGTTTTGACTCCGGCTGTATCTCAATTTGATAAGCGGTCTTTGAGTGTTACGTATGATGTAACTGGTTTATTGGAGAAAGGAGAGAATGATTTCGTTCTTTGGTTAGGGAAAGGTTGGTATCAGGATGGACTTCCGGGCGTAGTGAATGGTGGTCCGTTTGTTCGAGCTCAGTTGGAAGAGTTTGAAAATGGTGAGTGGAGAACGAGCTTGATTACAGATTCTACTTGGAAAACGCGTGAAAGTGGTTATGCTTCTACGGGTACGTGGCGGCCTTGGCAGTTTGGAGGAGAAGAAATCTCGGCTGATCGAGTATTGCCTGCTTTGGATAGGAAGATACTGAATTCCGTTGATTGGAATGCAGCAGTCTTGGCCGATATTCCTTTACATAAGGTTTCTCCTCAGATGGCTGAACTGAATGGCATACGAGAACATTTACATCCGCTCACCTGTAAAGCATCCGGTGATTCAGCCTGGATTTATGATTTGGGGACAAATCTGACAGGCTGGACGAAAATACAGTTTCCTCCATTAGAGAAAGGACAGAAAATACGGATCAGTTATTGTGACTTCCTGGATGATAAAGGGGAATTCCGGGATCATTTGTACGAAGATTATTATATAGCTTCCGGTGCTGATTCGGCTGAAGTCTTTTCCAATAAATTCAATTATCATGCCTATCGTTATCTGAAACTGACGAATCTGAAAGAAGCTCCGGCTTTGTCGGCAATTACGGCTTCATTAGTACATACCAATTATAGTGGGGAATCATTCTTCGCTTGTTCGGATAAGGATTTGAATGCCATTCATGATATGATTCACTATACCTTGCGCTGTCTGACATTGGGTGGATATATGGTAGATTGTCCGCAAATTGAACGATTGGGTTATGGTGGAGACGGTAATGCTTCAACTCCTACGGTGCAGACCATGTTTAACCTCAGTCCTTTGTATATGAACTGGATGCAGTCATGGGCTGATTGTATGCGGGAAGACGGAAGTCTGCCTCATACAGCTCCGAATCCGTATGCAGCGGGTGGTGGTCCGTTCTGGTGGGTTTTATTATTACGGCTTCCTGGCAGACCTATCTGAACTATGGAGACCGGAGATTATTGGACCGTTATTATCCGTATATGCAGCAATGGTTGGAATATGTGGCTCATTATACTGTAGATGGTTTGTTGAAGAAGTGGCCGGATACTTCTTATAGAAACTGGTATTTGGGTGATTGGGCAACGCCGGTTGGTATTGATCAGACAAATCCGTTGTCTGTTGATTTAGTAGATAACTGTTATATTGCGGTTTGTTACCAGACCATGAGTAAAATTGCTTCTTTGCTGAATAAAGCGGATGATAGTCGTGGTTATAAAGCAAAGTATGATGCGCTGACGAAACGGATACAGGAGACTTTCTATGATGCGAAAGGAAATACTTATGCCAGCGGGACACAAATTGATTTAGTGTATCCGATGTTGGCTGGAGTCACACCGGACAACCTGAAGGAGACAGTCCTGAAGACTTTGTATGAAGTGACGGCTAACCGTTTCCAGGGACATCTGGCAACAGGTTTGGTTGGCATTCCGGTATTAACCGAATGGGCCGTTAAGAATGGTCTGGCCGAATGGATGTATCAGATGCTGAAGAAACGAGATTATCCGGGTTATTTGTATATGTTGGATAACGGGGCAACTACTACTTGGGAGCATTGGAATGGAGAACGTAGCCATATTCATAATTGTTATAATGGAATTGGTGCCTGGTTCTATCAGGCATTAGCTGGAATCATGCCGGATGAAAGTAAGCCGGGCTACAAGCATATCTGGATTAAACCTCAGGTGGTAAATGATATTTCGTGGGTTCAGGCATCCAAAGATACACCTTATGGTTTGTTGAAGGTCAGATGGGAAAAGAAAGAGGCTTCTTTCGTATTGGATGTGCAAATACCGGTTGGTGCTTCGGCATCCGTTGCTCTGCCATTCCCGGCTGAATCTGTTTGTGTAAATGGTCAGCCATCGCAAGGCAAAGAAGTTTTGGAATTAGAGTCGGGTAGTTATCAGATAGAATGTTCCCGATAGTTGAGGGAGAAACGTAGTATTGCGTCGGGTATTAGCGTAGCGTTGCGCTGACACTCGACGCAATGTTGTGTTAAGACCCGACGCAACCTTACGTTGACTCCCGACGCAGTGTTGCGCTTATGTGTCACGTGGAATAGCGTTTTCTGCTTCTTGTTGATTGAGTTAGGAAAAGCTTTGTTCAGGAAGTATTGAACTCATTTGTGGGTGAATCCTATGGAAAAGTCGTCAGAACTGAATAAATATTCGTACATTTGTCGGAAACCAATAAAATCAAATGTGTTTATGGCTAAGTATAAACGGATTCTTTTGAAGTTGAGCGGTGAATCGCTCATGGGTAGCAAACAATATGGTATTGATGAAGTACGCTTAAACGAATATGCTGAACAGATCAAGGAAATAGCTGAAATGGGCGTTCAGATTGGTATCGTTATCGGTGGAGGTAATATTTTCCGTGGCTTAAGTGGCGCATCCAAAGGATTCGACCGGGTGAAAGGTGATCAGATGGGAATGCTGGCTACGGTTATCAATAGTTTGGCCTTGAGCTCAGCGTTGACGGCTTTAGGTGTGAAGGCCAAGGTGCTGACAGCTATTCGTATGGAACCGATCGGTGAATTCTACAACAAGTGGCGGGCTATCGAACTGTTGGAACAAGGTTATGTAGTCATCATGTCGGGTGGAACCGGTAATCCATTCTTTACGACTGATACAGGTTCTTCGCTGCGCGGTATAGAGATTGAAGCAGATGTGATGTTGAAGGGAACACGTGTAGATGGTATTTATACGGCAGATCCCGAGAAAGATCCGACGGCTGTGAAGTTCTCTGATATTACCTATGACGAAATCTATACACGTGGTCTGAAAGTGATGGACTTGACGGCAACGACCATGTGCAAAGAAAATAATTTACCTATTATTGTCTTTAACATGGACAAGAACGGAAACCTGAAGAAAGTGATGGATGGCGAAGACATCGGTACGTATGTGCATAATTAAAGATACTTTTCCTGATACGTTTTTATGAAAAGAAATAGGACGCATTCCTCGTTGATACTTATCCCTGTTATGTTGTCTTTCTTTGTAATGGGATTTGTGGATCTGGTAGGAGTTGCGGCTAATCACGTGAAAGTTGACTTTGAATTGTCGGACACAATGGCCAATTTGTGTCCGGCAATGGTCTTTTTATGGTTTCTGTTGTTTTCGATACCGGCAGGAATTCTGATGAACTATATCGGACGACGGAAAACCGTGTTGTTGAGTTTGTTTATTACGACAGTTTCCTTGCTCATTCCCTTGTTGCGTTATGAGTTTGTCATGATGCTGATTTCATTTTCGTTATTGGGTATTGGCAATGTCCTTTTACAAGTTTCATTAAATCCATTGGTGTCGAATGTCGTGTCTGAAAGACATTTGGCAAGTTCTCTTTCCTTAGGGCAATTTATCAAAGGTATAGCTTCCTTCCTGGCTCCGTTAATAGCCAGTTGGGCTGCGCTGACCATGAATGAATGGCGTGAATTATATCCGGTTTTTATGTTGATTACCCTTGTCTCTATCATTGGTCTGGGATTTACATCCATTGAAGAACTGGATGATTATTCAGAAAGTGATTCTCTGAAAAGTTATGGGAAACTATTGAGTAAGCCATTGATTCGTTTGGTCTGGATTGGTATCGTCTGCCACGTAGGAATCGATGTGGGAATTAATTTGACAGCCCCCAAACTCTTTATCGAACGCTTGGGCTTTACGGTTGCAGATGCCAGTATGGCTGGTAGTATCTATTTCCTTTCCAGAACGGTTGGATGCCTGATCGGTGCAGTTGCCTTACAGTATATGGCGCCGGACCGCTTTTTTCGTTGGAGCGTTTTGGAATTGCTGTTTGCTTTAATCGGTTTGTCGTTTGCCTTCACATTAGAACAATTGTATGTAGTACTGCTAGTTTTGGGTGTTGGTAATGCAAATATCTTTTCCATCTTGATATCTAAAGTGCTGAATGCTTTCTTTGACAAGAAGAATGAAGTATCCGGATTGATGATTACAGGACTGTGTGGCGGTGCTTTGTTCGTTTTGCCGATGGGAATTGTTTCCGATTGGATTGATTCGCAGGCCGGATCGCTGATCATACTGGGTGTAGGAGCCTTGTATCTGACTTATTTGTCCGGTTATTTTAAGAAACATCCTGATATGCCACAAGAGTAGTCTTTGTGGCATGGGATTTTCGGTTATAGGACAAAGAGTTGGATGTTACTAACATTCTGAAATAAACAGGCCTCAAAAAAGGACTTGCGGCTTGCAAAGTTTAAATTCTTTTCATTACCTTTGTTTATAATTAAAAAATCAAAAGATAACTGGCTTTAGGATGAAAGAAAAACGGAGCTGGTTGGCAGAAGAAAAAACAAGGAAGAAAATTAATCTTGATAATAAAAACGAATAAAATTGGTATAGATATGGTTGATACAAAGAAGTTTGTGAAAGAAGCAGAAGAGAAAATGGAATCTGCTATCCTTTATTTGGATGAACAGTTGGCTCGTATCCGCGCAGGAAAGGCGAATCCGAAAATTCTGGATGGAATTCGTGTTCCTTATTATGGCAGTATGGCTCCGTTAAGTAATGTTGCTTCCATCAATACTCCGGATGCGAAGACAATCGTCATTACACCGTGGGAAAAGAACTTGATCAAGGAAATCGAAAAGGCGATCTTGAACTCTGAAGTTGGTATTACTCCGGAAAACAATGGTGAAATCATTCGTTTGGGTATTCCTCCATTGACTGAAGAACGTCGTCGCCAGTTGGCAAAGCAATCTAAGCAGGAAACGGAAACGGCGAAAATCAGTATCCGTAACGCCCGTCGTGATGCTATTGAAGCTTTGAAGAAGAGCATCAAGACAGACGGTGTTCCTGAAGATGTGGAAAAAGATGCAGAGGCAGAAGTTCAGAAAGTTCATGATAAGTTTATCAAGAAAGTAGATGAACTGTATATTGCCAAAGAAAAAGAAATAATGACAGTTTAATGAAAGGTTTGGTAATTAAAAATACGGGTAGTTGGTATACCGTTTATACGGAAGACGGAAGATATGTTGAGAGTAAGATCAAAGGTAATTTCCGTCTGAAAGGTATTCGGACTACCAATCCGGTGGCTGTTGGTGACCGGGTTGAAATAGAAGAAAACCGTGAAGGTACGGCGTTTATCTGTCAGATTGAAGAACGGAAGAACTATATTATTCGCCGTGCATCGAATTTGTCTAAACAGGCGCATATCATTGCTGCCAATGTAGACCAGGCGATGCTGATCGTAACGGTCAATTACCCGATTACCACGACTGTTTTTATTGATCGTTTTCTGGCAACAGCCGAAGCTTATCGGGTCCCGGTTAAACTGGTGTTCAATAAGATTGACCGGTATAAAGGAGAAGACTGGGAATACATGCAGGGCTTGATTCATTTATATACGACTATCGGTTATCCGTGTACGACTTTATGTGCCAAGACCGAAGAAGGATTGGATGGATTAAGAGCGGATCTGAAAGATAAGATTACTTTGCTTTCCGGTCATTCGGGTGTAGGTAAATCTACAATTATCAATAAACTGATTCCGGGCGTAAGTTTGCGTACGGGTGATATTTCTGAGTATCACAATAAAGGCATGCATACAACGACCTTTTCGGAAATGGTGGCATTGCCCGAAGGTGGTTATCTGATTGATACGCCGGGTATCAAAGGGTTTGGAACCATTGATATGGAAGATGCGGAGATTTCGCATTATTTCCCTGAAATATTCAAGATCTCTGCCGGATGTAAGTTTAACAATTGTACGCACCGTCATGAACCGGGTTGTGCGGTATTACAGGCTGTCGAGGAACATTATATTAGCGAATCGCGCTATAAAAGTTATTTGAGTATCTTAGAAGATAAAGAAGAAAGTAAATATAGGGAAGAATATTAAGTTGTATTCTTTCTTTAGCTTATAAAACTCCCGAGTTTCGTTTTCAAAAGTCATGAACTTTAAAATCGGAATTCGGGAGTTTTAGAAATAACCCTCATCAAAGTATAGGATCTTTAATAGACAATGAAAATGAAAAGTTTTACCTTATTGCGTATCGGTTTGTATGTCTTGTTGGCATGGGTATGTGGTTTTCCGCTGTTTGCACAAGATATAGTTCATAAAGCTCCAGCTCCTTTGTATCGTGATCCGGTAACAGATGGTGCGGCCGATCCGGTAGTTGTTTGGAATCAGGAAGCCAAAAGCTGGTGGATGTTATATACCCAGCGCCGGGCAAACTTGGATGCGCCGGATGTAGCGTATTGTTATGGAACGAAAATTGGTGTGGCCGAATCGACAGATCATGGACAAACCTGGGTGTATCGGGGAACATTAGATTTGGAATTCGAAGAAGGTCATAATACATTCTGGGCTCCTGAAGTGGTTTATTGGGATGGTGAATACCACATGTTTGTGGCTTACATCCGTGGTGTTCGTAGTCATTGGGGCGGAGACAAGCAGATTGTACATTATACCAGTCGTAATTTGTGGGATTGGAAATGTGTAGGTCCGTTGAAATTATCGTCCAATTCGGTGATCGATGCAACGGTTTATCAGAAGCCGGATGGTCGTTGGCGTATGTGGTACAAGGATGAAGCGGCAGGATCGCATACCTTGATGGCGGAAAGCAAGAATTTGCATGACTGGTCGGCTTCGAAGGTAGTTATCGACGGTGATGCTCACGAAGGGCCTAAGGTATTTCGTTTCCGTGGATACTTCTGGATGTTGACGGATGAATGGAAAGGTCTTCGCATCTATCGTTCCAAAGACTTGGATAAATGGGAAAAACAAGGCTTGATTTTAGGAGAAGCAAGTTCGAGACCGGAAGATACACCCAGTGGTGCTCATGCCGATGTGGTTGTTACCAATCATCGGGCTTATATCTTTTATTTCACGCATCCGGGACGAACCAGTCATAACGAGGCGCCTCTGGGTGAAAACGGCGTTTTGCCATACGACTTACGCCGTTCGTCTATCCAAGTGGCTCAGTTGGTTTTCAAAGACGGCACATTGACCTGCGATCATGATGCCGATTTTGAATTCTATTTACCCGACGAAACAGAATAAATTCATTGAAAGCATATTGAAGTCATGCTTTATTCCTTTCAGAATACGGAAGGAAATAAGGCATGACTTTTTTGTTTTTACTGTTTTAGTCCTGTCTTTTCTTCATTTATTCTTAACAAACTAATTAATTCACTAATGTGAATTAATCAATTCATAACTGTGATTCAATTAATTCATATAGGTGATTTATTTAATTCACATTAGTGAATCAAATAATATATCGTATGTTTTTTATGAGTTTCCTATTGTATAGAGGTGAGTTCTTTGACATTTCAACATGAAAGAAAAAAGTAATAACTGGTGTCATCTTCAGATATGTCATATCCTGTTCTGAAATATTTTTTTACTATCTTTCACACTATTCAAGGCAAATACTTGTATATGAATGAAATAGGGGAGTGTGTGAACCCTTGTTTTCTTTTGAGATATGTAAGATTAGAGTAGATATGAAGGGCAGGAATCTGTTGATTAAGTTGTTTTTTAGGAAAATATATCTATTTTTGCAAATAAATACTCAAAGAATATAGGAATGCAAACATGGAGCCTATAGAAAAGTGGAATCGGTTTATGGCAGGTGATGATAAGGCTTATGCTAGTCTTTACGAAGAATACGTACAAGACCTGTATCAATATGGGCTGTGCTTTACTTTGGATACAGAGCTGGTGAAAGACTGTATTCAGGATCTATTTGTCTATCTGTATGCCAATCGGAGCCATTTAGAGGTATCCTGTCAAGTTAAAACCTACTTGCTGGTTTCCTTGAAACATAATATTTGTAGGAGTTTACTGCGTAGCCAGAAGTATGATTCCATAGAAGAAGAGATTCCTTTCCTTGCAGAAATGAGTGTGGAAGACCAATTTATTGAAGACGAATCCTTGCATAATGAAACTCATCAGGTACAAAAGATGCTTTCAGTTCTGACACCTCGTCAGAAAGAAATTATGTATTACCGTTTTGTCCAAGAGTTACCTATGGAAGATATATGCCGATTGATGGATTTGAATTATCAGTCGGCCCAAAACTTGATTCAGCGTTCCCTGAAAAAAATACGCGAAGCGTGCGGAGATTTGTTCTTATTTCTGTGTTTTGTTTGTCTGGAAAAATTTTTTATTGATTTTTGAAAAAAAGTTCCTTTTTGTTGAGTATAAAAATCCGGTCTCTTACTCTTATAGACAAAGCAGGATAAAAAATGAATAAGAACTATACCGGATATACAGCAGAACAATTGTTGAATGATGACTTCTTCATCCATTCCGAATTGCATCCAACGGAAGAAACACGTTTTTTTTGGTTGGATTTGGAACGGACAGATTTGTCGTTGGCAAAAGAAATACGGATGGCTCGTATGCTCATGAACCGTTTCCGGCAAGATGTAAGTCGTCCACTTCTTCCGGCATCGGAAGTATCGGACCTTTGGAATAAGATTCAACGGGAAAATCAGCAAAAGAAACGATTCCAGTTATTCTGGTATGGTGTGGCGGCAGCTGTTGCGGCTATTCTCGTTCTAGCCTTGACAATACCTTATTTATTACCGGAAAAAGAAATTGATTATCAAACGATCATTGCAGATCTACCGGCGGAAAAGGAACAGGATGAAGTTCAGTTAGTCTTCTCGAATGAGGAGAAAGTATTGATATCCGAAGCGGAAAGTCAAATTTCTTATGATGAAAAAGGTGAAGTACGCGTCAATTCAGAAAGTATACGGAAGCAATCCGTCCAGCATAAGAACGAAGATGAAGTCCAATTGAATAAGTTGATTGTTCCGGCAGGAAAACGTTCTTTTTTAACCTTATCAGATGGAACAAAGCTTTGGGTTAATTCATCGACTAAAGTTGTATATCCACATTTATTTAAAGGAGATAAAAGAGAAATCTATGTGGATGGCGAAGTTTATTTGGAGGTAACACGGAATCCTGACAAACCATTTTATGTAAAGACAGGACAAATGTCAGTTCGAGTATTAGGAACCAGTTTCAATGTTTGTGCTTATCCTGAAGACAATCAGCAACAGGTTGTCTTGGTAAATGGAAAGGTGGAAGTACAGTCGCAGGCACATACGGCAGAAGTATTGGCTCCAAACGAATTATATGAATATGATAAACAAACGGAAGAAACTTCCATAAAAGAGGTGGATGCCACAGATTATATCTCTTGGAAAAACGGGTATTATCAATTTGCTGGTCAACAATTATCTGTTCTTTTCAAGCGTTTGTCTCGCTATTATGCAGTATCCATTGTGTGTGATGAAAAAGTAGGAGCTTTAAACTGCAGTGGTAAATTGGATTTGACAGAACAAGTAGACGATGTTTTGGAGAATTTATCCAAAGCGGCTCCAATTAAAGTAGAACATGATCATGAACAAATAATTATTAAGTATGAACCTTTAAATTGAAATGCTTATGAAATAAGAACAATCTAATACCAAAAAAGTAGGCCGAACAATACCCCCATATTGATCGGCCCGAAGAAACATTTACGCTAATAAAAGTATTAACTGTAAAATCAATACAAAGATATGAATATCTATTTAAAACCAAAAATATTTAGAGCATTGAAGCTAAGTACATTATGTCTAATACTTGGAGTGGAGGCAGGTTTTGCAACAGAAAGTTATTCACAAAAAACGACCTTCACGATCTCCGTTCAAGATCAATCCGTCAAGGAAGTATTTGATTATATCGAACAACATAGCGAATTTATCATTTTCTATTTAGATGAAACGATTGATGTAAATAGAAAAGTATCTGTTAATCTGAAAGATCAACGGGTGGAAAGTATCTTGGAACAGTTATTCAAGAATACAGATGTTATGTATACCATCAATGATCGGCAGATACTTCTTTCAAAGCGGAAGGAAATGACAGAAGTCGCTCCCGTTGTAGCTGTTGTACAACAGAAAAAGAATACGGTTACAGGTGTTGTGTTGGATCCGACCGGAATGCCCGTGATTGGAGCAAATATCATGGTAAAGGGCACAACGAGTGGAACCATTACAGATATGGACGGTAAGTTCTCTTTGGATGTGGATAAAGATGCAACATTGGTTATTTCTTATATCGGGTTTGCAAGTCAAGAGATAAAAGTTGGTAATCAGACAAAGTTATCAATATCGTTGAAAGAAGACTCGGAAGCATTAGATGAGTTGGTAGTTGTTGGGTATGGAACACAGAAAAAAGCAAGTGTTGTTGGTTCTGTCCAGACTGTAAAACCTAAGGAATTAAAGGTCCCTTCTTCCTCTTTGAGCAATTCTTTTGCAGGACGTATCGCTGGTGTTGTGGCAGTTCAACGAAGTGGAGAACCTGGTGCTGATGGAGCTAATTTCTGGATACGAGGCGTTTCTACATTTGCAGGTCCTACTTCTCCATTGATTTTTATTGATGGTGTAGAAGCATCTACAGGAGATTTGAATGCTCTTTCTCCTGAAGTAATTGAGAATTTTTCTGTTTTAAAAGATGCAACAGCGACTGCTCTTTATGGAGCTCGAGGGGCAAATGGTGTTATGCTGGTGACAACCCGTAATGGACGAGAAAATGAACGTGCTACGATTAATGTAAGAGTTCAGAATTCGTTTACGGCACCAACACAAGTTGTAGAATTAGCGGATGGAGTCGACTATATGAATGCTTATAATTTTGCATTGTTAACACGTACCCCAGATGCCACGCCTCGTTTTAGTCAGGAAAAAATAGAAGGAACGAAGAAGGGTTTAAATCCATATGTATTTCCTAATGTGGATTGGTATGACTACCTATTTCGTGATTTTACAACAACACAAAGTGCAAATCTGAATGTAAGTGGAGGAATGAAAAAAGTCACTTATTTTTTAAGTGCTAGTCTGAATAATGATAATGGTATGTTGAAAAGTGATCCGTTGAATAAATTTGATAATAATATTAATCAATTCAGAGTCTCTTTTCAAGGTAATATTGGCGCACAATTAACGAATACAACGAAGGTGACTTTACGTATTAATTCTCAGATCCTAAATTATGCTGGAACATCGATAGGAACTTCAGAACTCTATAATTCTATATTTTGGGCTCCTCCGACTTTATTTATGCCATTTATTCCTGCCAGAAATGGAGAAGATCATACGTTATTTGGGAATGTGGAAGGTGGTCCAATGAGTATTGGTGGTGTAAATGGATATAATAATCCGTATGCTAGAATGGTTTCTGGTTATTCAGATAGAGATGAGTCAACTGTGATTACAAGTTTTGATATTGATCAAGATCTAAAATTTATAACCCCTGGTCTTAGAATAAAAGGGCAGATTTCATATAAAAATTGGTCAACAACAAATGTAGTACGGAGTTTTACTCCTTATTATTATACAGTTGATAGTTATGAACAGAATGAAAATGGAGATTATGATTATACGTATCGTGCTTTAACTAAAGGGCAGACAGCATTAAGTACTAGTACTAGTAATGGTGGAGATCGTTATTTAAATATTCAAGCATCACTAGATTATGCTCGGACATTTAATGAAGTACATGACGTTGGTGCTATGATTGTGTACTTGCAAAGGGAGTATAATGTTAATAATCCAGGCGATTATTATGCAACACTTTCTACAAGAAATCAAGGATTTGCGGGTCGAGTTACTTATGGATATGATAATCGCTATTTGGTAGAAGCTAATTTTGGTTATAATGGAAGTGAGAATTTTCAAGATGGTCATCGATTTGGATTTTTCCCATCTGTAGCTTTAGGTTATAATATTTCTAACGAAAAATTCTTTAAACCATTAACTGATGTTGTTACAAATTTAAAAATTCGAGGATCTTTGGGATTAGTTGGTAATTCTTTTACAGATCCACGTTTTCCATATCTAACTTTTGTGAATTTATCTGGAAAAGGATATACTTTTGGAAGTAATTGGCAGACATCTATGAGTGGTGCCTTAATAACGAAATATGGAGCAGATGGAGCAAAGTGGGAAAAAGGAGTTAAGACCAATGTCGGTTTTGATTTGAATTTATTTAATTCTTTGAATATTACAGCTGATTATTTCCAAGAAAAACGTAGTGATATTTTTATGCAACGTAGGATGATTCCTGCTGAAACAGGAATAACAGGAGGATTAAGTCCGTATGCTAATTTAGGTAAAGTAAAAAATCGAGGTGTCGATTTTTCAATTGATTATAGTAAATCTATTAATAAAGATTTAACAGTTAGTGCAAAAGCAAATTTTACTTATGCAGCAAATAAATTGCTAGAAAGAGATGAACCGATATATCCAGAGAATGAGAAATATCGAACAGAAATAGGTAAACCTTTAAATTGTTATACGGGTTTGGTCGCTATTGGATATTTTAAAGATGAAGAAGATATAGCTAATAGCCCAGAACAGACTTTTTCCTCATATTCAGTGGGAGATATTAAGTATGCAGATTTGAATGGAGATAATAAGATAGATGGAAATGATAGGAAAATTATAGGCAAACCAACTGTTCCTGAAATAGTGTATGGTTTTGGAGGATCAATTCAATATAAAAATTGGGATTTTTCTGTATTTTTCCAAGGGGTTGCTAATACAAGTATTATGATGGAAAATATTCATCCGTTTGACTCCAATCAATCTACTTTATTCCAATTTATAGCAGATGATTATTGGACTCCGGAAAATCCTAATGCAAGTTATCCTAGGATGATGGTAAATACTAGTACTCATAATAATTATCAGACATCTACTTTTTGGTTAAAGAATGGTGCTTTTTTACGTTTAAAGAGTGCAGAAATAGGTTATTCATATAAGTGGATGCGTTTATTTATTTCAGGGGAAAATTTATTGACATTTTCACCATTTAATTACTGGGATCCGGAGTTAGGTAGCGGAAATGGTATGAAATATCCGAATTTGAGAGTAGGTACAATTGGTTTACAAATGAATTTTTAATAGTTTATTAATCGTACATCATGAAAAAAATAATATTAAATATAGTAACATGTTTTGTGTTGTTATTAGGATCTGCAAGTTGTAGTTATTTGGATATTGTTCCAGATGATACGGCAACATTAGATGATGCATTTAAAAATGAGAATACTGCAGAAGCTTTTGTGTATAGTTGCTATGGGTATATTCCTAATTTTTTGGATTATAAGAATAGTAATTATTCATGGTTAACTTCGGATGAATTTGTTGGATCTTATCATTTTGCTCTTACTTATTGGCCTAACTTGAGAATGCAACAAGGGTTGTATAGTACAACAGATCCTGTAATAGATTATTGGCGTAATTTATATCAAGGTATACGGCAGTGTTATACATTTCTAAATCGTATAGATAATGTTGTTCCTGTTAGTATGCCTCAAGGGCAGTTTGATGAACGGAAAAGAATATGGAAAGCTGAGGTGAGATTTCTAATTGCATATTTCCATTATCTTATCTTGCAAAATTATGGACCAGTCTGTTTGGTTAAAGAAGAAATTCCTTTAAATGGAAGTGGCGATGATTTTTATTTGAAGCGTAGTCCATATGATGCTTGTGTGGAACAAATTGCAACATGGTTTGATGAAGCCATGCAAGACCTTCCTACCACAGTATCTTCAGCTGATTATGGTCGAGCTACTAAAATAGCTGCCCAGGCTTTAAAATCGCGTATGTATTTATTTGCAGCAAGTCCATTATTTAATGGGAATAGTGAATTTTATGCGGACTTTAAGAATAAGGATGGAGAGCCTTTGATTAGTCAGTCGTTCGATAAAGAAAAATGGAAAAAAGCTATGGAGGAAACCCAAAAAGCAATAGATATGGCTGAGGGAGAAGGATATGGTCTTTATCAATATAAAAGTGAAAGATCTTTAAGTGATTTTGATCAGGCAGTAGCCAATACTCGTTATACCATGTTGGATAAGTGGAATAAAGAATTGTTATGGGGATATAGTGGCACAAAAGAGGGTATTGCTGATATATATTATCAGACGGTTACTACTCAAAATGGATTTCGAGATGGAGCAATGCCTCCATATGGAGGGTATGGTCCAACATTGCGAGCTGTAGAAATGTTTTATTCAAAAAAAGGTATACCAGCGGAAGATGATCCTGATTTTGATTGGGAAAATCGCTTTAAAATAGCAGATGGAGATTCTACGATTCAGTTGCATAGAAATAGAGAACCACGTTTTTATGCTTGTATAGGTTTTGATAGAGGTCAGTATGAAATTAATAGTGATACAGTAACTTTGTATATGAAGTATGGAGAGAAAAATGGTTGTAAAAATTTAAATTCAGATCATTTGTATTCTGGTTATGCAGTGAAAAAAGGTATACATCCAGATAATAAAGCAACTAATACAACCTTTAGTATAGAAACTTATCCTTATCCGATTATTCGTTTGGCAGAATTATATTTAAATTATGTGGAAAGTTATGCTGAATATACAGGAAAGTTAGATGGAAAAGCTTTAGATTATTTTAATGCAATTAGAAAGAAAGCAGGAATTCCAGATTTTAATACAGCTTTTGGAAATGCCACAGGTGAAAAGTTGATTGAAATTATTCATCGAGAAAGGATGATTGAATTTATTTTTGAGGGACATTGGTTGTATGATTTGAAGCGTTGGAAAAAAGCAGAAGATTTTTTTAGACCTGATGCAGATGGGATGAGAGGACTTAATTCTGTGGGGGCAACAAATGAAGAATTTTATAAAGATATCCATTTAGTTGGTCGTCCATTTGTATTTAGTAGAAAGCAATATTTGCATCCGATTAATAATGTAGATGTTACAGTGAATCACAATTTAGTACAAAATCCTGGGTGGTGAATTAAAATATGGATATTGGGTTTTTTTATGACTGTCTCGTCTAGTCTTATAGAATGGATAGTGTAACTTAGAATACCTTGTTCTAGCTTGCTAGAATGAGGTATTCTAGTTTATTGGGGGAAACATTTATTTTCTTATCTTATTTTAATGGTTAAAAGTTGTATATATCTTAATTTATATCGAATATTTCCTATATTTGCGGATAATAAACCATGTATTCATATTTGAAACTAGTATCATGAATGGTGAGAATAACTCTGCAGCTGAATTCAACTATGCAATTCCGATGTTGAAAAAAGGTTTTGATATGTTGGAGATAATGACTCATTATCCGGAAGGAATTACTATGCTTGAGATTACGCAAGCTATGGGTTTGTCGAAGACAACCGTGTATCGTTTGTTAGGTTCTTTACAACAGATGGGATATGTGAGTAAGAATGAAACAAATGCGAGGTATCATCTAACGAAGAAGTTGTTATGCTTGGGATTGAAGGCTTTGGGTGAAGCCAATCTGGTGGAACTGTCACTTCCTGTCATGCAGGCTTTACGGGATGAAATTAAAGAAAGCGTTATGTTAGGTATTTTGATGAATAACCGGGTTGTCCTATTAGAACAGGTGATCGGTTCTCATAATTTTACTTTCTTACTTCGTTCGGGAAATAGTTTCAACCTGCATTCTTCGGCACCGGGTAAAATATTCTTGGCTTATACAAAGAACAAGATATTACAAGAACAATTACTTGATTCGATCGATTTTCAAGTGTATAATGAACGGACGATTGCTTCAAAGGAAGCAATGTTGCGGGAAATAGAAGAAGTGCGGTCTTTGGGTTATGCTTTGGATCAGGAAGAAGAGATGGCTGGTGTACATTGCGTAGCGACGCCAATCTTTAATCAGTTTGGTATGTTGATTGCTGCATTATGGACATCTGGCCCTTCAGGGCGTTTACGGAAAGAAGATTTTCCGGAAGTGGCTAGAAAATTGCAGGAAGCATCTGATTTGATCTCTTTGAAATTGGGATATGCCGAATAAATGTAGAATAAGAATAAATGTATGTCAAGATGAAAAACTTTGAGTATTATAATCCGGTACGTGTGATATTTGGAGCCGGAGAAGTCAGCCGTTGTGGTGAAGAAGCCAAAAAATTAGGAACTAAGGTTTGTTTGGTCTCTTATAAGGAATTGTCATTTCTAAAGCCTTTGTTGGAACGGATAGAAGAATTATTGACGAAAGAAGGATTGTCGGTTTATCCTTTTTATGAGATAGAAGAAAATCCGGAAATTACGGTGGTTGCTGCCGGTGTGGACTTATGTCGTAAACAAGGGATCGATTTGGTGATTGGCGTAGGTGGTGGAAGTGCCATGGATGCAGCGAAAGCAATTGCTGCCGGAGTCTATTATAAGGGTGATTTATGGCAGATGGTGTATAGTCGGCATAGTGTCGTATCCGCAATTCCACCGGAGAAATCGTTGCCAACCATGATGATTCCTACTTTGCCGGCTACTGGTAGTGAGATGAATTTATGCGCGGTAGTAAGTAATCGGGCATTACAGGAGAAATCGTATATTTGGGCTCCTTGTCTTTATCCGAAGACTTCCATTATTGATCCGGAATTGACAGTTTCGTTACCTCCGTTCCAGACAGCGTGTGCGGCAGCCGATACAATTTCACATGTGTTGGAAATTTATCTGAATGGAGAAGATGACAGTGATTTGCAGCATTATTTCCAGGAAGGAGTAATGCGGACGGTTATGGATAATATAGATAAGGTATTAGCCGATCCGAAGAATATATCAGCTCGTTCTCATTTGCAGTGGGCTGCTACTTGTGCAATCAATGGCTGGGCTTCTCCGGGAGATGCCTGGACTCCGA
The DNA here is from genome assembly GCF_022809355.1 of Parabacteroides faecalis. Classification (GTDB taxonomy): domain Bacteria; phylum Bacteroidota; class Bacteroidia; order Bacteroidales; family Tannerellaceae; genus Parabacteroides; species Parabacteroides faecalis. Next base: position 9,782 of record NZ_JAKZMM010000047.1, on the reverse strand, counting down.
TTCATCAGGTCGGCCATGTTTTGACCGCTTTGTATAAGGTTCCTCATGGAGCCTCTTTGGCGATATTGATGCCCGCTTGGATGGAAGTAATGTATCCTCGGAAGAAAGATATTTATTTCCGTTTTGCCACGCATGTGATGGGAATCTGCCCGGATGGAAAAAGTCAGGAAGAAGTGATTCGTGAAAGTATAACAAGTTTCAAGGCGTTCTTGAAGCGGATTGGTACGCCATTGTCATTGACAGATATGCAGGTGAAGAATCCGGATATACCCTTGATCGTACAGCAAGTGGTGAAGATAAGCTTTGGTAGTGACGGCTATTTGGCTTGTAATCCTCCGGTTTCACAAGAAGATATTATCGAAGTATTGAATAAAGTATTATAGGAGAACTACCATGAAACATTCGTTATTCTTATCGTGTTGTTTGGCGGTATGTGCGTCGGGCGTTTTTCCCGTTATGGCACAGACTTTTTCCAATGGATTGCCGGCCAAGCAGATTGTCCTTTCACAAAAGGCACGTGAAGCCTTGAAGGGAAAACAAATCCTGTATATCGAACGTGAGCAGTATGCTCCTGATCATCACAATACGGCAACTTTATTTCAGCCGGGTGAGATTAATGAGGCGAGTTTTGCTCCAGGTGGAGCGATGCGTGTATATGATGTGGATTCGGGTAAAATCCGAACATTGATAGAAACAACTGAAGGCGTTGTGCGTGATCCGGAAATCTCGTTCGACGGACAGAAGGTTTTATTTTCAATGCGTCAGCATCCAAAGGATTCTTATCATTTGTATGAAATGAACATAGATGGTTCGGGTTTGCGGCAATTGACGTTTGCGGAAGGGGTGTCGGATATTGATCCGATTTATTTACCGGATGGGAATATTATCTTTACTTCTACCCGTCAGCCTAAATACTGTATGTGTAACCGTCATATCATGGGAAATCTATTCCGGATGGAAGCGGATGGAGCGAATATTACACAGATAGGTGTGAGTACCTTGTTTGAAGGTCATGCCTCGTTGTTGAGTGATGGTCGTGTCTTATACGATCGTTGGGAATATGTGGACCGTAACTTCGGCGATGCGCAAGGATTATGGGTCGTGAATCCGGATGGAACGAAGCATGCTATCTATTATGGAAACAATACTGCTTCACCGGGTGGTGTGATTGATGGGCGACAGATCCCGAATTCAGACTTGGTTGTATGTACATTCACTTCTTGTCACGAACGGCCTTGGGGTGCGATGGCCATTATTGATCGGCGAAAAGGAGTGGATAATGAAGCAGCTTTGGTGGATATTTGGCCAAAGGAATCAGCGAAGTGGGTAGGAAACGGAAACTTGGATTCTTTCAAAGGAGTGGGTACCTTCTATGAAGATCCTTTCCCGTTGGATGAAAATAACTTCTTGGTATCTCGAACAATTTGGGTGAAACCGGGCGGATGGAACATTACAGATGCTAAATCGGGAATTTATTATGTGAATCGTGACGGAACGGAAGAGCTGCTGTTGGAAGGAAACCAGAGTTTATTTGATCCGATGTTGGTAGAGGCGCGCCAGAAACCGGTTTCAATTCCAATGATGCGTAACTTCACCGCTGAAGAAGGTCAGTTTTACGTGGAGAATGTATATGAGGGAACGCACATGGCGGGAGTGAAGCCTGGTAGTGTGAAATATTTGCGTGTGGTTGAATCTCCGGAGAAAAGGACATGGACAGTACGCGGTTGGTTTGGCGAAGGCGAACAAGCTCCGGGTATGAATTGGCATAGCTTCGAGAATAAGCAAATCTTAGGAGAAGTACCGGTAGAAGAAGATGGTTCTGCCAGTTTTATGGTTCCGGCGGGTAAGCATGTTTATTTCCAATTACTCGATAAGGATAAGAAAATGATCCAGTCTATGCGTAGCGGTGTTTCTTTGATGCCGGGCGAGGTAAATGGTTGTATTGGTTGTCATGAAGACCGTTTGGCAACGGTCCCTATGGGCGGCCAGCGTCCGATAGCTCTGAATCGTAAACCCAACAAGTTACAGCCTTGGATGGGTGAGGAACCACATAAATTCTCCTTTATGGAAGAAGTACAGCCGATTCTCGACAAACATTGCATGAAGTGCCACGATTTCGATCGTAATAATCGGAAGAAGTTGGTTTTGGCGCGTGATAAGAATCCGTTCTTCAACGCTGCGTATATTAATTTGTACGTATCGAAAGCTGTTCATTTGGTTGGTGGCGGACCTGCTGCAATTCAGCAAGCCTATTCTTGGGGAAGCCATGCCAGTAAGTTGACCGAAATTATCGATGGAGATCACGGAAGTATTCGTCTATCACAGAAAGAAAAGGAAATTCTTTATACGTGGATGGATTTGAACGGAGTATATTATCCGGTATATGAATCATCATTCAGTGATCATTGGGCAGGACGTTGTCCGTTGACAGATGAGGAAGTGAAACAACTTTCTGAATTGACAGGCCTTGATTTCGGTCGGCTGAATAGTTGGACACGTACTCAACCGGCTCAGATCTCATTCGACCGTCCGGAGGAAAGTCCTTGTCTGGATGTAATCAGGAATGATAAGGAAAAATATAAGAAAGCAGTATCTATCTTGAAAGAAGGACGCAAGCGTTTAAAGGAAACGCCGCGCGGTGATATTGAGAAAGATCTAATCCCTTGTGAGAAACATCAGGGGCAATTACGTAAGTATGCTGTTCGCTTGGAGGAAAATTTGAAGAGCAATTGTAGTATTGCTGAAGGTGATAAGTATTATGATCCGAAATAAGTGAATTGATTTAAGTATCATATTAAGAGAATGAAAGTAACCCAATTATTAGGAAGTTTGGCGGCCTTGCTCTTATGTCTCGCTTGTGGAGACAATAGGATAGAGGAAGGCTCCATTAAACGATCGGGGCAGGCCGATGTGGTTTCGCTTGACGATGACTGGCGTTTCATCCGGTATGGCTTGCAGGCAGATGGAACGCGTGTAGATGAACCTGCCGGGATGTTTGAGCCTGCAACGGATGATTCGGACTGGGAAACCTTGGATGTCCCTCATGATTTTGCTATTAAAGGACCGTTCCGGATGGATTTGGCGGGAAATACGGGCCGTCTTCCGTTTCAGGGAATCGGTTGGTATCGGAAAACCTTTACAGTAGATGAGGCCGATCAAGGAAAACGTTTTTATGTGGATTTCGATGGAGTGATGGCAAATACCCAGGTTTGGCTGAATGGAGAGTATGTAGGAACATGGCCGTATGGTTATAACTCGTTCCGTTTGGATTTAACTCCGTTTATCCAAGTGGGGAAAGAAAACCTGTTGGCAGTGCGGACAGATACGGAGAAGTGGGATTCGCGTTGGTATCCGGGAGCTGGTATTTATCGTCATGTCTGGTTGGTGAAGACAGGGCAAGTGCATGTCCGTCATTGGGGAACCAAGATAGAGGCTACGAACCTGACGGACAGAACGGCTGATCTACATTTGACGGTGGAAGTGGAAAATCATATGAATGAGGATGCGAAAGCTGTAGTAAAGACTTCTGTTTATGAACTGGACTCGTTGGATTGTCTGGGTAAGCGAGTTCTTCGCTTCGACGACCAGACTTTACCTTTGAAGGCGATGTCGGCAGGAAAGATTAATCTGCAAAAACGAATGGACGATTGTAAGCGTTGGGACATCGAATCACCTAATCGTTATATGGCTTGTGTGACCGTACAAGTTGATGGACAGGAAACAGACCGTTACTATACTCCGTTTGGCGTACGTGAAATTAGCGTTTCGCGCGAAGGCTTTTTCTTGAATGGTCGCCGGGTAGAGATCAAAGGTGTTTGTAACCATCACGACTTGGGTGCATTGGGAGCAGCTTTCAACCGGAGTGCGTTGGAACGCCAATTTCGTATTATGCGGGAGATGGGCTGTAACTCAATCCGTACGTCGCATAATCCTCCTGCTCCGGAATTATTGGATTTGGCAGACAAAACCGGTATGTTGATTATGGATGAGGCCTTCGATGCTTGGGCTCATGGTAAACGGGAATGGGACTATAATAAATTGTATGAAGAATGGCACGAGAAAGACTTGGAAGCCTTGGTACGTCGTGACTGGAACCATCCTTCCGTTGTTTTCTGGTCGATTGGAAATGAAGTATTGGAACAGCAGAATGTGGAAATGACACGCCACTTGGTCGAAATCGTCAAGGAATTAGACAAGACTCGTCCGGTAACAAATGGATATAATGATCCGAATGGAGGACGGGCTTCAGGAGCCAGTATGGCATTAGACGTGATGGGTGTCAATTACTTCTTCTACGAACAGGCTAAATGGGATCAGGATGAACGTTATAAGAACATGCCGACGATCGGTACGGAAACATCTTCTTGTTTGAGTACACGTGGAGTCTATTTCCAAGGAGATACGATCCGTAAGGATTTCCAGATTACTTCTTATGATGTAGATGCTCCAGGTTGGGGTTGTAATCCGGATACTCAATTTGCTACCAATTACCGTTATCCGCATTTATTGGGCGAATACGTTTGGACAGGTTTTGATTATCTGGGCGAGCCGACTCCGTTTAATTCAGACAATACCAACCTGCTGAACTTCCGGACTGATCCGTCGAAACGAGCCGAACTGGAAAAACAGTTGGCAGAATTGGCTCGTACGCAACCGCCTTCGCGGAGTAGTTATTTCGGTATAGTCGATTTAGCCGGATTCCCGAAAGACCGTTATTATCTGTACCAGTCGCATTGGCGTCCGGATTTCCCGATGGCACATATTCTGCCGCATTGGAACTGGGCTGGTCGTGAAGGACAGATTATTCCAGTACATGTTTATACCTCCGGAACGGAAGCCGAATTGTTTGTCAACGGCAAGAGTTATGGACGTAAAGCGAAAGAAGAAGGCAAGGATTTCCGATTGGTATGGGACAGTGTTGTATATCAGCCGGGAAGTGTAAAAGTTATTGCTTATAAAGATGGAAAAGAATGGGCGAAAGATGAAATCCAGACAACCGGAGAGGCTAAGAAGATTCAATTGTCGGTAGATCATGCTTCGATAATAGGTAGTGAAGACGAATTGGCATTCGTAACTGCAACGATCGTGGATGCATCCGGGCGAAAAGTTCCGATTGCCTGCTTACCGTTGAAAGTAGAAGTAACAGGTTGTGGTGAATTGGTAGCTACGGATAATGGTGATCCGACATCATTCACTCCGTTCCAAAGTGCAGAACGGGAGTCGTTCAACGGACTGGCATTGGCAATAGTTCGAGGAAAGAAAGGAGCTACAGGAAAGATCCAGGTACAAGTAAGCGGAGCCGGATTGGAATCTGCTTCGATAGAAATTGAAGTGAAATAAAAGAAAGGAGAAATAAGTATGACGATAAAAGAAATTGCTTCCATGATTGATATTAGTGCCGTTCGGGCGGAATCAACCTGGGATGAAATAGAAGACATATTACAGGCAACACGGAAATATCCTTTTATCTGTATCTTTTCCATGCCGAGTATGCTGGATCGGATTTTCCCTTATCGGAAAGAAATTCCGAATTTGAGAATTGGTGGAATTGTTGGTTTCCCTTCTGGTGGAGAAACTTTGGAAACAAAATTATTTGAGGCTAAGCAGTTAAAAGAAAAGGGATGCGATGAAATAGACATGGTATTGAATATCGGTAAACTCAAATCAGGCTTTCTAGAAGAAGTAAAAGCTGAAATTGAGCAGATAAAAGCTGTTGTAAGTCCGTTACCTTTGAAGGTCATTATGGAAGTAGTCTTGTTGACAGATGAGGAAATTGCTACGGCAGCACGGATCATTCGGGATGCCGGTGCTTCGTTTGCCAAGACCGGAACCGGTTGGGCAGGAGCGACTACCGAACACCATATTGAAGTTATTAAGGCTGCGGTTGGTGATACGATACCGTTGAAGGTTGCTGGAGGTGTTCGTTCACTGGATACATTACTGAAGATGCGAGATATGGGTGTTTCCCGTTTTGGTATTGGATATAAATCTGCGCTTCATATTATGCAAGAAGCCGAAGAACGTGGATGGGTATGAAAGAACCGAAAGTGATTGCATATGATTTGGGAACGGGAGGTATCAAAGCCTCCCTGTTTTCTGTTTCCGGGAATATTTTGTCTTCTGTATTCATCCCTTATTCCACTTGTTTCCCGCAAAAAGACTGGCAGGAGCAAGCACCGGAAGACTGGTGGGATGCGGTGGTATGTTCCACTCGTCAATTGTTGAAACAATCCTCAATTCCATCGGAAGAAATTGTTTCTTTAGCAATCTCCGGTCACAGCTTAGGGGTAGTTCCAATAGGGAAAGACGGACGATTACTCCGGAAAACAACTCCCATCTGGTCAGATCAGCGAGCTACACAGGAAGCAGAAGATTTTTTTACCCGGATTGATTATCAGACTTGGTATGAACATACCGGTAATGGTTTCCCTCCAGCCTGCTATTCTGTCTTTAAGATCATGTGGTATCGGAATCATGAACCGGAAATGTTTGCGAAGATTCATCAGGTAATCGGAACGAAAGATTATTGTAATTATCGGTTTACGGGCCGACTCTGTACAGATGCTTCTTATGCATCCGGAAGCGGTGTCTTTAATTTGCATACCTGGCAATATGACGCAGATTATATACAGGCGGCAGGGTTGGATGCTTCACTCTTCCCTGAAATCTTACCTGCGGATGCGGTAATTGGAACTTTGACAGAAGAAGCTGCTCGTGAAACGGGTTTAAATCCGGCTACGCAAGTTATGGCTGGAGGAGTGGATAATTCTTGTATGGCATTAGGTGCCGGTGGTATTAGGTCTGGTGAGGTTTATACGTCATTAGGTAGTTCGGCATGGATTGCTTTGATTGGCGATAAGCCAATTTTGGATTTCCAGCGTAAACCGTATGTTTTTGCCCATCTTATCCCTGGGTTATATACGTCGGCTACATGTATTTTCTCGGCGGGAAACAGCTATCGTTGGGTACGGGATACATTGTGTATGGATTTATTGCAACACGAGAAAGAGACTGGGGTGAATGCTTATGTGCAAATGGATAAACTGGCAGCCACTTCTGTTCCGGGTTCGAATGGTGTTTGTTTTAATCCGAGTTTGGCTGGTGGTTCGATGTTGGAACCGTCTCCTTTTATTTGTGGAGCTTTTGCCGGTTTGCAGTTAGGGCATACAAGGGCGGATTTGATCCGAGCTGCCATGGAAGGTATCGCTTTGAATTTACGGGTTGCTTTGGATTTACTACAATCCTATTCTCCGGTTACACGAGATATGTTGATTGTTGGTGGTGGTGCCAAAAGTCCGTTTTGGATGCAATTGTTTGCAGATATATATCATTTACCTATTGTCAAGACTAATATTGATCAGGAAGCAGCTTCTTTAGGTGCGGCAGCATTGGCGTTGAAAGGAACCGGACTTTGGCTAGATTATCAACCTATATCTCAACTTCACCAAGTAGAAAGACGGTATCAGCCTCAAGAAGAAACGGCTTTGTTTTATCAGGAAAAGATATTACCTCGTTTCCGACAACTAACACAGTTATTAGGTGTGTTCTGACATTATATAGACTTGTGATATCAAATTAATATCTATATTTGTGCGATTTTCTTTTAATAGGTTTTTTGAAGAATGTGTAAAATAACTTTACGGGACAAATGGGGAAAGATGGAGACAATATATTGTTAGATTTGTTAAAAGAAAGTGATCAAAAAGCTTTCAAACGTTTATTCTATTCCTATGCAGAGCCGTTAAAGACTTTTATTCAGTATTTTATACATAATCCGGAAATTGCAGAGGAACTTGTTCTGGATATCTTTACTTCGTTGTGGGAAAATAGAAAACATCTGGATATCCAGACAAGTCTAAAAGCTTATTTATTTCAGGCTGCCAGAAATAAGGTAGCTTCTTATTTTCGCTCTAAAAAAGACCAGGCATATTTGGAAGAGATACCTGATTTTGATGCTGCTCAAGATGATGTCTTTTCTCTTCTTGAGGTACAGGAGTTATCTAATCTATTGGAAGAAGCTGTTTCTTTATTGCCAGAGCGTTGTCGTGAAATTTTTTCTAAAAGCAGATATGATTTGTTAAGCAATAAGGAGCTTGCCGAAAATATGAATATTTCAGAAAAGACTGTAGAGAACCAGATTACAATAGCATTGAAGAAAATCAGAAAGTTCTTGGATGAAAAGTATCTATAGGATAAAACTAGGTCTTTGGGGGATACGAAATATATAGGCGTCTTATATAGTAAGCATATAATTGAAGAACAAAATGTGGCGGAAGAGTCTCATATATTGGGGAATTATATTTGTACTGATAGGGATATTCTTGCAATATCAGTATGCCTATTTCTTTTTCTATCAAGAACAACAACAGCTGTTTTTGTTGACAGAGCAATATGCTAGGGATACGATCTTTGTTCCTGGAGGAACAGCTTCTTATATAGCTGGTTTTTTGCAACAATTCTATTTGTTAACAGGAGGTGGAGCATTCCTGACGTCTATGTTGTTAGTCGGAATTGGGTGGATTGGAGGTAATTTGTTATCTCATTTTTCCGGGAAACAGAAACTTTGGGTAAATTTCATTTCTTTATTACCTGTCACAGGGCTTTTGATATTACACACATCGTTGTCTTATCGTTTGGCGGGAACTATAGCTCTATTGATGTGTTTGATAGGTTGGCAAATCTATTTGAAATTTTTTTCTATACGATATCGCTGGTTATTGGGTGTTTCCCTTTTATCAATACTCTATTTGTTGGGAGGCTCTGTCTATTTTTTGTTTGTGTTAGGTTTAGTAGTCTTAGAGTGGGTTTTAAATACAAAGTCTCTAAAGTACTCTCTTCTGATCACGATTATATATCTGGTAAGTTGTTTGGGTTGGGTAATAATTTCTTTACTTATGCATTGGACTGGTGATGTTGAACAAATTGTTTTGCCAGATGCATATTATGAATTTTCAGAAGGAGTTAATTGGTTATATTATATATGGGGATTTTATCTTTTTTCCCTATTAGGAAGCTATTGGTTGCAGAAGAAGAATTTTCCCCTCAAATGGAGTATATTTCTTTCTGCTGTTTGGTTAGGCATGTGTTTTTATTTCGTTCCAAGAATGCAGAGTAAGATACAACTATACACTTATGAACGTGATTGGTATTTGCGAAATCATCAGTGGAAACAAATTATAAAGACATTTAGAAATGATCTGGCCTCAGTACAAACTTTGAATGTCTTAAATTTGGCTTTGGCCTGTCGAGGTGAATTAGGAGATAAGATGTTTTCTTATCCGCAAGATGGGGTTAAAACATTATTGGCTACATGGGATAATTCTTTAATGTCGGCTTTAATTTGTTCTGATATTTGTTATCAGGTTGGGGATATTGCTTCGGCTCAAAAATTTGCTTTTGAAGGTTTTGTGACAAGTACAAACGGAAATGTTAGATTACTTCAGAGGTTGGTGGAAACGAATATTATATGTGGCAATTATCTGGTAGCAGAGAAGTATATAGCTTTGTTGGAGAAAACACTTTTTTATAAGACTTGGGCTTCTGAGCAAAGGTTGTATTTGACAGATGTAGCTGTTGAAAGTAACTCAGAATATGCTTCGAAAAGATTGTCTTTGCAGGGACAAGGTGCTTATGCAGTCTCTTCTAATTTTGTGCAGACATTAAAGCAATTGACCTAAAATCCGCAACTATCATCCAATACACGATTAAGGGTAGATTTATGAGTCGTTAGTAGCAGCTTTCAGTAAAAAGCAACAGCACAACATCAATATGTAGCCACCATC
>NZ_JAKZMM010000046.1 GCF_022809355.1 Parabacteroides faecalis | reverse complement strand
TCCCTTTGACTCTCTAAAGATAAATACTTTTTAAAAGGTCTGGAAGTTTGTAATGCGTCAGCCCTGAAAAGCCATTACTTTTCATATTTTTGACAGCTGTCAAAAAGCTTTACCATATATGTGATAAAGCTTTTCGACTAATATGGAAAAGCTTTTCGACAGCTGTCAAAAATATACTTTTCGATTACTTTTCTACTATCTTTATACGATCAGGCATCCTTTTGCCTGTTTCCTTTGGATTGGCAGATAGTTTTTTTACTTTTGTATGTATTTCATTTTTTGAATAGTTGAGTTTGTAGGTTTATAAATTCTTGTTGAACTTTTACTTCAAAACATAAATAGATAGGGAGTATGAAACGAAGAAACTTTTTCCGTTCGTTGGCTTTGGGTGGAGCTGGAATGGTATTTTCTCCGATAGCAAAAGCTGTTCCGGTGGCTGATGATAAACCGGAAACGAATTTGAAGGATGCGTTGGCTGTTCCACGCACGGCGCAGTCCATGCCGGGTAAGTATCCGGGTAAGGTGGTGAAAGTCAAGAATACGGATTGTATAGTAGATGGGCGTCCGTCGGAAGAGATTGCATACGAAATGTTGAAGACATGCATGCTTGACTTGACGGGTGCATCGGATTTGAAAGCCGCCTGGCTTCAGTTTGTGGGACCGGAGGATGTGATCGGTTTGAAAGTAAACCCGATTGCGGGCAAATTGTTGTCTACTTCGCATGCTTTGACGAAGTCGATTGTCCGACAATTGGAGGAATCCGGTATTTCCCGTCGGCAGATCATTATTTGGGACCGCCGGGAAGTTGATTTGCGAGAAGCTGGCTTTACTGCCGAACAATATCCGGAAATTCGGATCATCGGGACAGAATATCAGGATGAGAATGGCAGTTATGTGAATGCCGAAGGTAAGTTTTATGGAGAAGAACGGGTGGATAAGTCGCAGTTCTTCTTTGTGGATGTAGAAGGAGAATATGATGCTTATACCATGCCGTATATGATTAATGGCGGAAAGTATTCTTATTTCACGAAGATCTGTACGGAGATGGTGACGAAAATCATCAATGTACCGATTCTGAAGAATGCGGGAACAACGATTACCGGCTGCATGAAGAACCTGGCTTTTGGCTCGATTACGAATACAGCCCGCTTGCATGGACAGATGTGGAACGATACTTGTGCTTCGGTTTGTGCTTTCCCTCCTTTACGAGATAAGGTAGTATTGAATATTTTGGATGGAATGATAGGTTGCTTTGATGGCGGACCGGCTGCCAATCCGCAGTTTATTTGTCCGTATCATTCCATACTGGCAGGAACAGACCCGGTGGCTGTTGATGAGGTCGGTTATCGGATGATTCTGGAGAAGCGTATAGCCGAAGGCGTACAGAAAGAGGAAAAGAAAGGTGCACGTGCTTTCCTGGAGATGGCTGAAACCTTAGGTTTGGGTATTGCCAACCCGGAGAAAATCGATTTACATGAGATAAATCTGAATGGATGATGAAAGGATTGCTTTTGACTTGTTTGCTGTGTTTATCCATATCCTGTTTGGAGGCTCAGGAGATGACGGTGAAGCGTGAGCGTGTTTTTACCGGAACCGGACTGTATGGTTATATGAATGGCGGAGCTGAACAGTTTCTGGAGTATGGCGTTACGAAGCTGACAGCTCGCGATTTGGAATATGATGGGGAAGAATATGCATTGGAAATCTATGAAATGCCAACTCCGGAAGATGCGTATGGGATTTATTCGTTACATGTATTCCGTTGTCAACGGGCAGATACATTAGGATGTATTGATTGCCTTTCGCCCTATCAGTTGCAAACGGTATGTGGTAACCGGTACGTTTCATTGGTATTTCCTTCCGGATCAGAGCGGGCAAAGCTGCAGGCAGATGCGGTTTTGCGTCATTTCCTGTCCGGAGAGGAAGCCGAAAAAGTGGAATTCCCGGTCGCATTTCAATCGCTTTCGCCTAAATCCGGTATCTTGAAATTCCTGCGGGGTAAGATCGGCTTGTCGGAAGTCAGTTCTTCTTTGACGCATTTGCTGGAAGGAATCCAATATACAGGTGTCTGGTTTGTTGAAGAAGGCGATCTGTATCGGGCGGTTGTCTGCTTTGAAACTCCAGATCAATTGGAAGCTTTACGGAAAAAATTACCTGCCGGACAGATTCGAAATACAGGGGATCTTTTCCTGGAATGTGTGGGGAAAGAAGACGAAAATGATTCGGAACCTGACGGCTTGTTTGGTTTCTGAACGGAAAGGCTTTTAAATGTTCGTATATTTTAGGAGGGTTTGCCGGGAATATATCTGTTCATTACCGGAAAAAACGTATCTTTGTAGTCTGTTACAGACTTTAAGTTGATAAGTTTATGAGTTGGTAAGTTTGTCAGTTAGGGAGTCAACGGATGAATGTATTTATGAGTTTGCAAGTTGATTCATGATTCAAACTGATTTGTTTCGTGCTTTTAAAACGGATGAATTGAAAAACTCAGGAACTTAAATGCTTAATAACTTGAGAACTTAAAACTATAAATTGATCATATATGATTCTATTCTTTCAATCTCCAACTAAAACGGTGCTGGCCGTAGAAGCTAAGCAAGCGTTTTCACCAGAAGACACAAAGAAACTGGTGTGGCTATTCAGTGGAGCAACACCCGTTGAAACAGAAACCATGAACGGTTGGTTTGTTGGTCCGCGTCGTGAAATGATAACGCCATGGAGTACGAATGCAGTTGAAATAACCCAGAACATGGGTTTGGCCGGTATTAGTCGTATAGAAGAGTATTTCCCGGTAGAGTCGGGCGATGCTGATCATGATCCGATGCTGCAACGTATTTACAATGGACTGAACCAGGAAATCTTTACGATTAGTAAACAACCGGATCCAATTGTTTATATTGATGATCTGGAAGCCTATAACGAACAGGAAGGTTTGGCATTAAGTCAGGAAGAAATCTCTTACCTGAAGGAAGTCAGCGAAAAGCTGCAACGCAAGCTGACGGATAGCGAAGTGTTCGGTTTCTCTCAGGTGAACTCTGAACACTGCCGTCATAAGATCTTCGGCGGAACCTTTATTATCGATGGCGAAGAAAAGGAAAGTTCGTTATTCAATTTAATTAAGAAAACTTCGGCCGAGAACCCGAATAAGTTGGTATCGGCTTATAAAGATAATGTGGCCTTCAACGATGGTCCGGTAGTAGAACAGTTTGCTCCGAAGAGCGGTGATAAACCCGATTACTTCGCGATCAAAGACATCAAGACTGTGATCTCGTTGAAAGCGGAAACACATAACTTTCCGACAACCGTAGAACCGTTTAACGGTGCGGCAACAGGTACGGGTGGTGAAATCCGCGACCGTCTGGGCGGTGGTAAGGCTTCTTTGCCAATTGCTGGAACAGCTGTTTATATGACGGCTTATCCTCGTACGGAAGGCGCCCGTGAATGGGAGAAAGTACTTGATCCTCGTCCGTGGTTGTATCAGACTCCGGAACAGATCTTGATTAAAGCCTCTAACGGTGCATCCGATTTCGGTAATAAGTTCGGTCAGCCGCTGATCTGCGGTTCTGTCCTGACATTCGAGCATGCTGAGAATAATAAGAAGTATGCTTATGATAAAGTCATCATGTTGGCTGGTGGTGTTGGTTTTGCCAATAAACGGGATGCTTTGAAAGGTGATCCGAAACCTGGAGAAAAGGTAGTTGTAATCGGTGGTGACAACTATCGGATCGGTATGGGTGGTGGTGCTGTTTCGTCAGTAAATACCGGACAATATACGAGTGGTATCGAGCTGAACGCTGTACAGCGTGCCAATCCTGAGATGCAGAAGCGTGCGGCTAACGTGATTCGTTCGATTGCCGAATCTGAAGATAATCCGATTGTTTCTATCCACGACCACGGAGCTGGCGGTCATTTGAACTGTCTGTCTGAATTGGTGGAAGCAACCGGTGGACATATCGATATGAGTCAGTTGCCAATTGGTGATCCGACCTTGTCGGCAAAGGAAATCATCGGTAATGAAAGCCAGGAACGTATGGGCTTGCTGATGGAAGAAAAAGACGTAGAACGGGTAAGACGTATTGCTGAACGTGAACGTGCCCCGATGTATGTCGTAGGTGAAACTACCAACGATATGAAGTTTGTCTTCGAACAGGCAGATGGCGTTAAACCGATTGATATCAAGTTGGAATATATGTTCGGTAAGCCGCCTCGTACCATCATGCGCGATCATACGGTAGAAGAAACTTATCAGCCGGTTGTTTACAAAGAATCAGAATTACATCATTATCTGGAAAACGTACTTCAATTGGAAGCCGTTGCTTGTAAAGACTGGTTGACTAATAAAGTGGACCGTTCCGTAACCGGTAAGATTGCCCGTCAGCAATGCCAGGGTGAATTACAATTGCCGTTGAGTGACCTGGGAGCTGTCGCTTTGGATTACCGCGGAGAAGCTGGTATCGCTACTTCTATTGGTCATGCGCCGCAGGTAGCTATGGTAGATCCGGCAGCCGGATCTGTAATGGCGATAGCCGAAGCTTTGACGAATATCGTCTTTGCTCCGTTGACTGATAAGCTGACTGGTGTTTCTTTGAGTGCAAACTGGATGTGGCCGTGCCGCAATGAAGGCGAGGATGCCCGTTTGTATAAAGCCGTACAGGCAGCATCAGACTTTGCTTGTGAGTTGGGAATCAATATTCCGACCGGTAAAGACTCGTTGTCAATGACTCAGAAATATGGAGATGACAAAGTAATTGCTCCGGGTACCGTGATCATTTCTGCCGGTGCCGAAGTGAGCGATGTGAAGAAGATCGTTTCTCCGGTATTGGTTCACGAACGGAATTCACATATTTATTATATCGATTTCTCATTCGATACCTTGAAACTGGGCGGTTCTGCTTTGGCACAGGTATTGAACAAGTTGGGTAATGAAGTGCCGACCGTGAAGGATCCGGAATATTTCAGCGATGCCTTCAATGCTGTTCAGGAGGCAATCGAGAAAGGTTTGATTCTGGCTGGTCACGATATCTCGGCTGGTGGTATGATTACTACCTTGTTGGAAATGTGCTTTGCCAATGTAGAAGGTGGTTTGGAAGTTAACTTGGATAAGATTAATGAATCAGACATTGTGAAGATTCTGTTTGCCGAAAATCCGGGTATCATCGTTCAGGTAAAAGACAAGAAAGCCTTCGAAAAACTGATGATGGATGCAGGTGTAGGCTTTGCCGAAATTGCAAAACCGACCAACGAACGCCATATCCTCGTATCGAAAGATGGAATCCAGTATCATTTCGGTATCGACTATATGCGGGATGTTTGGTATGAATCTTCTTATAAGTTGGATATCAAGCAGAGCGGTAATGTATGTGCCGGCAATCGTTTCGAGAACTATAAGATGCAGCCGCTGGAATTCAAGTTCAACAAGAACTTTACCGGTACGTTGGCTTCTTACGGTATTTCGGCTGATCGTCGTGAACCGACAGGTATTAAAGCAGCTATCTTGCGAGATAAGGGAACCAATGGTGAGCGTGAAATGGCTTACTCAATGTATCTGGCTGGCTTCGATGTGAAGGATGTTCACCTGACTGACTTGGCTTCAGGCCGGGAGACACTGGATGATGTCAACCTGATCGTATTCTGTGGTGGCTTCTCTAACTCAGACGTATTGGGTTCTGCCAAGGGTTGGGCTGCTGGTATCTTGTTTAACGAAAAGGCAAAAGCGGCAATCGATCGTTTCTATGCCCGGAAAGATACCTTGAGTTTGGGTATTTGTAACGGATGCCAGTTGATGGCCGAATTGGAACTCTTGTATCCGGAACACGAAAAGAAACATAAGATGCTGCATAATGATTCGCACAAGTTCGAATCTAACTTCATTACTTTGGAAATCCCGAAGAACCATTCAGTCATGTTCGGTTCTTTGAGCGGCAGTAAGCTGGGAATCTGGGTTGCTCATGGTGAAGGTAAGTTTGATTTCCCGTATGAGGAAAAAGAATATCACATTGTAGCTAAGTATAATTATGAAGGCTATCCAGCTAATCCGAACGGTTCTCCTTGGGCTGTTGCCGGTGTTTGCTCACACGATGGCCGTCATTTAGCGATGATGCCTCACTTGGAACGTGCAATGTTCCCATGGCAATGCGCTTATTATCCATTGGAACACCGGAACGATGAAGTGACTCCGTGGATCGAAGCTTTTGTGAATGCTCGTAAATGGATTGAAGAAAACAAGAAATAAAAAGGTCTTATATATAATAAGGTAAGACTTCTCATACAGAAACCCACGAGAATCGTTTTCAAAACTCTCGAGAATTGAAAACGGTTTTCGTGGGTTTTCTTACACAAAGATCTTTTAGGTCGAATCACCTGAAGAAAACGCTTATGAGTTGATTAATGAGAACACACCCAATAACAAAGGGATTATTGTTCGGGAAAGCCTCTGGAATCATGAATAAGAAACCGAAGATGAGTAAAAGCCACTATATTTTTTCAGAAAAAGAAGAATGGAAAGTTTTGTAATTCAAATAATATACGTACCTTTGCAAGCCGATTATTATCAAATTGTACTAAAAGTTTAGTTCTTAGAACTTTGCATCATCATGTGTCCGGTGGGGCAAAGGGAAAAGATTAGTTTTTTGATTTTATTAATTTATTAAACAATTTAAGCAGTGGATACTTTAAGTTTTAAGACCATTTCTGCAAACAAAGCAACTGTAAACAAAGAATGGGTCATCGTTGACGCTGAAGGCCAGACATTAGGTCGTCTTTGTGCAAAAGTAGCAAAGCTTTTGCGTGGCAAGTACAAACCCAATTTTACTCCTCACGTTGATTGTGGTGATAATGTAATTATTATCAATGCAGAAAAAGTCGTTCTGACAGGTAAAAAGTGGAACGATCGTATTTATTTGAGATACACCGGTTATCCTGGTGGACAGATTGAATACACTCCGGCTGATTTATTAGCAAAAGGCCCGAGTTATCTGTATAGAAAAGTAGTAAAGGGTATGTTACCTAAGAATCGTCTGGGTGCAAAGTTACTGGGTAATTTGTATGTTTATGCAGGAACAGAACATAAACACGAAGCTCAGCAGCCTAAGTCAATTGATATTAACTCATATAAATAATAGCGATGGAAGTAGTAAATGCAATAGGAAGACGTAAAGCCGCAGTTGCTCGCGTGTACGTTAGCGAAGGAACAGGTAAGATTACAATCAACAACCGCGATCTTGCAAATTACTTTCCTTCTTCAATTCTTCAGTTTGTTGTAAAGCAGCCTTTAGCAAAATTGAATGTTGCTGAACAATACGATATCAAGATCAACTTGGTAGGCGGTGGCTTTAAAGGCCAGTCAGAAGCAGCTCGTTTGGGTATTGCTCGTGCGTTGGTTAAGATTAATCCGGAAGATAAAGCAGCTCTTCGTGCAGAAGGCTTCATCACTCGTGATCCTCGTTCTGTTGAACGTAAGAAACCGGGTCGTCCGAAAGCTCGTAAAAGATTCCAGTTCAGTAAACGTTAATTTTGAGTTTGTAAGTTTATTAGTTGATAAGTTTATTAGGTTTATGACTCAAAAACTTAAAAGCTCAAAAACTATAGAACTGAAAGCGAACGTTTAGTATCTAAACCAGCAGGATTCTTTTTGTATGTAGGAATATGGGAAGACTACCTGTGGGTTGTATAAACAAAAGAATGTAAACGATTTAAGAAAAGAAACAATGTCAAGAGTAAATTTTGATCAATTATTAGAAGCAGGTGTTCACTTCGGACACTTAAAAAGAAAGTGGAACCCCGCTATGGCTCCTTATATCTTCATGGAGCGCAATGGTATTCATATCATTGATTTATATAAAACAGTTGCTAAAGTAGAAGAAGCAGCAGAAGTAATGAAGAACCTGGCAAAACAGGGAAAGAAAGTTCTTTTTGTTGCTACTAAGAAACAAGCTAAACAAGTCGTTGCTGATAAGGCTGCTTCTGTAGGTATGCCTTACGTGATCGAACGTTGGCCGGGTGGTATGTTGACTAACTTCCCGACAATCCGTAAAGCTATCAAGAAGATGGCTACGATCGACAAGATGACAAAAGACGGTACATTTGATAATTTGTCAAAGAGAGAAAAATTACAGATCACTCGTCAGCGTGCAAAATTGGAAAAGACATTAGGTTCTATCGTTGACCTGACTCGTCTGCCGTCAGCTTTGTTCGTTGTTGACGTGATGAAAGAACATATCGCTGTTCGTGAAGCAAACCGTCTGGGTATTCCTGTATTCGGTATGGTTGATACAAACTCTGATCCTTCAAACATCGACTATGTAATTCCGGCTAATGATGATGCTACTAAATCAGTAGAAGTAATCTTAGGCGCTATCTGCGAAGCTATGAACGAAGGCTTGCAGGAACGCAAAGCTGAAAAAGTAGATGCTGAAGCTGCTGGTGAAGGAGAAGCTCCGAAAAGAGAACGTAAAGCTAAAGCAGCTAAGAAGGAACGTACCAAGAAAGAAGATGATGAAGCTTTGAATGCTAACATCGCTGGTAAGTTTGCTAAAGATGAAGAATAATTCAATTGAAAATTGATAGTTGACAATTGACAATTCGAATACACATACAATGGGCAATTGGCTTTTGACAGAAATTGTCAATTGTCAATTGTCCATTGTCTATTTTATAAAGAATATAAACATTAAAAATAAGAGAATAAGATTATGGCTGTAACAATGGCTGATATTACCAAGCTGCGCAAAATGAGTGGAGCTGGTATGATGGACTGTAAGAAAGCATTGACTGAAACTGATGGCGACATCGAAAAGGCAATGGAAATCATCCGTAAGAAAGGACAAGCTATCGCTGCAAAACGTTCTGATCGTGATGCTTCTGAAGGTTGTGTATTGGCAAAGAAAGATGGCGAATTTGCTGCTGTCATTGCTTTGAAGTGCGAAACTGACTTCGTTGCAAAGAACGCTGACTTTGTTGCTTTGACACAAGCTATCTTGGATGCTGCTGTAGCAAACAAGTGTCATTCATTAGACGAAGTATTAGCTTTGCCGATGGGTAACGGAACTGTAAAAGATGCAGTTGTTGATCGCAGTGGTATCACTGGTGAAAAGATGGAATTGGATGGTTACAATGTGGTTGAAGGTGCTTATACAACAGTTTATAACCACATGGGTAAGAATCAGCTTTGTACAATTGCTGCATTCAATAAGGCTTCTGAAGAAATTGCTCACAACATAGCTATGCAGATCGCTGCTATGAATCCGATTGCTATTGATGAAGCAGGTGTTCCTGAATCAGTAAAAGAACAGGAAATTCAGGTAGCAATTGAAAAGACTAAAGCTGAACAAGTACAGAAAGCTGTTGAAGCTGCTTTGAAGAAGGCTGGTATTAATCCGGCTCATGTTGATAGCGAAGATCACATGGAAAGTAACATGGCTAAAGGCTGGATTACTGCTGAAGATGTAGCGAAAGCAAAAGAAATCATAGCTACTGTTTCTGCTGAAAAGGCTGCTAACTTGCCGGAACAGATGATCCAGAATATTGCTAAAGGTCGCTTGAGCAAATTCTTGAAAGAAGTTTGCTTGTTGAACCAGGAAGATATCATGGATGGTAAGAAGACTGTTAAGGAAGTAATGAAGGAAGCTGATCCTGAATTACAGATCTTGGCATTCAAACGTCTTACTTTGCGTGCTGAATAATTCGTCTGAACGAATAAGGCTTAGATAATAGAATAAGGCATGTCGGTTTCGGCATGCCTTATTTGTTTACTGTTGTATTATATTCCTTTGTGTTGATTTATCGGCTGGCTTTCAATCCTCGGATAACAGCCGAAGTAAATCCGGAAAGTTCCATTTCATTCAATCCTTTGATAGTAATACCTCCAGGTGTAGTTACTTTATCGATCTCTGCTTCCGGATTACTCTTGTTTTCCAATAGCAGGTCGATTGCTCCTTTTACGGTATGGACAACGATTTCTTGGGCTTGCTTGGGATAAAATCCTAATTCCACGCCTCCTTCTATAGCCGCCCGGATGTAACGCAAGGCGAATGCGATACCACTTGATGCCAATGCTGTGCCGGCTTCCATTAGGCGTTCTTCTATCAGTATTGCATTTCCTAATTCATTGAAGATAGAAATCAGTAGATCAATCTGCTCCTGTGAAGCATTGTATGCCGAGATAAATGTCATACTGCTCTTGACTTCGATGGCTGTATTCGGCATGACGCGGAAGATAACCGGATTTACGTGAGCTTTCGATGTTGTTGTTTTGGTTAAGAAACCGTTCAGTTGCTCGAATGTTACACCTGCCGCAATGGATACGATGATCTGTTTGTCGAACTGCAATGCTGGACGGATTTCTTCAATAATTGATTGTACACGCCAAGGCTTGACGGCAATTACAACGATATCCGCTTCACGAACGGCATTGATATTGTCGTGAGTCAGGTTAAACGCCTCATTGATATGACGCATTTTCTCCAGGGTTTCATCTGTTTGGGCTGTACATGTGATATCGTTTGCCTGGAAGATACTTCCTTGAGACAAACCTTTGGCAATGGCTCCTCCCATATTTCCGGAACCGATGATTGTAATTTTCATATTGTCTGATTTAGATAATTATTAACTTCTTGTTTGTCCGTTTCCTGTAATGATATATTTATAGGTAGTCAGTTCAGGCAAAGCCATCGGACCGCGTGCATGCATCTTCTGGGTGCTGATACCTATTTCTGCTCCGAATCCGAATTGTGCCCCGTCGGTAAATGCCGTAGATACGTTGGCATATACACAGGCTGCATCTACTTTCTGTAAGAATATGTCTTCGTTTTGTTTGTCTTCCGTGATGATACATTCGCTATGCTTCGAACTGTATCGGGCAATATGCCTTAAAGCTTCCTCCAGAGATGGAACCGTACGTATACTCATTTTGTAATCCAAGAATTCGGTTCCGTAACTTTCTTCGGTAGCTTGTTGAAGTAAATCCGGTGGATAGTTTCCTTGTAACGCTTTGAAGGCAGGTTCGTCTGCGTAGATTATAACCTGATGCTGGCTTAGCAACTGGCACAGATAAGGAAGATCTGCCAGTCGTTGATCGTGGATGAGCAGACAGTCCAAAGCATTGCAGACACTGACTCTGCGGGTCTTTGCATTGTTGATAATGGCTTGCCCTTTTTCTTTGTTGCCGGCTATATCAAAATAAGTATGACAAATGCCTGCGCCTGTCTCAATAACCGGAATGCGGGCATGGTCTCTTACATATTGAATCAGCGAACTGCTTCCGCGGGGTATTACCAAATCGACCAACCCGACAGCGTTTAATAATTCGGCTGTTGCTTCTCTGTCGGGTGGAAGTAAGGTACATAACGCAGGATTAAGCTGATATTTCTCTAATACCTGGTGGATGATCCTTACTAAAGCCCGGTTGGAACAGTCGGCATCCGAACCACCTTTCAGTACACATACGTTACCACTTTTCAGGCAGAGCGAGAAAACATCGCAGGTAACATTCGGGCGGGCTTCGTAAATGACTCCGATAACACCGAACGGAACACTGATTTTACGAATAGTCATGCCGTTGGGCCGGATTGTCTCGCTATATGTTTTTCCTAAAGGTGAAGGAAGAGCCGATACGTTTTGCATATCTTCTGCAATACCGCGGAGGCGACTTTCTGTTAGTTTCTGCCGATCATATTTGGGGTTTGACGTATCCATGCGGGATAAGTCTTCTTCGTTGGCTTTCAGAATGCTTTCCATGTTGGCCAATAAAGCCAAAGCCGTATCGTTTAATATCTGTTGAATCAGGCTGTCGGAACAGCTTTGTAAGCAGGCGACAGCTTGAGACGCTTGTTGTAAAAGTTGTAGTGTTGTTGTCATATTCCTGATTCGAATTACTTTATTTTGCTGAATAAGCTGATCGGTTAATTCAGGTAGAGGTAATTGTAATGGATAATCGGTTTTACATCTTTCGTTCCGATTAACGGTCTTGCTTCCTGACTGCTATAAGCCGTACAACCAATTCCGATTTGTTTCCCTTCTTCATTCATCACACGGACGATATCATCTTTTTCAAAGTCTCCTTCAATACGTGTTACGCCGACCAGCAAAATACTGCTGGCTTTAGGTGAGGATAAAGCTTCCTCTGCTCCGGAGTTGATGAAAATCTTCCCTTTGGCAAAATCTTCCGAATGAGCAATCCATTTCTTGATGTTGCTGACGTTTTTCTCTCCGGGAACGAAACGTGTACACAAGGTCTTTTCCGGTTGATGAAGAATCAGGTTGAGAATGTTGTCGCGTTTCCCATTGGCAATAATGACTTCAATACCTTCTTCTGCTACCTGACAGGCGATCTTACACTTAGTCAACATGCCTCCTCGGCCAAAAGAAGACTTCCCACTTTGGATGTATGCTTCCAGATCTTGCAGTCCCGGTATGATTTGAGGCAGAAGCTGACTGTTGGGATCTGCCGGGTTACCGGTATAAATTCCATTGACATTGCTTAAAATGATCAATGTATCCGCATTCATCATCGTAGCAATCAGACCAGACAATTCATCGTTGTCGGTAAACATAAGCTCTGTAACCGAAATTGTATCGTTTTCATTGACGATAGGAATGACATGATGATTCAACATGACTTCCATACAATGCTTTTGCGTTAGGTATTGTGTTCGGGTTGAGAAACTTTCCTTGGTGGTTAATACTTGTCCGCAGCAGATTCCTTGCTCGCGAAACAAGTCATAATATCGGTTGATGAGCTTGGCTTGTCCGATGGCCGAATAGAGTTGCCTGGATGAAACGGCATCCAGTTGTTTCCCGATGTTGATTTCACTTTTTCCGGAAGCTACGGCTCCTGAAGAAATCAACAGGATCTCTATTCCTTGCCGGTGTAAGTCTGCGATCTGATCGACAAGGGAAGACATACGCGTAATATCCAACTTCCCATCGTTCCGGGTCAGTACATTACTTCCTATTTTAATAGCAATACGTCTTTTCATAATCGTTTATGAATAGGGTTGAAGCGCAAAGCTATGAAATGAAAACAGGAATATCAAAAATATGAGGCATAAAATGTTTGTCTGGAAGAAACTTCATGCCCAAAGAAAACCGGGAGGACAACGTTGTAAAAGGTAACGTTGCTCTCCCGGTTTATATGGGTTGACTGTTTTTAAGGAATGACTGGAAATTCGATGGTCTCTGTAGATTCGATCCAATTCTGTACGGTAAAGTAACCGCTTTCACTTCCTCCTCCGAAAATATCGCCGACGATAATGTTTAATGTCAGTCGGTTGTTAGCCGAAAGTGTGCTGCTTAAATTCTTAGATACGGAATGCGTACTTCCATCGCTTAGGGTTATGAAAAGTTCCAATAACGGATTTTCGGTTGAAGGGAATAGCATAACGGTACCTGTTGTCATTTGTTTGTTGTCGGCTGAACGCTTTAATTCGAATTTGACGGTTTTCGTTTTGTTTTCCGGTTCTGCCGTATAGAAATTCAGTTTCTCAGCGATGCCGTTGATGCGGACTTCCATTTTCGATATGTTGGCACTGAACGGAGTGCCGTTGGATGTCTTGACAATGACTTTGAGTCCGGCAACAACTCGGTCGAGTGATGTACTTAAATCTTCATTGGCTAGGTTCTTTTCTCTCAAGGCATAGACGAGGTCAAATACCGGTCTGTACGTGTCATCATCCGAATTTTTCCTAAGTTCCAAATATAATTTTGACAGATCCGTATCAATTCTGATTTCAGGATTCTTTATGGCTGGTGATTCGTAAATCGGATCATTGTTATTTACCGGTGTACCCCAGTAAACCAGGTTGTAGATATTTTCCGGGACTGAAAGTTTTCTGTAATAACCGGCATAAATCTCTCCATTCTCGATGGGATAAAAGGCATTAAAGGCTGTCTTTTTATCTTCAACGTAATTTCCGAAGTAAATAGAAGTACCTTCTGTACAAGGATAAATCTCAAGAAAACCAGTCATTGGACTTGTTGTCTGGTCTGTATTGGCTACATAAGCTGTTAGATCTGGGGAAACAAGTTTTTGTGGTGTGATTTGCTGGTCTAAATCATCCTCTTTGGAGCAAGAGAAAAGGCCCATCAAAATAATTGAACCAACTAAAATTATTCTATTCATAAATTCTGTATTTTAAAAATGATGCTTAATATTGTTTGTATTTATAAAACAATGTAGCGCTGGTATTGTTTTGCCGAAAGCTGATTAATTTAATAGATTACAGAATATTAATCTTCTTGTTTCTATTCTTGTTCTTCTGTAAAGGAAATCTGTTTTATAAACTTTTTAAGAAGATAATTTCTGTTGTGAGAAGTCTGATGTATTTTCTTCTTCTCTAGAGCCACTTTGTTTGTTTTGTTATGGTATTTTCTGTATTTTAATACTATAAACTAATTGATTCATATTAGTGAATTAATTAATTTATATAGGTGAATTGATTGCCTCATATTGGTGATTTGATTAAATCATATAGGTGAATTAATTAGTTTATGTAGAGGATTATCTTAAAAACTACTTGTAAAATGCAGAATTCTATTAGGATAAAAAGATAAATGCAATAAGGGATAATGAGGCATGGCTATAAAAAAACACCTGTCGCCTCCGCATTCAGAGGGACAGGTGTTTTATCTTATGACGGAAGAGTCCGGGAAAACTCTACCGATCTGATTCTTTAATGTAACTTAGCTAATGCTTCTTTGATTCGGCGCATAGCTTCGATGATGTTCTCATCTGATGTAGCATAACTCATACGGATGCATTCAGGAGCTCCAAATGCACCGCCACCTACACATGCTACATGCCCAACTTCCAACAGGTACATGGCTAAATCAGCTGCATTGTTAATAGTTCTGCCATCGCAAGACTTACCGAAATATGAACTACATTTAGGGAAGAGGTAGAAAGCTCCTTGCGGAACGTTTACTTCGAATCCCGGGATTTCTTTTGCCAATTTAACGATCAGGTCACGACGGCGTTCGAAAGCCTGACGCATTTCTTCTACCGGTGCTTGTGTTCCGGTATAGGCTGCTTCGGCAGCTTTCTGCGAAACTGAACATGGTCCTGAAGTATATTGTCCCTGCAGTTTGTTGACTGCTTTAACGATCCATTCCGGTCCGGCGATGAAACCAATACGCCATCCGGTCATCGCATAAGCTTTGGAAACTCCGTTGACGATTACTACGCGGTCGCGAACTTCCTCAAACTGGGCAATACTTTCATGCTTACCGATATAATTGATGTGTTCATAAATTTCATCGGCAATGACATATACTTGCGGATGTTTAGCCAATACGGCAGCCAAACCAGCCAATTCTTCTTTGCTGTAAACAGAACCGGTTGGGTTTGACGGCGAACAAAGAATCAATAACTTTGTTTTCGGAGTGATGGCTGCTTCCAATTGAGCCGGAGTGATCTTGAAATCTTGCTCGATGCCGGCCGGAATTGTAACCGGTGTACCATCAGCCAATTTCACCATTTCCGGATAACTAACCCAATACGGAGCAGGAATGATTACTTCATCTCCGGCATTTACTAAAGCCATGACGGTATTACAAACAGATTGCTTGGCACCATTGGCACAAGAGATTTGTGCTGCTGTGTAATCCAAACCGTTTTCATTCTTCAATTTGGCAACGATTGCATTTCGCAAAGCCGGATAACCAGCCACAGGAGAATATCTGGAGAAGTTATCATCCACGGCTTTCTTGGCTGCTTCTTTAATGTGATCGGGTGTATTGAAGTCGGGTTCACCCACGCTCATATTGATAATGTCAATACCTTGAGCTTTTAATTCACTACTTTTCTGAGACATTGCCAGCGTTTCTGACGGAGACAATCTGTTTAATCTTTCTGATAATTGTGCCATCGCTTTGTATATTTTAAGTTTAACTATTTTACATTGTGTAATGTGTGTCCCATTCTTTCCTTTTTGGTCTTCAGATAGAACATATTGTAAGGATTGGGCGTTACTTCGATAGGTACATTTTCTACTACCGACAAACCGTATGCTTCCAGCCCGACGCGTTTTACCGGGTTGTTGGTCATTAAGCGCATTTTAGTAATACCGATGTGACGTAAGATTTGGGCTCCGACACCATAATCCCGTTCATCTGCCTGATGACCTAAGCAGATATTGGCATCAATGGTATCCATTCCGTTTTCTTGCAGTTTGTATGCTTTCATCTTTTCCATCAGACCGATGCCTCTTCCTTCCTGATTCAGATAAATAACGGCGCCTTTGCCTTCTTTTTCAATCATCCGAAGTGCCTGATGAAGCTGTTCGCCGCAGTCACACCGCATGGAACCGAAGATATCTCCTGTTGCACAAGATGAATGAACGCGAACCAGAACCGGTTCTTCGCCTTTTACATCGCCCTTGATGATGGCGATATGTTCCAAACCATTGCTTTTCTGGCGGAACGGGATCAGACGGAAATGTCCGTATTCGGTAGGCATATCTACTTCTTCACCTTGTTCTACGATAGATTCCTGTTTCAACCGATAGGCGATAAGATCGGCAATAGAAATCAACTTTATATCTTGTTCGTCAGCAAATTTGCGTAATTCAGGCAAACGAGCCATGGTTCCGTCTTCGCTCATGATTTCCATCAAAGCAGCTGCCGGATACAAACCAGCCAAACGGCACATATCGATGCAGGCTTCTGTATGTCCGGCACGACGTAATACTCCTTTTTCCTGGGCATAAAGCGGATTGATATGTCCCGGACGACCAAAAGTTTCAGGTGTTGATGTCGGGTCGGCCAAAGCCAGAATAGTTGCAGCTCGGTCGGCAGCAGAAACACCCGTAGAACAACCTTCCAGTTTGTCGATTGTAACAGTAAACGGAGTTCCTAATACCGAAGTATTATTGGTTACCTGATGAGGCAGATCCAGTTCTTCGCAACGAGAAATGGTGATAGGTGCACATAATACGCCACGTGCATTCTTCAACATGAAATTGATTTTCTCAGGAGTCACTTTCTCTGCGGCAATGATCAGATCACCTTCGTTTTCACGATCTTCATCGTCTACGACGATTACGAATTTACCTTCCCGGAAATCTTCAATTGCCTCTTCGATAGTGTTTAATTTGAATTCGCTCATATATTGTTTTTGTTATCTAAAGTTTCTTTTGACAAATGTAGTGAAAATATCATTTCTTTAATCTCTTCGCTCACTTTTTGTACCGTATTTATATCCTGCCGCAATAACTTTCGCTGATAGATGGCAAAAAGATAGACTATCAATCCCAAAGGAAAGAAACAGCCGATCGCAAGCGCCACTTTTCTGTTTATATTGGCATTCAACTGATGATAGTTACTGATAATCGGATAATCCATAAGCTTGTTCAGCAATAAGTTCTGGTCTGAATTAGCCAGCTCTTCAATGATCGCTTCCATTTCCTGTGCCAGCGCTTCTGCCGAATGATCTTTTCCGCCGGATTTCCAGTATTGGATATAATTGATCCAACGGCGATGATTCTGCAAGTATTGTTTGCAGTCGGCCGAAAGTTTCGTCAACCGAGGCAGGATGGCATCGTAATCAGGAGTATAAATGATGACTTCCTTGCGTTCAACCTTTCGTCCTGCTCTTCTTCCTACTAAATTCTTCAAGGCGTTGATATAGGTGTCGGCATTC
Organism: Parabacteroides faecalis; assembly: GCF_022809355.1. Lineage (GTDB taxonomy): Bacteria > Bacteroidota > Bacteroidia > Bacteroidales > Tannerellaceae > Parabacteroides > Parabacteroides faecalis. The sequence continues at coordinate 15,755 of NZ_JAKZMM010000046.1, read as the reverse complement.
ATGATTACCGAATCGTTGACCGCTTTGTACGTCAGGAAAATACCTAAAGGAGTAAGAACGGCTGCACTCAGCCACATACCTTCCCAAGCTTCCCAAATACCATCGCGCGCCATTTTAAAGCCTATGTTGTCGATGATATAATAAAAGATGAAAAGGAATACCGAGATGACAACCGGCATACCTAATCCTCCTTTTCGGATGATAGCTCCCAGCGGTGCTCCGATAAAGAAGAAAATAAGACAGGCAAATGAGATGGTAAACTTTTTATGCCATTCGGTAAGATGTCGGCGTACTTTGTATGCTTCTTCTCCAATAGTAGAAGCTTTGAAAATCATTTCTGCCCGGGTATTTTCAATTTTGGATTTCGCTTTGTTTAAGATAGCCGATTGTTTTCCTGGTGTCATGGATTGATACAGACTATCGAAGTTAAGCGTCATGTTTTGGGCGATAGGTGCTAATGAATCAATGGTAGAAATAGGTTGACTTTTCCCATCTACGAGCTCATGTTTAGTGAATTCCTGGCGGTAAGACTGTCGCAGGATAATGGTTGCATTCTCGCGTTTGATGCTATCTAAACGAACACCCATCGAATCAATGGAAGCCTGTAACTCTGATAATCCTTTCCCGATAAACTGGTTCTGCATCAATGATTCGTCGGTTCTGTTGAAGTTGGCATCAAATTCAATCAGAATATCTTTGGTGGCAAATGATTCTCGCCGATACGGAACAGCCGATTTGCTTTTTCCTTTCTGGGTCTGATTCTTCAGGTTCTCAAAAGATTCTCCGTTATATAAAGAAAGGACCAGATAAAGTTTGTCTGCAGATGTTTTTAATCGTCCTGAATCGGCTACGATCACACGGGCATTATTGAATCCTTCCGAATAATCATAGATCATCACGTCTTTTAGGAGTCCGCTTTCAGGTACTTTTTCTTTGACATAAACATTGAAACCTGTGATTTCTTTATAAAATACACCTTCGGGAATTTCCAGTTCAGGAGATTTTTGCTTGATGGAATAAAGCAGGGTATAAAGCTTTACCTGTACAACAGGCATGATCTTGTCTTGGAAGAAAAAAGCTCCGACACTGACCAGAGAGATAAAAATGATCAGCGGACGCATGATGTGAATTAACGAAACGCCGGCTGATTTCATAGCCAGCAACTCAAGCCTTTCTCCCAAATTACCGAAAGTCATCAGCGAGGCCAACAGTATAGACAAAGGCAAAGCCATGGGAACTAATCCCATTGCTGCATAAAAGAACATTTCTGCCAGCACCTTCATCTCCAGCCCTTTTCCAACCATGTCGTCGATGTACTTCCAAAGGAACTGCATCAGGACAATGAACAGGCAGATACCAAAGGTCATTAAGAATAGCGGCAGGAAAGTCTGCAGCATAAAGGTATATAATCGTTTTATTTTCAACATGCCTAATAGATTGGAGTGGCAAAAGTAGTGTAAAAAACGATAATAACCTCTTTTTATATGTGAAACAACACTAAATGCCGAGCGAACGTTTTAGGGCATGAATTTGCGAATCCCATAAATCGATGGCATCTTCTTTTTCACTGGGTTCGGCAAAGTCTGTAATTTGTAAAGATGTTGTCCCGGTTAGTTCTAATGTATGAATGGAAAATTCAAAATACGAAAAAGGCCCGCCATTTTCTGTTTCTAAGCAATAACGAATTTGTTCTTTTTGCTTGATCAGTTCTGCACGGGCCTTCATTTCGTCTTTATTCCACATAAACGTATAGACATTGTTTTTTATGGAAACTTTTTCGGCAAACCAAGAGGACAATCCTCTGGACGTTGTAATGTGATTCCACAGGCTAGATCGAGAGACGTTGTCAAAAACGTATTCAATGTTAAATTTTTCCTTATTCATGGCTAAAAGAGTTTTTACGTTTCGCAAATTACAGAAAAGTTTTCTGATTATCAAAAAAAATTACATGAAAATTCTGTCTCATTATTAATAAATTACCGTTTCAGATGAAAAAGGCGTGTAAAAAAAGTTTGCCGAAAATTTGGATAGTAAAAAAATAACCTCTACTTTTGCATCGTCAATCAGAAATGATAACGACAAAAACAATAAAAATGGCGAGATAGCTCAGCTGGTTAGAGCGCATGATTCATAATCATGAGGTCCCCGGTTCAATCCCGGGTCTCGCTACAAAAGGTAACCGTCACGAATAAATCGTGGCGGTTTTGTTTTTTTCGCCCGCAAGCATTGGTTGTTTCTTGATGAGGAACTGTTTTCCTTTCGAAAGAAGAGAAAGAAATGACTAAATAGTGGAATAGTTGTAGGAAATATCGGTTGTGTATTTGAAAAGTGACTGATTTTTTGTAATTTTGCGACGATTGAGTGTTGATGATGAGGGGGCGGGCGGTCCCCTCTTTTTGTCTTAACTATTCCTGGTATAGCCCTAAAGAGAAAGAGCAGTCATTTGTCAGTGCAGGAATAGGAAAGACCGATTTCAGAACCCGTATTTTTTGTAAACGATTCTCGTTGGTTTTGCAAACGATTTTCGAGAGTTCTGGAAGAGACCTTCGGAATATAGAAAAACAGATTATATATAAAGCGAAGTATGATAGATAAGGAATTGATTGTAAAACTGGTAGAAGAGAAGTTGGCATCTTCTTCCAATTATCTGGTAGATGTGGCAGTACAGCCTGGGAATATAATCGTAGTGGAAATAGACAATGATGAGTCGGTATGCATTGATGATTGTGTTGAGCTGAGCCGGTATTTGGAAGATCATTTAGACCGTGATGTGGAAGATTTTGAATTAGAAGTCGGTTCTGCCGGAATTACATCTCCTTTTAAAGTGCTTCGTCAATACCAAAAGAATATAGGGAATGAAGTTGAGGTCTTGTTGACGGCAGGAGTGAAACTGACCGGTGTGTTGAAATCGGCTGATGAAAACGGAATTGTCCTGACAGTCGAAAAGCAGATCAAGCCGGAAGGTGCCAAACGTAAGGTTACTGTCGAGGAAGACCAGCCTTATACATATAGTGAAATAAAATATACAAAATATTTAATTAGATTCAAGTAGTATGGCCAGAAAAGAGGAAACAGTCAGTATGATTGATACCCTTGCGGAGTTCAAGGAGTTGAAGAATATAGATAAGGATACGATGATCAGCGTATTGGAAGAGTCATTCCGTAACGTGATTGCAAAAATGTTCGGAACAGACGAAAACTACGATGTTATCATCAATCCGGAAAAAGGTGATTTTGAAATCTGGAGAAATCGTAAGGTCGTAGCGGATGATGAATTGGAAGATTCAAATCTGGAGATTTCGTTGACGGATGCCCGTCAGATTGATGCCGATTGTGAAGTAGGCGAGGAAATTACAGACGAAGTTCATTTTGCCGATTTTGGACGTCGTGCTATCTTGAATTTACGTCAGACATTAGCATCCAAGATATTGGAATTGCAGAAAGATAGCCTTTACGCTAAATATAAAGATAAAATCGGTACAATCATTTCGGCAGATGTGTATCAGGTATGGAAGAAAGAAATGTTGCTGCTTGATGACGATGGAAATGAATTGTTGTTGCCGAAGACGGAACAGATACCGGGTGATTTCTACCGGAAAGGAGAAACGGCTCGTGCTATCGTACAGCGTGTAGATAATTACAACAACAATCCGAAAATTATCCTTTCTCGTACAGACAAGTTGTTCCTGCAGCGTTTGTTCGAATTGGAAGTGCCGGAAATCAATGACGGTTTGATTACCATCAAGGCCATTGCCCGAATCCCGGGAGAACGTGCCAAGGTTGCTGTTGAATCTTATGACGATCGTATCGATCCGGTAGGTGCCTGTGTGGGAATGAAGGGTTCTCGTATTCATGGTATCGTACGGGAGTTGAGAAACGAGAATATCGATGTGATCAATTATACATCTAATATATCCTTGTTTATCCAGCGAGCATTGAGCCCCGCTAAGATATCTTCTATCCGGGTTAATGAAGAAGAGAAACGCGCAGAAGTCTATTTGCGTCCGGAAGAAGTTTCATTGGCTATTGGTAAAGGCGGTTTGAATATCAAATTGGCTTGTATGTTGACAGAATATACAATTGATGTATTCCGCGATATCGATGGTGCTGATGAAGAAGATATTTATTTGGATGAATTTGCTGATGAAATAGATGGTTGGGTAATTGACGCTCTGAAGAATATCGGTTGCTATACAGCTAAGAGTGTATTGGCAATACCGAGAGATGAATTGGTAGAGCGGGCTGACTTGGAAGAATCGACAGTTGATGATGTCTTGTCAATCTTGGCTGCCGAATTTGAGGATGATGAAAATTAATGATTAAGTGTTACGACAAAGTTTAGTATGCCTATAAGATTACAACAAGTATTGAAAAAAATGAATGTAGGACTGAACACGGTGGTTGAGTTCCTGCATAAGAATGGTTATCCGGAGGTTGAGTCCAATCCGAATACCCGGTTGAGTGATGAACAGTATGCTTTGCTCGTAAAGGAGTTTGGGAAGAATATGCCTGATGCGGAGATTAAGCGTGAAGCTTCGCATATACATAATAAGAAAAGTACGGCTGCTGTCGTAAAAGAAGAACAGCCCCAAGAAATAAAAACAGAGGTTCCAGAAGAATTTCGTCCGAAGATCGTGATGAAAGGTCACATCAATTTAGAACCGGAAAAGAAGGACGAGATCATACCTGAGGCAGTTTCCGCCCCAGCTTCGGTTGATAAAGATCCTGAACCTGTCGTTCAGCAAGAAGAAAAAGTCGTGCCTGCCGTAGAAAAAGTGGAACAACAGAATGAGAAAGAAGAAGTAAAAATAAATATTGTGAATAAAGAGAAAGCTGAAGAGAAGCAGCCGGAAATGGTCGCTCCAAAAGAAGAAAAAAGTCAACCAGTGGGATCGGGTTCATCAACGACATCGGCCGATAAGAACGATAGTGAATTATTCCGATTGAGTACTCCTAAGTTTGAATCGAATATCAAAGTTACGGGTAAAATTGATTTGGAAGCACTTAATCAGTCAACTCGTCCGAAAAAGAAGTCGAAAGAAGAAAAACGGAAAGAACGTGACGAGAAACAAGGTAATAATCGTCCTGGACAGCCGAATTTTAAAAAGGATCAGAATAAACAACAAGGTGGAACCCCTAAAGCGAACATGGCATCCAATGAAGAAGGTGATGGCAAGAAGAAACGTAAACGTATCAAGAAAGATCGTGTGGATGTTGCCAATGTAGCTAATGGTGGTGGTAATAACTATCGTCAAAATGGGAATAATAGGGATGACCGTAAGCCTCGGTTGAAGAAACCGGTAAAGACGGAAGTCAGTGAAGAGGATGTACAGAAGCAAATCAAGGAAACATTAGCCCGGTTGACGAATAAGAGCAACAAGAGCAACAAAGGTGCAAAATATCGTCGTGATAAACGTGATGCAATCCAGAAGCGTGAACATGAGCTGATGGAGCAGGAGGAAATGGAAAGCAAAATCCTGAAATTAACCGAATTCGTTACAGCTAACGATTTGGCTAATATGATGGATGTGCCGGTTACGAAAGTCATAGCGACTTGCATGAGTATCGGTATTATGGTTTCTATCAACCAGCGTTTGGATGCTGAAACAATTAATATTGTTGCTGAAGAGTTCGGTTTCAAGACAGAATATGTAAGTGCTGATGTAGTTGAAGCAATCAAGGCAGATGAAGATGAAGATAACGAAGAAGATTGGGTTCCGCGTCCACCGATTGTTACGGTGATGGGACACGTTGACCATGGTAAGACTTCGTTGCTGGATAATATCCGTAATGCGAATGTGATTGCCGGTGAAGCAGGTGGTATCACTCAGCATATTGGTGCTTATAATGTGAAGTTGCCGAACGGCCGTCGTATTACTTTCTTAGATACTCCTGGTCATGAGGCCTTTACGGCTATGCGTGCTCGTGGAGCAAAAGTAACAGATATCGCTATTATTATTGTAGCAGCCGACGATAGTGTTATGCCTCAGACAGTGGAAGCCATCAATCATGCTTCTGCAGCAGGTGTACCTATTGTTTTTGCTATTAACAAGATTGATAAACCTCATGCAAATCCGGATAAAATCAAGGAAGAACTTGCCAATATGAATTATTTGGTAGAAGACTGGGGTGGTAAGTATCAGTGCCAGGAAATTTCTGCCAAGAAAGGTATAGGTGTAGAAGATTTGTTGGAAAAAGTGCTGTTGGAAGCAGACTTGCTGGATTTGAAGGCAAATCCGAAACGTCGTGCTGTTGGTTCTATCATTGAATCTTCTTTGGACAAAGGACGTGGTTATGTTTCTACAGTATTGGTAGAGAATGGTACGTTGAAGATGGGAGATATCGTTTTGGCAGGAACCCATTATGGTCGTATCAAAGCGATGTTCAATGAACGTAACCAGCGAGTACAGGAGGCAGGACCTTCAGAACCGGTATTGATCTTAGGTTTGAATGGTGCACCTCAGGCGGGTGATACGTTTAATGTATTGGAAACAGATCAGGAAGCTCGTGAGATTGCCAATCGTCGTGAACAGTTACAACGTGAATTGGGCTTGCGTACCCAGAAGATGCTTACATTGGACGATATTGGTCGTCGTATTGCTGTGGGTAACTTCCAGGAGTTGAATGTCATCGTTAAAGGTGATGTGGACGGATCTGTTGAGGCTTTGTCTGATTCATTGATTCGTTTGTCAACAGAAGAAATTCAGGTGAATGTGATCCATAAAGCAGTCGGACAGATTTCTGAATCGGATGTTGTTTTGGCTGCAGCTTCGAATGCGATTATTATCGGTTTCCAGGTACGTCCATCATTGTTGGCACGTCGGAATGCAGAGAAGGAAGGTGTAGAAATCCGTCTGTATTCAATTATCTATGACGCGATCAACGAAGTGAAGAGTGCAATGGAAGGTATGCTTTCTCCGGAAATCCGTGAGGAAATTACTGCCAATGTGGAAGTTCAACAGGTATTTAAGATTTCCAAGGTTGGTTCTGTTGCCGGATGTCTGGTGAAGGAAGGAAAGATCAAGCGCAGCAACAAGATTCGTTTGATTCGCGATGGTATCGTTATTTACTCGGGTGAACTGGGCTCTTTGAAGCGATTCAAAGATGATGTGAAGGAAGTTGTAGCTGGTCAGGACTGTGGTTTGAACATCACTAACTTTAATGATATTCAGATCGGAGACGTGATCGAGGCTTACGAGGAAACAGAAATCAAAAAGACATTATAATGTGATGAACTGGTTAGACGTGATCTTGTTGTGTCTGGCTGGATTCGGTTTTGTGAAAGGCCTGTTTGATGGAGTCATCAAACAGGTTGTTTCACTTATAGCCCTGGTGATTGCCATCTTCTGCTGTGCACAGGTAGCCGATTGGTTGCGTGGATATATTCTGGCGCTTGGTTGGTTTCCTGATTATGGAGTAACAGTATTGAGTTATCTGTTTGGTTTTATGCTGATCATTGGAGTATTGAAGCTGACAGGTGATTTGTTGAGTAAATTAGTAGGAGTGACACCGCTAGGTATACTGAACCATTTGTTGGGAGGTTTGTTCGGCTTTATGTTTATGATGTTTTTCCTGAGTTTGACGATAAATGTTCTGGAATACATTGATCGGGGATCCGTTTTGATTCCACGGGAGCAGAAAGTCGAGTCTCGTTTTTATGGTTCCGTTAAACAGATTGTTCCAACCATTTTCCCTTCTAACTTGTTTAGTTTAGAAGAGTGAATGGTTTTTCTTATATAATATAATGTATATATGCAAGATTCAAATAGCGTGTTGAATGAAGTAACGAATGGGGAATATAAATATGGATTCGTTACGGATATAGATACAGATGTGATCCATCGAGGGCTGGATGAAGAGACCGTTCGGATTATTTCTGCCAAGAAACATGAGCCGGAATGGTTGCTTGAGTTCCGCTTGCGTGCTTTCCGTTACTGGCAAACATTGGAAATGCCGGACTGGGCTTTGTTGAAAATTCCGCCTATCGATTATCAGGATATTATTTATTATGCGGCTCCTGTTAAGAAAGACGGACCGAAAAGTATGGAAGAAGTTGATCCTGAATTGTTGAAAACCTTCGATAAGCTGGGAATTCCATTGGAAGAACAAAAGGTATTGAGCGGAATGGCTGTCGATGCCGTTATGGACAGTGTTTCTGTCAAGACAACGTTTAAGGAGAACTTGGCAGAGAAAGGTATTATATTCTGTTCGTTCAGTGAGGCGGTACAGAATCATCCGGATTTAGTGAAGAAGTATTTGGGAAGCGTTGTTAGTTATCGGGATAACTTCTTTGCGGCTTTGAATTCGGCTGTATTTTCTGATGGTTCATTTGTGTATATTCCGAAAGGTGTTCGTTGTCCGATGGAGTTGAGTACGTATTTCCGTATTAATGCCGCCAATACTGGACAGTTTGAACGTACATTAATCGTGGCTGATGATGAGGCTTACGTTAGTTACTTGGAAGGTTGTACTGCTCCGATGCGCGATGAAAACCAATTGCATGCAGCTATTGTCGAGATTGTTGCTCACGATCATGCAGAAGTGAAATATTCGACAGTACAGAATTGGTATCCGGGTGATAAAGACGGGAAAGGCGGTATTTACAACTTCGTAACAAAGAGAGGCTTGTGCAAAGGTGATTACAGTAAAATCTCATGGACTCAGGTAGAGACAGGTTCTGCAATTACATGGAAATATCCGAGTTGTGTCTTGGCTGGTGATCATTCGGTAGGTGAGTTTTATTCAGTCGCCGTAACGAATAATTATCAGCAGGCTGATACAGGTACAAAGATGATTCATCTGGGAAAGAATACCCGGAGCACAATTGTCTCAAAAGGAATATCTGCCGGTCATAGTCAGAATAGTTACAGAGGTCTGGTGAAGATTTCTACACGTGCGGAAGGTGCTCGTAACCATAGCCAGTGTGATAGTTTATTGTTGAGTCCTACTTGTGGAGCACACACTTTCCCGTATGCCGATATTCAGAATGAAACGGCAGTGGTTGAGCATGAAGCGACGACAAGTAAGATCAGTGAAGAGCAGTTGTTTTATTGCCAGCAGCGAGGAATTTCCGTTGAAGAAGCAGTGGGTTTGATTGTCAATGGTTATGCTCGTGAAGTCATGAATAAGCTTCCGATGGAGTTTGCTGTTGAGGCACAGAAACTGTTAAGTATCTCGCTCGAGGGTAGCGTAGGGTAAAAAGAAGGCTGGTACAGCGTTTCTTACAGAGATAGAACTTCTGCAAGCGTGCAGAAAGGTTAGACGAAACAAATAGTAGAAGAGAGATGGAGAGTGGATGTAAATGGATGGGATGTTGTCTCCTTTCGTTCTTGACGATGCAAGGAGTGCAAGCTCAGTTTTATACTGGTAACGATGTCGATGGGGCACGTTGGAGCCTCGGATTTACCGGAGGTGTGTTGGTTCGCCCGATTTTGTCAGAAAATCCGCAACGGGTTTCTACAGGAAACGGAGGTGAGTCTTTCGGGTTTACCGGCGAATATTTCCTGCCCAAGAAATGGGCCGTCTATGGCGGTTATGAACGGACAGAGTTGGATTATGGGTATTCCTGCCGTAGTATGGAAGGAATTAGCCTAGGAGTGAAGCGTTATTTTGTTCCGGATCGATGGTTTGTTCAACCCTATTTGGCAGCTGGTTGGTTGTTTAATTGGGGCGATCGCAGGGAAGAAAATACAACTGGTGTATCATCCGGTGAGTGGTCGCTAACGGTGAAACAAACGGCCGTTAATCCTCGGGCGGTATTTGTGCCTTCTGTAGGACTTGATTTTTATTTGTTCTCGTCAGTTGCCTTTGTGGTTCGTTATGATTTGGGAATCGGACTTGACTCTCGTACCCGAATTGAAGCAGTAGATAACAGAGGAGCAAAGTATCAGCTGCGGGATAAAGGGCTGTATCAACGGTTGAATTTAGGTATTAAGGTAACGTTCCCCATGAGATTCACGCAACAAGATGGATTCTCGTTGGGTGGAATTATTGGAGATTTGATTGAGGGCTGGTTTTATCGGGTTAATCGACATGACCAGGAATATTATTACAGATACTAAGGAGGAAAGTAAAATATGTTAGAGATAAAGAATTTACATGCCAATGTGAATGGCAAAGAGATATTGAAAGGTATCAACCTTTCGGTAAAGGCTGGAGAAGTCCATGCTATCATGGGACCGAATGGATCGGGAAAAAGTACACTGAGTAGTGTCTTGGTGGGAAATCCGGCCTTTGAAGTAACAGAAGGTGAAGTAACATTCAATGGGAAGAACCTGTTGGAGTTGTCTCCGGAAGACCGTAGCCGTGAAGGTCTGTTCTTGAGTTTCCAGTATCCGGTGGAAATTCCGGGTGTAAGTATGGTAAACTTCATGCGTGCAGCCGTAAACGAACACCGGAAATATAATGGCCTGCCACCGGTTTCGGCTACAGAGTTCCTGAAACTGATGCGTGAGAAACGGGCAATTGTTGAATTAGACAACAAGCTGGCAAGCCGAAGTGTGAATGAAGGTTTCTCGGGTGGTGAAAAGAAACGTAATGAGATTTTCCAGATGGCGATGCTTGAACCGAAACTTTCAATCCTTGATGAGACGGATTCGGGTTTGGATATTGATGCCTTGCGTATTGTGGCAAGTGGAGTAAACAAATTGAAGACTGCTAATAATGCGACCATCGTGATTACTCACTATCAGCGTTTGCTGGATTATATTAAACCGGACATTGTACATGTGCTTTATAAAGGTCGTATTGTCAAGACCGCAGGTCCGGAGCTGGCTCTCGAACTGGAAGAAAAAGGTTACGACTGGATCAAGAAGGAGATGGGAGACTTATGAAAACAGAACAACAATACATTGATCTCTTTACCCAGTATGAGGATTTGATCTGCCGCAAGAGTGTACCGGTATTGAATGCTTTGCGTGCGCAAGCATTCGCCGATTTCGAGCGGTTGGGCTTTCCATCGTTGAAGGGCGAAGATTATAAATATACGGATGTGGAAAAGGCTTTTGCTCCCGATTATGGGATCAATATCAATCGGCTGAATATTCCGGTCAATCCGTATGACGTATTTCACTGTGATGTTCCTAATCTGAGCACCTCACTTTATTTTGTGGTGAACGATTCTTTCTACGATAAAGAATTACCGAAAGCGCATCTGCCCGTAGGTGTTTATGCCGGAAGCTTATGCCGTTTTGCTTCCGAATATCCGGAGATTGCTGCCCGCTATTATGGTAAACTGGCACAGACATCGGCAAATGGTGTTGTTGCCTTGAATACGATGTTGGCGCAAGATGGTTTCGTTGTATATGTTCCGAAGCATACGGTGGTGGAACGTCCCATTCAGTTAGTGAATATTTTCCGTAGTGATGTTGATACAATGGCCAATCGCCGTATTCTCTTCATCGTAGAAGAGAATGCTGAAGCTCGTCTGTTGGTGTGTGACCATAGTATTGATGATGTGAAATTCTTCTCTAACCAAGTGATTGAAATCTTTGCCGGAGCCAATGCTCGTGCTGATTATTATGATTTGGAGGAAAGTTCGGTATCGACAACCCGTTTCTCTAATCTGTTTGTTCGTCTGGAAGCTCATTCGAGTGTTGTTGTGAATGGAGTTACACTGACAAACGGATTGACTCGTAATAATTATTTCGTCTCGTTGGAAGGTGAAGGAGCTGATCTTTCTCTTTGTGGTATGTCAGTGCTGGATAAGGAGCAGCAGTTGGATACTTATTCTTTAGTACATCATAAAGTGCCACATTGTACTTGCAACGAGCTCTTCAAGAATATCTTGAACGATCGTGCAATTGGTGCGTTCAGTGGTAGAATCCTGGTTGAGCAGGGTGCTGACAAGACAGAAGCTTATCAGACCAACCGAAACTTGTGTGCTACCCGCGAATGCCGGATGTACAGCAAACCTCAGTTGGAAATTTATGCCGACGATGTGAAATGTTCACATGGTATGAGTACCGGTCAGCTGGACGAGAACGCACTTTTCTATATGCAGAGCCGAGGTATTTCCCGCGACGAAGCACGGATGTTGCTTAGTGTTGCCTTTACATCGGATGTAATCGAACATGTTCGTCTGGAAGCCTTGAAAGATCGCCTGCATAAGTTGGTAGAGAAACGTTTCCGAGGTGAATTGGCTAAATGTGCCGGTTGTCGGATCTGTAAATAATGAAAGAGTGCAAAGGATAAAATGACATACTTTTGTCATCTTGTTGTCATATGTCGTATTTATTTTTGCTGACGTAAACAACAAGCCAATTTATCCTTTAAATATTTCTATTTTAGTATGGGCTGCTTTTACCTACGGCGGTAGGAAAGGCGGCCTTTTTTGTACCCGATTGATCCTGTCCTTGCTGATTTATACATATATCGATTAAACATTGTATCTTTGTGGGTTGTTATCAATAATGAATTTAATAGATAAGATGATGACTTTCGATATACAATCCATTCGGGAAGATTTCCCGATTCTGTCCCATCAGGTTTACAACAAACCATTGGTTTATCTGGATAATGCAGCAACGACGCAGAAACCGCGTTGCGTCGTCGAGAAGATTGAAAACGGTTATTATAATGTAAACGCGAATATTCATCGCGGAGTTCATTTCTTGAGTCAGGAAGCGACCGAGGCACACGAAGAAGCACGCCGTACCGTTCAACGTTTCCTGAATGCCCGTTCTTCAAATGAGATTATCTTTACACGAGGAACTACCGAATCCATTAACTTGGTAGCAAGCAGCTTTACCGATGAATGCATGTCTGCCGGCGATGAAGTGATTGTTTCTGTCATGGAACATCACTCTAACATTGTGCCTTGGCAAATTCAGGCGGCCAAGAAAGGTATATCTTTGCGGGTAATTCCGATGAACGATAAAGGGGAATTATTGCTTGATGAATATCGAAAGTTATTTACTGAGAAGACACGCCTGGTGGCCGTTACGCAAGTTTCCAATGTGTTGGGTACGGTAAATCCGGTAAAGGAAATCATTGCCATTGCTCACGAACAGGGCGTTCCGGTATTGGTTGATGGTGCGCAGTCAACGCCCCACATGAAAGTAGATGTACAGGATTTGGATGCCGAGTTCTTCGTTTTCTCCGGCCATAAGATTTATGGTCCGACGGGTATTGGCGTTTTGTATGGGAAAGAAGAATGGCTGGATAAACTTCCTCCGTATCAGGGCGGTGGTGAGATGATTGCTACCGTTTCGTTCGAGAAAACGGTCTTTAATGAATTGCCATTTAAGTTCGAGGCCGGTACGCCTGATTATATTGGCAGTACAGCTTTGGCAGAAGCTTTGCATTATGTGGAAAAGATTGGTATGGATCGGATTGCAGCACAGGAACAAGATTTATTGGAATATGCTACCGCTCAGTTGAAACAAATTGAAGGCATGCGTATTTTCGGTGAGGCGGCAGACAAAGGTGCTGTCATTTCTTTCCTGGTTGGAAATATTCATCACTATGATATGGGCATGTTGCTTGACCGCTTGGGCATTGCTGTCCGTACGGGGCATCATTGTGCACAGCCGCTGATGCAGGCGTTGGGGATCGAAGGAACAGTCCGTGCCTCTTTCTCCTTTTATAATACCCGTGAGGAAGTGGATGTACTGGTTCGCGGAATCGAACGGGTACGCCAGATGTTCGGATGAGGTTACTTATGGCGTAACAATGCAGTTTCATTGAGTATCTTTAACGATTTATAAGTAGATGGCGCATATATAGGACTTTTCTCGTATAGAAAAATATTCCTATATTTGCGCCATAGAATTATAAATAGTCATTTCCTTAGTAAAATTCAGACTTGAAGTCCTATAGGTAATACTACTTCAAGCATTAAGTTAGTTAAGAGAGTGGAGGAGTTCTTTGTGAAAAGAGCTCCTTTATGTTTTTATAGCCTTTTATTTGTCGGAAAAGAAAAATCCTCTTCATATAAATCCTGCCCTTGGTTATCTTCCAGACGGATCTGATAAACGGCTTTCCCTTCTTTCAGTTGAGATGTTCCCAGTAAATTGACCCGATACCGGATTTCTTCTCCTGGTTTGATATGGGAAATAGAGATAGTTTCCGAATTACGGATTCGCTTGGCTTCCTTTTTCCCTTTCAACTGGGGCATTATCTGCGTGATATTTCTCGAGCCGTTGTTTTGGATGATAAAAGTCAGATGCGCATGCTCGCCAGCTTCCAGAATCCCGTTTTTGTTTTCATCCGTCAGCAGGATATCCCGGATAACCAATTGTGGCACGTGCCTTTCTTCCGGTGCGTTGCTTTGTTGCGGTTGTGTTTTATACGGGTTGGCGGCAGCAGCACCTAAAGCACTTCCGGCAACTCCGCCTACAACGGAACCAATTAATGAGCCTCCCCAGCCACCGATACGGTCTCCTACCAAAGAACCCGATACGCTTCCGATCATTCCTCCTGTCTGCATGGCAAACATTTGCTTGTTCTGCGGAGTCATGGTCTTGCAACTACTGCACAATAACGCAGAGCTGACAAATAAACCGATTATATAATTTGCTTTCATATAAGCTTTTTCTTCATTTGGGATAAAGTTACAGATATTTATTATATAACTGATTCGGGGGCAGCTTTGTTTTATGTTTTTTCTCTGTACGGATTTAATTTGTGTTTTGGGGTGGATTTATTCTGAAAAGAGTGCTTATCCATTCTATAAATTCTCGGCAGATATTTATTAGTTCACGCCGTGGATTACTTAGTTCTCAGCGTGGATTACTTAGTTCACGGCGTGAACTACTTAATCCACGTCGTGAACTAAAGAATTTGCAGGCTGTTTTGAACTTTTAAAAATGGGGTTTGTACAAAACAGCATACGTGTTTTTACTTCTTTCGGGTAGAAAGTTCTTTGAATTTGGTTTGCTGTTCGTCGGTCAGAACAGATTCAATCTGTTTGTTCAACTCTTCCATTTTGCTTTTCCGTTCTTCCCTTTCCATTTTGGTTTGAAAGAATTCAAGATACAGCGCCTTGATCTTTTCTTTTTGCTCGTCATTTAAATTCAGTTCCTCGCTGAGTTTCGTCATACGTTGTTCAACCCGTTGTTCGGGTGTTGTATTTCCTTTTCCTCCACGACGTTGAGCATCTGCCTGTTGCAGGCTGGCTACGAGAATAAGTGCCAGAAATAATACTTTTTTCATATTCGCTTTTATTTTAATTAAGATGATTATTCGTCAATAAATCCATATACTTCATATTGAATTCCGTTAGTTGTCGGTATCTGTTTGTATAGTGTACCATCATATAGGAAAAGAGTTTTTCCTTTTATTTTAACTTGTTCGACGTCATACGCCGGAAGTTCGGGTACGACCATGCCTATTTCGGGTCTGACCACTTCGTACTCGCCATCATTAATCTGCCGGTAAAATACGCCAGCTGCGTAGAGCAAGACGATTTGATTATGCCGGATAACGATGCAATTAACCGGGCGTGCCTTGACTCGCGTTCCGATCACAATCTTTTTTACTTTTACTTTCTTCCGGTGTCGTTGGTCGGGTGAATGATCGATATGGGTAACGACTACCGGATGTCGGGAGTGATCAGCATAAGCTGGCCGGGCCTGGATACAGCTTGTAAAAACAAACGATAAACCTATCAGCATACCAATGGATTTCATAGCTATTTTCTTTTTACCCTAAAATCCGCAACTATCATCCAATACACGATTAAGGGTAGATTTATGAGTCGTTAGTAGCAGCTTTCAGTAAAAAGCAACAGCACAACATCAATATGTAGCCACCAT
>NZ_JAKZMM010000045.1 GCF_022809355.1 Parabacteroides faecalis | reverse complement strand
TGATAAAATTTTCTCTATTGGGTGAAACAATACTGGAATGGAACGATAAAGATATCGAGCATTACCATGCACGGCGTATGGCAATGGACAGTATGCTCTGCCGTTTCAAGGCCACCTATCCAGCAGAGCGCATCGATAGTGTGCGCAGTCTTTTAGAGGATAAGGAACGACAGATGTTCCAGATAGTCCGGTTAATGGATGAACAACAATCTATTAACAAGAAGATAGCCAATCAAATTCCGGTTATTGTACAGAAAAGTGTGCAGGAACAGTCCAAAAAGCCAAAACGAAAAGGTTTCTTAGGCATATTCGGCAAAAAAAAGGAAGTAACTCCAGCAGTATCAACCACTATCCTTCATTCGGTCAATAGAAACGTAATCAGCGAACAGAAAGTGCAGGATCGCCAATTGTCGGAACAAGCCGACAGCCTTGCAGCTCGTAATGCAGAACTTAACAGACAACTGCAAGAATTGATTTGCCAAATAGAAGAAAAGGTACAAACCGAACTGCAAAGCCGGGAAAACGAAATAGTTGCCATGCGTGAAAAGTCATTTATGCAAGTAGGCGGTTTAATGGGATTCGTTCTTCTATTGTTGTTAATTTCCTACATCATCATACATCGTGATGCAAAAAGCATTAAACAATACAAGCACAAGACAACTGATTTGATAAGGCAACTGGAACAATCCGTACAACGGAACGAGGCACTGATAACGTCAAGGAAGAAGGCGGTACATACTATCACCCATGAACTGCGCACACCGCTGACAGCAATAACAGGCTATGCCGGACTGATACGGAAAGAACAGTGTGAGGATAAGTCCGGGCAGTATATCCAAAACATACTGCAATCCTCCGACCGTATGCGGGATATGCTTAACACTTTGCTTGACTTCTTCCGCCTGGACAACGGCAAGGAACAGCCCCGTCTGTCACCCTGCCGGATTTCAGCAATCACGCACACACTTGAAACGGAGTTCATGCCTGTTGCCGTGAACAAAGGGCTGTCCTTGTCCGTGAAGACTGGACACGATGCCATTGTATTGACCGACAAAGAGCGAATAATACAAATCGGGAATAACCTGCTGTCAAACGCTGTCAAGTTCACAGAAGAAGGCGGTGTTTCTTTGATTACTGAATATGATAATGGAGTTCTGACACTGGTCGTTGAAGATACAGGTACAGGCATGACAGAAGAGGAACAGAAACAAGCGTTCGGTGCGTTTGAACGTCTATCAAATGCCGCCGCAAAGGAGGGTTTCGGGCTTGGGCTTGCCATAATGCGTAATATTGTGTCGATGCTTGGCGGAACAATCCGTTTAGACAGCAAGAAAGGGAAAGGCAGTCGTTTCACAGTTGAAATTTCTATGCAGGAAGCTGAAGAACAGCTTGGATATACAAGCAATACACCTGTTTATCATAACAATAAAACAATATCAAATAACTCTAAATATGGTAATCTGTTTTCCATTTGTAACTAATAGCTTGTAGCCGAATAGTAAAAGAAAGCAATTGCAAGCGTGTAAAAAAAGAGTATCACGACATAGTTTCAATATAATGCCGTGACACTCTTTTTTTACTTGTCTATGCATGATGCGACAAAATAGACAATCGAAATGACCGTATAAAGGAAACACGGCAAGAATATCCAAAGCAAAGTCTTTACCCAACCGTTTGACAACCACACACCTTCATTCCTTGACATCATATTAGACATATCATAGAAATGGCGAGTGAGGATTTCTTTGTTTTTCTTTCGGTGGTCTTCAAGAAGTTTGGACTCGTTTTCAATGAGTTTCTTCCTGTTGTTGATTGCCTGTTCCATATCGGCATCATCAATCTTTGCTTTGACAGTTATGTCTTTTACTTTGCCGATGTAGGCTTCAATAGCTTTGGTGACAGTATTCGCTTTATCTGAGGCTTCACTTAATTTGTCTTTTGCTTCATGCATGGAAGCAGTAGCCATTTCAAGGCCACTTTTTGCCGAAGTCAAACTATTGCCAGCATCCTTGTAGGCTTGAAGCTGTTGGTCAAACTTGTCCGAGGTCTTGTCCGTTTCGATATTCTTGTCTATCGTGTTCTCGAAAGATCCGAAATCCATATCTGAGATTTTACTTTTACCTATTGGCATAGTATCAATGTTGTTGGTTGAATATTCGGTTATCTGCCATATCCTTGCTTCTTGCGAGGTCTGCACAGGCGATTAGCCATCATAGCGCAACGATACGCCCAAGACAGTTCATCCTCGTCCTTGTCACGTCCCCAACCTGAGGTTGCACCACCTCCGCCACCGCCAGACTGGGCGGCAATGGTTGTGGCAGCATCAATGTACTCAGCAAAGAGAAGAATGGCGGTCTTCTGCACATCACCTATCTTGGCAAATACTTTGTCGGCATCCAAAGCTATATTCTTATCGATGATATCCAGACAATTCTGAGGAATATCAACAGGGTAATGATGAAACTCGTCCGTATAGAAGTCGAAGTGACGTATCTTTGGAGAGTCGTCCGCAGTAGGCATGGGTTTGGGTACAGTCATAATCTTTGGCTGTTGGGTATTCTTTGTTGGAGTTGAAACTGGTTTCTCCAATTCTTGATGATGCAGTTTTGCCCAAGTACCTTCAATCTTTGAGGGCATCAGACAACGACCTTTGCCAAGTTCCGAGGACTTATAAATGGAGTTACCACGCTTGATGGCATAGCCACGCACTTGTCCTTTATTGTCAGATTGTAGTTTGACATCATATCCCATTTGCGTGAGGCATTTTGTGTATAGTCCCCAATCAAAGTACGACATCTTAGCCAAAACGGAAAGGCAATCATTGATTATCGCTTCCTTATTTTGGCGGCTCACTTCTTGTGCATCTTTCCAATCACGCTGTTGCCCAACCTTGGCGGCAGCAGCCATCGCTCTTTCGTAGATATAATGGGCATCATTCACGTTGCCCCTTATGTCTATGCGGTTCGCATCAATGTGAAGGTGCATAATGCCACTCTTGCTGTCACGATGGAGCGCAACTACATATTGGCTGTCTTTGAGGTTGGTTGCCTTTGCACTCTTGCGCTTCGACTTGGCTGAAAGGTCAACCGCATCAAACGCACGGATAAAGTCATCCGCCAACCTCTGCCATTCCTCCATCGTCCAACCTTGCGTTTCCTCCGAGGTTGGGGAAACCTCAATACGTATCATGTTCCTTTTGAGCGGATGATAACGGTTCAATTTGTCCTCAAACTTCTTCTGCAAGGCAAGCATTCTTGCCCACATTGCCGTTGGGGAAATATCATCGGGCAAGAGATTGGCCTTTACTATCTCTGCCTTGTCCTTATCTACTGAGTAACGTATGGCATTTGCGCCATGACTTATTACCTTTGCTTTTGCTATCATATATGTCGTATGTTCTATTGGGTTAAGTATTTCTCTATCTCAATCATGCGGTTCAAGATAACTTCTGCACTTGTTCTCCATCGTTTCATGAAGATTTCACTGCGGAGAATGTTCTCACGTTCCGTAAGCGGACGTCCTTTGAGAAAGCCGAACAATTTCTGTATATCGCCCCTGGCATCCGAAAGGCTGTTCAAAGCCTTCATTTCTTTGTCAGTCAAGCGTTGTTTGGGATATTTGCCTTCCAACAGCTTGCGTGCGTATGCGCTTGTGGTCAGTCCGCAAATAGCAGCATATTCCGCTATCTCCTTATGAAGCTGTGGCGTAAGCCTTATTATCAGACGACTCGTGTATTTCGGTGCCTCCTTTTCTGTATTTTTCTTATTCATACCAAGTATGCTTCTATAAATGTGTGCAACCCAATGCGAGCTTGCGAGCGTTCAAGAAGTCCATTGGCATACGGACAAACGAAGTGCGTTTGTATGACATTGGTATTTCTTGCATAGCACCGCTATCAGAGTTTACGCACAAGCACGCTACGCACTGCGGTTGCACTTGTTCACAGACTTGTTGTATAACGATTCTCAAATTACCCAAGCAACAGCAATTGTGGAGCATCCTCCGCTTCCATCTGTTCTTTGACGAATTGCCTTCTGGCTTCTGCCTCCAGTTCCATGTCAGAGACGCTTGGCGGTGGAACATCTTCCTCCTCTCCATTATTGCCATTTCCTGAAGTTAGGGAAGAAAAGGAACTGTTGGCAAGTTGTGTTGGAGAAGTACCGCCATTTTTGATTGGTGGATCCTCCTTGTTAGGGAATGCGGTTGTGGAAGTCATAATATTAGACTTGCCGGAATAGTCTCTTTGGTTGATGGGAACATAGTGAGGATTGACATATTTCTTGCCGTCAACAATCCATGCAGAAATGCATAGCAATGTGTGAACACTTCCTCGTCTTGTCTGTACAGAAGAAAGGATGCCCAATTTGTTCATGTGGTCAAGCATCTTGGAGACGGTTTTTCGGTCACACTTCCATAGTTTGGATAGAGCCACCTCTGACATGTTCACCTCCCATAATGCGGTTGTGGACTCCCCAACCTCATTTGAGGTTTCAATCTGTCGTGTCACAATCTGAATGAGTTGATAAAGGCATGAAAGGCGGTTGATGCCAGCCGTGCCACCCATCAGATAGTTTACTTGTTCATTACTCAGGATAATGCTGTTGAAAATATTACTGTTCATCGTTGTTTTATTTTTGTTATGTAAATCTGTTCATGCTGTTATGCGGAAAACTCTCTGACGTCAAAAGAGGAACTATCGCCTCATGCCGAAGCCTCTCTCTGGCATATAATACTCCTTGTCGTATGCGATATGGTCAAGCACACGTTGCAGTCGGTCAAGTTGGGGGCTGTCAAGCACTTGTATGGCATTGATGGTAATTTTCTGTGATGCAATTCTTCGATGCTCACAATTTCTTTCCGACATGGTTCCGTCACCGTCAGCATAGACCGAATGAAGATAGGTATTGACTGCTTCCGTCTGTTCCTTGCTTGGGTAAGCAGCAGGAAAGCGGTCGGAAATGTAGTCTACCATATTGCTGACCGCATTAGCCAACAGAGGGTCGCGTTTTTGCAGACTGTTTACAAGTTCATCTTTCGTCATAATGCTATGGTCTATTGTTCATTTCATTCAGACGGTTTGCAGCCTCCAGTCTTATCTCCTCCTCCGACATGGCTCTTGCTCCTCGTACCCAGTCAAGCAAGGCTTTCTTCTCAAAGAAGATGAGCTTGCCAGCAGGCTTGAAGTACGGCAACTGGTTAAGATGCGTCATCTTGTAGAGCGTGCTCTTGGCAATGCCGAGAAAGGCGGAAGCCTCTTCAAGGTTCAACACTTCCTTTGTCATATAGCAAAGGTTCTCCAACTTGTTCACTCTCGACTGAAGCTCCACTATCTTGCGCTCATGGTCGAGGTTCATCTTTAATGCGTTCTTTTCTGTCATAAATCTGATATTTTGTTTATTTCGTTATCGATTTCGGCTGCAAAGGTATATTGTTGACAATGATATTCAAGCAGCCGTTATGGTTTATTAAAAGTGCTGATTTTCAATTCTTTGGTTCTATTTTACCATGCTGCAATGTGGTAGATTGGTCGGACACTCACTTGAAATTCAGCATCTTCAAATGTCTATCGTTCAAACAATCACAAAACCAAAGATTGGACAATAAGGGTGGCAAATATTTGGTTCTATTGCCAGTTCGCGTTTTTGAAAATGTCCATCAGAGTGCAAAACAAAATTTAACACCCGATTTTCGCAAGTCATGCTGTTTGAGGTCAAAACCGTTTGCAATAACCACATTTGGGGTACAATGGTAGGAAAATGAGTTGTGAATGAGAGAAATAGGGATTTCCCCTCGTTTTTCAAGGGACAAATTTGTACCTTTGCAAACGAAACAGAGGTATTCCACAAGGGATATTTCGGGCGAAGTGTCCTTGACTTTATTTTTCCGTGGTTTTGTCCCGTTTTTGTCCCTCGCTGATTTTGTGTCACGAAACAAAAATCTGCAAGTGGCTGATTTACAGCGATTAAAATCGTGTTTTGGAGAATTGGTAACGGCAACCACCAGAAAGGTTTCCCGTCCAAATCCAGGTGAGCATTTCCGGCACGGTCTGAGTTCGGCCATGAAATGATGTACTTAACCCCTTCTTGAGCCATAACCGGAATCAAACCCCAGGTAATACCCGGAATATCAAACTGCTGAAAGACATCCATCGGTTGCCCACTCAGCCGTTGCATTTCCCGGGAAAACTTAAACACATGAAACAACTCCTCGTCCAGACAAATGCTGGTATTCAAGTTCAGATAACTGGCATCCAAAGCAATCCTACCATCCTTCAAAGCAGAAACCAATTCATCCCGTACCTCAGGTTGGTCATGCCACAGCCGCTCAACCGGCCAAGAGACTTCCGGATTCCACACAAAACGAGCACCATCGACATGGTCTTTCGTTTCATTACCCAGCTTCATTCCTTCCAGCACATTGTTCTTATGCAAGGCTTCTACGTTCCGATGGGTATTCGTATAACCGATATCCACATGGGCATGGTTATACAAATAAACCGTCCAATGCCGCATTGGCGGGACCGTCAACTGCTTTTTATATTTCTGATTATCGCCATGAATAGTTAATGTAACCGACGAACTTTCCCGTGTCGGTACTCCTGCCGGCAACAAGACTTCCACTTTCGTCGAATCGGTAGCATCAAGCTGATACCGGTTCTTTTCCTTACCACCTTTCGAGGCGACATCGATCCGCAGTTCTCCTTTCAAATCCGATCCTTTCAGATATACCGAGACCACACGTCCCGGCTGACCGTCAGTCCGATATCCATACAAAGGTTCTACCTCACAAGTAACCGATGTGGGACGTATCTGGGCAAAAGAATGAGATGAAATCGCCCAAATACCCAAAAATGCCCATAGTATAATTCTCTTCATACCGTTTTTAGTTTATCTTATTGACTTGATATTTCTTTTTATCTTACATATTCTCCTCTTCATAACCGACCTGTTATCCTGTTTCTCAAGGGAACTTATTCATTCTCATACGAGAGCTTACCTTTCCTCCGATCGGAGGAAAGGTGTCCTTCGAACGGAGGAAAGCCATCCTCTGATCGGAGGAAACACTTCCTTCGGTCGGAGGAAGGATAAGAAGTCTATAACTCCGTACTAAATTCCCGTTTAGAACGGGATAAATTCCAGTTTATCCCTATCCAGATTCCAGACAGTATTTCTTACTGATTAGCCGAAGTAAACGAAAACCATTCCAGATTCAGCAAATCTTTCCCTTTATCGGCTGCATTCTTCGCCCTAAAGACAAGGACCAAAGCATGTATTCCTTTCACCGGCTGGACCTTCGTCTCATGAATTGCATAAGCCGTTTCACCATCCATCGGTTTCACATCACAAACACCAAGCAACTCGCCGTCCGGCGTATCCAAACGGATCTCGATCGTTGCGTCCAGGTTTTTATCCCAGGTTTTACAGATGAAATGATTGACTGACGCCTGATCAAAATCATAATACTTCCAATAAGCATAATCTCCATCCTGTATACCGGTTAAATATTCCACCGGTATATCATGCAATGGCCGACGGACTGTTGGATAGACATTTCCAGACAAGAGGCAAGCCCTGAAGGCTTCCATCCTGTACAACGGAGAAATGGGTCCACCTATGCCTTGTGTTGTCATTTCTACCTCCTGGATTGTTCCATCTTCATTAAATGTAATCGGTTCCAAGCAGGCTTTCCTCATGGTAGAACTGGCATGAGTCGGACGATGATAAGCAACATACCATTGCCCGTTTATCTCAACAATACATCCATGGTTATTCACCAGGTTTCTTCCACTACCCCAGTTGTCGATAATCACACCCCGGAAAGTGTACGGTCCCAAAGGCGAAGTGGCCGTAGCATAATTCAACGTGGCACAATTAGACTCACCATGACGCTGGTGCCCGCCATAAACATAATAATAAATACCATTCCGTTTACGCACCGAACTGGCCTCGTTAAAAGCATGTTCCTCATAAGTCAACAAACTATCCCGTATGCCACCTTCGATTGAACGCATATCTTTACTGAGCTTGGCTCCTTTGGCATAAGCCTGTCCCCAAAACAAATACGCTTGTCCGTCGTCATCAATAAAGATGGAAGGATCAATTCCCGTAATACCCTTGATTGCTGCCCCATCCTTAAACGGACCATAAGGAGAAGCGGAAACAGCCACACCTTCTCCGCCATCAGCCAAACAGTAATACAGGTAATAAAGACCATCCCGATAAATGCAATCCGGAGCATACAGGATCTCTTCCGTATAATCCGTTTGTTTTCCCAAACCTTGCGTTGCAAACGAAGTCTGTTCCACATCCCAATGTACCAGATCGGATGTCGACAACACATTATACGAACGAGAGCACCAGGCATTACCCGGTTCATCACGCGAACCATAAAGATAAATCCGTCCATCAGGCATTTGCCTTACCTCCGGATCAGCAATATAGACACCTTCCGGCACAATGGGATTCATGGGCCGGGCTTCTGTCCAAATGCCTTCCTGCTTTTCAGATTGGGCATCTGTTGCCTTCCCGTTACACGCCATGAATACAGGCAACATACATAGTCCACCGATTGCGCCAAACAGATAACTCTTCCTAATCGTTTTCATGATATCCCCTTTTATTTCAACTGCTCAATTGTAAAATGAAAGCTCAAAGAACCTTCATTCCACATGCTATAATTGGTTCCCCAATAATTATTACTTAAGTTAAAGTGAATTCCTCCTTGTTTATCCGGATAATCCAATGAATAATTCAGGCCTTTGGCTTCTCCGACATTAACCAGAAAAGCCGTTTTACTCCATACCCGGAAGGTTCCGGCAGATGTTATCAGATCCACATAATGATCTATTCCATGCTGCTGACGGTTTCCTTTCTCAACGACATCCAACAGATCCACCCGTTCTCCGATTTTCTCGGCGACAACCGACAGTATATCGTTTGCGCCGATAGAGAACCAATAGGCTTCGGGCAACCTGACCGCAGGCTTATTTAATACAGTCAGCGTCACATCAACCTTTTTCTCCTGCTTATACTCGAAGACATCTACATACATGCTTTCCGGATATACCCGTTTATCTACCGACACCTGCTGCGGAAATACCAGTTCGCTGATTGTCCGGACGCCTTTCCGGTCTTTCCGGATTTCCTTTCGTACTTCCTGGGCAGACAAATGAACGCTGACGGCTTTCGACTTATCCAGTCCGGGTTTCCCTAAATCAGCCAACGCCCAGTCATAACGGGCACGCAGATACTTATCCAAGAACCGATCATAGTCTTTGCTATCCAGCATTTCGTAAGACAAGCCTTTCAATTGCAATAACCCACCGAACAAATCCACTTGCCAGGTGTGAGGCAACACCGTTTCTGCTTCAGACGAGAAAGCCGGACTCTTCGGATGATCGATCTCCTGCAATGCGGCATGGGCTTCTGCTTGCAATCCTTCCGGCAGATAGGCGATGGCCGACTCCAGATAATCATCCAGCTCTTTCCACGATGCTTCCATTTTCGCAAAAGCCGCACTTGAACGGGCCGGCAGAAACGCATCCATATCATATTTATCCCAGTTCTGCAAATGCGTCTTCACATCCATTCCCTGCGTATGTTCCGCTATCAAACCCAATTCCAGGACAAAATTAAGCGCCTCATCACTATGCTTGTCCAGCTTGCCCTCACGGAGCCAGCGGCTATACAGTTCTTCCAAAGCCCTGTACTTTGCCATCCGGACAGGAGCACTTGCACATCCATAAATCCAGGTATCACCAATCTCAGCAGTGACCACCGGCAACTGATCCTTGATCGCAACCAGTTCTTCCGCAATCTCGTTGAAAGAAGCCGGTATGATCTTCGCATTCGGATAGCGTCCGCGAATATCCGCATACATCTTTTTCACCTGATCATACGTATGAGGTCCGTGATTATCTCCTGTAAAATTGATCGAGATGGCCACCTTACCACCGGGAAGTAAATCTTCCGTTCCATAATTCTGCTGATAAACCAATATCAGTTCGCTGCCGTCCGTATCTCTCCATCGGCAAAACGGAGGCACTTCCGGTACCGGAGAAGCTCCGTTGACCCCGATATGCAACATCCGGATTCCGGCTTTGCTCATTACGGAAACGATACTCCGGGTATGTCCGGGAACATCGGTCATCTTCGCCGCAACCGTATGCTTTCCATATTGCTGATCCAACCTTTGCGATAACAGCAGACTCGTTTCCAACAGATCCCGATTCATTACCTCCGACTCAAACGTATACGGCACCGCATTCCAGACAATGTCTCCGCGCCGGATAGCAGCATCCAAACGCGCTACATCATGCGCCGGAGCCGTCTGCATATACTTCCAGATGATCCACGCACCCGTTGTCCAAACATACTTCTCGGGAGCATTCTCTGCCTGCAACTTCTCAGATAAATCCAATGCTTTGGGTATGAATTCCGACACATACCGTTGGGTAACGACAGAACTCAAATCCGTAAACCCTACATCCAGGTGCGTTTTAAATACAACATACACTTTTTCTACAGAGGCATTGGCTGCCTGACCATAGGCCGCATCAATAACCGCCAACACCATCGAACATACAATAATAATCCGTCTCATAAGTATATTTTTTCCAGGTTTGCTAAGATATATATTATTATTCGTCCTTATTCTGAATATGTAGATCTATTTCCTCTTTATCTGATACCAGAAACAAAACTATAAACATTTCCTGAAAAATCTACTGCAAACAAAGCATTTCCAGATACAGCTACACTCCCTAAAACTGGAGCTCCCATTGTATGTTTCCACAGCATACGACCTGTTTTTCGATCCAATCCATATAAATAACCATCAGAAGCACCTATATATACGACATCACCTACTAAAACAGGGCTACACTCAACAGGAGAAGCTGGATCTCCTAATGTTGGAACTGTATAAATCATAGCACGTCCTGTACGGAATCGCCACTTTTCCTCCAATGTTTCTCGATCTACTGCAATCACACCTTGTTCTGCTGTTCCAAAGATAATTTCCTGCTCTGTTATCAAGGGTACAGAAAGATTATGCAATGCAAAATCAAATGATTTACGAACAATTCGCTTTCCTGTTTTTGCTTCTACAACAGAAAGACTATTATCGGTATTAGATATATAATATGCTAATCCATTATACAAAGCAACAGGACTACCAAAACCGATTCCTTTACTCCATAACTTACGTCCTGTACGAGTATCATTCGCATATGTCGCTTCCCAAAAAGCATGACCTATAATCACACCATCCTGTACGGAAAAAGTTGAGACCGTCCCATGCTCCGTATCCCAATCTTTATTTTGCCAAATCAACTTTCCACTTTTCGCCTGAAACGCGCTCAATGTACGTCCGGTTCCGGCATAAAGGATTTCTCCATCCGTTACTAAACCATCGTTCAATGGGACCTGTTTATTCATTCTCAGATCTTTTTCCCAAACAAGATGTCCCGTTTCTGCATCTAAAGCGTATAACCATCCATTCACATCTTGGGCAAAAACGCATCCTTCCGCAGCAGCAATACTACTACGCACAGAGTGGCGTAATTTATATTTCCAGCGAATTGTACCTTGCCGAACATCCATACAAATCATTGAGGCCTCACCTTTTTCATTATCATCCATTGAAGCTATATACACATTTTCCTTATACACTAGCGGCGATGTAAAATAAATATTTGCCCCAACATTTTGTATCCAAGCCAATTGTAATGGAGTTTGGAAACCTTTATGTTGGTAAGGAACGTGACCAGATGTCTGTAGGAAATTAGTCCAATCAGCACCCAGCTTAATTGGTACAGATTGTGTTCTGTCATAACGGAAAGTTACATTCTTCACAGCCACTTCTCCATTTGCAAATTCTGAAATAACTTTCACTGTCACCAATTGTCCATTCAAATATTCAGGAAGCTTTATCTCTGCATACCATGAAAAATCCGTTTGTTGCTTTAACGGCAATTCTTTTCCACAAGGTTTTCCTTGAAAATAACAACAATAGGAGACTTTCTTCGTCGAAGATACTGCCGAATATGTATTTACTGACAAAGGAAGACTTCCATGAGAAGTGACCGTAGCCTTTCCATTATCAATAGAAGCTATTTGTAATGAATTGTAAATATACGGATATCGAATATCAGATTTTAAATCTCCTTTTGGATTGACTGTTAAAACTCGAAATGATGATGGAGAATGATCATACGAGCCTCTTATATTTCCAGGAGAACAAATCATTAATACATCAGAGTCATCATGATAATACATTCGATCATGATGCCAATGACCATAAATCCAAGCTCTTAAATTATAATTGGACAAATCTATATATCCTTTTTTTTCACTTCCAAACCGAAAATGGCCATCTGCACTCATTACACTGTGATTAAACGCAATAATAGGTTTCCCTTCAGAAACATACTTCAAATCATTCTTCAACCATTCACCAATACTTTCATTCGTATAAGTAGGTTTCCCATCACCATAAGCCATCGGCGTTACAATATAATGAATATTTCCTACTTCAAAAGAATAATATGTGGGTCCAAAATACTTCTCAAAAGATTCTTCTCCATATTTACCTTCGCCCAAATCATGGTTACCCACACAATAAAACATCTGAGATGTAGGCATATTCTCATTGTTCAGAAAGTCTTTATACGAAGCAAAACCTTCTCGAGCAACATCACCAGTATGAATCACAAAAGCGATATCCTCATTTTCAACGTACTCCCGTAAATGTTCTACGCTTAAAGCATATCCGTCCGAAGCCGTTCGATATTCATCAAACATATGCGTATCCGATATATGAATAAAACGATGAGTTCCATCCTTCTGTACGACCTTCGAATTTACCCGCTGCAACCCAAAATCATACGAAGTTTGTTCAGATTGGATTCGTTGATAATAAGTAAATGCCCGATAACCACTCGGTATCGTTATAAACACAAATCTCGCTTCAGTATACCCTGGTAACTCAAATCGTCCTTCCGCATCAGTCTGTACCACATTCAATCCATCAGAAACCGAAACTTTAGTTAAAGGCTGCTCACCTTCATCATATTGCTGATTTCCATTCCTATCTACATAAACATATCCACTATAAGAGGCTAATGCTTTTCCACATATTAAAAGGAATATTACTAGATGAAACCATTTCTTATCCATGCCTAATTTTCTCATTTCTATTCACTTACTATAATTAATCACACCATTTTACGGATACAAATCAAAAGACCTACCATTCCGTCTATTTAATCTTAAAATAGCTGTTAAAATAACATAGATCTAGTTCTTATCCATATTAATCTCACTAGATTTCAAAAACATACCTTCAATAGTAATTGTACCATATATATTTTACAGCCTCTCCTATCAACTCAGGTATTACTCCGATTTGCTTCTCAGAAACCTACTTAATATAGATCCTTCAGTATAAATACAACTTAAATGTTACAATAAAAATATCATTAATGATCAATCAATAAAAAGTACAGACTATTCTCTACATACTTTACTTAATAAAATTCTAAGAGTCAATAATAAACCCATGTTTTATTACATTGAGGAGCAGATACTGGATAACGAACTGTTTGAGTTGTAAATTTAGTTTCAATATAGTATTCCAATGTTCGATTCTCTCTATTTGGAATCTGTATCTCAAAATATCTATCTGTTTTTTTCTCCATCACCACTTTCTTGAATTTCTTTGTCCCTAATTCTCTGTAATAAAGAATCGGTTCTTTATCCATTTTATCAGAACCTAACACATGAAGTTTTAACGTATAGGCTTCTCCTTTTTCAAGCATACTTCGTTCATTCAAAACAAACATTCTTGGTGATCCTGAATATACTTCAGATAAACAAACTGTTGAGGGTAACTTTTCCCCTAAAATGGTTTCTATATCCTTATCATATTTGTTTAAGAAAGAGTATGTCTTACGAGTTTGTGATTCTAAATTGATAACAGTCCCCAATTCGCCTGTTGTATTTACTGTTTGAATCAAATACCCCAACATTTCTTCCCACAATCTGGATAACTGAATTCGAAGGGGTAATATCTGATCCGAAACAAAAGATTTTTGTTCTAAATGGGAATAATTAGACATTTCCTTCATCTTTTTATCTAATTCCCCCCGAACACATCCCAATTGCCCCATAGAACGTAAGTATTTAAATGTATTCAACCAATAATCGAATCGCTCCAAATTTCCTTTGCCTGAGATTCTATCACGTAAAATATTCAAGGAATCTACAAATGCATACTTTATAGATTCTTCTTGCCAGCTCTTTTCATTCGGATTAATAACACCTGGACCTGTTATCCAAGCGGCTGGGCGAGGCATCTTAAAATTTCGAAAACCCTCATTACCAACAGTTCCATCCACTGATTCAAATATTCGGGCAATCTCTTTCGCTGCTTCTTTACCAAACATAACTTGAGCATAATCCAAATAAAATGAAAAACAAGATAAATCCCGCTTTATTTCTGGGGCGTTACTTTCAAATTCATTTAAATCCGCTTCAAAATCTTTATATAAACCACCTCCAACGTCTATACAACGTCTATAAGGTTCTCCTTTTATTTGATTCACATCATCAGTCATACCTTCTATAATGAAAGCTGATAGGAAAGTCTCTCCTTTTAGGGGTTCAATATCAATATCCAAAGTAAAATCATCAACCCGAAAATCAGGTGATACCACCTGACAAACCGTATCACTACCCACCAACTTATAGACATCTATTCCTTGAAGTAGTTTTTCTCCTTCTAAAGCAATGTCAAACACACGTTTATCAGGTTCTTTATATTTTGTTTCACTAAACAAGAAAGTAACCCGATAATTTCCATTCGGAAGATTGATTCGATATCCCTTTATATCATATCTTTGAGTATTGTAAAGGTATTGATCTTCTGTTCCTTTTATATGTTTATAATAGTTCTGTCCTATTCCACCTTTTCGTAGGTCACTTTTTGTCAACTGAACCTGATATTCTTTACCCCAAAAAGGATTCCATTCTTTTTGTTCCCAACAACCTTGTGCATAGGCCATCAAATTAGGGGCTATTGAAGATGTTCTCCAAAAATTAGCATTGACTCCTTTACTTCCTGCTCCATAACTTTCAGCTAAATCACTACGCAAGCGTCCCACCCAAAACTGAGGAGTTGTCAACGCTGGATCATCCTCCATCCATAATATCGGGAAAGAAAAACGGTCTTCTGGCAATTGATGATAACCTAAGTCCAATCGTTCCTGACCGCATAATCTACTTAGTGATGAAATGAAATCTGTTTTAGGCAATACCGTATCAAACAGACATTTATTATCAGGTGGCCCAATCACCCAACCACTTACTCCAAAACCACAAGAAGGTAATACTTCGTTTAATGCTCTTCTGGCTATATTTATATCCGTTATTGTCGCTTCGACAGAAGCTTTTGTTGGAGTTCCCCACGTCCAACCTTCCGGAGACCATAACCAAAAATAATCCAACGGGTGTGCTCTTTTAATTCGAGTAAATATACCTTTATATAATTCGTAAACAGCCTCGTTGCTATCCGGATTTATTCCTTTTTGTTTTAAACGTTCCCGTACCGGACCCGGTATAGATATAGGGCTTTCTAAACCAACACAGAATTGAACTCCCAGGCTTTTCCCCAATGAAAACACCTGATCAAACAAATTCCCTGTTCGATTGAATACACCATTCATTTGCTCTGAATCTTTCGGCCATGGAATTCCACCTAATAAAGGACTCATGTATACTGAATCCGAAAATAACGAAGCTGCTCCACTACTGTAATCTCTCGTATTCATAGCAGAATATCCCCAAGAGGTACTTCTTGCAGTATTCGCCAAAGATGTCGGATAAGAATATGATACATCCCCATTGGGTAATACGTCTTCTGACAAACCTATCCAAACATTTGCCTCTACGTGAGGATATGTATGCAAAGAGAAAAAGTTCAACTTCATTTTTATCATCTGCGTTATACATGATTTATACATGTCTTCATCCCATAAATCTGGACCTTCCGGAAAATCATGAAATGGAAGTAATCCTCTTTTCTCAAATAAAGGTTTTCCTTTTATCTCGGGACAGTCGAATAAAGACTTGTTAAATTTTTCATCAGGCAATATATCTCCATGTAACGCAAAGCGTACACCTAAATGTTCAGCATAAGTATATACTCCATATAAAAGAGCAACTTCTGAACCTCCATGTATATATAAGTTTTCTTGTTGCTTATTTATCAAATACTCTTCCTGTCCTAAGGACACAGAATCTATTTGCAAACAAATCATGTATTTTTCATGCTTATTCGAAATTCCTTCTTCTACAGGTAATAGTTTATTACACCGCAACCAAATATATTTCTGCAATTCTTTTGCAGAATAAGTCATTACCCGTGACGGATTTTCTGGTAATTGTATCTTTTGAGGTTCCCCTGCTTGTATATAGAAAAAAGGAAGCAAGAGGAAAAAACTTATATAAATCAATTTCATATTCATTTACCTCTAATTGAAACATTAATATACTTTATAAACATCCCCTGTCACAGTCAATGGATAAAAAACACCTTCAGATTTATAAGGTTGTCCACCACCAATATAGACATCCACATGGCCAGCTTGTTGTAACAGTTCACCTTGCTGATTGACTAAAGCCAATTCTTTGGGAGATAATTCAAACATTACTTCTTTTGTTTCACCAGGTTGTAAAGAGACTCGTTTAAATCCTTTTAAGGCACAGATGGGCTGGCGTTTATTTTTATTTGCTTGGTGGGATACATACAATTGAACAACTTCATCTCCGGCCCGTTTCCCTGTGTTTGTCACATTCACTCTATAAAGGATTTTTTTCCCCGTACTCAATGTTGTATCAACCGAACATTCTGAGAAAGAGAAGGTCGTATAGCTAAGTCCATACCCGAACGGATATCTTACATCTCCTTTGAAATAACGATAAGTACGATTCTGCATCGAATAATCCTCGAATGGAGGTAAATCCTCATCGTTCATATACGTCGTCAGCGGCATACGACCTGAAGGATTATATTCTCCAAAAAGGATATCAATAATGGCATCGCCAGCCGATTGGCCTCCATACCAGCATTGCAAGATCGCATCCGCATTCCGACCTTCCCAATCAAAACTCATTACAGACCCTGACATATTGACAAGGATCAATGGTCTACCTGTCTTCTTCAATTCTTTCATCAATTCGATTTGAACAGGAGGAAGTTGTAATGTTGTACGATCACCACTGGCAAAACCGACATAACCGTCTGCACCAACATCACTCCCTTCCCCTTCATAATTGGCATTGATACCCGATACAAATAGAATAACATCCGCCTTTTTGGCTCTGGATGCTACTTCTTGAAATGATGGGGCCTCTTTTAAAGGACGAACAAAATCTACTCCTTGCATGTAATCTATTTCTGCTTTACCAGCCAAACGTTTCTTTAAGCTTTCCACAGGTGTGATGATTTCACTAGGCACACCATTGTAATTCCCTAACAATGTCTGTTCATTATTTGCATTCGGTCCAATAACTGCAATACGTTTCAATTTGTTGGGATTCAAGGGTAATATATGATTCTTGTTTTCTAACAAAACCATCGATTTACAAGCCATCTCATAGGCTTGTTGTTTATGTTCGGGACATTCTATGACAGTTCTGTTTATTGACATATATGGATGATCACTTTCCGGGTCAAATAGTCCAATTTTAAATAAAATCGTCAACAACCGCTTCAAAGAAACATTAATTGAACGTTCAGATATAATTCCCTGGTTAACACCTTGTTCCAGCAATTGGTACAAATCTCCACATTCCAAGTCAGTTCCCTTCAACACCGCATCACTTACAGCCTCAATATCGTTCGCATGGGTTTTATGATTATGAGCAAAATCTCTCAAGGCCCAGCAGTCTGATGTTACATAGCCCTTAAATCCCCATTGATTGCGAAGGATATCATGCAACAATTCATTATGTCCACAACAAGGCTGACCATCCAAACGATTATAGGCACACATCACACCATGTACGTTAGCCTCTGTCACCAATGCTTGAAATGCAGGCAAATACGTATCCCACAAATCGTATGCATCTACTTGGGCATTAAAAGAATGTCGATTATGCTCTGGTCCGCTATGAACTGCATAATGTTTGGCACAAGCTACAGATTTCAAATATTTTGGATCGTTTCCCTCAAGTCCACGAACCATAGCCATACCCATTTGCGAAGTAAGATAAGGATCTTCTCCATACGTCTCTTGCCCCCGCCCCCAACGCGGATCACGGAATATATTCACATTGGGAGTCCAATAAGTCAATCCTCTGTAACGGCTTCCCGTTTTATTTGTTTTAATGTCCTCATTAAATAAAGCTCTCCCTTCTGAAGAAATCATATCAGCCGTTTTTTGTAATCCCTCTACATCAAACGTAGCTGCCAATCCTATAGCCTGAGGAAATACCGTCATTTTCTCTTGTGTCCTGGCCACTCCATGTAATGCTTCGTTCCACCAATCATAAGCTGGCACTCCTAAACGTTCAATAGCCGGAGACTGATGTTTCATCATTTGTACTTTCTCTGACAATGTCAAACGTGAAATCAGGTCTTCAACACGTTCTTCTACTGGCAATGATGGATTTTGGAATGGATATTTGGAATCTTGTGCCTGAAATAAATAAACATTAAAAACTAAAATAAGTAACAAAAAAAATCTTTTCATATTCATATATCAATTCATAGAGACTATAGTTAAAACTATAGCCTCTATATGATTTACAATTTTACCACCCAGGATTTTGTTTCAAATTAGAATTAAGAACCAATTCTGATGTTGGTAATGGTAATAAATAATCCCTCTCTGGATTAAATTGATAACCATTGGGTAAAGACTGTTTATATGGATCAACATAACCTTCCTCATCCAATAAAATATCTTTATTCGGAACCATTTCCGGAAAATCAGATTGGTTGAAATAAACCCCCCTAGGTCGTTTATTCATAAATAATTCATGAGCTCGCCAACGTAATAAATCATCCAGACGATACCCCTCACAGGCCAATTCCACTCTACGTTCTCTTCTAATTTCATTCAATAAAGGAGATATTTCAGGAAATTGCCAATTAGGATCTTTTACAATTGCATCTATCTTTAAATCAGCCATACCTACACGTTGTCTAAGTAGATTTATCGTCTTATCTACATCTTCTTGTGTTAATTCTCCTAATTCTGCTTTGGCTTCAGCATAATTCAATAATGCTTCAGCATAACGGAATGCTATAGCACCAGTTTCTGCATTTTCCGTATCAACAGTATAAGGATCTGAGCCCTTTTTTAATTGGAAACCTGTAATACATTTATAAGCACCAGTCATATCAATGAACGGTTTTTCAAAATAAACTAACTCATCACCTGTTCCAATACGAAGATCTCCAGGAATCCACATGGTTTGAGCCAACCTAGGATCACGATTTTTTACAATAGAAAGAAGATCCTTGTCTGAAAAATCCAAATGTGCAGCTGTTGGTTTTCCATCTACACAAAGATAATCGTCTACCAAATCTTTACTGAGACCAAGTTGAGAACCTCTATATAGGAGATAATTCTGTGCACGATGTGTAAGTCCCAAAGCAACAGAATAGGTCCGAGCTAATATCACTTCTGGATTATCAGCAAAACTTACCTTATTAAACAATTGATAATAAGATGTTTTTGGATCTCCTGTCGTATATAAAGAAAATGCATTTTCTTTCATAATTTGTAAAGCTGCATCAGCCGCAATACGATAATACTTATCAAAATCTGGATTCTCAACACCAAAACGAGTCCCATTATGGTATTTCTCCCAAGAGGCTTCAAATAAAGCAACCCTTGATTTAAAAAGTAATGCGGCTTCTTTAGACAAACGCCCTTCCTCTACATCCTTTTTTAAAGGAATATATTCTATCGCTCGATCCAAATCAACCAACATAGAATCAACAATTACATTTCGCGGCACACGTGGATTATACAATTCTTCTGAATCTGTATTATACGGTTTATTTACCCAAGGTAAATCTCCAAATTTTGTCAAAAGAGAATAGTAGAAATAGGATCTGAAAAAGTAAGCTTCCCCTATAAAAGGTTGTGCTTCTTCCATCGATCCTTCTATATGTCCCAAATTAGCTAACATATAATTAACGGAACGAATATCCCCCCAATTCCATCCAGCATCGCTAGCATTACCAGGAATTGTCGTATAACCTGCTAAACGCGAATCATATGTTTCTGGAATTAAATTATCACTATTTTTATCTGTCCAAAAAGGACCAGCATCATATCCACCATAGCCAGGGAAAGCAGTATAAAATTGATTAACATATAATTCTAGATCTTTTGAAGTTTTAAAATAAACTTCACTACTAATTTTATCTAAAGGTTCTCTTTCCAAAAAAGAATCACAACTCACACAGAATGTTGCTATTCCTATTAAACAAATACTTATTTTATTTTTCATACTTTTAAATCTTATCAAAATGAAACATTTACACCAAATGAACAAACTAAAGACATAGGATACGATTTACCATCACCATAATTACCACCAGTGGCTTCAGGATCGATTCCATCCATTAATTTTGTAAAGGTTAATAAATTCTCTCCGCTAAAATAAAAGCGCAACCTATCAATTCCGGTATTCTGTAACAAATGCTTAGGAAGTGTATAACCTATTTGCAAATTCTTTAATCGCAAATAAGCGCCATTTTGGATAAAACGAGATTGAACTTGTTGATTTTTATCCACTTCACTTGTAGCATAAGGACGAGCAAAGAATGCATCTTGATTATCCTCTCTCCAATAATCCAAATTATGATCATGAACCGTAGTAAAAAACTTACTTCCTTGAAAACCAAAATAAGTCATTGAACCAATAAAGACATCACGCTTTCCAACACCTTGGAAAAATAGATTAAAATCAAAATCTTTATATATACCAGAAAAAGACAGACCATATAAGAAACGAGGTGTGTCATTTCCTATTACTTTTTTATCTCCAGGATTTACAGCAGTATTGTCTCCCCAGTCGATTTTGTTGTCACCATTCAAATCCTTATATTTCATATCTCCAGGATTCCATGTTGCATAAATTGCAGATTGATCCGGTGAGTTTTTAACATCTTCAGGACTAGTAAAGAATCCTTCTGTCACATATCCCCATATATCTCCTAATTTTTGTCCCTCATAATAAGTACTACTTGAGATAATTTTAGTTGGGTTATTATATTTTGTTACTTCAGTCTGATTATCCGATAGAGTACCTGTTATTGAATAACTGAAATCATCATTTACATGTTGTTTCCATGTTAAACTTAATTCAATACCTGTTGTCCTCAACGAAGCATTATTCATTTTTGGAGCATCTTTCCCTAACACAGCAGGAAGGGCTTCTGCGGGTCCAAACATATTAACAGTTTCACGCGTATACCAATCAAAACTTCCAGACAAACGATTATCCAAAAATGAAATATCACCTCCAACATTCAATGTTCGAGATTCTTCCCATGTTAAATTCCAACTTACTAAATCTGGAGTTTGCGTATAAATAGGTCTTGCACCATTAATAATATAAGACAGATTCGTTTTCACTGGAATTGTTTCATAAAACAAGTAATTAGGAACTTCCTGATTTCCTAAAGTACCATACGAAGCTCGTAGTTTAAACGTATTAACATAAGGTGATATAGGTTCCCAAAATTTTTCTCTATGCATATTATATGCACCTGAGAAAGAGGGGAAAAATCCCCATTGCTTTCCAGATCTAAATCGAGATGATCCATCATATCGGCCATTAAAAGAAAGCATATAACGATCATCAAATGAATAATTTAATCGAATAAAACTTCCTAAAGTGGACCATTCTGACATTTCATCTCTTAAGTCTGTCAAACCCGTTGCCGTACCAATAGAAGGGACTTCATCCGTTATCAAATCTCGTTTAGAACCAATTAAATTCTTTGTACTATTATATTCTATCTGTCCACCAACTAATGCATCAATATGATGTTTATTAAAATCTTTTGCATAACTAGCATATATATTACCAGTTGTGTACGTCACCGAAGACTGTTCTTCTTCTATTTTATTAAAGTTATTGGCATGATGTAAGTGTGTTGTTGTCCCATCTACATTACCTACATTAACTTTGGCAAAATGAGTATCTCTATCAGAACCTACGTAGTTATAAGTAAAATCGCCATTAATTTTTAAATCATCCAACACATTTATTTCAAAACTTGGAGTAATATAAACAGTTGTAGTTGACTCTTTTTCAGATCCTCCTTCAGACAAAATTTGCGCTACGTTACAAGATTCTGTAAAATCTCCATTAGGATTATATACTGGCAACGTAGGATACGCACGTGCCATCATATGATAATTCACAGTTCTATCTGTACCACCATAACCAACTGGTACATTTTTCTTACTATATGCAAATTTTGAATTCAGTTTAAACTTTAACCATTTTGTTAATTGAGTACTATTATTAACCGTAACATTATATCGTTTATAATTCTCGTCAAAGAAATTTAATTGTCCATCCTGTGATGTGTAACCTAAACCAGCATAATAATTGGATTTATCAGTAGCACCAGAAATAGATATATCATGGCTATTTTGAAAAGCCCAATCTTTATAATATACTTTTGTCCAATCAGTATTGGCATAAGTCTGATCGTACTCACCAAATTTATTGGGGCTAGTAGGATCTGGTAAAATACCCGCCATTGTTCCTCCTGAAGCTATATTTTGTTTAATCAACTCGACAACTTCATCAGAATACAATGGAGAGATTCCTGAATTCCTACACGACTCATTAACAGCATTAGCATAATCTAAAGCATTAGATGTTTTCTGAAGCATCGTAGGTGTTTTCCAACCAAAATTCGCATTGTACGAAATTTGAAATTTTTCTCCTTTTGATCCAGACTTTGTAGTTACTAAAATCACACCATAAGCTGCCCTAGCACCATAAATAGCTGCAGACGCAGCATCCTTTAATACAGATATATTTTCTATATCATTAGGATTCACTAATGATAAATCCATAGGAACTCCATCGACTAATACATAAGGTTTTCCTGATCCTTCAGTCAAAGAGCCAACTCCTCGGATATTCATATCCATTGGACTCCCAACTTCCCCTCCATAAGTATCCGACGCCGTAATATTTAAACCCGGAGTAATTCCTTGTAAAGCTTGAGTAACATTTGTAATAGGACGACTTTGTATTTCTTCAGAAGAAATAGAGGC
Organism: Parabacteroides faecalis; assembly: GCF_022809355.1. Lineage (GTDB taxonomy): Bacteria > Bacteroidota > Bacteroidia > Bacteroidales > Tannerellaceae > Parabacteroides > Parabacteroides faecalis. Next base: position 10,187 of record NZ_JAKZMM010000045.1, on the reverse strand, counting down.
TACCGCCCCCGTCAAATTCACTTTCTTCTGTGTTCCATACCCCACAACCACCAATTCATCTAAAGCTTCCGCATCTTCTTTCATGGTAATAGCCAAATTTGTCTGATTACCTACTTTTATTTCCTGATTGGCAAATCCAATGTAAGATACAACAAGGATGGCATTATTATCTGCTTCCAACGAGAAATTACCGTCCATATCAGTAATGGTTCCATTGGTAGTTCCCTTTACCATCACATTGGCGCCGATTACCGGCATGCCGGTAGCATCTACAATGGTTCCTTTTACCAGTTTGGATTGCTGGTTAGTAGTATTAGATGCTTGTTTCTTGATGATGATGTGTCCGTTACTGAAAGTCACTACACAATCTGTACCAGCCAGCAGTTGATTCATGGCTTGTTGCACGGTGGTTGCCTTCGGCATCTGTTTCACAATACGAGAATCATCGACATCCTGCGATCTGTAGTCGATGGAAAGATCCGTTTGCTTTTCGATTTGTTTGAAGACGCTTTTCAACGGAAGATTACTTCCGGTCAGTTTGACTTGTTGTTGTTGCGCGTAAGCGAATACGCTACATGTTGATAATGCTGTCACACACAGCAGCCGGGATATTTTTTTTCTACTCTCTCCTGGCATTAGATTTGATAAATTCATAAATTTGTACATTTGAAATTTTAGTATTAGAAATTTGATTGATTTCTCCTGTTCTGTTGAACGCAAAAGACTAGGGTTTCAAATACCGGAAAGGGAAGTTGGCCGCTATTCTTTCCGGTTTTTCTTTTTTTCATGATATCCTCCTTTTTTATTATTTGACAATGATATTATTTTCTTTAATTGCATACTGTATGCCCATCAGCTGATGCAGGATTTCCATGACATCCTCAATCGTTTCATCCGGGGCAAACTTCACATGATACAAATCGTTCCCATAACGGGTTACATTGTATTGGAACGTAACTCCGTATTTCTTTTCCAGCGTCGAAACGAGTTGCCAGAAAGGAACATCCTCGAAAATCAGATAGCCTTCGCGTGTCATCTTATACAAAGACAGATCTACCCGATTTCGTTGCACGCTATGATCTCGATGCGAATACACCAATTGCTCACTGGGCTTCAGTACATACGACTGCGTCGTTCCATCCTTCAGACTGACTTTCACACTACCTTCTTCCAACGTGGTAGTCGTATAATCTTCACCCGCATACGATTTTACAGTAAAAACAGTTCCCAAAGCTTGGACATCCACACCGGAAGTCTTGACGATAAACGGTTTCTTCTTGTTTTTATAAACCTGAAAAGAAGCTTCACCCGTCAGATAGATTGTACGGGAATCCATCTTCCGAAAATCCTTCGGATACAGCATGGTTGATCCGGCATTCACCCACACACGGGAACTATCCGGTAACTGAATTTCACGGGTCTCGCCATAAGGAACAAACAATTCAGCCATTTCAACCGACTGGCGTAACGTATGTTGCTCCGTTATCCAATAGGTTCCACCCACAGAAACCAAAAACAAAGTCACCACAGCAGCATATTTCAACCACATCAGCTGGATTTGCTTTTTCCGGTGGAAAGATGTACCCAGCTGAGATCGCAACCGATTCCAATCTTCCCACGTATCTGCTGATATCTCACCCGTTACTGTTTCCCAATGTTGCCGCAACAGATGTTCTTTAATCTCCTGATCTTGTTCCGCACGCAACCATTTTCCAAACAGGGCTTTCCCTTCTTTGGAAAAACGCTTCCCAACATATAGTTGGAATAACTTTTTAATTGATTCGTATGCTTCCATATTATCTGCTTTTATACGTTAGTAGGTTCAACCCCGAAACACACACAAGCCAAATGGAGATTTTTTTGTTAAAAAAACAACAACATCTATTTTTTCTTAATTGCTTTGATTTATGTTACTTTTACGTTACATTTGCAACATGCAGAAATATAGAACCATTATATCATATAAAAGTTATTTTGAAGACTTTGTAAGCCAACAACGGCCTAAAGTCATTAAGAAGATATTTCAAACTTTACGAATTATTGAACAAATAGAACGTATACCTTCTACTTATCTAAAATACATAGAAGGTACAGATGGACTATTTGAAATACGAATAATGTTTGGTAGTGATATATTTCGAATATTTTGTTTCTTTGACGAAGGGAAATTAATAGTCCTATTAAGTGGTTTTCAAAAGAAAACACAAAAAACACCTTCTGAAGAAATAAAAAGAGCCGAAAGACTAAAGAATGAGTATTTTAATGAAAAAAATTTGGAGGATCAAGAATGAAAAATATAAAAACATTATCAGAACTTGAAGATAAGTATATTGGGAAAAAAGGGACACCAGAAAGAACTGCTTATGAAAAGGAACTAGCAGATTTAATGATTGGCTACCAAGTTAAGAATGCAAGAATTAAACTAGATTTAACGCAAGAAGAATTAGCTGAACGCATTCATAAAAAAAGATCTTTTATATCTAGAGTAGAAAATGATGGAAGTAACCTGACTATCAAAACACTCCGTGAAATTGTAGAAAAAGGGCTTGGTGGAAAACTGAATATAGAGTTAAATATATAATTCCAATTCCTGTTCAAAATTCTCCAGTCTTTTTCTAAAAGCGTATTATCTGTAAAAGAAAAGGCAAAGTCTTTGGAAGGTTTCTAACGAGATTCATTATCGATTCCCGTAGCTTTCGTTTTTAATTCTAACGAGTTTCATTAAGGGATATTATCGAAACGTGAAGAGCAGCCATAAATATACGACCTTACGCAAGATGGCCAATGCAGCCGTCAGGTGATTCTCTACGGTTCGTTTGCTGATATGCAGACGGAGAGCTATTTCATCATTGGACAAGCCTTCTTCCCTGCTCATCCGATAAACTAATTGACGTTGGGGTGGCATTTGCTGAACAGCCGCTTGAATCATCGTCTGAAGCTCACGGGCAAACAATTGTTCTTCTTCCGACTCTGCTTCGGAGGCATTTTCCAAATATTCATGGGCATACTGTTCGATCACAGCCAGATGATCAAAGTAATCATATACTTTATAGCGGGCCATTTGATAAAGATAGGCAGAAATAGACTCCACCTGTGCCAGTTTCTCGCGGTCTTTCCAAATAGAGAGGAACATCTCTTGCGCCATGTCACGGCTTAATTCCGAATCATGCGTCAAACCCGTCAGGAAACAAACCAGCTTCGGCTGATATCGAAAGAATAACTGCTCGAATGCTTGGATATTTCCGGCTGCGATTTCTGTCAAGATATGTACTTCTGTTTTCTCCATAGGCCAACAAACCTACAAAAGAAGTAAATTTTTTCAGAAAAATGAAAATCTTTTCATAAGAAAAAAACGTCAGCTACTCGAAGTAATCGGAGTAACTGACGTTTTTCCTAATCAAGGTAATATATCCCCTTCGGCTTTGTTCTGTGGATCATAAACAGCCACGCCTACCATTGAATCGGCACAACCATAATATAAATACCATTTCCCTTTAAAGAAGACCAAGCCTTCAATAAAGACTGTTCCATCCACATACTGACCACTCTTTTCAAAGTCTGCCATAGGTCGGAAGAATGGAACATCCAATCGTCCGATCGCCTGATAAGGATGCTGAAGATCGAACAAGACCTGACCAGCGCTGTATGTACCGGCATTGAAGCGAGGATCCCGTTTCTCGTTGGTTTCGTTCTTTCCATTATATAATAAAAGAATACCATCTTCCGTAATCACTGCCGGAGGACCACATTCGGTCAAAGCACTGTCAAAGTATTTCTCCCGAGGATAAATAAGTCCAAGCAACTCGTTTTGATCATCCAACACCGGTTCCCAATGGATCAAGTCATCGGAAGTAGCAGCAGCCACCATGTGTTCTCCCCAATACATCAGATATTTCCCATTTACCTTAGCGATCGTTTGCTTACCATCCACCAGTTTTGTTACAATCGAACCGGACTTACAAGCCATATCTTTGAAACGCCCGTTATAAGCCTTGGCAAAAGCAGGCCCATGCTTTTCCCAAGTGAGCAAATCTTTGGAAGTTGCAACCGACAAACGGGGCACATCCCGATTCCAAGCGGTGTATAACATGACATAGAGTCCATCTTCCGTCATGGCTACACGCGGATCTTCACAACCACCCGGCCATTCAAATTCTTTGGCATTATCTTCTGCCGGATACATCACCGGTTTATCACGCCGGATCATCGTAATACCATCCGTACTCTCAGCCAAACCAATTCTGGAAGTACGCATACCAATGCCTTTAGCAGAATTATCTTCTGCCCGATACAACACACAGATCGTATCACCCTTCAGGGTAGCTGCCGGATTAAAGGTGTCACTTTCTTCCCAACCGACAGGTTCTTTCCGCATCGGACAGTTGAATTTACTTTCCGGCCGAGGTTGAATGATCGGATTCACGCCTTCCGGTCTCACAAAACCACCCAATGCCCATTCAGGCAATACATTACTCTTCGTCGAAGACGCCGTGACCTGATTTGTTTCAGCCTTTTTCCCTGAGCACGAAAGAAAAAAGGCCTCCAAACAAACCAAAGCCATTAAACAGATTTGTTTCAAATGTCTCTTCATTTTTCTATCATCTTAAATAAAATGACTATTACGTTAATTGGTGTACAAGAAACGCAAAAAAACAGAGATAGAGAAATAAAATCCGAATTATTTAGCAATCCATTACGGAAGTTTCGATCCAATCTTATCAAAAGGCAACTGAGGGAAACCCGGAATATACTTGAATAGATCAGCATCAGCCTTGAATCCCTCTAATGGATTGTCAGGATTGACAAAACCCGGATCTTCATTGGTTATCCAGTTATTCCGAAACTCGGCCCATTGAGTCTCTCCATGGACCACATTACCAATACGATAGAAGAGATTACTTTCAATCAGATTTCCATGTGGATAAGCCGGATCTTCCTGCCAATAGTTTACCAATTTCGGATAAGCCTTGCTATAAGGAGGTTCGGTATGACGAACTTTCTTCAAACGCTGATCAATGATTCCATCCGGAGCCACCATTCCTGTACCCCAATTCTGCATACGATTATCCAAATGAATGGCACAGGGTGAATCAATAAATAAATTATGATGATAATGGTTATAATGTCCACCACCGATCAATACGGGTAAAGAACCGGCATTGTGATAAATATTACCATAGACTTCACCACCACAAGCACCATCATCATGATAAGTAGCCGTTACCCGATGACGCGGACTTAACTTATGAAAATAACAATACCGAATGACATTGCCTTGCTCAGACGGATCACGTCCGTAATAAATCGCCCCTTGATCATCCACTTCGCCACAAACATTCGTAATCTTACAATATTCTATCACATGGTTATTCCCATGAAACAGAATTGCCATACTGGGCGCATTATAAATGTCACACTGAGAAACCCGGTTTCCTACTCCATCGATCCACACGCCCGGACGATATGATTTCTCAATTCGGTTAAAATCATGTATCCGACAATTCTCCACAAAGTTATTTGCCGGAGTCAATGAAGCCCGATCGCCTCCACCCAAACTAACACCGCCTGCACCGACATGGTATATATAACAATCCACTACGCCATTATCCGTTCCTGCCTGTCGATTGAACAAGACATCCTGATATACTTTTCCTAACAAATCACCCACAACACGCGATGTCGGTACTCCACCAGCTTCTGCAGCATGAGGTTTCAAGGTCGTTTTATCAGGAGTCAATGTACCTTTTCCCATTGATACAGCCACACCACCCATATTCCGGATCGTACATCCCTGAATACGCACATGTTTGGTATCCTCCAAATAGATACCGATATACCGTCCATATTCAAATGTCAGATTTTCCAATGTTACATCCGAACAATGCTCCAAAGCCACCAAAGGTTCATCCAACACCGATACATGCAATGATGTGAGTGCATCTTTCGGATATGCATACATCTTGCCTTCTTCCTCATCGATCACATATTCGCCTGGTAAATCCAATTCTTCCAATAAGTTCAACGCATACCAACGTTGCCAGTCTGCTCCCGTCATAAAGCCATAGACCGTTTGCATCGCCGGATGGATTGTCCTATCCGAAGGATCAATCTTTTCAACAGGTATCATATCATCCGCATACCCATGGGCGAAATATCCTCCAATCCAGAACTTCCCGGCATTTTTCCAAGCAGACGGGCGATCTTCATTATAACAGAATACCGGCAACTCTGCCTCTGCCACATGTTCTCCGGTTCCTGCCTTCAATACTTTCCCGATCAAGACAGTCGAATCATTCGGCCAACGGGCAATCTGCAAAGGCTGTTCGTTCATGAACAATTCGGTCCAAGCTGCACTACTGGGACGACCAAAACCCGACGGACGCAATCCATGCACATCAATTCCCAACTTCCGTAAATCCAATTCGCGTACAACGGAACTCACCTGAGGCTGCAACCGAGCCTTCACATCCGGATTCGAAACCTTCTTCAAACGACTCAAAGCGATTGTCCGACCACCCGAAACAGAAACGGCTTCCTTTCCATAAGGTTTTATCCGCAGAGAAGCATACAAACCTTTTCCTATTCCCACCGTCCTATCCAGCTCATAAGCACCGCCACGCAATACAATCTCTACATCTGCATCCTTTTTCTGACTAGCCTTATCAACGGCCGCCTGAATCGTTCGTAGCGGTTTCTTCAAGGTTCCTTCTGCTTTATCGTTTCCTCGCGGAGAAACATAGATTTGTGTTTGAGCCAAAGAACATACACATATCCAAAAGGATAAAAAACTTACTCCTACAATCTTCTTCATATACTGTTTCTTTATTCCTCATAAAAGTAATTGTAAAGATAACAGTAAACTTCGAAAAGTTCAAATTATTTTTCTCATAGCAACATATATCCCCATCAGTATTCATTCTATAAACTTATTCTGAAGGTAAATAAAAGTCAAAATCACCATTCCGATCACAAACTAAAGTGCCATCCTGATAGATCAATGGTGCAACTTGTATAGAAGAACGCCTTAATTCATAAGGCAATACGCCATTTGAATCAATGGGAGATTCAGTATGAGATTTTCGCCCAGGGTGAGTAAAATAGAACACATAGGCACGATTCGCTACGACCAAAACATCAGCATGGGCCCCACTCGGTTTATCTTCAGGCCTAGAACTTGGTCCATCCAAAATAAGCCCCTGTTTTTCCCAATGCTCAAGATCTTCTGATTTATACAAACGAAGTCCTCTCCATTCATCCGTCAACATCCAATAATAACCTGAAAAGTAAAAGATATTTGGCCCTTCATGAGCATCTCCGCCTATAGCCAATTTAGGCTTTGACCAATTATATAAATCCGAACTTTCTGCAACAAAAGTATGCGCACCAGAGGATTCATCTTTATACCAGATAAGCCATTTTCCATCTGACTTTTGACAAAGAGCTGCGTCAATAACAGCTCCAGAAGACAAATTCAACAATCCTTCATATTTCCAATCCCATAAATTGGAACTAACATAATGAGCAATGTAGGCAGTTCCTCCCCAATGATTTCTCACTCCTTGTATATAAGACACAAACATATGGTATTTACCATTCTGACATACAACTTCTGGCGCCCAAAATGTATTATGTCCTTTCTCAAATTCCAAATCCAAAGTTCCACGATATACCCACGTTTGTCCATGATCTGTCGATTCGGCCACACCAATTTGAGTTCCATAACAATACGCGACATCCGCTGCATCCAAATTAGCTCGGCGCTGCGTATATAACATCCACCAACATTTATCTACATGATTCCATACAACTACAGGATCAGCTGCCCCGTCAGTCACCGGATCACGATACAAAGGAGCCGGAGCAACATGAACGGATTGAGCAAACAAAGATACCAGCGATTCACTCGTAAGCAAAAAACAAAAACAAATTATATATAGATATTTCATATTATTCATTGTAATAAAACTACATTTCAGGTTGTTTTCCAAATATCTCTCTTAATTTCTGAATATCAAACTTAGGTCGGCGATCATAATAATAAAGGCCATTTTGTTCCAGCTCCACATCCGTCAATTGCGTATAACAATAACCTCCGATAAAAGGATACATCTTTAGAACCACATTCACCAAAGAAGCAACCTTCTTATAATATTCTTCTTCCGTTGCTGATCCTCCATATCCCCAACCTCCTTGATTCGTATTGAAAGAGACACCGCCAAACTCATCAAACAAATAGGGACATGAGCCATCATAAACAAACCAACGTGTTTCATGATTGTCAAACCGGAAATTTGAACCCGTGTTATACAAAACACGAGGATCTTCATTAAAACGATGCCCAGGGAATAATTTCCCTTCATTCCATAAATCTTTATACAAAGAAACAGAATCTTGATTATACAGATGCGACGATACAATATCGGTCTTATAATGCGTACCACCTGAATTAGTTAACACCGGACGTGTCGGATCAGCCAATTTTGTCGCATCATAGAGTTGTGCCGAGAAACGAGGGAAATAAACTTTATCCACGTTATTTTGCTCGTTTAAGGGAACCCACATGATAATGGACGGATGATTCCGATCTCGTTTCACCACCTCCAACCATTCCGGCATAAAGATCGATCCGGCAATAGGAAGATTATAATCTAGTCCCCAACTATTCATCTCTCCACAAGTAAGATAGCCCAACTTATCTGCCCAATAATGGAAACGTTCTTCAAACACCTTCTGATGTAAACGGGCTCCATTAAAACCAATAGCCTTCGACAACAATATATCATTCTTTAGAGCCGAATCGGAAGGAGCTGTCCACTGGCTTTCCGGATAATAGCCCTGATCTAACACCATCCTTAAATAATAAGGCTCATTATTCAAGTACAACAGATTCCCTTCTGCATGAATTTTACGCATTCCTACATACGAATGAACCTGATCTATCACATTCCCTTGTTCATCCAGTACTTCATAATCTAAATCATAGAGAAAAGGAGATTCCGGGCTCCACAGTTTTGCCTTTTTCACCGGTAAAATCAGCGGAGTACTTTCCGAAGCCATAATCGTCTTTTGAACAACAACCTTTTCTCTATCTCGCAAGATAGCCCGTAATCTTGTACCACCTAAACTATAAAACATCGGATTAACGATTACTTGAGCATTGTCTACATCAGTAATCACCTGTACTGATTTTAAAGCTTTGGGATGAACAGCTTCCATCCAAACAGTCTGCCAAATTCCTGTCGTTCTCGTATAATTACAACCATAAGAGGAATAATGCGTTGATTGCTTTCCCACGGGCTGAATTCTATTCCTCAAGTCACTCTTGACGTATAGAACAAGAGAATGTTGATTTCCCGGTTTGACAAAATCCGTTAAATCCACTGAGAAAGAAGAACTACCACCAAAATGACGATCTACGAACTTCCCATCCACATAAATTTCAGATTCATAATAGACACCACCGAAGTTCAGCAGGATTTTCTTCTCTGACCATTCTGCCGGTATCTGGATATTCCGTTGATACCACAAATGTTCTATGAAGTCCGTATATCCTACTCCCGACAACTTACTTTCTGGTGAGAAGGGGACCAAAATATTACCTTCAAAACCTTTGGATTCTTTAAAATTCCGTTCTATGCCTGTTCCACTCGGATCTATCTGATAACTCCAGGTCCCATTCAAATTGATCCATTCCGTTCGTTCAAATTGTGGACGAGGATATTCCTCACGCGGAACTGACGCAAACAATAAAAACGCTGAAATACTCAAAACCCATGTCAAAACTATTTTTCTCATCCTTGTTCTCTCCTATTTAATCAAAAAATAATCAATTCCCAATTGACCTGCTTTCTTACATACAAATTGTATATCCAATGCATTATTAACAGGTTTATGTACTCCCAAATCAATCGTTGTTACAGCTGAATGTTCCGATAGTAAATTTACCGTCCTTACCAAAGTCCCGTTTACAAGAATATCAAATTCACCACACGCATTTCCCGTAATCAGACAAACCTTTAATGGCATATCATTAAACAACTCCGTCAGACGGACATTTACCGGCTTACCTTCTTGGGTAAACCTAAAATCCGCAACTATCATCCAATACACGATTAAGGGTAGATTTATGAGTCGTTAGTAGCAGCTTTCAGTAAAAAGCAACAGCACAACATCAATATGTAGCCACC
>NZ_JAKZMM010000044.1 GCF_022809355.1 Parabacteroides faecalis | reverse complement strand
GCTTTATTGTAAATTAATAGTTTGATCACTTCTAATCTACTAATAATCAGCGATAAGCACAACCTTTTATACATATTTATTTTATCAATTTAATTCCGCCAACGGGTAATAATATATTCGTTATATTATTGATTGTTATTGGATTGTGTGGAATGTCGTTATGAGGCGCAGCACGCTGCGCCTCTACCGTCGCGGGGTAAGTTCCATGGATAAAAGAGAAAGAAAAGAAAATTGTCAATTGTCAATTCTCAATTGTCAATTGATAAAATTCTCCATTGTCAATTCTCAATTGTCAATTGTTTCGGCCTCGTTCTGGTGAGCGTTAAGCGGAGGAACGGAGTGGAGCGGCCGGAGCGTCGCTGTCTGAGCGAAGCGAGTTTGCGGCGCGCACAGCGAAACGAAGAGACGGAGTAGCTCAGCAGACGCAGCCTTGACCTTTTGGTACTTTTGGGTCAAGCCAAAAGTACGTACCCGGTTTGGGTTAAGCCAAAAGTACGAATACGATCTTGATCTTTTGGTTCTTTTGCATCAAGGCAAAAGAACGTACCCAGTTTGGGTCAAGAGAAAAGAACGAATACGAACAGACACAATGACTTTTTAGAACTCTTACACAATTTATAAGCCAATCCATCGTTAAAGTGTAAAGGCAAATACGTACATTTGCACTTGTTTTGTGTAAAAGATTGCCTGTTCAAACGAAATAATTAATAATTACTTTATACAACGTATGGAAAAGTATAAACTGATCAACAACACACTGGGGTGGATTGTCTGCATTATCGCTTCGTGTGTTTATTTGATGACGATGGAGCCCACCGCCAGCTTTTGGGATTGCGGTGAGTTCATTTCTTCAGCGTATAAACTGGAAGTAGGGCATCCGCCCGGAGCACCGTTCTTCATGTTGACGGCGAATCTGTTTACCCAGTTTGCTTCCGATCCTTCTACGGTAGCCAAGATGGTGAATACCATGTCGGCCCTGTTCAGTGGCCTGACTATCCTGTTCCTTTTCTGGAGTATCACCCATCTGGCCAAAAAGATTGTCGTTGAGGATGCGCAGGAGATCACGATGGGCCAGACCATTACGATCATGGGAGCCGGTCTGGTAGGTGCTTTGGCTTATACCTTCAGTGATACATTCTGGTTCTCGGCTGTCGAAGGAGAGGTATATGCCTATTCTTCTTTGTTTACGGCCCTGGTATTCTGGCTGATCCTGAAATGGGAATCGGTGGCTGATGCCCCGCATGCCGACCGTTGGATCGTGCTGATTGCCTATCTGATGGGATTGAGTATCGGTGTCCACCTGTTGAACTTGCTGTGTATCCCGGCCATTGTGTTGGTTTACTACTATAAGAAATTCCCGAATCCGACCATGAAGGGTACGCTGATTGCCCTGCTTGTCTCTTTCGTGATCATCGCCCTGATGATGTACGGTGTGGTACAGGGATTGGTTGAGATCTGCGGTTACTTCGAACTGTTCTTCGTGAATACGTTGGGTATGCCTTACAACTCGGGTGTTTATGTATATGTACTGGTACTGGCAGGAGTCCTGATCTGGTCTATCTGGGAAACCATGCGCGACGAGATCCATCCGCTCCGCTTGCGTATTTCATTCCTGCTGTCGGTTATCCTGATCGGTATTCCGTTCATCGGCAGCGGTTATGTGATTGCCGCAGTCCTGAGTATTGCCCTGGCAGCCTATCTGTTCATGAACAAGGAACTGAACCTGAAGCTGCTGAATACGATCCTGATCAGCCTGATGGTGGTAGTGGTGGGTTATTCGTCATACGCCCTGACCCTGATCCGTGCGACGGCTGATACTCCGATGAACCAGAACGCGCCGAAGGATATCTTTACGCTGCGTACTTACCTGGCCCGCGAGCAGTACGGACAGACCCCGTTGCTGTACGGACAGACCTACGTTTCGGAAATCAAACGGAAGAGCGAAGGGGGTGCCTGCGTGGCTGATACGAAGGAAGGCGATCCGGTATGGACACGCGTCAGCAAGAAAGATCCGAATGAGAAAGACCGGTACTATGTATCGCGTCATAATACCGAATATCAGTATGTGGACGAACTGAATATGCTGTTCCCGCGTATGTACAGCTCGGATGGCCGCCATGTGCAGGCCTATAAGGAGTGGGCACAGATCAAGGGGCAGCCGGTGAAGTTCAACCAGTGCGGCGAGACCAAATCGGTGATGAAGCCGACCTTTGCCGAGAACCTGCGTTTCTTCTTCTCCTATCAGTTGAACTTCATGTACTGGCGTTATTTCCTCTGGAACTTCTCCGGTCGTCAGAATGATATTCAGGGACATGGAGAGGTACAGAACGGCAACTGGATCACCGGTATCAAGGCCATCGATACCTTGCTGGTGGGTCCGCAAGACGAGATGCCGAACGATATTGCCAACAACAAAGGACATAACGTATATTATATGTTGCCTTTGCTGCTCGGTCTGTTGGGACTCTGCTATCAGGTATCAGCCGGGAAGAAAGGTATCCAGGGATTCTGGATCACCTTCATGCTCTTCTTCATGACCGGTATCGCCATTGTGCTCTACCTGAACCAGACACCCTACCAGCCGCGTGAACGAGACTATGCCTATGCCGGTTCGTTCTATGCCTTCTGTATCTGGATCGGTTTCGGTGTGATAGCCCTGGTGCGTATGCTGCAGAGCTATGCCAAGCTGCCTGCTACCGCAGCGGCTGCCGTGGCTTCGATTGCCGCTCTGCTGGTGCCTATCCAGATGGCCGGACAGAACTGGGACGATCATGACCGTTCGGGACGTTATGTTTGCCGCGATTTCGGTGCCAACTACCTGGAATCCTGCGAACCGAATGCCATCCTGTTTACCAACGGTGATAACGATACCTTCCCGTTGTGGTATGCGCAGGAGGTTGAGGGTATCCGTACCGACGTGCGTGTCTGCAACACCAGTTACCTGCAGACCGACTGGTATGCCGACCAGATGAAGAAACAGGCGTATGAATCCGAACCGCTGCCGATCTCATGGACACACGACGAGTATGTGCAGGGTACACGCGACTTTGCCTATATCTTCCCGATGACTGACAAACCGATCGACCTGAATACAGCATTGGAATTTGTGCGCAGTGACGATCCGAAATACAAGAAAATCCCGGGATTCAGTCAGCCGCTGGATTATATCCCGTCTGAAACCCTGATCTATCCGATTGACTCGGTAGCGCTGGCACAAGGCGGTCTGTTGAAGAATATGGATGTACCGGTACCTGCCAAGGAAATGACCATCAACCTGAAAGGCAAGGATGCGCTGGGCAAGCAGGAACTGCTGGTACTGAACATGCTGCAGACCAACGACTGGAAGCGCCCGATGTATTATGCGATCACGGTGAGTCCGGATCAGTTCGTGAAGCTGGATCCGTATTTCCAGCAGACCGGTATGGCTTACCAGATTGTCCCGATGCAGACCCAGAACACGGTGAAGGCTATCAACAGCGAGAAGATGTTCGACAACGTGATGAACAAGTTCAAGTGGGGTGGCGTGGACAAACCGGGAATCTATCTGGATGAAAACGTGATGCGTATGTGCAAGAGCTACCGCATGGTGGTATTCGGCAAGCTGGCTACGACACTGATCTATGAGAAGAAGAACGATAAGGCGTTGCAGGTACTCGACAAATGTATGGAAGTATTGCCGCCTGAGAATGTTCCGTTGGACTATAGCGGTCTGACGATCGGTGAGTCTTACTATCTGTTGGGTGAGAAAGAGAAAGGACATAATATCCTGAAGGCGATCGGCGACAACTCGCTGCGTAACCTGAACTGGTATTTCCGTCTGACTCCGAAACAGTTTGCTTCGGCAGCCAGTGATGTCAATTCAGACTTATATACCCTGCAGGAAGTCATCAAGATCACCAAGGATAAAGATCCGGAATTGACAAAACTATACCAGGAAGAGTTCGACAACTTCCGTATGGCGCTCTCTTCTTTACAACCTAAAGAATAAAGACAAGATGTTTATCGAACAACCGCCCTGGTTTTACAGGGCTTTGTTCCCGGGGGTAACCTGGAGAATCCCGGCTGAGCCGAAGTGTGTGTATCTCACCTTCGACGACGGTCCGATTCCCGAGGTTACCCCTTGGGTTTTAGATATATTGGACCAGTATGGCGTGAAGGCAACCTTCTTCATGGTGGGGGATAACGTGCGTAAGCATCCGGACATCTACCGGATGGTGGTCGAGCGGGGGCACCGTATCGGCAACCATACCTTCAACCATATCCAGGGCATCCGTTTCCTGACCCGCAATTATCTGGCGAATACCGACAAGGCTGCCGAGTGGATACCGAGCAATCTGTTCCGTCCGCCCCACGGGCACATGCGTATCCCGCAGGTATTCAAGCTGCGGAAGAAATACCGCATCATCATGTGGGATGTCGTGACCCGCGATTACAGTCCGCGGCTTACCCCTCCGCAGGTACTCGACAACGTGAAGCGATACGTTCGCAACGGATCGATCATCGTGTTCCACGACTCGCTCAAGGCCGAGAAGAACATGCGTTATGCCATGCCCAAGGCCATCGAATGGCTGTTGCAGGAAGGATACGAATTCCGCGTTTTTGAATGAAAGGATTGATTGGTATATTTTTACCCACGGCTGTTTCCTGTTTTGGAAACTTTACTGTATATTTGTCCGTATCGAAAAATTGCTAGTATGCGTGACAGAATAGAAAACATAGGTTTGATGATTCGGAATGAACGGCTGCGTAAAGGACTGACACAGGAAGAACTGGGTGAACGGGTTGGCGTCGGTAAAGCTCAGATTTCTAAAATTGAGAGTGGAAAAGGTCTGACGATAAAGACTGTGACAAAGGTGCTGGATGCGTTGGGCATGTCGGTATCAGTCGTCTTGCAAAACGCGCAGGCTGTTGATAAGAATGTGATTGCTTATGTCATTGCCGCCATCAGTGAATTTGCCAAGGCTCATCATATTTCTGTCCGTGAGGCGAACAACTATCTGATTCGTTTTAAAGGCATTGATTTTCTGACAGAACATTATGATGCAGAGCATTTGCTTTCGTTCGATGACAGTGTACAGGATCTCACACAAGTTTGTCTGAATAATGGAGGAGGCATTCAATGAGACTATACCACGGTTCAAATATCGTCATTAAGCAGATCGATCTGTCAAAATGCAGGCCTTACAAGGATTTCGGACAAGGATTTTATCTGACAGCGATTAAGGAACAGGCGGAGCAGATGGCCAGACGCACATCGGCTATCTATGGTGGAGAACCCATTGTTACGGAGTTTGAATTTGACGAAACAGCCTTGAGTACGCTTTCTGTCAAGACGTTTGAAGATCCAAGTGAAGAGTGGGCCTTGTTCGTGTTGGCTAATCGCAGCAGGAAAAACGTGCAGCCGACACATGGTTTTGACATCGTGATAGGGCCTGTTGCCGATGATACCATTGCAACCTTGTTCCGTAATTTTGATGACGGGATTATTGATCTGCCCACGTTGGTGCAAGGACTAAGATACAAAAAGGTTTCATCACAATATTTATTTCACTCGGCAGCAGCCATTAAATATTTACACAGCGTATGAATAAACGGATGCAATATCTGGTAGAAGGTATTACCAAAGATATAATAGCCTATCTGATGGAAGATTACGGATATGACCTGCCGACTGCTCTCAAAGAATTCTATAACTCCGAAACATTTGCCAAACTTTCTGATGAAACTACCGGACTTTATATTGAAAGTTCGGCTTATGTGTATGAGATATTGAAAGAAGAAATTAGGTTCGGTAAGCTGTGATGGGCTGAGATACACAATTTTTTGTTTATTATTATTGATTATATTGTATATAAATCAATGTTATAGACTTATTTGTCTATATTCTGCAATTATAGAGTATTTGATCTATAATTAATGATGAGATTAAAGAAAATTCATACCTTTGTCATCCAATCAATGAACGATAATATGTTTGCAACAATTTCAGCGGATATAGTTTCATCCACATCCTTGTCAGTGAACGAAATTATAGGATTAAAGCAAAGGATAGAATCATTATTTGGCTTGCTAAAGGTGAGTTATCCTGGTTTTGAAGGTCGCCAGATCAAAGGTGACTATATAGAGTGCGTAATGAAAAATGTATCAAACGCATTCCGGATAGCCTTTATAATCAAATCCTGCATTAAATCCTTTTCCACAGTTAAAAATAAAAAGACAAAAAATTTCCAGACATACGGAATACGGATGACTATTGGTATTGGAGATATGAAGATCGTGGATACCGAACAAGGTATTTGGGATGGTGAGGCCATATATCTATCAGGACGTGCGCTTGAGGAAATGAGTTCCTTGAATAAGGGAACGTTGGCTGTCCAAACAAGTAAAAAGCAATTATCCGCCCCATTGCAAACTGTAGCTCTGCTGACCGATGCCATATTAAATGATATGACTGTGCGCCAAAGTGAGGTCGTTTTCTATAAATTACTTGGTTTCAAAGAAGCAGACATCGCCAAGGAATTGGGTATATCTCAAGCCAGTGTAAACAATGCTTCTACAGCCACCAAATGGTATTGTATAGAAGAAGCAATAAAATATTTTGAACAGCTAAATTTTGAAGATTATGAATAGCTGGTTGTTTTTAAGTCTGCTATTGGCACATGTTATAGGTGACTTTTACCTGCAAAATGATAAATACTGTGCACAAAAAGAGGAAAGGAAACTCAAAAGCTGGTTCCTATATGTACATTCGCTTATTATCGGTGGTGTGTCATGGATAGTTGTTCCTATTTGTGATTTCGGAGTTTATGCTCTTGCTATTGCTTTTTCTCATTGGGTAATAGATGTTATCAAAACATATAGTCCCCAAGGATTATGGAATTTTGTCATTGACCAGATTACTCATTTGTTAATACTGATTATAGTGGCGTTTTCCTTTGACATTACCACCGAGTTACCAATCCAATCAATGGATTGCTATGAAAGTTTCTCAATGCCTTTGTTCCTATTGGCGATATTATTGTGCATTAAACCTGCCAATATCCTGATTAAGTTAGTCTTGAAGAAATATCAAATTGGTGAGACACAATCCTGTGAAAATATCAAAAATGCAGGAGCGTTGATTGGAAATTTAGAGCGTATTCTCACAATCATATTCGTTATCATTGGACAATATGAGGCAATCGGTTTTATCATAGCGGCAAAATCCATACTTAGATTCAAAGACACGGATACTGCAAAAACAGAGTATGTCCTTGCCGGAACATTTCTGAGTTTTGGAATTGCATTGCTAAGTGGTTTAATGGTAATATCCAATTTTGTCTTTCGTATCTTCGTACAATAATCCTTATGTACCAAAGGGAGTGGTACATAAGGAATGTACACAATTTTTTGTTTGTCGATGAGTGATCAAATAGCTATAACAACCCGAATGATCAAGGACGAGGCTACCCGGCTGGGATTTTCGGCCTGCGGTATCGCCCGGGTAGAGCCGGTGGAAGCAGAAATGCGGCGGCTGGATACCTGGCTGGCGAAAGGTTACCAGGCTGGAATGGCCTATCTGGCGAACCATCGGGAGATACGCCGTGATCCGCAGGGACTGGTGGAAGGGGCGAAGAGTATCATCTCGGTGGCCCTGAACTATTATCCGGCTCGCAAACGCGATCCGGAGCAGCCCCATATTGCCTATTATGCCTACGGACGGGATTACCATGAGGTCGTGAAGGAAAAGCTTCGCCAGCTCTGGCAGTATGTGGTCCGGAACCTCCCGGAAGGAACGGCGGAAGAGGCCCGTGTCTTTACCGACTCAGCCCCTTTGTTGGAGCGTTATTGGGCGTGGAAAGCCGGACTGGGGTGGATCGGGAAAAACACCCAGCTGATTCTGCCGGGGAAAGGCTCGTACTTTTTCCTGGGGGAGATCGTGACGACGTGGGAAGCCGATGCTTACGACAAGCCTGTCCCGTCGCGCTGCGGAACCTGCAACCGCTGTCTGCAAGCCTGTCCGACCGGCGCGTTGGAAAAAGCCCATACCCTGAATGCCAACCATTGCCTGTCGTACCTCACCATTGAAAACCGGGGAGAGATTCCTCCGCGGGAAGCCCGGCTGTTGGGAAACCGGTTGTACGGCTGTGATACTTGTCAGCAGGTCTGTCCCTGGAACCGTTTTGCCATCCCCGCTACCGAACCCGATTTCCAGCCTTCGGAAGCCCTTTTACAGCTCCAAAAAGAAGACTTGAAAATGTTCACCAAAGACGATTATAATCGTATCTTTGCCAAGTCGGCCGTCAAACGGGCGAAATACGAGGGCTTGATACGAACCATCAAACATTTAAACATAGAATAACCATGAAGAGAAAGATGAATTTACTGTTTCTTTCGTTCTTCTGTGTGTTGCTCGCCATGGCAGCACCCGGCGAACTGAAGGAAAAGCTGCAAACCTTGTCGGGCGTGAGTGCTATCGAAACGCTGAAGACCGAGTTGTATCCCGAAAAATACCTGGTGCGGGTGACACAGGAAGTCGATCCCCTTGGCAAGCAGGCCGGGACATTCAAGCAGCGGGTCGTGTTGTGTCATATAGGGTTTGACCGTCCTACGGTACTGGTAACCGAAGGATACGGCGGTGCCTATGCCCTGCGTGAAACCTATCAGGAAGAGCTGTCCAAACTGATGAATGCCAACGTTATCTTCGTTGAATACCGTTACTTCCTCGAGTCCAAGCCCGATCCTCTGAACTGGGACTATCTGACAGCCGAAAATTCGGCCTATGATCTGCACCGGATCACCGAACTGTTCAAACAGATCTATACAGGAAAATGGATCAGCACGGGTATCAGTAAGGGCGGACAGACCACAACCCTGTATCGGGCCTATTTCCCGGATGACGTGGACTTCTCTGTTCCTTATGTCGCTCCGTTGAACCGCGGGGTAGAAGACGGACGCCATGAAATCTTCCTGGAGAAAGTCGGCACCAAGGCTGAACGGAAGAAAATCCGTGATTTCCAGCTGGAAATCCTGAAAAACAGGGATGAGCTGATGCCCCTCTTTGAAGCTTACGTGAAGGAAAAAGGCTATCAGTTCCGTGTGCCTACTGAAGAGATATACGATTACAGCGTACTGGAATACCCGTTTGCCCTCTGGCAGTGGGGAACATCTGTCAATACCATTCCGGCTCTGGATTCGGACAAGGAGACGTTGTTTAAGCACTGGATGGAAATCAGTGATCCCTCGTATTTCTCGATCGGACAGGATACCGAGCCCTTCAACGTACAGGCAGCCCGCGAACTGGGATACTATGGCTACGACACAAAGCCTTTTGAGAAATATCTTTCTATCAAAAGCAGCCAGGGCTATTTGAACCGCATCATGCTGCCCGATGAACTGAAAGACAAGGTGGAATTCCGTCCGGAACTGTATCAGAAGGTCTATAACTTCCTGAAAGATAATGATCCGAAGATGATCTTCATCTACGGAGAGATTGACCCGTGGAGTGCAACCCGCGTTCCCATCTTCAAAGGAAAGAAGAACGAACAGGTATATATCCAGCCGCGGGGCAGTCACCGGGCACGCATCAGCAATATGCCGGATGACATGAAAGAAAAGATCATGCGGCAGATCAACGAGTGGCTGGCGGAATAAGCTCCGTCAGTCGTCCGACTTGCTGTTGCGGTATTCCTGCGGACTGACACCCACGTACCGCTTGAAATACTTGCCAAAGAAAGAGACATTATTGAAATTCAACGAATCGGCAATCTGATAGATCGGCAGGTTCGTTGATTTCAATTGGGCTTTGGCATCCATGATCACCATGTTCGAAATAATCTCCATGCAGGTGCGGCCCGTAGTCTGTTTGACGATCGTACTCAGATAAGCCGCCGTAATCCCCAGTTTACTGGCATAGAAAGCCACATTCTTCTCTTTGGTATAGTTGTCGAGCACCAGCTGTCCGAAATCCTGGCTGATCCGTTCGGCCGGCGAGAGGTTGCCCGTATCCATCTTGCGGTTGCTGTACAGCGAGCTGATGGCATAGATGAGGCTGTAATACAAATGACGGGAAAGCTCCCGGTTGCTCAGCTCGAAACGTTCTTTGGTCCGCTTGCCCAGCTTGAAATAATCTTCGATCAGTTCCACCATCTCCTCCTTGAGCGGCACAACCGGGTTGTGCTTGATGGAATAGGTAATGTCGAGCAGCGACTTGACCGGATTGATCGTACGCAGAAAATCGGAAGAGAAGCCGGCAAAGTAAATCTCTACATCCCCCCGGATCTGGTTGACCTGGAAGATACTTCCGGGCAGCACCACGAGGAATGAATTGTCGGAGACATGATAATCCACCAGGTTAATCGAGGCATCGATATCCCCTTTCTTGCAGAGTACCAGTATTTCCGCCTTGATCCGGCAGGGAAAATGCGCATACAGGTTCAAGATGACCGAGTCTGTCAGCACATCGACCAGTACATCTTCCGGCAAATCTATTTTAGGCAATTCGTTTTCCATGTTCATCAGTGTTCTAAAATTCGTTGATATTCTTTCTTCCACAGCTGGAGGGCTGTGGCCATGGTATCATCCATATCGGCATAGGTATATTGTGCCAGCCGGCCTCCGAACAAGACCTGCGGATGGGCGGCAGCCAGTTGCTGGTAGGATTGGAACAGACGGGTATTCTTCTCGTCATTCACCGGATAGTAAGGCTCCTTTCCGGGCTGGAATGCTTCGGGATATTCGTGGGTGATGACGGTACAGGGCTGTTGTCCGAACTCAAAGTGCTTGTGTTCGATGATCCGCGTAAAAGGAATGTCGCGTTCGGTGTAGTTGACAACCGCGTTTCCCTGAAAGTCGGGTATCTCCAGCAAAGCCGACTCGAAGCGGAGACTCCGGTATTCCAGATGTCCGTACCGATAGTCGAAAAAGGCATCGATACATCCCGTAAACAGGATCCTGTCGGCCAGGGAATCCCAGTACGGGCGATCCTCCAGGTAGTTGCACGAGAGACGCACTTCGATACCTTCCAGCAAAGCCGCTATCAGTTTGTTGTACCCTCCGACGGGAATCCCCTGGTAGGCATCGTTGAAATAATTGTTGTCGAACGTGAAGCGGAAAGGCAACCGGCGGATGATGAATGCGGGCAATTCGCGTGCCGATCTTCCCCATTGCTTTTCGGTATATCCCTTGATGAGCCGTTCGTAGATATCCTTTCCCCCCAGTTTCAGCGCCTGTTCCTCCAGGTTGGCAGGGGTCTCGATATAGGCATATTTCTCGCATTCCACAGCCAACCGGGCCCTTGCCTCGGCCGGGGTCTTGACACCCCACAGCTGGTGGAAAGTATTCATGTTGAAAGGCAAATTATACAATTCGTCCCGATAACGGGCCAGCGGTGCGTTGGTGAAGCGGTTGAAGCGGACAAACCGGTTGGCATATTCCCATATTTCAGCCTGGTCGGTATGAAAAATATGGGCTCCATAGGCATGTACTTGGATTCCTTCCGTCTCCTGGCAATAGATATTCCCCCCTGCGTGATTCCGTTTGTCGATCACCAGGCAACGTTTACCGGCCAATGCCGCTTCGTGTGCAAAAACAGCTCCGAACAAGCCGGCGCCTACCACCAGATAATCATATTCCTTCTTCATCATCCTACCGCTTTATCCAAGTTGATATATTTGGGTTTACGCCACTTCAAGGCATAGGGTAACAGCTTGAAGAACCGTTTGATCCGGGTTTTGACCGAATGCGACGGCCGCCATCCTTTCCATGGAGTTTTATCCAAATATACGAAATATTCTGCTCGGAGCGGATGCATGCTGTCGTAATTCCACGGTTTTTTATTCGTATAATGCAAGATGACGGGGTTGAGCAATTCCTCCCGGAACGCTTTCCAGTCGTTGACCCGCTCCCGGATGCCTGTCCGGTAGAAGCCGTCTTGCATGTTCCAGGTGAGGGGAACGAACTTTTTATGCGCATGCAAGACCACATTCAGCAAATCCTGGTCGTTGAAGCGGATCCGTTCCGGATACGTCAGGAAATAAGTCTCGCATTGACGGTCCACATGGGTTTCCCGCCAGTAACGCAGGTTGATCAGCAGGACACCGGCGTTGAAATAAGAATCAGCCGGGTCATAGTGCAGTAATTCATACCGCTCTTTCTCCTGGCTTCCGATATCTTCGATGCAGGCCACGCCGTATCCTTCCAGGTCTGTGTTCCAGAAAGCCGAGATGTCACCGCGGATCACGATGTCACAGTCCAGATACAGCACCTTGTCTACCGTCTCCGGCAAGATCGACGGGAACATACAGCGATAGTAGGTCGCCATGGAAATCCGCTGACCGAATTTCTTGATGGAATAATTCTTCAGCAGGTCGGCCGGAGGAAAATAAAAACGGACAGTGTGCCCGTATGGAGCGGCTAACTTCGTCAGCAGGTCCTGATCCTCCTGAGGCAATGAACCGGCCACGATATGCACGCAGAAAACTTGTCCCGGGTTGTTGATAAACAGAGAAACCAGGGTGACAGCACAATGCTGGATGAACTGATGATCGATGTTACAAGCGATATGTATCATATAAATTCTGTTTCTAAAGGTTACGGATGCGTGGAAGATTCCCATTGTCCGGTCAGTTCAAAATAACGCTTCAGGACTAGCAGGGAGATCAGTTCCTCGCGCTCCGGATTACGGAACTGGGCAACAAACTCGTGAGCATGGGCGATGATCTGCTGCGCCTCTTCCGGATGAGCGATATAATAATTCAGTTTCTCCTCCAGATCAGAGAAATCTTCCTTGACTTCGATATAATGATAGTCGGGGCGTAACTTCCCCTCCATGAACCACGTCTCGCAGGTAGGACGTGGCATGACGGCGATGGAATTGGACGACATGACCCATTTCAAGTTGGAAGCCACATCGTTCCCTTCAAGCGCCATGATGAACTTATAATCCAGGTGCTGGTGAATGGTCCGTTTCGGTGCCATCCATTCGTCTGGACAACCCTCATTCTTCCCCACGACACCACAGTCGAACATGGGATGTCCGAAAAACTTCTCCAGGAATTTGGTCCGCAAACGGCTCTGACGGATTTTCCCCCGGAAGATCGCCCGGTCTTGCTTCTCGGTGAATGACTTGGTGTCTTTCACATACATGAAATGACGGAGCTTATCCAGCTTCAGCAAGACTGAATTCTGGTTTTGGGATGAGATCAGCCGACTTTTCACAATGGCAGGATCGTCGGGAGTGAAATAGACATCCCCCGGACAATAGTTCCAGCGGAGCGAAGGCGGAAACCAGCGGGTAATGTCGTGCTGGTCGAAATAATAAGCCTTGTGGAACATGTTACTCCGGTATTGGCCGATAGGTCCCGTATAATGCAGCCAGCTTTGGTGATGAGCCAGTCTGTTCTCCGACGGGATCGGTCTGGTCCTGTCCAGCTGGATGTAATAGTTGACCCGTTCCTGGATATAAGGATAATCCGGACGGCTGGAAACCCGGCACAAGCGCTGTTCCAGCCGGATTCTATACCAGGAATCCGGAATGACCAACCCCATATATTTTCGGATAAAATACCAGAATTTGATGGGTTTTCCACTACGAACCTTATATAAAATACTATCACTCATCTTTTATGGGCTTAAAATAGTTCACTGTATCTGCCATTGTCTACAAAGTTAGACCTTTTTCCAGTCACATCAAAGAAGTCATTTTACAATCTCATCCATTTTGTATCTGCCGGTTCACAACCGATCCCGCTGACGGGTTGTCAGCCACGGCCACAGCCAGCGCAGGTATTGGTTCCACCGTTCCAGGCGGTAGTCTGCATCCGTCGCTTGCAGCTCTGCCGACAACTGCTGGTATAAAACCTGCCGTTGGGATTCGTCGGTCGGGGTCCGTTTGATTTTCCGGTACAATAATCCCCGGCGGAGACGTTTCTTATAAGGCGCCAGGTTTGGTAAGTGCTCTTCCATGTACCGGACCACCTGGATGTCTTCGGCGATACCCTGACCACGCTGCAGCGACTGGACTGTCACTTTCGCTCCATGCTGGCGGAAATAATTCAGAGTACGGTACACTTCGATCACCTCGCCCTGCAAAGCCATCTGGAACCAGAAAAGCCAGTCGCCGCAATACCGCATTTGCAGGAAGGCAGAATGAGCCAGACGTGCGGCATATTCCCGTCTGAACAGGATACCGCTGGCGTTGATCAGGTAATTCTTCCAATACAGGTTATGAAGCGCGTATGACTTCCCGTCAAAACAACCCGGCTGTTTTCCTTTCCGCCGGCCCCAATGGTTGATATCCTTGTTGGATACCCTTCCTGCTCCGTCGATCAGCCGTGAACCCACCACACAGACCGCAGTCCGTTCATGCGCTTCACACAAGGCAACGGTCGTCTCCAGAAAATCCGGATCGGCCAGATCATCCGCTTCGGCTATCCAGATATATTTTCCCCGGGCTAATAAGATCCCCTTCATCCATTGCTGAAAAGGACTGCCCGTATTCCGGGTATTGAACTCTATCCGGGATACCCGAGGGTGGTTCCGGTATTTTTCCAGTATTTCCCGGCTTGTATCGGTCGAAGCATCGTCCAGTAGGATCAATTCAAAATCCGTCCATGTCTGCCGTAGGATGGAGTCGATACGGGCATCCAGGTAACGGGCATAGTTATAATTGGGAACGATTACACTGACTAAAGGATTCTTTTCCATACATCTGCTACATTTATTTCATGATACCCAGCCGTTCCCGTATGCCATCGCGATACATCCGCCAGAATTTGGCCAGATCGCTCCATTGGTACACATCCGTGAAGGCACACGTCCCGATTACGACAGCCATATACCCCAGAACTCCATGCCAGCCACGCAGATACCTTACCGCCCAGTTCTTTCCGTAATGATGGTTCAGATACGTTGAGTTACGCACCTGGTAAAACCGTTTCCATTTCTTTTTGCGGTTGCGTTCTTTCCAGTTGTCTGTCGAAAAGAACTTATGCTTGTCCATTAGTGCTTGGGGAATATACAGGATCTTATAGCCGGCCAGTACGGTACGCAGGCAATAATCGGTATCATCACAGAAAATGAACAACTCTTTGTTGGGAAGGCCAATGGCTGCAACTACCTCCCTCCGGACGAAGAGCCCTTCGAAGGCAGTACCGACAATCTCGACAGGAGCCGTTACCTCCCGTTTCGCCAGTTTGTCCTGATACATGGAACGGAACGGCTGCGTCAGATTATACGAACAGAAATCGTTGGTAAAGACTTTTCCTTCCAATAATCGTCTGGGAGCCAGGATTCCCACCGTTTTATCGCCGGTGTAGGGCAGTAAGTTTTCCAGGCAGTCGGCTCGGGGAAAGACATCGTCGTCCATACACCAGATCCAGTCGGCATTTTGGGCATAAGCCGCTTCGATGCCCGTATAGAAACCACCCGAACCCCCTACATTCGATTGATGGATCACCGTCAGGTCGTCTTGCTTGTCCAGCCATTCTTTTGTCCCGTCGGTACTTCCGTTATTGACAACGATGATGTCCGACAGAGGTTTGTTCTGCCGCAGGCAATCCATACTGCGTTTGAGCAGTTCCAGCCGGTTATAGGTAACAACTACAGCTATGATTTTCATTGTGCTTCTGGTTAATAGAGATTGTCGATTTTACCCGGTTGCGTACTCCGGTAGGCAACCATCCATTTATAACACGCTTCTTCATCCAGTCCGCGGGCTTTGGCATACGTCTCCGCCAGGATCCGGTGCATGTGCGGAGTAGCCGGTAAACGCTCCAGGTTCTTACACCCTTTCTTCAAGTCGATTGGTCCGATATCCATCCGGTTCAGATCAACGATCTCGATCTGTACGCCATCCGGTTTCGGATTGAACAGGATGTTTCCCCGTCCGTAATCTTTGTGGGCATAGCCCTGGTCGTGCATCCGGGCTGTCGTCAGGGCAACCGCACGGATAATATCATCTTCGTTGGCAAACGGACGTCGGAACAGCTCTTCGTAGGTATAAGGGCATGACGACATGGCTGTGATATAATAACTCTCGTCGAACTCCCAATGACGGCGCAGCTCGATATAACCAATCGGACGCGGAGTACCGATACCCGCAGCCGTCAACAGATTGGCATGTTCGAACGAACGGCGGGCTTTCGACGGACGGAACGTCCCGTACACCCAGCGGTTGATACAGTTCGGACGCCGGAAAGACTTCACGACAAAATCCTGTCCCTGATACGTCATCTTACGCAATTCATTTCGTCCCCGGTAAATAACAACACCTTCCTGCCGGTGAAAACGATCTGGAACGGAACGGACAAACTCCGTCAGTTCCTGGCAATCCGGATTCACCTGATACGTCATCGGCGTAAACAAGCGGCTGATTATACAATTCATCATGACCATGCTCAAATTTTATCCAGTCCTTTGGTGAATTTCAACCAGTAATATTTCAACGGGTTGGTATATTTCAACTGTTTCCACGGACGGCTTCCATGCGGACGATGCCATACGGGAAGATTCATAAACAGATAATTACGGCAATCCCGCTCGAGTGATTCGTGAGAGATAGTCACATCAAACCAGTTCTTACTCGGATCGAGTGTCTGGAAATCAAATGCCTTTAGCAGGCGGAGAGTCAGCAGCGAGCAGCAGAAACTGCAATGTTTCTTCACCTCACAAGCCTCTTTCGGATAATCCGACGCATAGAGATACGGATAATTGACAGTTCCCTGTTCATCCACGGTCACCGATGCCGCAATGCCACAGTCGGGATGAGCCAGTGCCCCGTCAAACAAACCTTGCAGGGTATCTTCGCGTACGATCACGTCCGATTCGACAATCAGCAGACCCGCTTCGGCCTCAATCGCGCGTTTCTGTGCCATTTGCAGCACCAACAGGTAGTTGGGCGACGGATGTGACGTGATGTCCCGTAAATTGACCAGTTCAAAGCCCAGTTCCTGCGAAGCTTCCTCCAGACGCCGGGTATTCTCGTCGGTACTGAAATCGTTGTATATCGTATAGGTTACCGGCACATGCCAGCGAGAGGCTAGTACAGCCCGGGCCGTCTCAAGTGTCAGATCGATCGAATCTTTCACCGGCGTGATGATATGAACCTGTTTCATGCAATTGTCTGTCGTCATGTCTATAAAGCATTTATCCGAATACAAAGGAACACAATCTTTTTGGATGGGCAAAATATCCCGCCTGGCTTTTCCCCGGCAACACGGCAGGAGATCCCAGCCATCAAATCCATTTCAAGTTGCATTTCTATCCTTAAAGACACAAAGAAGCCGAAAACCCCTATTGGGGGTGAGGGGAATTTGGGGAAGGGGAGGAACTACAAAGAATTTCCAAATAGAAAAGGTTAGTATATGAGCCAAGATGATCTATATCTCATTTTAATAATACTAAGGGATAATTGCTCTTAATTTTCTTTATAAGAGTAGTCGTAAGCTATTTGTTTTCAATATCTTAATTGTAAATAATTAAGATCGCTCTTAAATTTCGCTCTTAAATCGCTCTTAAATGTCATTATTTACGAGGGTCCATTCGGATTTATTCCCCAAAGTTTCATTTGTTATCAATCCTTTTTTTCTTAAGCGAGTCAGCAGGTTTCCTATCTTATTTTTCTTTTGGTTATCAGAAAGCTGATCAGATAATGCATTCCATAGTAAAATATCTATATCATTTCTTGTCAACACATTGTGATCGGCTAATGCATTCAATAGTAAACTTTCACATGACTTTTCTATAAGGCCTTTGTGCTTTGAATATTCAGCTTTTGTATGTGTATTCTGTGCAATAGTTTTTGCTATGTACACGTGAGGTTTACGTCCTTCTACAAAATGTTTTTTCCGTAATAACTCAATTGCAGAATCACTAATACGCTTACCTTTCTGCAGGTTATCCAATAAAATTGCTTCTGTCAAATTTACTTCATTATTTGACAGAAGTAATAGACTGTAATTAGTATCTATCACTATACCTGGCAAATGAAGAACCACCTGAGACTCAGAACACCCATCATAGTCAGGCATAGGTAAAAAACGCTCCTTCTGACGTAAAAACAAGTTATGTATTCCATAACCTTGTGAATCTATCATCTTGACATTTACCATAGCTTTCATTAAAGCCGGATTACGGTAACGTTTGGGAGTTTTCTCTCCTAAAACATATTGATTGTAGTCTCCATCAAAAAAACTACCTGCATTTTCAAATGTAAGTTTTTCTTTATCTTCCGTCACTCTAATACGTTCATCAAGGGCATAATCCTGATGTGCCACACAATTATGCAGCGCTTCAAGAATACTACGCGCATCATATTTCCAAACTTCAGCAGGAATTAAAGAGTTCATAGGATATATCTTGAAGCGATAGTTACGAATGCGTTTCAAGACTTCACTGGTAGATTTGATAAATGGAATAGTAAATGTATCTCCAAAGGTTTCTCCGTCCTGATGGCATTTCCATACTATTTCTGCAATATGAGGTATCTTATGTGCCTTTTCCCGCTTGCCAACCAATAACATCGTAGTACGCGTTATTTGACCATCTAATGTTAAACAAGCTTTGTCGAGAAAGATTTCATCACTCCACTGCGATAATTGATCCTTATACAGGGGATAACGTTCTTTATAGCCTTCTCGTGCTATTTGTATAGCTTCCGTGTCTAAATCATTTATAGTTGCATCTTCCACTACTTGAGCAGTCCAATCGTATCGTGAAGAATAAATTTCACGCATCCATTCCGGGTATTTTGATAACTCTGTCACATGACTGTCCACACGGACATAAGGTTTATTATAAAAAGTAGTTGGTTCTCCTGCTGCCGCAGGTATCTTTAAACGTACTACCCGTTTATCGTCATCAAATTGAAATTCTTCGAACATAAATGGAATATGAGGAAATATGAGTTGGCGAAGATACATTTCTAAGGCCTGATTGCCTTTAGCCTTGATTGACGAAACATTAAATTTTGTACCTTTTACCTCAAGTGTTGAATCATCTATACCAAAATAGAGATAGGCAAAATCCTGATGATCAAGACAGGCACCATTTGATAAAGCAGAGATATATTGTCCTAATTTATCAGCCTCTTGATAATTTGATTTAAACTCTAATGAGCGGTTTTCTTTTTGTACTTCACATATTTGCTTCTTGAGAAGTTCTGTATATTTATTGTCTTTATTCATAAATTATGTATGTACAGCTATATAGTCCTTTTGCAAAAATAGATTTTTTTTGAATTCTTTGTAATGGTTAGAAATCTTTTCTTTATGCGAATCATTTAAGATATTTATTGTTTATTGCTAATGAAATAATTTTGTGGTCATATCAGTTCTCCCCACTCTTCCCCACAAAAGAAAACCCCGGTATCCCCATCATCGTTGGTAAGAACGGATAGGAATACCGGAATTTGTTTTTATTTTGTCTCCGGATTCTTACTGAAGATCGCGTGAATCCGTTTCATGTCGAACTTCGGACTGCGGTCGTAGTAATAGATGCCGTTCTGTTCCTGTTCTACGTCTGTCAGCTGGGTGTAGCAATAACCCCATACATGATCTGACAACGACAGGACGGTGTCAACCAGACCTTCCAGTCGGGCATAGAATTCCTCCAGTGAGTGAGGCGGTTCACCATAACCCCATGAAGTATTCTGGGCACTTTCCATCTGTTGTGACGGGTTCCACTTGATACCTCCGAATTCATCAATCAGATAAGGCATGTCGTGCTTATACTGTGGGAATGTATATTGATCGGTATATTTCAATCCGTTGAAACCGATGTTCTTCGGCATCAGCTGGATTTCCCATTTGGGAGCTTCCATCAGCTTACCATCGTTGTACAACAGATCCTTCAGTTTGGCCGGATCCTGTTCGTAGTTATGTACGGTCCAGATGTCGGTAGCGATGTGAGAACCACCACTGGTTCCGTGGAAAGGACGCGTCGGATCGATGGCTTTCGTCAGTTTGTACAGGTCTTGCATCAGACGAGGATACTGAACGCGGTCGGGCCAGAACTCTTCATTGGTTGGTGTCCAGATCAAGATAGACGGATGATTTCGGTCGCGTTCCACGATTTCGGTCCATTCGGTGATGAAGTTACGGGCTGTTTCGATATCATTGCAATCCATACCCCAGCTGGAGGCTTCACCCCAAGTCAGGTAACCCAGTTTGTCTGCCCAGTAATAGAAACGTTCTTCGAATACTTTCTGATGCAGACGGGCTCCGTTGAAACCTGCTTCCATCGAAAGCTGGATATCTTTCTTCAGGGCCTCGTCGCTCGGAGCTGTCCAGATACCGTCGGGATAGAATCCCTGGTCGAGTACCAGACGCTGATAGTACGGCTGGTTGTTCAGGTAGATTTTCTTGCCTTCGATGTGGACTTTCCGCATACCGGCATACGATTTGACTTCGTCTACCACATTTCCGGCCTTGTCGATCACCCGTAATTCCACGTCATAGAGGAAAGGATTCTCCGGACTCCAGGTCTTCATCTTCTTGACCGGCAAAATAACGGTTGATAAAGAGTTGGCAGCGACTGTTTCCTTGGATACGACTTTCCCGTTGTCTTTCAGGGTAACTTCCAGCTTACCACCCAATTCCTTGTAGAAACGCGGACGGATGATCAACTGCTGCTGGTCGATGTCCGGAATCATCTGAACAGACTGTAGTCCTTCGGGATGAACGGCTTCCATCCAGACAGTCTGCCAAATACCGGTGGTACGGGTATAGTTACAACCATACGAAGCAAACTGCAGGTTCTGCTTTCCGCTGGGCTGATGGGTACTGCGAACATCACTTTCCACATACACCACCAGGTTGTGTGTCTGACCAGCCTTGACATACGGCGTAATATCGACCTGGAAGGAAGAAGTTCCACCAAAGTGACGGGCAGCAAAAACACCGTCGATGTAGATCTCCGACTTATAATAAACTGCACCGAAGTTCAACAGTACCTGTTTGTTGGCCCAGTCTTGTGGAATGGAGATCGTCCGGTGATACCACATGTGATTGATAAAGTCTTTGTATTCAACTCCCGACAGTTTACTTTCCGGGCAGAAAGGAACGATGATTTTCTGATCGAATCCGGTGGACTTGAACCATTCCCGTTCCAGACCGGAACCGCCGAAGTCGAATGAATAGGTCCATTCTCCGTTGAGGTTGATCCACGCGTTACGTTCGAACTGCGGACGTGGATATTCGGCTCTCGGTATTGCGAAGGCCGTTATCCAGCAGAATAACATGAAAAACGATAGGGTTGTAATTCGTTTCATACACTTGAATATTTGGTTAAACATTTATTTTCTGACGAGAGGAACACGTTGCATCCAGGTCAAGGTGCGCCACAGCCATTCCATCGGTCCGTAATAGAAGCGTTTGATCCACCAGTTGCTGTACAGGATTTGTACCAGACAGAACAGCAGACCGACACACAGGCTTTGCAAGTAGTTGCACTGAACGGCCAGGTTGGCTCCGAAACCATAGAACAGGCAGACACCGACCATCGACTGTGTCATGTAGTTGGTGACACTCATCCGTCCGACCGGAGCAATCCGGTCTAGTCCTTTTTGCCAGCCGTGGTTGTAATACAGCAAGGTGAAGCCACAGATATACAGCATCATCATACCTAAATTGGCGAAGGTTTTGAACAGGGTCGTTCCGACCGACAGGGCAAAACCGGTTACACCCAGTGCTGGCAGCAGCCAGACGATCAGGTAAAAGACAACAAACCATGCCAAGCTGTAAGGCAACATCAGGCGGCTGTAACGGATCATCTTCTCTTCACTCTTGTGAATTTCCATCCGTCCCACCAGCATACCGGCAATAAACAGTCCCAATAATTGCAGATAACGGTAGTTGTTGATGGTCCATAACCATTTGGCTACTTCTCCGTTCCATACATTGAAAGCCAGTACATCCTTGAATGAGCCTTCGGCATAGATACCGGCACAGGTGGCATAGAGCTGATTCATATACACATTCAGGTGCGAGGGTTCGTTCTGCGTCGGATTACCCAGCAGGGTGACAAAGCTGACAATCGCCGGAATCTGCAGGAAGAGCAGAATCATCACCACGACCAGGTATTTGGTCGGCACTTTGTACAGCGGAACCAGAAACAATCCTAATACGGCATAGATAATGAAGAACTCACCCATATAGATAAGACCGTTGATATAGCCGAAGATAAAGAGCAGGACCAGTCGCCAGACGAAGCGGGCGCGGAAGTCATATCCTTTGGCTGCCTGCGAATCCATCTGCATATAGAAACTCAGACCAAACAGAAAAGAGAAAATGGCATACGACTTGCCGGCAAAGAGGAAATACATGGCTTCGTAAACGAAGGTATCCACCCGTTGCCAGAAAGGAGATGCCACTTCCGGAATGATCGTCAGGTCAAACCGCTCCATACAATGCAGCAGCATGATCCCGATCAAGGCAAAACCACGAAGCGCATCAATCGAGTTGATGCGCTTCTTTGGTACAATTGCTGTCATAGGCTTTTTATTCAGATAGCGACTGGATAACAGCCTGGTTAGCGGCTTTTACTTTCGCTTCATTAATCTTGATTACCTTACGGTCATAAGTCATCAGACCGTTCACTTCGCCTTCCACATCGGTGGTCTGGGTATAAACCGCAGCCGAGAATCCGCGTTTCACGAAGTTCTTCAGCTGGTTGGCATACTTCACGTATTCGGCTGTTACGGCTTCGCTGTCTTTAAACTGGACATAACCCCAGTTACGCTTGTTCCACCACAGGTGGTTTTCCAACGGAAGACCGATTCCTCCGTATTCACCCAAGACATTGACACGCTGCGGATCAGACAAGAACATATCCGGTCCCGGATAATTATGCAAGTCCAGGATATCACCGCAAGGACGGTGGTTTCCACCACTGGCCGGATTGACTAGACGAGACGGATCGTATGCTTCTGTCCAGGCTACAACCTTTTCGGTATCAAACTGTCCCCAGGCTTCGTTGAACGGAACCCAGACAACAACCGACGGGTTCGACATGCACAGATCCATGATTTCCTTCCATTCCTGGTAGTAGTTGGCTACCGATTCCGGTGTACGCTGTTTGTCTGTTCCTCCGTTGTAAGTATGAGGTGCCCAGCTGTTGCCCATGTCGCCGCTCGGCATATCCTGCCATACCAGAATACCTTCTTTATCGCAATGATAGTACCAGCGAGCAGGTTCTACCTTCACATGCTTACGGATCATGTTGAAGCCCCAGTCTTTGGTTTTCTTGATGTCAAACAACAAGGCTTCATCGGTTGGAGCGGTATATAAACCGTCCGGCCACCAGCCCTGATCCAACGGACCATACTGGAAGAGCGGTTTGTCGTTCAGATACATGCGTTTGATACCGGATTTGTCTTTTCCAACCGAGATCTTACGGAAGGCAGTATATGATTTCACCTGGTCAACGACTTTCCCTTTCTGCAACAGACTCACTTGCATGTCGTACAGATATGGATTTGCCGGGCACCACAAGGTCGGATTATTGACACCCAAACGGATTTCCTGTCCCTGGATTCCCTTGCCTGTCGCTACTACCTGGCCTTTATCCAATAACTTCACTTCCACAATCGAAGAAGCACAAGCCGATGTTCCTACCGTTACATTCATTACTTTCGCATCCACATTCGGAATGGCTTTGATGCTGGTGATATGATTCTCGGCTACCGGTTCCAGCCAGACGGTCTGCCAGATACCTGTTACCGGCGTGTACCAGATACCTTCCGGATTAGACGTCTGTTTTCCTCTTGGCTGATAGCCCTTGTCGCTCGGGTCCCATACACGGACCACCAGTTTCTGGGCTCCCGAACCTTGCAGATACGGGGTGATATTGAATGAGAACGGTGTGTAACCGCCTTTGTGCGAACCGATCAGTACATCGTTGACGAATACTTCAGCTTTCCAGTCCACTGCTCCGAAGTTGAGGACGATATCTTTTCCCTTCCACTTCGATGGAACCGTAAATGTCCGTTTATACCACAGCTCATTCTTGTCGCCTACTTCCTTCTGAACACCCGATAAAGAAGATTCGACAGCGAAAGGAACCAGGATATTTCCCTGGAACTGGGCGGGTTCAGCTTGTCCGGCAGGCTGAATGGCATATTCCCATTCTCCGTTCAGGTTCAGCCAGTCGGCACGTTCCAACTGCGGACGCGGGTATTCCGGCAATACAGATTCTGGGTTGACTAGTTCAGCCCACTGCGTCTTGATCTTATCTCCAGCCGGTTTCCACTGTGCCTGCGCACAGAGTGCCCATGCGAAGGCACAACATACAAACAAGGTCTTTTTCATACATATAAATTTAAATATAACAATGATAGTTCGTTATTACTTGGTTGCCTGAGCGGCAGATTGGGCATTCGAGGCATTCGGATACATGAGCTGTTCCAATACCTTCATGAAATAACCGCCCACTACCGAACGGGCCCGGAATCCTACCGAAGTGGCATCTGTCGTTTCGTGCCAGTCGCTCAACGGAATACGTGTCGGTGTTTCGTTCGCGTATTTATATACCGGAGCCACGAGGGCCTGGAAATCATCCATCTGATCCGTCAGACAGGCAGTCCACATGATCCAATCGGATTTGGTATAGGTCTTACGGCTGTCTAGAGGCAAGCCATAGGTGTTCTGTACCGTCTTGTAATAGGCCATTTCCGTCGTAGCGATGTCTTTGTCGAAGATGTTTAATCCCAGCAGTTTGTCCCAGATCAGGTTATACTTCTGGCTCCAGGTTCCCGGCTTGTCGAATGTCAGTTTGTAATGATCGCCGTCCGTTGCCATTTCCTTCCATTTACCTGCCATTTCCTTGGCTGTCTGCAAATACTTGTCAGCCGTTTCCTGGTCGCCCAGCATTTCAGCCAGTTTGCCATAGCCGGCAATACCTAGGATAGCCTTGATCGAGAGGTTGGCATTGTGGGCAAAGTGACCGGCAAAGTCGTCTGTACACAACTGGTTTTCCGGGTCGAGTCCGGCTTCTACCAAGTAATTAGTCCAGGTTGTCAGTACATCCCAGTGTTTTTGGGCATAGTCGGCATTTCCTTCCCGCAGGGCGATGGCTGTTGTCAGGATCAGCATGTTACCGCTTTCTTCAACCGGCATGTCGCCTCCATACGTCTGTCCGTTTGCCTGCGGATAAGTACCGACATCGTGTGCCGCAAACGGTTTCTGCCACCGGCCGCTCTCACTATATTCGAAGATGAAGTTCATCATTCCCTTCAGCAATTCCGGATTATAAACCAGGAAGAGTGGAGCAGAAGGATAGGTAATATCTACCGTACCGATCGAACCGTTGCTGAAGTTCTCTTTCGAGAAGAACAGCAGATTGCCGTTCTTGTCTTCTACCAGCTTGTGGGCGGCAATGATCTGCCGGTAAACCAGGGCACATAATTCGGCGTATTGCTGACCGCCGGCATTTTTCGTATCCTCTATCAGTTGCTCGTCGAATTCGCGGCAACGTTGCATGATGGATTCATATTCCTGTACGGCCTGCAGCAAAGCCTGGTCGATGCTCACCTGGCCGTTATGTTTCCAGTAAGCCATCCGGTTGTCGTTGAAATACTGAATGGCATAGTCGTCATCATAGGCAATCATGGCATAACCCGCAGTCGCGTCTTTCACGCTTCCCAGATTGTCCACCAGGGCCAGTGAATGTTCCTGGTTCGGATCGTCGATATTTCCGCCCCGGGTAATATTGCCGGTCGTGGCAAATTCTTTCTTCGGATGCAGGAAGTCGCTGGCACCGATCGTTACCGATTCTTTCTGGGCAGCAGCCAGGAAGAAGTGTCCCCAATCGATCCGCACATCATCGCCCTTGGTCTGCAAGACAGGCTGTTCGGTCGTTCCGGTAGTGGCATACATCAGTCCTTCGGGCTTCAGGATCACCGACGATTTGACCGCTTGTCCGGGCACATTGGTAGCCCATGCCGAAGTGGCTTCCAGATACAGCTGCACATCGTGCGCTTTTCCGTCGGTCGATTGTACCTGATAGGAGACATAGTTGACCGGACGACTCATCAGGTCGAGATCGTCCATCAGCAGCGGAGCCGTAAAGACCAGATTCAGGTTCACCGGTCCGCAGGCAAACGTATAATACGTCTGTGTCGGTGTATAGGTGACGTCTGTCTGTTCGGCAGCCGTCTCGAAGAAGGAAGCATCCGGCATCTTGACAGAAAGACCGAAATCCACGTAAGCACCGCCCGTTGTGTTATGGCAGTGTGCAGCGATGACATTCTTTCCCTGCTTGAGGGAAGCCCGGACATCGTCGGGCAGTTCCAGCACGACATCATTCTTCCAGACATATCCGGTCGAAACGACCTGCTTGCCGTTGATATAAAGCTCAAAGACATCATCGTGCGAATAATTCAGGAAAACCGGCTGGCCCGACAGATCCTCGTCCAGTTCGAAGGTACGGCGTACCCAGACATCTTCCGATTGCCAGGTAGTAGCCAGATGAGGCATTTCAGGCGTTCCGAAGGCAGCCTTCCCTTTCTTCCAGGAAGCATCGTTGAAGGTATTCTCAAACCAGTTTCCGGCCGGTTTCTTTTCCGTATAAGTAGCCTCCCACTTCTCCACCTGGGCAGTAGGCAACACGGTGCGTAGCGGGATATTCTCTTTTCCCATAAAACGATAGCACGTACCATCTACCCGCAGAACACCCAGCAGCGGAAACGGTTTTCCCGTCCAGTGGCGGGTTTGATCCGCATTCAGCTGATCTGTGAACGACCAGCCGCTGGTATAAGGATCGATGGAAACGAGCGGATAAGCAGGCGCCCGCAATTGACTTTCGGCAACGGGCGTAAAATAATCAGCTTGCTGCCGGGGAGAACAAGCACTAAACAATCCGGCTAGCAAAATGAGCATGGATGAAACTAATTTCATGGCATGAATCTTTATTAATTATATTGTTTACATAACTATCTATAAGACGCAAAAAAGTCCTTCATGCCCCCAACGGCGGGAAGGCTTTTTTGTTTTTTTATCAAAAACACATTGGTCTTTCTTCTTTCGTTTCAAGTGACAAAAGTAACAATAAATTCACAGTTTCTGTTCTTTGCTGTTAAAAATTAAACGATAGGGCGGGATGAATTTTTTGGGATTGCGAGATTTACAGTTTTTCGGCTTAAAATAATTCTTTTCTGGTGGTATTATTATTCCAGCCGGTTTATCTTTTTTACACCGCACCTAAAGGCGGAGAATTATTCGTTAAAAGAAAATACAAAACCGGCTTCCCGGAAGCGGCTGATGTGACAGCCTGTCTTTTTAGGAAGCCGGATTTAGGCACGAACAGTAAAATCAGAAAAGATGGGGGCTTTTGTTTACACGCCCTCGCCAGCATCTGCGCCCTCGTCTTTATCGACGGTGAAGCGGGCGAACTTGGCGACATCGCGCATTTCCTGCAAGCGCTTGCCTGGATGGAACACTACCTTCGGCTTGCGGAGCATGGTTGCCGTGAATTCTTCGGGTGTGGCTGATCCGGCACTGCCCACGGCGATGCGGAAATTACCCAAATCACCGAACTGAACGATCTCGCTGTTCTTCAGGTGTGTTACCATGCCCCAGATCACACGGTCCAACACCGCCTTGATGTCGGCTGAAGTCAGCGTACAGGTTTCTGCGATCTCATCGCACAAATCGTCAAACTCCACCCGGCGCGTGCTCACTGCCTGGGCATAATACAACTTTGCGTCTTCCAACGCACCCCTACTCATGTCTTTTCTCTGCACTAACGTATAAGAAATTGCCATAACTTTATCAGGACAAGTTTTTAATAGGTTCGGCAACCGCGCCTCTTCCTCTCTTGTCACACTACAAAGATACAACGCCCCAAAATCGCCGTGTGGATCAGTGTGGATCAGTGTGGATGAATGTGGACGAAAAGGGATCAAATGGGATCAGTGTGGATGAATGTGGATGAAATAAGGGGAAGTTTTAGGGAAAATGGCCGATTGGAGCAGACAAAAACCGGCATTCTTCATTATGCGAAGTAGAGGCGCAGCAGCGCTGCTGCGCCTCGGGTGTTGGGATAGCGTTAACGGGGGAAACAAGATAATAACCATTTATTCAGTTTCTTCTGTCTATTATTTACACTCACAGTCTATCACTTTACTATGTTCATAGTTTTTAATGGCATTTACGTCTCTAATTTCTTTTGAAAGTAAAATTAAATCCATATATTTGTGATATCAAAATAATATCACTTAATCTTATAATTATGGACACAAGAGAATTAGTTTACAAAGGTTTTAAGATGAATGGCTTTTTAGCCTTGTTTTTACATTTGGTAGTGCTTACAGGAGCTGCAGTTGCTTGCTTTCTTCCAGGATTTATAGCTTTGTATATAGTAGGTGCATTGTGTATTTTGGCATGGTTGATATTTTGGGGCGGATATATGCAGTTGGAACCTAATGAGGCCAGGGTGATGGTCTTCTTTGGAAAGTATAAAGGTACATTCAAAGAAACTGGATTCTTTTGGGTGAACCCTTTTATGGATAAGAAGAAACTTTCTTTGCGTGCAAGAAACCTGGATGTTGAGCCTATAAAGGTGAACGACAAAATTGGTAATCCTGTACTGATAGGTCTTGTACTTGTTTGGAAGGTGAAGGATACTTACAAGGCTATGTTTGAAATTGATTCTCAGACAATAGCTAATACTTCGACAGCTAATGGTAAAGAGGTCACAGTTGGAAGTACGGTGGGTAGCCGCATGAATGCTTTCGAGAACTTTGTTCGCATACAGAGTGATGCCGCTTTGCGTCAGGTGGCAGGGCAGTATGCATACGATAATAATGAGTCGGAAGCTGATGAACTGACTCTGCGTTCCGGTGGTGAAGAAATAAATGAACAGTTGGAACAGAAACTGAATGAACGTCTGGCTATGGCGGGTATTGAAATACTGGAGGCAAGGATAAACTATCTGGCATACGCTCCTGAAATCGCGGCTGTGATGTTGCGTCGCCAGCAGGCATCTGCAATCATCAGTGCGAGGGAAAAAATCGTTGAAGGTGCGGTTTCGATGGTTAAAATGGCTCTTGACAAACTTTCAGATGAAGAAATTGTGGAACTTGACGAGGAACGTAAAGCGGCAATGGTAAGCAATCTGCTTGTGGTTCTTTGTGCTGACGAGGCTGCACAGCCTGTAGTTAATACGGGAACATTGCATCATTGATAAAAACAAACATTATGGCCAAAAAAGAAAGTTCAATAAAGAGTTTTGTGCTTCGTGTGGATTCTGAAACTATGGAAGCAATCGAACAATGGGCTGCGGATGAATTCCGCAGTACCAACGGTCAGCTTCAGTGGATAATCAACGAGGCATTGAGAAAAAGTGGCCGACTGAAGAAAACACGAAAAGAAAGGGTGACAGACGATGAAAAAGATTAGGATACGTTTCTTTAATACCTTAATTCCGCAACACCTTTCAAAAAAAATAATTTAAAGTACTGAGTAATAATATATTGCCCAGTACTTTGTTATGTCAGAAGATTCACTTAACTTAGTGTTGCATATAAAAAATCAAATAAATCTTCATCTGACATGGCTAAAATACAAATAAAATCTGAGAAAATCATCCCTTTTGGCGGAATATTTTCAATCATGGAGCAATTTGATGCTCTTTTATCCAATGTGATTGATTCAACATTAGGCTTGCGAAGCCGAACCTTCGGTTATCAGTACAGTGAAATATTGCGTTCTCTTATGTGTGTTCTTCTGCGGTGGCTCTTGCATTGAGGATGTCTCCACACATCTTATGAGGCATCTTTCCTCTCACCCAAGATAGTAATTATATGTAGGATAAAATATAACCTTTTAAAGTTATATGAACTAATATAATACGATTCACGGAAATAGTAAATTAGAAGTATAAATATGATAGCAAGAGTAGATACGCATATATTACTATTAACTTTTGAGATAATTGGATTTACCCAAAATCGATTAATCAAATCAGCCCAAAAATCTGAATAAAGATAGAGTATTAAAATTGCTATGATATAACTTATTATTATATTGGAAACTTCAAAAAAATTATTTCGTATTTTGTTTAGGAATACTGTGTAATTTTCTTTTTTCATAGAACTCCTTATATATAGATTTTAGTTTAATAGTTTTGCTTTTTGACTTTGAAATTCTTCCTCTGAAATGATTCCTTCATCTTTTAGCTTTGCTAGCTTTGTTAATTCATCTGCAATACCAATATTTTGGATCCCTCCTTTTTGTTTATCTTCATCTGATTCAAACTTATGATTATTAACTTTATCTATAAGGATTGATAACAAGTCCTTGGCCTGCATAGCCTTGGAAAAACAATTATCATAAAGTTTTTTATCCTCGTCGTTTTTTGTTTTTAGAACTTTATCTGGATTAAATTTTAGCTTATAGCTTGTATCTACTGTATCTTTAAGCAGTATCTTTATTATCATATTGTTAACTTCTTTGTTTTTTTCGTTTGCGCCAGAAAGTCCTCCTATAATTGCTCCCGAATGGCCCATTAAAGCACCTCCAATAACTGCTCCCGCAATAGTTCGGGAAGCTGATTTTGTATAAAGCTCATGAGCATTTTCAATGTAAGAAATATCTATAATATCTGAATAGTTAAATATTTTGAATGCATCAGGAGTTACTAAAATTAAAATGTTGAAATAATCATCCATGATAAATACATAATTCCCGATAGTTTTTGTACTAATACATGGTTGTGAACCTTTTTTCTCTGCTAATTTGTTAGTATCAACATAATTAAACGCGCATTTAAGAATCCCTGCTTTTGTTATAGCTATGAATGCATGAGCCTCATCAATAAGTATCAGTTCTCTTGCCTCTTCATATATTCCAGCAACTATGTGTTGGACGAAAAAAGGAATAATAGTACTATTAATATTAAGGGTACTATTTTTATCTTTAGTTACTAGATTTGTAGTGGTATAATTAATATTCAAATCACTATATGAGCCTGAAAGCAATTGTCGATTTTTGTAATCATAAATATTGAAAACAGGAAATTGGTAATTAGCTAATGAATAACCAGGAAACTCAAAATTGTTGATATATATTTTTTTTAGGCCTTGAGTTGATATGTGCATGATCATAACTTTCTTTTGATTAATATCAAAATATATTTTGCATCTGTCATCTCCAATATGTACAGATCTGTCAAAGTCATCAGATTCTTGTTCGTCTTTTTTTATTATTTGAATTCTCTTCTTCTTATTCCTTGTTTGCACAATAGAAAAAATAGTAATTATTATTATGAGAATACCCAATAATACCAATGTATTTATTATACCATCTTTAAATACATCAGTGATGGAACCTCCAGCTAAAAATAAAAAAAAGAAGAGTGTAATGGCTGATAATATAATTCTCAAATTCATATCATTAAATTTTAATAATTAAATATATTAGTACTGATGATATATAGCAGAATAGATCCATTGTGTCGAAAACACCAGGAATAATATTCCAATATTGGGCAAATTCAGAAAATATAGCTATTGTTGGAAGGCTTAAAATGAAGGAATTAAACATATTATTTCTACATTCATGCCATATTGAGTCAATAATTAACAAATAAGCAAGAAGCCATAATCCATCTGGAAGACTATATAAAACCCAATCATATAAATATATCTTTTGGTTATAGGCGCGTAAATTATCAATTTGGTACATTAAATCAAGTTCATTTAGCCAATTAAACATCAATAAATTTTCTCCTCTAAAAGTAAGATAAATGAGACCCCCAATACTGAGTAGCACTAGAGCAATAATAACTTTCAGAATCCTTATATTTAAGGAAAGGTTCATTGATGTCCTTTTGATTTTTACACTATCCATTTTAATGGGTTATAAAGCTGATTTATAGAAGATACAAATATATAAATTTCTTGAATTGAAAACTTTATTAACGGATAATTATTTTTTCAACCGTTCATTTCTTAAATCCATTGTTTAACAAATTTACAACCAATAAAATAATGGATCGGTTTGTTTTGTTATCCGCTATTTCTCCCAATACCGCCACTAGGAGGCGCAGCAGCGCTGCGCCTCTACAATCATTTCCCTTTTTCAATTCTCCATTATCAATTGTCAATTTTCAATTGTATCACGCCTCTACAGTCATTTCCCATTATCGCTGTTTATAGTCATTCATCTCATGCTGAGAACCTTTTGCCAATTTTATCATTTTGCTAACGTTAGCAAAATGGTAGGTATTTGTCAACTTTCAAACGGCAAACGCACCAATGAATTGAAATACTGTTTCAATAACCATTCCTGGGCTTTGAGCTTGATCATGGCCTGACGATCATCTTCGCTGATATGCAACGTGTTTTGTGGCCGCCAGCGGGAAAACTGCGCCATCGCGTTGAGTTTTTCTTCCAGGCTGTTACGGATAAAACCGCGGCTTTGCAAGTCTTTATACAGAATACTTGCCAATGGAATTTCCAAGTCCGGACAATTCTTGTATTCGTGAAACCGTCTGATGATCAACAGGTTCATCTTTTCCTCATTGTATTCGCGGCTCACCGCCGGCAAGACTTTGAGTTCTTTTTCCTGTTCTATCTGCTTGATCACCCGATAGCGCAAGTCGCTGTTTTTGTAGCCTTTCAGCCATTTATGAAAGGTCCGGTAATTCAAGCCAATGTAATCGCCAAACTGTTCTTGTGCGCCCAGTTCGAAGCAAATTGAGATTTCTTCCAGGCGCAGGAAGCCACAATTCTCGTATATATCGCTCACCAATTTCGCGGCCAAGACGGAAACATCTTCCTTCACTGGCGTTTTGAATCCCAACAATACGTAGGTTTCCAACAACAGATCAATCATTCTGCCGGTTACAAACTCACTGTCAAGCTGTATAATCGGTGGTTGCCTCAAGGCTATTCTCAATCGTGTATCCAAAGCCATTGTTTTCGTACATTTTTTTGGTTAATAATTTCGCTTCTGCCGCCACTTCCATCATTTCTTCGTATCTCGATTTGCGCGCCGCCGGCTTTTTATATTCCGTGCGTGGCGGCGCAACTTGTTTTGTGCCAGTTAAAAGTTGTCTGTTTGTTTCCCAATTATTGTGGCGCCACCAGCCGATGAAACTCATTTGGTATTCCTTTTTTGTTCTGGTTGTATCTTCTTGTGCTTTCAGGACGATGAAATCATCAAAATAAGTCATTGCTTCTAAAGCATGTTCGATGATGGCTAATCCTTTTCCGCTGTACCGGACTAACGAAGCGCACCAGTCTTCGTCATTCAGTAATTCCTTTTTCCATTGATCCCATTCAGCTTTTAACGATTGATCGTTCTCGCGCACGCGCGCGTTGTTGTGATTGTTGTTGTTTAAATTTATACTTTCATTTTCTTTATTATTCTCTACTTTGTTTTTATTTCCTATACTTTGTGCACTTTCCACTGTGCAAACGGGGGTTTCCACGGTGATAACCGGGGTTTTCTCTGTGCAAACGGGGGTTTTCACGGTGGAAACCCTTGCTTTGATTTCAGGAAGAGGAATCAATAAATATTGTTTCTCCAGTTTCTTTTCATTCAAATAACGCCCTTTTGCTGTCAGATATCGTTCTTGGATGGATTTAGAAGTTAATATATTCTGCTTCCATAGTTCGGCATCAAACAAACCGATTTCTACCATGTAATCTAACATGGCTTTTATTTCAGTGTCTTCTGTTTCCAATTGATCCGCCAAATCAAATAAATAGTCTTGACCAATTTGTACAAAGTATGAATTACCGTAGATGTCGCACAGTAAATTCAAATATAGTATAGCTCCAGGCGATTCATATTTTTTCATTAATCGTCTGATTTTTATGTTTTTCAAAACATCGGTATCCATTGGGAAATAATCTAATCCCAATTTTATAGGTCTTGCCATATTTTTTCTTTTTGTCTTGTTTTAGTTTGAATATTAGCTGTTAATAATTGGCAATTGACAATTGTTGGTTTAATTGTCAGCAGTCAATTTTTTCTTGCAGGCTCTGACAATCTGCTGAATCGTCTTCACCCGTAATAATTCGGATGGAATGGTTCGTATAACAAGCCAGCCGCAAGCGGCTGCCTCGTTATACTTTTCCATATCCCGCAAATAACCTTCAGGCCGGAAATGGCGACCGCCATTCCAAACGCCGCCTTCCACTTCGATCGCTACGCGGACTGCCGGTATGGCAAAGTCAAAACGCCATTCGCGCGTCGGGTGAAAACGGTAT
>NZ_JAKZMM010000043.1 GCF_022809355.1 Parabacteroides faecalis | reverse complement strand
TGTAAGGCTGTCGATAACGTTTATATTGCTTCCACCACCACTTCCGGCATTGATAACATATAACTGTCCGGAAGAATTTTTCCCGATAGTTGTTCCGTCATATCGCACCAGCCCGTAGGTGGAAGAATCAGCAACAGGTAGTCCACTTGCATAAGAACCGCCGTCTTGATACGCTATTACATCACCTTCAGCAATCATGGTTCCTTTCGTAACAAAATTACCGTTATTCGAGCCTGAGAAATAAGCGGCAAGT
This sequence comes from Parabacteroides faecalis, assembly GCF_022809355.1. Taxonomy (GTDB): domain Bacteria; phylum Bacteroidota; class Bacteroidia; order Bacteroidales; family Tannerellaceae; genus Parabacteroides; species Parabacteroides faecalis. The sequence continues at coordinate 34,371 of NZ_JAKZMM010000043.1, read as the reverse complement.
TGCCCAAGATGTCTAAGATTGAGGTCTCCACCAACGCTGTCTATAGTCCACTCGGATAATGTGATCGCCTTAAATGTAGGAGAATAAGAAGTTCCTAACCCCTGATTTATCGTATCAAGGTCGCTCTTGTTGTTGTGCCAGTGTTTATTTGAAAAGGCTTCATCCCAGTTGCTTACTTTTGTAGAAGATATTCCATCCAATACAGTCTTGTTGCTATGTGTATGGTTATTAGTGTATGCTGTGTTCCAGTTCGATATAAGACCGGAAGTGATACCGTCCAAAATAGACTTATTATTGTGTGTATGAAGTCGCGAATCATTACCCTGACAAGCTGTGCCGGCTGTTGTCCCAAACTTAACCGAAAGAACAGAAGCTGCCGAAAAGTCAAGTCCCGTACCTACCGTAAAGTCAATACCACCGCCTGCATCTGCCTCCAACTGTCCGGAAGCATTGATACGTACAGTCGTTCCGTCCACCTTGACGAGGCCGTAGGTATATTGATCTGCCACAGGCAAACCACTTGCGTATTCTCCACCGTCAGCGTATGCGATAACATCCTTTTTAGAAAGAATCGTTTCATTGAAAGTCTTTACGCCTCCGATCGTTTGGTTCGTTGTCAAATCAACGTAATTGTCAAAGTTCCTTTCCAGCTTCCCGATAGCCGACAGAATCGTATCGGTTGCCGTGATAGGAGAATAAGCTTCCGGAATAGCATAGCCTGTCAGTGGAGAAGAAAGTTTGAGATAACCCTGTTCTGTCAAGTAATCGACAGTGATATAGTTGTTGTCCGTAAGGTATTTTTCAAGCTGTTCTTCATCAATACCACCGCCACCGGCAAATTCCGGATCAACATACCATCCTTCGTTTGCATCGAATAGCAATCCACCTCCCTGTTTCGCCTTAAACAGGCCAAATGTATCATAGTCGGCCACCGGAAGGCCACTGGCATATTCACCGCCGTCGGCAAAAGCAATAAAGTCCTTTGCGGAAATGGCCGTATAATCTGTTTTTATTGTCCACTTGGAAGGATCGTTTGGAAAACCATTCTGATCCAAAGTCCATATTCCTTTATATTGGGACAAACTCTGCATGATGAGTTGCTGAACACGTCCGTACCCATCTGTAATAGCTTTGTTCAGATCCGCAAGTGCCTTAACAACATCTATATTCTGATTGGCATCAATTACTTCTTCTTTTATCTCTTGCGTATTACCTTTTATCTTTTCTTCCCCTATAGTAATTGTTTGTTCTATAGGGTAATCCAGCTGTTTTTCTACTTTCAACACACGGGTGGAAAGGTTATTGCCACCATATATGAATGAAACAGACTGCCCCACCTTCATATCCAGGTTCTCTTCATAAAATGATACTGGATATGAAGGGAAAGAATATGAATTCATATTTCGTTTATACCTTTCCATTTCAGAAAGTAAGGCTTCGGCCAGCTCTTCCTGTGAACTGCTTACATATTCTTCAGGCATCCGGATATTATACAGGACTATATTGTCACCATCAGCAGGAATTAAAGAAACAGTTCCAGGAACAATGATAGACCCCGATTCTTCAACAAAATTGATCTCATATTCTTGGGTTTTCTCGTGATAAGTCAGTTTAAAGTCACGACCATTCAACTGACCGGATTCAAAGATTACAGATAAATCAAGTCCAGGCAAAAGCATACCTTCTGGATTCTCTTCTTTATCATAGGTTGAATTATTAAAGTTGAATCCGTCTATCTTGAAATACCATATTGCATATTGCTTATATAATGGTTCCCCTTCACTTTCTCCAACTTGAATCTTATTGCCATCACTGTCAATGTAGTCTTTTAACTCTGCTCTTACTCCGGAAATAACCAACTTAGAAGATGGGTAGATATTATCGAATATCAATGTCTTGACAAAAACCTCTTCCGGATGAAGGCCCGGACGAATATCTATATATCCCCCGGGATACAAACTTTGATTCAACGTAAGACGTTTATTTACCAAACCATTCGTAAAACCTCCATCGTTATAATCCTGAGTAATGTTTCGTGTTGATCCAAACGCATAAAACCGGGTAAAATAACCATCCTTATTATTGGTCACGGTTGGAATACCTACATTTTTACCGACTTCCAATGTTATTGGCTCGCCATATTGGCATTTTGAAAGATGTATAACGCTTCCTTCTACCCACCATTCAACATCCCACTTATTTGCGATCTCTGTTAAACCGTCAAATATGCTTATATTCTGGAATGATATGGTCTCCATTGTTGATTGTGCTATTGAAGCATCAATGGAATATGTAAATGTTTCTCCTGTATATTTTGACAGCGCACGGACAACCGCATCCATAAACTGTCCGGGATATGCAGTCATAGACCAATCCGTTTCCTCTCCTGTATCTGTGACATAAAACAATGGTTTTTTGCTCCATAACGCTATCTTATCGTAGAACTTGGGAGTATACTGGAAAGTACTTTCATCTTTAAAAGATGGATCATAAGGCTCTAACAGACGGTATCTTTCGCCATCGTATTCAATATAAGAACCTGCTGGTAACTGTATGTTATTTTCATCATCCCACGACAACGAAATGTAACATAAACTCATCAGTTCTTCATATTTCTTGCAATCTGTTGTTTCTATAACAGATTTAAGTATCTTTCCGGATATGTCTTTGATGTCAATCATAAACAGTTTCGTATAACTTCATACGATATTATCTATTTTGCAAATGTATAAATTATGATTGAAATTCAATCACAATAAAGTACTAATATCTATCTTCAGGATTAGGTTCGTTAAGTCTCAAAGAAAATTTACCTATACCTTGCATGAATTGACTAAATTGCTTGCATGAAATGTATATCATTTTATACGTAATATCTGGTTGGTATTTTGTCCTAATATACAATTTACCTTTCTTCAGTTCATTGCAGAAAGACATATATCTTGAAAAGAATACATCTTTATTCGGTGCAGTAATATTTATCTGTAATGTAACATCTCTCTCGTCAACCTTTACATTATCAATAACGACCCTCTTTCCGTGTTCAAGGCGACTCTTGTTCTCTATCAAAGATTTGTTAGGTGGAGGCGCCATTAATGCAGATAAAGACGTGTCATCCATGCTTATTCCCCATTGCCCATAAGCGTCCTGTCCATTTATATATAATTCTCCAATCATAAAGCCCTGCTTATATTGTTGTTAATATCATCAAGCTTCTTTCCAAGCAATTCAAACATTTTTTTTGTGAATCCTGAAATATCTTCCAAATACCCATTCGATGAAACCATCAGGTTTTTTATTTCTTGCAAAACGGTATTACAACATTCAGCAGAGACCCCTATAGACTGTAAAAATGTAATGTTTTGAAGAATCTGTAATCCTACATCATATAAGGCTGTGAAACGTCCGCTAAGTTCACCAGCGTCTTCATGCGTCATTTCAGTCCCAAATCCACGGCTTGAAGCAGTTTGTTCTGAAGAAGAGGATGAAGAATCCCAACCAAAATCCTTCATAATCTGTTCACGTTGCTCCAGCATGTCATTCACAATATCCTGATATTCATTTCTAAGATTCTGTGCTTCATCTGTAGTCAACTGATTACCACTTTCCCCATACTTTGCCCATGAATCATACAACTTCTTAATCCGATCCTTATACTGATTAGCGACCAAGGACGAAAAGATTGCTTTCTGTAAATATCCCTCGAAGTTTTCAGCAAAATCCTCGTTCTTTGCATCCAGGTCGGAAAGCATATCAACAAAACTGTCCTCAAAAGAGTCAAGACTAATACCGGTAAATACTTCCTTCTCTTTCTCGGCGATCTCTTCCAGCTGCTCTCCGTATTTCTCAATGTTCTGGATATACTCAATAAAGTCTGAATTAACCGTCGTTAGTACAGACACGAATTTTTCATCTTGCAGCACTTTGCCGATAACATCCGCATCAAGTGACAACACATCGTTGATTCCACTTACCCGCTGTCCTACTAAGTCCGATAAATTGGTCCAGTCATTTTGGGTCATGCGGTCGTTGATCCTATAACCTAATGAATGTGAACCTATGCTTGCTCCACTACCTGCCAGCATGTTTGCCAATTGGCGTTGACGCTGTATCTGCGTTTCAACCAACTTAGCCGCTTCATCGGCCGCTTTCTGTGCTTCTACGCCATAGTCAATGTCGATATACTCCATTTTCTTGGAAATAAGGGTATCCCACACAGAAATCAGATTATCGTACCGGCTCTTCATCTCCTCATATCCAGAATAATCTGCACCACCCAAACCAAACAACCCGCCGATCGTCTTACCTATGCCAGTCAGGATACTAATGGTTCCAGTAATGGCAGAAAAAGGCTTCGTCAAGTCTATACTCGCCAAGCCATTCATCACCTGTCCAACTCCTTCAAAGGTATTCGAAACGGCCTCGGGAATTTCTACTCCTAATGATTGAAGCATATCAACCACTTCATTCCCTGCATTTACTATTTCCACCCCATGAGAACCCAAGGAGTTGGTAGCCTTTGTCAAATTGGCCAATACCACTTGACGTTCAGACAAAGCCCTGTTCAAATTTTTCTCTGCTTGCGTTTGGTCGAGTGTTTTCTTAACTAACTTTCCCGTGGTCTTGTCATATTCATTGACAGTGACAGTACCATCGGCCATCACCGTATTCAGATCTTCTTGGGCCTTATTAACCGCCTCCTGAGCTGACTTATATTCCTCTAGTCCGGCTTTAAGTTCATGAAAAGGATCGCGGTCTGCTATCTTAAAATCCAAATTCTTGAAAGCATCCTGCAATTCTTTCAAGTCTTCCGGACGTAAATCCTTTGCTGCCTCGTTGATATAATCTCCCAGTTTATCACGCAAGGCACGAAGAGAAGCCGTAGTCTGTGTATCCAAGTCGCCAAACACATCAGCAAAATTGATGGATTTCTTAAACTCCTCAAAATCTAATGTTTTCAGGGCCTCTTCCGATTGTTTCTGCAATGAAAGCTTCTCTCCTTCCGTTTCTGCCTGAGAAATCTTCAATGCATACATATCCGCTATCGCCAGTCGCTTTTGCTGGTAATCTCCATATTCGGAAAGATACTGATCCATAGCTTCACGATGCATGGTGATGTTCTTCTCGATCTCTTCCGGAGTGATGAGAGTAACTTCCTCATCGGGAACGGTGATGAAAAAATCTTTCGTTTTCTTGGAAGTACGTGTAGTTTGTTTTATGCCAGTCAGAGTTTCCAATGATTTCTCAGCTTGTTGCAACTCTTTTATTTTTGATTCTATTACAGACTCAACCGTTTTCCCGGCTTCAACCTGTATCTTACCGCTACGTAAATCAGATATTTCTTGTTTAAGATTCTTGATTCTACTGGTAACATCATCAATCTCCTCTGAGATTACTGATTGAGGAATTTCTTTTCCATCACTATTTTTATAATCAGACAATCCTGTTGTATTATCAACTCCGAACTTAACACGTGCTTTCTTGTCAAGCTCATCTGTAAGTTTTACAGCATTAAGAATGTTAACAATATATCCTTCAACAGCTCGGTTTGTTACATCAAATACTCCACCATCTTTACCTGCTACTTTATCAAGAGCTTCAATAGTTCCATTATCAAATCCTGAAAACTCATATTTACCATTTTTTATACTTGAATTGACAGTACCTTTCAAGATGGCATCTCGTATCTTGGTGTAATACTTAGTGCCAGTTTCTTCTCCTAGTTTTTCTATTAATCTGTCTTGTATCTTTCCAAGGTTTTCAGACATAAGCGCATCAAGCTCTCCTTGTTGCTCGTCCTTGAACTTGTTATACTGCCTTGCTCCAAATGATTTATTGATCGCTTCTGTAAGTCTGTTATATGCTTGCTCTGTCAAACCAACTTTTTCTATTTCGTCTGCAAGCTGGTTGTCATACTTGGAATAGTTCTTAATGATTTTATCCTTGACAGCATTGTATTCATCAGTTCCTTTTTCTAGTGCTGATAATTCTCCTTTCAGTTTGGATAGTTCTCTCTGTTCGCCTAAAGATGCTTTCTCAGATTCTTTGATTGCATCATTCAGCTTAGATTGGGCTTTCTCTGCATCTGTCTGATAAGTGACCAACTTGTAGATACCGAATCCTAAAGCAGCGACTGCGGATGCAGCTAATATATACGGATTAAACATCATTGTCTTGTTCAATGACGCTGTTGCAACTTGCAACAATTTTGTTCTTGCGGCAACCATTGCCTGAGCATTAGACAATGTTATTCCAGCAGCAGCGGCTAACTGTTGCTCAACTACAGCTTGTGCAAGCACAACAGAATGTGCTTTTTGTAATGCTGTAATAGTAATCAATGCAGCCTTGTAAGCTCCATACGTCCCAACAAGTTCGAGCAATACTTTCCCTACTTGCTCGTAGTTCTCAACCAAATCAGATACCACTCCAAGCGCACTATTAATAATACCTTCGTTTGCTTTCCCGATATTGTTGAACATCTGAGAAATACTATCCTCAATATTTGAAATCTGTCCGGCGATAGTTTTAGATTGTGCTTCCATAAGTCCACCGAATTTACCCCCTTCATTGGTCAGACTTTCGATAACTTTCTGGACTTCCGGGAAACCAACTTTACCTGCTTCAACCAAACTCTTCACTTCACTTTCTGCTACTCCAAACTGCTTGGCAAGTTCTCCAATCATAGGAATACCACGACCGGTGAACTGGTTCAAGTCTGCGGTGTAAAGGCGTCCTTGTGCCATTGTAGTACCATACAGATAAACCAAATCACCAAGAGGAATACTCAATCCGGCTGCGATATCTCCAAGTCTGACAAGTGTTTTGTTTACGTCTTCGGCAGCGACACCGTATGCAAGCAAAGATTTTGCTCCGTTGGCCACACCTTGCAAATCAAATGGAGTGGTAGCGGCAGTACGTACCAGCTGTTGCATGAGAGCATCAGCTTTTTCTGTACTACCAAGCATGGTCGTAAACGCTACTTCGAGTTTTTGGAACTCACCACGAATCTGTACTGATTGTGCGATAAACTCTTTTGCAGACAATCCTACTCCGAATGCAGCAGCGGCTTTTGTCAACCTTTCGAATATCTCTTCAATGTTTCCACCCTCACGCTCAACAGCCTTAGATACGTTTTTTACTCCTTGCTCTGTCTCTTGCAACTTACGCATGAGGTTAGAGTTATCTCCTGTTATGTCAAAATGCAATCCAGCCATACATCAATCCCAGTTCATAGATTTTATCAGTTTCAAGTTCTTGGGGTCATCTGCATTGATAACCTCTCCTCCGTCACGTATATTCAGTTTCTTGCACTCTTCATCACTCAGATAAACGGATGATACGGAATCAGCCAACAACATCTGCAAGTTGATATAGCTGATACCCCATACCACATAATCAAAAGTCCATCCATAGCGTTGACACGCAGTATCTATCAACAAACCGTAGATACTTTTACCTCCAAATGAGATACTTCCTTTGTTAGACTTTACAGACGATATACGTTTCTGCAAGGCACGTTCCTTGTCAATCCCGAAATACTTGATGTAGCTCTCAGAACTGTCCCAACTGAATACGAGCACAAGTAATTGTGCCAATTCAGCATCATCAAGCTGTGACGAAAACAGTTTTGCACGCTTGTTTACTTTCTCATTATCCAACACATTACGCTTACCTTGCAAGCTGTGATAGGCTATGACAAGACAAACGGTATCACGTTTCTCCTTGCATAACCTCAATGCTTCCATATACGGATTCATGGAAAGAATATCGTTGTTCAGTTCCAGTGATTCTGTAATCCTTGCCAACAGATAAGTCTTTCCAAGCGTAGGTTGGTATAAATAAAATCTCCGCTTGCCTATATTGAAACAAATCGGTTTGTCCAATATCGCATCGGAGATACTCATTTCTATGTCTAACTTGTGCTCGTCCATATCGTCTAAACTTAGGGCGGATACGCTGAATCGAACAGCGACCTTTTACGTGCTACCATTACACCATATCCGCTAAAACTAATACCTAAAAACGCTTTTTACAGTGTTGAATCTGTCAAATTATTATTCGTCAGTGATGACTTTGAACTTGACAGAATCGCCTGTAGGAGCTTTAAGAACATCGAACGTGTAGGTCTTTACAAGTCCGTTTTCAGCGTCAAATTTCTTTTGGACATTCACAGATGCACGGTCAATCAAAGCACCGATAGCGGTTGCGTTCTCAGGAGTGATACGAACTGAATATTCATCAGCAACTACTCCATCACTGTCTATTATCGGGTCTGTACGTTCTGGAACCTGACGTACATCGAAAACAAGCTGATAGGTATTCTTCTTATACTTCACTGCTTCGTTTTCTCCACCTTCAATCTTGGCTTCCATCTTATCACCTTGTGTAGTTGTAAGCTGTGTCGTTCCTTCAACTGGCGTTGCGAATGCTTGCCATTCTCCGGAAACATCACCAAGTTTCTTGACTTCGATTTTAGGCTGTCCCCAACCTACTGTTACAGTTGTTTCTGCCATATCTATTCAATTTTAATTATTCGTTACAATACTGATATAAAATCTTGTTTTTGATGAAGTGTTCATCTTTACCGTTAACAGGTGGTGTGGTCTGCTCAACCAATGTAATTCTGAAACAGCCTCCGTTATGCACTTCCAATAAATCAGACGCAAGTCGGCAAAGCTCACGACAACGTGTGTCGTTTATTTCTGCTTCACCATCACGGATATTGTCTTTCACGTAGATGTTGACGTAAACAAAGGCTTCCTGCATTTGGCTTACGTTGTTTCCGATTACGGAGATAACAATATCTTCCTTGTCGGAATTAGCAGGACGCTTGGAAGATTTGCACAGCTTTCCTGTGGCTTCTTCATCAAGCGCAGAGCCTTTAATCACATTGTACACATCATCCTTTATGTCAATTACCGTTTTCATTTTGCTACTTGTTTACTTAGTTTCTGCATCATCTTTGGCAATTCTTTTCTTGCAAACAGTTCAGGTGTGGCAAGCACATCTTTGTTATCCATAGCTTCCACATATTCGGCATAGTTCATTCCGGCGACAACCACAAGAGCATACCCTATCGAGTATTTCTTAATCAATTCGGTTGCGAACTCTTTTCCGGTCTGTACACCTTCTGAACCATTCTTCACTTGCTGAAAATCTGAATAACCGATTATACTTCCGTTATGAGCAATGACATAACCGATTGAGCTACGCAAGTTACCGGTCTGGTCAAACCAGCTTTCTTCTGAAGAACGATCTCTTGCTTTTATCACACATTGCTCTCCCAAATAGGAAAGCGCACGTATGGTAAGCCTTTCGACACGTTCTGCTTCTGCTCGAATGACAGCTTGAACTTCGCTCATCGGTGTATTCATTCTTATGCCCATATCAAATCCACATCTTACACTGGTGCTGGTAACGATGAAATCCTTTCACCTCAAACTCTCTCTCGGTTTCTCCGAAAAGACAAATCTTTATCCTATCTCCAAGTTTGAACTCTATGCAATCTTTGGAAAGATAGACAGTATAAGAATACTTCTTGACTACACCGTCATCAAACGCTATCTCGTTAGCCTTTCCTGCCGGAACGATATCGCAAGGAATTAATGTATCTGACCACGAACTTTCGCCTTCATGGTAATCGCCATTCTCATCCTCGTAACCGTCACTGACAATTAGGTAGCGTAGAGTATGAGGTCTCAGATTCAATACTGCCATATATTACCCTCCAATATAAACCACAGGCTCGCCAAAGCATTTCTCAGGCTCACCTATGGATGTATAAATAGCGTTCATCTTCTTCAATAGTACGTCTCTATCTGGGAGGCTTATAGATTTGTCTGATTCGGAAAAGTTTACCGCTTCAATCAGAGAATAAAGACAATCAGCTACAGCACCCTTGAACGAGTTTCCTGTGATTACATCGTAAGTACATTCATCATCTCCATTCAATCCTCGAGCTAACAACTTGTTCTCAAACTTGCCAACAGGGAACGGATAATCAATCTCGTCTATTAATGCTTGCAGAATTGTCTTCATATCTTAGCCTCCTATCCTTAGACAGCCTTGTGAGTTTCAACAGCAGCCTTCAAAGCAGCCTCTTCCGCGTCACTCAATTTGTTCACGGCGGCAATCAGCTTATCATCGGCAATAGTACCAGCCAGCTTGCTACCACGAATTTTGTTGTATTCAGTCACAAATTCAGGTTTTTTGTAGGCCTGTCCCCAAACGGTGATTTTTTCATCTCCTGTATCAGAACTTTCAGCTTCTGTGTCAACCAACTGCCCATCGGTAATATCCAAAGAATAGATTTGATCAACATTCTCAATAACTGGTAACACTAGAGCTTGTCCGCTTGTGAACTCCTGCAACGGATCATTCTTGGAATACTTACTAATGAGCTTGTATTCATCTACAGTTGAGTAAACCACACCTGAAACAGGATTTGTTTTTTCAGCCAACGTACCCCAAACCAATGCACCAACTTCTTCAGTGGTGAGGAAAATAATTTTATTCGCATTCCAAGGCTTGTAAGGTTTACGCTTACCGTTTTTCTCTGAAATAACAGTACGGTCCACCTTCAGGAACTTGATACCATTGTTGTCATCAGCAAAAGCTTCATCAAACAAAGAAGCAGTTGGGACTGGCAACTTCGTTCCTTCTACAACTGTCTGACCACGGTAGTTTGCTACCAACTCCTTAGCCCACTGTGTTTGTCGAATAGCGTTATATGTACTCAATGCCAACATGATAGTAGTGATCGAATTACCGTCTGCGTCAGCTTTAGAGAGCACATTCTTGATGTCATCATAGCTAATAAAGTTTGGAACTTCAACACCAAAACAATTCTCTGGCATATAGTTGAAGTTAATACGCAATCCTGTTCCGGTGTTGTTCTCGTCTTCAACAATAACGATACCGTTTGAGAGAGCAGTCAAGAAATTGGCTTCGTTCTTTTCGTCAATACCAACAGAACATGCAACAGGATCGTTGGTCAACTTATTAGCAATGCTAGTGAACGAAGCACCCTGCGCCTTCATGATGTTAATAGCATTGATTTGTGTTTCACGCAGTATCTTCTTCATACCAACCTTCGGCAACGTACCGTTGGCGTGTGCGATAGAATCACGATTCTTTGCAGGAAGCGGTGAATCCATAGCAACCATGTCGGCAGACACATAGGTAGTGTTAACTGATGCGCTTTCCCATTTCTGATCAGCCGAATACTCCTTGCGAAGCATAGTCTTATGAAGATACGTGAGTTTATTTCCACGCTTTCCATTTACCTTCTCGATGATTGTCTGTAACTTCGGGAAGATTTTTTTCACATATTCGATAAATAACGATTCTTTCATTTGTCACCTCCTTCTTTAGTCGTGCATAAATACCAATGTCGGTAATGCCGTTTTCATGGCATCCTTGATACTATCAACCGGGAACGGACTTGCCATATCATTTACTTCACCTGCATACATGATACCAACAAGTGGTTCACTTACAGGCTTACTGCATACTACAACACCGACATACTCGTGTGAGCCAGGCAATGACTCATAAGCAGTACCATCACTATTTACAGGCATCGGCTTGTACGTGTCACTAGCAGTATCACGTATAACAACGTGACCTGCTTTGATTACAGGAAGCTTGTAATTTGACACATCCAATGTGCGCCCACCCAAAATTCCAGCCACGAAGTGACGGATAACAACGGAATCCATACCTGCGTTGATGGTTTCCATTTCACTTGCTAAATTTGCTGTTGCACCCATTTTTTACATGATTATTTAGTTAATAATTAGAAGCTATTGGCCAATGCCTCTATTTCTGCATCGCTGATAACTTCATCTTCTTTTGGCTTGTTAACATCTGTTGCAGGAGGATTTCCCAATGCGGCAAGTCCAGCGTTGGCACGTTCTTGGTTTAAAGCCTTCAAATCCTCTTCAACTTCGGAATAGAACTCATCGAAATCATCATCACTCTCAAAGCTCATCTTCGCGAAACTTTTTAAGGTGCGTGTTCCGAATGTTCCAGCGTCTTTCAGCAACGCTTCTAATTTCGCTTTTCTGCCGGAAGTCGTCTTTTCTCCTTCCAATGCAGCGAAACGTGCTTCTTGCTGCTCACGAAACGCTTTGAACCATTCAGGCTCTACATCATTTCCTTTTCCGTTGTTTTTGGGATTTTTCTTTGAACCAGCCTGACGATTGTTTTTGTTCGATGTGTCGTCATCATCATTGTCGTCATCATCGTCGTCATCTGTTTCAGGGTGATTCTTCTTCCATTCGTCAAGCAATCTGTTTGCTTGTGACTGGCCGAAAGATAAGTAGGGGAGAACCGCATCAATCTGTTCGTCAATCTTTGCGTTTACATCCTCGTCTGAGGCATCATCTGCGAGTTCAAGGTTATCGGCAATCTTGGCGGCGATACCCTTCAGCTCTTTTTGGTTGAACCCTAACGCCTTCGCTTTAAGTTTCAATCTCACGAAAACTTGCTGTTGTCTGTTCATTTACATTTGTTTTTTTAATTCAAAAAAAATAGTCTGCGTAGCACAAGCGTATGCCAGCAGACTATTCGTCTTGAACTCAAACCTTAGAGCAATGAAAGGTTCTTACGACAAGTTCGTGGCGTACAGCTTCATACGCATTACAAAGATAGTAATATATGATTGAAAAACAAACATATTAATAGAATTTCTTGTTATCTTTCAAAAAATAAGGTAACGTGCCTTTCTTTTTGGCTTTAGATATGCGACTTGAGTTATCATCAACCCACTTTTTGAAAGCATCAGGCACATCTTTAACCTCATTCACGCTCTTGGTTGAAACTTCACTGCGACCGTCCCATTCCCAAAATTCTTCTTCTGTTTTGAGAATGGGGATTTTATAACAAAGGTCATTCGGATGCCAACCTGTCCAAACAAAATCTTTCGGATATTTACCTGCAAGAGTATCACAAATATCACCATGTGGCATACGTTGATGATGTACATGGCTCAACTTTATTTCATACCCAACGACGAAATCCATTTGCTTCCAGCGTTCGTTTTCAGCAGTGCGATACGCCATGTTGATTTCGGAACGAGCCAAACGTATGGAACGATACTCACAATCTTCCGCTTGACTTGCTGTTCCAAACTTCTCTTTGTAATCTTTTTGCAGTTGTGGAAAATCATTCAGATACTTGGATATTCGTTTACTCAATGTAACAGCACTATATCCTTTCTCAATAGCGCATGAGATAGCATCTTCGAGTTCTTTCTTGTAAATAACAGACTGGTTCCATAGTTTGCTGGAAATATTAAGTCCTCTGTCCTTCCGGTTCTGAAACGCTTTCAGTGCATCGGAATTGTTTTGGTACAGGACTTTGTATTTTTCTTTATCTACAACAGCATCATACGACTTCAAAACAGCATTAGCAAGCAAATCCTGCACTTCGTTACTATTCTTCCATTCCTCGCTTGTTCCACGATAGATTACAGCCTGTATATCACTTACGAACTGCTTCTGAATGTCAGCTATCTTTTTTCGTGTTTCGGGATAGTCATCGAAACTGAATGGTCTTATTTCAATGTCTGCTTCTGTAATACCTAATCGTTCAACCAATTTTGCAACATCGAGGTTCAATGTTCCATAGATGGATTGAACGAGCGCAACATACTTGGTGAGTCGTTTATTCAGCTCGCTATACTTGTATCTTTGGTTTGGAATCTTCGGCTTAGCCATTACTTCTTTTCAAACTTTCCGTAACAATCACGGTTCAAAAACTTACTGAACTTATGGAAAGTACGCTTGCACATAAAAGTATGCGTGCTTGCAATCACGACAATGATAACTAGTTTGTTGACGTGCTTTCTTAGCCATAACTACATTGCACTTTCATTGAACACGCTCTCCATTCTTACTTTTGCTTCTTCAGCCTCCTCTTTCCGTATCTGTTCGAGGGTAGTAATAGGGTCGTTGGATATACCTGCCATCTGAATACTTTCCAAATGGCTTGCGACAGGCTTTCCACCATTACTCTTGATAGCCCGATTGATAGCTGAATCTTCATCCAACTGAATGAATGGAGTTATGATGTTTTCTACTTCGACTTCATCTATTTCTTTAGCCCAAGAAGTATTCATCATCTTCAAGAACTCTTTAACTACACTTGCTTCACGGTCAAGTGTTTCAATCCACACACCACTTTCATCACCTACTTTAAGATGAGCATCGGTGAGAAGTGTCTGACGAGCATCGAAGCCGATATTTCCAAGTTTCGTCATATTATCGAATGATATATCCGGCATCTGTGACTGCATCCAGTATAGCTTCAGCAAAGTATCAATATGGTACTTCACAGCTTCAATAGCCTGCGACCACGAAACGTACGAAACATCACCGCCTTGCTCGACACGGAACAACCTTCGGCTTTCACCCTTGTCTTCTTCGCCTAACATCTTACCGGACACTTTAAGCACAGGAGAGGCGTTGTATGCTATTACATCGCTGTTTCGTGAGAGAGTGTATTCAAGCTCCTTTCTTAAACGTGTAAGTCCGTGATATATTGGTACTTGACGAAAAGCATACACTCCGGGAATTTTCTTCAACTGTATTGGTTCGCCAGTTATAACAGCTGTCCAGCCTTGTCCATCCTGCTTCCACTTATAATGTCTATCGGCAGTATAGGTCTCAAAGAACGTGATTTCTTCGTCCTTAATCTTCTTCTTATACTCAAACGACATAGCGACCATATCTCCTAGTTCGTCAAACAACGGATAAAGACTTACTCCATCCATAGGGCTATAAGTCTTACACTTCAACTTGTATTTGCTGTTAAATCCGTAGAGTGTGTTAGGCTTGTCTACGACATACCAAATCGTGAATATTTCACACGATGCAAAGAAAGATGTGGAACGCTTGATATTCTCAGTATCAATACGAGCGTACTTATATATGGATTCAATCGCTTTAGCTATCTGCTGACGGGTTTCGTTTTCTTCTATGTTATGATAGACACGTTTCACTGGAATTGCAAACATGAACTCTGTCATGCGCTTAGTCAGCAGCTTTTCAAGACCGACATAGATACGTGACGCTTCTTCTTTTGTCCCATCACTCTTTATCTTGTCTTTACGTGTAATCGTATCTGTTACAATTTCGTGCAAAGTCGGTTCGTATGCTTTGATTAGCTTGATCCATGACGGTACACATACTGATTTTTCTTTCAATACGCTTATCACATCATCAATAGGTAGTCCTGAGTTGAGTATTTGAGTTATTTCATCCATAACATTGTTTCGTACTCCTTCATACGATGATTAAGTTTCAACCTAACATACTCCTTAAACGAAAGAATGGCAATGCGGAAGCACACCGCCATAATCGCGTGAAGGAGTGCGCAAGACATAAACAAATGCCATAGTGCAAATATACAAACAATGATTGATATTCAATCATTATAAACCAATAAAAAACAGCGCAACTACATTGTAATCACGCCGTTTTGCAAAACTTTTGTTTGTTTCAATCATTCAATAGTCTTTCATCATGTTCTTTGATGATTTCAGACACTATTTCTTTGGCTCTGAAAATACCATTCTTATATCCTTTGCCATAATCTGTTCTTGCTGAGAGGTAGCTGGCATCTGAATTCAACCAATCAATTATTTCTTGTAGGATTTTTTTCTCTTTCATAGCCGTATTATCCGTTTACAACTTCTGGTATCTTATAGTAGTCACTCTTTGTAGCTCTGCCTTCGGTCAACCAGCCTATACCTACCCAGCATTTTATTTCACCGTCATGAATCACTCTATAACCTGCATCCACTACCACTTTGGGCGGATTTACGCTCATTTTTATGCTTCTTACATCTGATGCTTTAACCGTTAACTTTTCTTTTTTCATAACCATCTCAAATAGTGGTAGCCCGAAGGATACCGGATTTATAACCAAAGTTTCTTTGCCAAATCAAAATTCTTTTGAGCTTCGTTTACCGCTTTCTTTGCATACGTCAAAGAGTATGAGTGCTCACGTGGATATTTGCCGGATTTCATCCCCTCATGGTACTCTTTAGCTACTGCTAACTTATGCTCATAATAGTCCACGCTTTCAGGCATTGAAAGGTTTATGGTATCAGCTTTGTTTGCCCAATACTGAGCTATTCTTTCATGCTCTCTGGCTTTCTCATCAAACTCTACGCTCTTGCCCATATTATTCCAGGCATCTTCAATTGCTTTTCTGTGTCGTCTTTCGCTATGATGGCCTACTTTGATAGGTTCACCGAGCGAGAGAAAATTTCTATCCTTGTTTGACTTCTCATAGTATTCATTACTCTTCTGTTCAGCGGATGCAGCCCAGTTAAGTCTACGTTCGGCTTTTCGTTTTGCCCATTCTTGAACATTAAAGCCATCAGCGCGAACTATTGAGTAATAATAGAAGCCATCACGTTCAAATATCAGATTAAACACTATGCTTTCATTCTCTTTTCCGTGTTTGGTGGTTACTTCAATAACTTCACCTTTCTCATGCTTTTCTTCGCACTTTGCCAGAAATACGTTCGGACAAAATTTGTAATATGTATTCATAATCGTGTTTTTGTAGCAACTCTGAATAGCTGCCTGTTAAATTTACAAAATCTCTATCGCTCTTACTGGAACTCCAATCATTGTCCATGTGTTGCCGTCTTTTAGATAGTCAACTGAGTATTCAGTCTCAAATGTGCAGATATTGACGTCAACGCTTGATATGTCCCTTCAATATTACCTCTCTTTGTGGTAACTATTACTGACTGACCTTTTTTGAATTCAGAATCTTTCATTACTCTTAATTTTACAGTTATTCTTGCGGTATTCTTTTCTCTACTTCCGAGAGGATGTGATCATAAGTATCTTTTCCGAATATCGCTTCATACGCCTGTAAGGTTGCCCAATAAGCATCAATGCCTTTAAGATTTTTAATACCAAACTTGCTTGTATAATCAAAGACAATTCTTTCAATTGCTCTTTCAATCATTTCTTCTATAGTTCTCATTGCTCTTTACTTTTACTTGTTAAACTTGTGTTATCTTTGGATATTTAAAGATACAAATAAATATTTGATTAACAAATGATTACCACTTTTTATTTTCGATGTAAAATACTAAAAAACAAATATTTAACTTTTAGCTACATATACAAAAAAAGCGCACCCACTTTCACAAGCAGATGCGCATTGAGCAATGAAAACATCAGTAGAATTACATGACATTTTCGTGTACAAAATTACCGAAAATAATCTGAATCACAAGAAATCTTTGAATATTTCTGCTTCGCTGACAGATACAAAATCGTTTGGGTAAAATGTGTTGGCGAGTGCATCGGCATAGTCAGGAGACCGCTTGATACGCTTCTTAATATCTTCCTTTGGTTCAATGATGATACTACCGTTACTCATGAACTTCCAATGAATTTCGGTAGCTTCTTCCATAAACTTATCGCATGGAGGGATGGCAGGGTTAAATCCATTCTTCGGGTTAAGCCAGTCACGCATCGCCCAATAGCAATACGCTCTCATATTGGCGAAAGTGTACACTCCTGTAATGTCGTTCAGTCCACGTGCGCCTTCAGAAAATTTGCAGGAATATACATTGTTAAATCCAAGTTCTTGCAAACGAGAAAACACACCAGCTCCTTCTCCAATAGTATCTACAAACGCTTTGTTCTTCTTATTATCCAAATACTTCACATGCATTCCTGTAACGTGCATGTGGTCGGCTTTCCCTGCTGAATCGTGAACTTCAAACTCTGATACATAGTTTCCATAACGAGGGCAGAGAATACTACTATCTCGTCCCATTCCAGCAACATCAGATCCAACACGGCAAGACTTTCCTTTAGGTTCATATCCTTCTTCTTGCAGATCCAGCCAGCGTTTGTTGGCAAGATCAATCCATTCGTAAGGTATCAAGACATCTTCAGCAACTTTTGGGAACATGCCTAACACTTTGACACGAAACAAGTCGTTAGGTCTGTAAAATCCACCTTCCCATTTGAAATCGCCTTCTCCTTCGTTGAAATCTGATTGTTGGATTGGAGAACACCAATTTGCGACCTTATCCTTTACCCACTCATAATCTACCTGACCAGGAATGATTACTTTCTTGCTTACAACATTCTCTGCATTGAGCGAACTAAGACGGAACTTAGCAAAACGGTCTGACTTCATGGCACGTGCCGCATAACCAGTTGTTACGTTCGGGTTGAAAACGATTAGCAAACGTGAGTTTCCTTGCAAGTTACCTTCAATAGCGTTGAACGTTGTTTCTGATATACCTGAAGCTTCTGTTACAACAAACATAGTGTTTACAGCATGGAATCCTGACCATGCCTCCATGTTGTCATCAGAACTTTTGAAGCCAGTTAGAAACCATTCATCGTAATTTGTTTTGATTCCTGAAGACAATAACCTTCCTGGCAACACTCCTGAATTTCTGAACAAACGAGATATTTCAGGAATCATAATGTTAACAACCTGTCTTCCTGTCGGAGCAGTCATAGCTATCTTCGTATTCTTTGTCAACTTTCCATTTTCCCAACGAGGAGTAAGATACATAAAACAAACTGCGGCACAAGCTGCGCAGAAATCCTTGCCACGAGCTGTTCCGGAAGCAACAGCAGTCATCTTATTAAACTGTACGGAGTGTATGATGTCTTGCTGTTCTTTATCAAGGCGTGCTTTAAGTACGTCTGAACAGAACTTGCACCAATCATCACGCCATGCTTGCATATATAATGCTGCCTTGTCGCTCAAATTCATTACTATTCGATTTTATCAGGAAGTTCTTTCATCAAACTTTCAAAAGGACTAATATTAACATCGTTTTCGACTTTCTCTACATATCCACGTTTCTTGCCTTTCGTCTTCAGATAGAAGATTATGGCTGTTAAATCATCGTTATTGATAGCTGTCAACAACTTTGATTCAACAACATCAATCGTTTCTTCTTCAACCTCTTCTGCCTTTTCTTTGAACTTTTGATCAAGTTCTCTCCACTTGTAATAACAAGACCTTGTTATCCCGGACTTTTGGCAAGCATACGAAACGATCCCATGACTTTCACGGAAATGTTTTAGGAATAATTCTTGTCGTTGTTTCTTCTTCATATCATATAAACTTTACGCAATCAATCCTCCAGACTTCTACGAGTTGGAGGATGATTGATTTTGTTATCCAAACAGATCTTGCTGTACAGCACCAGCGTCAAGCTCTTTCATTTGATCTTTTGTTGGCATTGGAGCAATGTTGTTCTTATCGTAGAATCCATTCTTTTCACAATAGAAGAACCGGCTCCAGTCCAACCTATCGTAATATCCCTCAACATACGGATAAAGCGCTTTCTGTTCATCACGTATCATATCAGCCTTGGTCTTTCCAGCACGTTTACCTTGCCATGTATGGCAATCATACACGTATGCAGGTATTCTGTCGAAATTGCGTTCGCATTCAGCTAAATCAAGCGTTTCACGGCAATTCAACAGGTTGCAAGCGAACCAGTCTGCATCACGATTCTTTCTTGCTCGAAGAAGAATGGTTACTGCACGAGCCACAAATAATGGCTGTGGATTCATTTCATCAGCTTTTCGGAGAGCGACAATTTCATGTGTCACACAATCCCAGCAATCTTCTGCTGAAATGATAAGCAATCTGTTCCATAGTTGTTTTCTGTACCTTACCATAAGCTGACAAGCAGCATATCCAGCGTAAGCGTCATGTCCCCTACGAATAGCCTTTTGCAAGAGGGAAATCATCTCGAACATATTATGTCCGTTCTGCGTCAATAATTGAGGTTTCATTTCGTTTTATATTAAAATCTTGTTTACTTTTAAGTATATAAAGATAGTAATAATTTGCTGGATTACACAACTTTAAATCCCTTATTTTCAATTCAATACACAGTAATACACATATTTAACTATATGAAACTATTGCCAATCATAATACAATATCTTTCATCTGAACGACGTTTCTGCATCCATGCGTGATGAAGTTGTTAGTCGTGTTGTACGAATACGCTCCAATGTTTCTGATAAGTATCTTATCTCCGATATTAGCTGGTCCGTTATACTCTCGTACAAGATAGTCAATCTCAACACACGAACAACCGAACACGGTAGCTTTCTCTACATGATTTTCATCTTTTCCGAAATGCTGGTATGACGGACTTTTGCAGATACAGGATGCACCGACATCTTCACGCTTTGTGTCAAGCACAATAAATGTATTTCCTTGTACTTCCTTAACTCCGATAATGGTTGCCAATAGGTGCATGGCATTTGATACGACAGGCGTACCATCTTCGGTAACGAGCATCTTTTCTCCGTTAGGATATGCCTTGGCCATTTCTATACCGATGACTTCGGCATACTCTTCAAAAGTTGGTACATACTCATTGAATTGTTCTTTGAAAGAATCATCCATACGACCGAACATATTTCCGCCAATATCAATGATAGAAGCTCCAAGCATATCTGCAAACTTAATCATGCTTTGCACTCGTTTCCTGAAAAACTCCAAACTCCGTGCTTGGCTGATGTGGCAATGCACAGACTTAATCGCGATGAATGGGAAGTTGTATTTGTTCAGCAGAAACTGAAAATCTTCTCCTGTAGTATCAAAGCCAAATCGTGATATAACTCCATTGCCAATATCGAAGTTTAGACGTACCCCTAATTCGATATGACGTTGCTTTGCATTTGACCAATCAACGAAATTCTTGAACTCATGCAGATTTTCTATGTTAACAATTCCACCATTCAGAGCAACATTTAACTTGTTGGCAAAATCAGGTATCACACCGTTGTAGATGATATTCTCATCACGTATGCCAAGTTCTTTTGCATAATGATATTCTTTGGGAGATACAACTTCTGCGTACTCTCCAAGTTTATCTACTTCCTTACAGAAATCTTGGTAGTAGTTTGTTTTATAACTGTACCCCATGTGATAGTTAGGATAGTATTTGTTTACCGCTTTTCTAAAATCGGTAATATTACCTTTAAATGCCTTTATGTCACAGATATAGACAGGTGTTTGTATTTCTCTAACGTTTAACATTTATCTTAGCTTGGTTTTTCTTAAAATCATAATCAAAATACTTTCCCCACTTGTTTTTCATCGCAAGTCGGAATTGATAGTTCACTTTGGAATCAACGGTTGTTCCTCCTTCTAATTTGTCCTTTACACTCATTGAGTGAAAATATCGAGGTTGTAGGATAATTCGATTCATCAAAAGCTCCTGCATCATCATATCAATATCGGAAGTGGCAAAATCTTTTGGGTCAAACTTGGCTTTGAACGCTTTCTTGTTGATCCATCTTATACCGCCGGGCATACCTTTGAAACAGAACTCCTGCGTGTAATTGTACAATGCGAACTGCGGATTATCGCAAGCAAATCCCAAATTCAAATCATACAATAACTGGGCGATGCGTTCTATCTCTGAGGTAGCTATTTCACGATAGTTATTGAAATCAGCTTTGATATTTGTATAGGTATCTAACCGATAACAAAAATGATTCAAATCATCGTCAGCAACAAAAATCACATCTTCAGGAGTATTCTCAATAACCCAGTACAGCGTTGTCATGAAACTCCATACGATAGTCCCATCATTCAGTGTGGCTCCTTGTGGAATAACAAGCAAGTCTTTAACGCCGGCATTCCTGTATGCTTCCTCTTCCTTCCAGCGAACAACATAAGTGCAATACTCAAGCAAATCTTGCGTGAGTATTCTGTCTGGTCGCTGATAAGACATGCAGTAGATGTTAAATGAAATATCTTGTTTCAAAATACTTCTTCATTTTAAATCCAACATTGATTTCCTTCTGATCATTCTCATATTCATATCCAAGAAGCTGTTTACAACGTAGATAAAACATGTTACAACCAGCATTACTTACGAAGTTGAGAGAAGCATTCACACGTGGATTGATTTCAAGCAAAGTCACTTTTCCATCTTCTTCAAGTATGAAGTCAAAGCAAACATTACCGTCTATCTTCAATTTCTTGCAGATAGTGCGTGCAATATCGTATGCCTGTTCGTTTGGTTTGATTTCAGCATACATCATAGAACCAAACTCCAACACGTATCCTACATAACCGCAGATGTGGGTTACTTCGCCGTGGTCAGCCAGCACACTTACAGAATAATCAAGTCCGTTCTTGTATTCCTGCACGATAACTTCGTGGTCTTGCTTGTCAACGATTTGGCAAAGTTGTCCAAACGAAATGTAGTGCTTCTTGCCGAACCTATGGAACAAATTCACATCAACACACTTTTCATTATCAACAACTGCGAATCCACGTCCTCCACACATATTAGCAACCTTGCAGCAGATTGAGCTATTTATGCTATCGCTGAAACGCATAAGCTCACTGACATCTTTAGCTACAATCTGCTTAGGCATATACTCTCCAAACATCTTATGCAACGTAATCTTGTCGTTTGCAATTTTCATGGATTCAGGTGAAGTTACTGATATGTGGATTCCATGCTTCTCAAACTCTTCCTTGTGGTCTGCCATTGCATCCAAGTCTATAGATGTTACTGGGAATACAACATCAACATTCAGCTTCTTACACAATTCAAGAAGCGTTGGGAAATAGCTTTCATCGGAAACTTTAGGAACGACAAAAGCCCCATCACATTCTCCTTCTTTAGGCAAATCCCATTCAACGGAGTTTACGCAATACACATTGACTTGAGTTCCTTCGTAGTTATTTTTCAGGCAGTCTATCATGTTCTTGACATGAATGTTGCTGCACGTTATCAATACGTTTATTGACTTCATATTTTCATTTATTATCAGATACAATCTTTGCTTTCATTTCATCATACCAAATGGCACGAGCTTTGATTTTACGCTCTCCATTCTTTCCTTTCGCCACTAATACTTTCTTCCCATCAATTCCAAGAGCACGAGTAAGGTTGAGATAATCTATCTCATTCCGGCATACAATCATAACATAATCGTACTTCTCATACCGTATAAGTTCCATGTCCTTAATCTTCGCATCTGTATTCGGGTCAATCTGTGGTAACTCCAAACCTAGATTAAGATTAAGGTCGGCAGTCCATTCGGCTAGTTTATCCATATCCCAATCACCTGAATGTGTATTCGCCTTAATATTGATGGCACGAAGCTCAGGCTGGGAATATCCAATCAACTTCTTACATAGAACAGTAGCATTATCTCCTTTGCTTATTCTTAACGCATTCACACGCTGGTGTCCTGATATGATATTATTATGCTCATCTACGACAATGATACCGAAATCGCCAAACTGTTCAAGCGACTCCTGCAACTCTTTGGCTTTCTTCTTGGTAATCTTTCTTGGATTACCTATTCCATCTTTCAGCTCAGAAAGCGGTATTTCGACTACTTCAATACTTTTTCCCATCCAGTTCTTGTCATTTCAAGTCGTTCAACTTCAGGTTTTATAAAACTGCTACCAACACGCACAAAATGCTTGTTGATGGCGTTTCTGTATGAAGAGACATTCTTCGGATTGATGTATAGATAAACCAAGTCAAGCCTTAATTCCTCATACGCATATCGCAAGGCAAGCAGAGTTGCCTTACTTACAATTCCTTTACCCCATAGATCCTGTCGCATGATACAGTAACTTAATTCGGCAGCACCGTATGCGATATTCTTCAACGTGATGTAACCTACAAACTCACCTTCAGCGATAATGGCAAACATATCGTTGTGAGGGTTATCAAATGCAGCTTTCAAGTATGCAGTTTCACTTTCAAGTGTGGCTGGCATAGGAGCTTCATTTTCCATAAACGTCCATAATTCCGGGTTATTCCGCAACCTCCAACTGTAGTTTGCGAAATGTTCAGTCATGGGCACAATCTTTACTTTCATACAAACTGCTCTATTATATCGTTCATACTATAATACTTGTATTCTGCCAACCGTCCACCAAAAATGACATTAGGTTCTTTGTCGGCAAGATCTTTATATCTGGAGTATTTCGACAGGTTTTCTTCTGTTGGTATTGGATAAGACGGTGAGCCATTTTCACTATAATCACAAGGTGTTTCGTAGGAAATCACAGTCCCTTTACACTGCGTTTTAAGGAAATGCTTATGCTCAATCATACGGGTGTATGGTGTATCTCTATCGGTGAAGTTAACAACAGCGTTTCCTTGCTGGTTATCAATGTCAGATAGATAGATTTCTTTGAACTTCACAGAACGGTAGTCCAACGCCCCGAACTTGTAATCATAGAACTTATCTATCTGACCGGTGTAAATAATTTCTTTAGCAATGCTTTTAAACCATTCAACATCATCAAAGAAATCATTTTCAGTCCAGACATCTGAGCCTACAAGCAAACGTCTGATAAACTCAGTATATCCACATTCTGGAATACCTTGATATCTTTCATTGAAATAGTTGTTATCAAACGTATAACGTACAGGAATACGCTTCATAATAGATGCAGGAAGTTCTTTGCATTCTTTACCCCATTGCTTTTCGGTATATCCTTTAATGAGCGTTTCATAAATCTTTCTTCCAACAGTTGAAAGACAATGTTCTTCGAGGTTCTTCGGATTGTCAAATACAACTTTATCTTTCTTTATGGCATCAAACGCAGCTTCAGGAGTATTTACTCCGAATAGCTGGTTGAACGTATTCATATTGAAAGGTAGGTTATAAGTCTTTCCTTGATAACAGGCAATTGGAGAGTTTACGAAAGGAACAAAATCGCAGATGCTATTCACAAAGTTCCAGACTTTCTTTGAATTGGTTCTGAATATATGGGCGCCGAACTTATGTACTTCAATACCATGTACATTTTCTGTATAGCAATAACCACCTATGTGTCCATTCTTTTCTATTACAAGGCATTTCTTGCCTTGCAGCGTAGCTGTATGTGCAAACATGGCTCCATACAATCCAGATCCTACAATAAGGTAGTCATACTTTGGTCTTGTCATACTACTTTCGGTTATGTATTACTTCATACATTATTTTGTTGTATCGACAGGATTCGAACCTGCAAATGATGGGTTTAGCGAGTATCTTGTTGTTTGAAATTCATCAGTCCTTGTTACTACCATCTACCGCAATGTAACGTATACCAATTCCGTCACGATACAATCAGATAGTCTTTCCTATCAGCCAGATTTCTAACACCAGTTATATTAAAGGAATCGAACCTTTCGTACTTACCTAACCTCAATCACCGAGCCGACTTGAACGGCATTCGCGGAGATGTAGAGTTCCGACCTCTATTCGATTTAACGAACCTTTGGTTTAGCAAACCAAGTCAGCTCCATTGCTGATTACTATCTCCAAATGGAGAAATAAGGTGCTTCCTTATTTGCTCCATTTATGGTGTAAAATTACAAATAACGATTGAAAAACAAACACTTTTTGTATAGAAAATTACGATAAAAGTACATTTTAAGGTAACTTTATGATGAAAGCACGATTTTTCATCTATATGAAATGCTTTAAGTTCTTTATTTGCTTCTTATCAGACTTGCTGTTAGGTTGATATTGCCATTCGATATGCGAGCAAATGGCACAAGCCATATTCTTAGCAAGTCTCCAATTTTGTTCTTTAATTTCTTCTTCCGTTACAGCTCCACTTTTGCAGAGTTTATCAACTATTTTAGCGTAATCAATCTGCTGGAATAGTTCTTGGACTTTCTTAATAAGTTCTGTTTGTTCTTTTCTGATGGTTCCCATTGCTCAATTCTTTATTCGTTATGACTTAAATTCACCTTTCAATACTCCGTTGTTATACATCCTTACAGCAACTATTCTAACGCTGCTTGATATGTATCTTCCAACATCACTTCTTAGCTTTCTTTCGAGTTGCAGAGCTTTTACGAGGCTCTTAGTACGTTTCTTTAATGTTTTCTTGAAGCCGAATACTACATCTTCAGTGTCAATCTCAAATGAGTATGTAGTGGAATACATCACTCTTTGAAGTTCTTTTGTCAATTCAACTACCTTATCCATTCAGTATAACTTTTACTTTAATCCAAGGAACTTTGCAACTTTGTTAGCTACACCTGATGGAGTTGTGCAGTGTGACATATAATCAACTGGATTCATTTTTCCGTCTTGCCAATATGTAATTTCTATAGAAATCTTATTGCCATTGAAACGATAGCTAATCGCTGCATACTTATCAGCTTTTCTAAATTCACCTTTGAAGTAATTGTAACTATATCCATCCAATTTACTTGTGATAGCAGATTTAATTTCATTCTTGCTCGATGGAGTAATAAAAGATGTCATCATATATACGATTTACTTGTTAAACATTCTATATTCATTAAGAACTGGAAGAATATATCCTAATCCGAAACGCTGTTTTGTGATAACTTTACCATTATCATCAAGTTTACCGAAGTATTCATCTCCAAATGTGTTTATGACTTTGATTTCGTTACAGTTGATAAACATCTTTGAACCTTTGTTTGATGTAAATTCTATAGTTCTCATTGCTCTTTACTTTTACTTTTTAAACTTATGTTATCTTTGGATATATAAAGATACAAATAAGTATTTGATTATCAAATGGTTATATCTTTTATTTTCGTCATAAATCACTACAAATCAAATATTTAACTTTTGATTACATACCGTTTGCGAAACTCTCGATACTCTCTATTTCTTCATCTGTAAGCAAATGCTTGTACTCTTGCTTATACTCAACTCTTCCTTTCCAAATGTAGGCATACGTTCTGTAATCACCGAGTTCTTCCATAAGGGCATCACAGCATACCCAATAGCCACCTGGAAAGACAAAAATCAATCGTTTTGCGTTTGGATTCGTGTTGATGGCAACAAGGTCGTTATACATTTCACCACCAACTATAAATGAAATATAATCCAAAAACACACCACAAAAGAGTATCTTTTGGTCTGTAACAACTATGTCATTATCTACAGATGTAACCTTAAACTGGTTACGTTTCTTATCAATGTAGGACTTACCTACTTTGAAAAAACATTCTTCTTTCATTGCTCTACGGATTAAAAACTTGGGTCGATATAATGATTCTGATAATGCAGCATAAGAATAACTCCATCTTTATACGATTGTCCTTCAGCAACCCAATATCCATTTCTTCGTTTGGTGAACACTTTTGGTGCTCCTTCAAGCTCCGGAAAGATTTCATATTCTCCTGCATAGTAATCTATACATTTCGTCCGATTGAAAGTAACTTCAATCTTGCATTGAGAAACTATCTTTGTTACTGTGGCTGCACGTTTATCTGAGTAATAACAGATTGTGCATCCCAAACCTACTTCTGGAACGAGGTTCTTGATTGCTTCATACTTTGCTTTCTGCATTTGTTCGCACCAGTCTGATAATTTAATACTACCATCAGCAGGATATTTCCGATTCTCTATTTCGTGAAGAATATCAAAACTTTCTTTGCTGGTTAATTTACTTGATGTTTTCATTGCTCTATATTTTTATATACAAACACTATCAATCTTCACATGTAACACTTTCCATACTCCAATAGCTAAATCAAGAGTTCCATCTTGATTGATCTTCTCAATTACAAACCGCTTTTGAGGATAAAATTTGTAAGTGACCTCACGCCCTATTTTTGCATTAAACTTTTTCATTGCTCAAATACTTTTCTGTGATTATTTCTTTTGACTTCATTATCATGTAATCGGTATCAATCCCAAGTTGATGGTAGAAACCGCTGTTTCCTGTAAGGCTTTCACTTGCGATTTGCAAGGTTCTTCGTTCTTCTTTAGAAAAGCCAATCCGGAATGTCCGAAATATAGCAAGTGCTTCTTTAAGACATCCGGATTTGAATAACTTTACTGCTTTCTCTGTTTTCGTTCTCATATTCTGATATTCAAGTGTGTAACTTTGTATATGTAAATATACATATAATATATTGAATATCAAAGAGTTGCATTCTTTATTTTCAGGGTAATAAACAATTAAATCCCAAGGACTTGCTTGTACAACTCAAAGTTCTTATTTTCTATCTCTTCATCTTCAGGATAGCGTTTGGCTATGGCATACCACTCATGGAAGCAATCGGAGCAGTACCAGCAATTAAGAACAGCAATGTAGAAACCATCATGACTGGTGCAAGAACCGCAACTGTCACAGATCCCAGCACAACCATATTCGCTGAGGGCACACATCATTTCACCACGAGTGGCTTGTATGACCTTGAAGCCTTTCTTGTTTTCGTAAACTTTTGCCATAGCATTATCTTTTTCGTTTTACCCAATATCCATCACTTATTTTCTCAAATCCTTTGAGGTTCATTACTTCATCGTGCTTGTCATTCAAAAGTTCATAGACACGTCCACTATGAGTAATATAGGCATTTACAAGTTTACTCCATATTTCTATGATTGGTTTCCAATAAGGGAACACTTTTGGAATTTTGAGCAATTCTCCATTGGTTACTTCTACAAACTCTACGAGATCAAAACATCTTGAAAAATCATCTGCATCATGTGGAACATCAAAGTTCCCTAAATAGATATCATCTGGCTTAATATCCATTAGCGCACACCACATAGTACGGGAGGATGTACCGACATGGTGAGTTCCAATCCATTCTATTGCTTTTTGTTTATTCATAATCTTCTGCTGGATAAAATTCACGACCTTCAAAATCATCAGCTGTGAGAACTATGTCTTCACAATTGACCATATCTTCCACTTTTTCGAAAGCAGCATCTTTATCTTCCGCTTCTACCTCTACTACTTTGGAGAGGGTTTCTATAACTTTGATTCTGTACTTCATATCACTTGAACCCCCATTCTTTTATGTAGTCAATATTTTCAGGAAATCCATCTACCGATTTATGGCTAAGGAATTTTTTTTCGCTTTTCAATTTTGAACCTCCCCACTCAGTCGGTGGGCAGTTTTCGTATTCTTCTTTAGATACTTCACTTACACTAAATTGTGGTTGGAATCCATATCCCTGTACGCTTTCTCCTAAATAGCCATTGAACTTACGCAGTGCCCATTCAAAAGCAATTTCCTTGTATAGGTAATGCTTAGAGAATACAGCAACGTATATTTTATGCTGAAAATATCCCGTTTCTGTCAAGTCCGGATGGCATCTGACACAGAAATACTTAATACGTGAAAGTATTTCTGTAACAAACTTCTCGTGCTTTTCGCAATCTTCTTTTGTCAAGAACTCTTTTCCATCATTTGCGATATAAATAGTTTTAGTTATTTCTTTCTTTTCCATATTCTATTCATTTTAACAATTCAGGATTATCAAATACATTTCCAAGTACCTCAATACTATCGCACTCCAAATCAAACTGGAGCAGAGGGATAGTAAGATACGGGCACTCTTCCAATTCTTGGTTTATTGGATATTCAGCTTTGCACAGGCGTAAGCCAAAGCAAGCGAATCCATCCATGTAAACCACTTCTCCCTCACAGATGCAATCCTGATCGGGGACAGCGAATCCATTTGTAATACATTCATATTTGTAATTGATGGAGATATAATCATGCTCATACACCTCTTTACCATTCGTATCGTATAGACCGACAAACTGTCCAACGGTATCAGGATTAACTTCGTATTCAACAAACTTTCTTTTGCCACATTGTCGTAAATCGCCATAGACCCAATTACCTGTATTGAGGCTCTTCCCTCTGAATTTAATCGTTTGCATTGTTACCTCCTTTCTTTAATTCTACGATAAGGATATTTGCACGCTCAACTGCGATTTTTGCACATGCCTTAGCTGTTACTTCGCCATTCCCGTAATTACGGGAATATATATCTTTAGCTATTTCAAATCTCCGCTGCTCCCAATCAATCTCATTTCTATTACTATCAATAGGTTCAAAATCCCAATAATAATTTAATTTCTCGTTTGGGTGTTCTTGACCTTCACTATCTATGTAAGAAACTCTGTCTAAATCTTCGTTTCTTTGAGTGGTTCCACAAAAAGAAATTATTTCTACTATTTCATCAGTATATCTGTCTCTTGCCTTCATATCTCACTTGCTAAAAAAATCATTATTACACTCCAAACATTCCCAATCAGAACCTTCGTACCTGCTTGGTATCAAAGCATTCTCGCACACAGGGCATCTTGGAAGAAGGTCTTTTATAAACCCCACTTCAATACCGAACTCTCCATTATGAAACCTTATGTCATTGGCATCATCACACGCCCCTTCGCTATCATCATCATATAGTCTGAATACTTCAATATCTGATGAAAACAGCTGGTAAGCTGCTTCCTTGCTGATAACCAGCCACACAAATCCGTCTTTACAAACTTTTGTTTTCATTACATTAACCTCCTATCTTCACTTACACTTTCGGCATAAACACCTTTGTTTATCTCTATATTCTTACCTACATTATATCCACGATTTGCAGAAAGGCAATCTACACTCTCGCATCTTGCTCTGGATCTTCCTATTTTTTCATCCTTCAAAAAATCGTCAATCTCTGCACGGGTGCTCATGGCAAGCGAAGTGATGTTGCATTCCTGTTGTAGTTGCTGCTTTTCGGAGCGAAACTTGTCGTTCAGGCCAGATACGCATCCGCAGAGATAGGAGCGGAGGTACATCGTAAGACTTTTTGGAGTTTTACCGTACTTGAACAGGCAATCATGTTTATAGACTGGATATTCTTTCAGCCCAATCTGATAGAATTTATGGGAAAGTTGTGAAACTAGAAACAAGACAACTTCAACATTTTTCTTTCTGCCAACAATCTGGAACTTATCACGTCTCATACGTCCACTGTCTTTTCTTATCGATATAATAAGAGATCGACACATATTATATTCACACACAACTCCAATTAATCCTTCATACCATTTGCCACTATTTATTTCAGACTTGAATGGTATTTCTTCGGCAACTATTGGATTGTCAATTCTTTCCTGTGTAGGAATATCAGTTTCTGACAAGTTGTAGGCTATTAGTAGACGTGTGATTCCGGCTGCTGCTGCGCACGCCTCACCTTCATTCCCAAGTGCAAGTGCCGATTCTTTTAGATTCATCAACTTGCGGAGTTTTTCGAGTATTTTATCTTTATCAACCATATTCAAATCATTAGAATGTCCATTAAATAGTCTGGTTCCAACCCAAGATTGCAAATAATGATTTCATCTGCTTTAAACGGATCTACAGATAATATTTCATCTCTCGTTTCTTCGATAAGATCGATAGCTTCAGGTTCACTAAGACCATCACGCTTCATTAAAACTTCCACTGTATTCATTGCTATATATTTTAATATTAAATCAGTCCTTCATTACTCATTGATAGATAACTGTCTTCTGTAATAACTATACTATCTAATAACTTCACATCAAGCATTTTCAAACCATCACGTATTTTAGCCGTCAACCTAACATCCTCGTTAGACGGATTTGTATTTCCTGACGGATGATTATGTAAAAAAATTACTGCTGGTGCAAGTGTATCTATTGCGTACTTGGCAACCAGTCTTACATCTACAATCGTAGTGCATATACCACCTTGTGAAATCTTAGCATATCCAGTTACATTATTTGCCTGATTCATAAGTAGGATAAACGAACTTTCGTATATGCTTATGTCATCGAGATAAAATTTCCGAGCGAAGTTTACAGCGTCTTCTGCAGAATATATCTTAGCAATCGGAAACTCTTTCTTTTCAGCCTTCAAACTGTATTCTACTGCTTTCTTTATCATTGCTCTATTTTGATTGTGCAGGGCTTTCGCCCTGCTGGTTAAACTAATTTCTTATCTTTTATCAACTACCAAATAGTGTTCAGATAAACATTTCACCCACTGAATTCTATATTTCTTAGATGGGTTATTCCATTCTATATCACGAATAGCGGAAAGAATGTCGGATACGCTTTCCTTATAATACTTTGCAAGTATTGTTAGTACATGCCAGCTTTCTTGTGATGTAAAATGCAACGAGCTTCTATATCTTTTAGCTGTTTCATATACTCTTTTTGCAAATGTTTCGTTAGTTTCAAACTCTTCTTTTCTGATATTGAATAAATCTGTTGCTTTCATTGCTCAATTGTTTAATAGTGTTCTTTTAGTATAGTAAAGATACTGATTATTAGTTTGTTATACAAATATAACCATCTAATAATCAGCATATTAAACTTAGTTTAACTTGATTATTTTAATCGTGTTGGATGGCTACTTTTTTTCATTATATCAAGTGATATGAGTTCAGGATGGCAAAAACGTAGATAATGACTGTAATCAGGCTGTCCAGAAATACCGCCCATGCTCCATGCTTTTGGATCTGACTGAAACTCATGGCCAAGACGACGAGGAAACATACCCACTGACTTGAAAACAATCCTATACCCAAAAGAAAAAGCCCGACGACATCCATGAAAAATGCAACATGAAGCCACGGATGCGCCATCAGATACAATCTTTTTGATGTCTTATCCAGCCTCTGAAAGACTTTTACATGCTGATACAAGGATTTACATCTAAACAGCTTCACAAGCTCGTACAGGGATTGCATAATGATTAAAGTGTAGAATACGTGTTTCATGGTCAGTAGCTTTTGCCTTCGTGCTTATATGGCAGGAGTTCATTGTATTTCATTTTCTGATCAATGTACCAGAAGATGTCGATGTCTTTCTTTACGCAAAACCCTATGATTTCCATTAAAGCTACTCGTAGATAGCTATCGAAAGAATGCGTTTCAATGAAATCAGTATTTGTTAAGTTGCATACCAAGAAAAATATGGATTCCGTAAAAGTCCAATCGAAGAATCCTTCAGAACATTTCAATTCATCAACATCGACTTCACCCAAATCCACATTCCTCAATCCGGACAGATCCAGAAGTCGGATGCAGGCGTCGGCCAGCTCTTCTTCTACACTTCCCTTGATATATGCTTCAAAGTCTTCCTTGAATCTTCTCTGCCTGGTTTCTTCGGTTAATGGAATGCTATCACCCTGACATTCTTTGAACTTTTCAACTTGCGCACGTTTTCCTTTCCGATCTGCTTCTACGGCTTCCATTAGTTCAGATATTACCAGGCAAAGGAAATGTTCGTCACTTAGGTTCTTTTCGTGCCAGCCGTGGACTACTGAGCACTGGAAGGTTTTATCTCGCAACTCATTCAAATTAACACTACTCATAGTTACTTATCTTTTAACCGTTTCAAAACATCCTTATTCATAGATATTATCTCTTCAAATGTTGGATTTCTTATCCAAGCAACAATATCACAACCTGAATAATTGCACCAACCATCTTTATCAACTACTACGTTTGGATCATTACTTCTATGGCAAAAGAATTTATCACCATATTCATTTATAACCCATACATCTTCATCGTATTCAGGAAGTTCTTTTCTTGCATCGACAATGATTTCTTTCAATGCTTCATCCCATCCTGATTCAAAGTGATATTCGCATTGGAATCTCATATCTTCGTCATACTGATAACAATTTTCTGCGTATTTCTTTGCTAATTCTTCTTTCTTGCTCATAGTCAGTCCTCCATATTTCCAATAATATCATCCAGATAAGCCCATTCTTCTACGGCGTCCTTGCCACATTCGTAATCGTCGCATTCTTCATCATCCCATACTTGACATTTCACGTTCCAATACCTGACACCATAACCATATCCGGTTGATAGATGTCCTTTGACTAGACAAGGTATTTGCGGACAGATATCATTCGCATAACCGCCGATTGGTTGCGGAACTTCATCTTTTGCCTTATGGAACAAAGACTTTCTAAACCATTCCACACCATCCTTGAAAGCTTCTCTAAGGTCTTCAGGACGAAGTTCATCCATTTGATATTCTACTCCATATTTCATGTTGTCTGGATATTTCTCTTTTGCTACCTTTTCGATTTCTGTTTTCATATTCATTCCTCCTTACTTGGTATTAAGTCCTTAACATACGCCCAGCGAACCCAGTTTTGTGGACATTCTTCTTCTTGTGCCAGCATGCAAACCTCGAAATCTTCCAAATCATCTTCAACAAGTACTTGGAAATATGCTTCAGGGACATCCTTTCTTGCACTATGCCAAATGCTATTAATACGCCAGTTGGCACCGTCTTTGAATCCTTGTTCATAATACGGGGTTAATTCAGGATTAAAAATGCTATTCTCAAAAACACAGCTATCTACTGCTGCTTTTTTAATATCTTTCTTTGTCATAATTCATGTTTTTGATGCACGCATTTCCAGCTCGTACGATTTTTAGATACTACTGTTTCAGCCTTGTAACTCGTACTACAGACGCAAGCAAGATTTACACTAAGAGGTGGTGTCTTAACTGTTTATCGAAGTCTGCATTCAGTTCCACTTCGTACGATACTCTTTACTGCTGGTGTTTACGTGCTTTA
>NZ_JAKZMM010000042.1 GCF_022809355.1 Parabacteroides faecalis | reverse complement strand
ACTTGGTAAAGGTTGTTTGGGAATTATTCAAGCCGAAAGATGAAGTAATTCATTTGGATTAAGTTTTAGGTAGTTTAGGTTATCAATTGGGCGGTGTGACAGGCCGCCCTTTATCAGGAAAGCATGGAACAGACAGAAGCGGCATTACAAGTTGCGAAAGGCATTAGCGAGTATGGTATATTGGTGGTCATAGCGGCTTTTTTCCTCGTATTCGCCATAGGGGTATTAGTGTGGAATATGGTGTCTTACAAGAACCTGACAGAACGTATTTTTACTGAATTTGGTGAGAAGATCACAGATGTACAGGAGAAGGCAAATAGGAATCTCGAGACTATGGTTGATATTGCGGAAGGTTTGATTCCGGAAACGCAGCTTCGTATAAAAAATACAAGCAGTGTCTACTTTGACCTGGCCACGGAGAAGGTCTGCAGATTGATCAAGAGGGTTCGGGAAGAGAACCATATCGCTGATAGGGAGGCGACAGCCAAAAAGATCCGGACATTGCTGACGAACATGTATGAGGACCGAAATAGCCGGTTTGATTCCTATAGGTACAGGGGTAAGCGGCTGTCCGAGTACACGAACCCGGAATGGGTGGAATGGGTGGCCAAGGTTGTCGAGGGTGAGTTGTACAATGAGTCCGGGGCCAATAACGGCCGGGCGTACACGAACGTGTCGGCTGTCTATGAGAATATCAAGTTGGATTTTTATCACAGGTTAAATGGTTAAGGTTATGGCAAATAAACCAAGAGGTTATCGAAATAACAATCCGGGTAATATTCGGATTAACGGGGATAAGTTCCAGGGTGAGGTTATTCCATCACGAGACAAGGAGTTCAAGCAATTTGAGAGCATGGCTTACGGTTATCGGGCTATATTCAAGATCCTACGCAATTATCAGGTAAATTATAAGCTGAACACGATCCGTCAGATGATCGGTAGATGGGCTCCGGAAAATGAGAATGATACGGGAAATTATATATCTGTCGTGTCGGATAGATCTGGAATCCCCGCTGACGATCCAATCCGGACAGATAACAGGGAGATGATGATCCGAATAGTCGCCGCTATGTCGAAGGTCGAGAACGGACAGGAGGCGGATATGTGTGATGTGATTGATGGCTGGGAATTGCTATGAAAGCTTGGCAAGCTATACTCATCATATTGCTGACAGCAGCAATATGTTCTGTAATTGGTTACGGTTATGGGAGACGGGGAACACGGGGCTTCACGTCTGCAGCTGATACATCACACTTCCGTGACACACTTCGCGACAGTATTCCTTATCCAGTGATCGAGACTGTTGTGCAAGAAATACCAGAACTGTTCCCTGTCTATATAACCCTGGATGGCGATACGATCCACGAGACAGTTTATATTCCTGTTCCCATATCGCAGAAGGAATACCAAACAGAAAACTATCGTGCTTGGGTATCTGGTTATAAGCCGTCATTGGATAGCGTATGGGTATATCCGGAAAAGATCATCATCCGGGAGAAACCTCGCAGATGGGGGATCGGTGTGATAGCCGGTTATGGAATCGGACGGAATGGTTTATCTCCTTATGTTGGTGTAGGAGGATATTGGAGAGTGTGGTAAGGAATTTTATCTACTTGCTATAACTGAAATAGTATATAAATAAGATATGCGGATGATTTTATCAACCGCATATCCCTTAAATAATCCACTCCGTTGGAACAGAGATTCCAAAAATCATTTTGTAGTTCTCTACAAAATATTTTTTGAACTTCATCAAATCTTCTCCAGATAGATTTGATATTTCATACTCTCCCGTAGGGCCAAACTCATATATTTTCTGCCCAACTTTAAATGTTATTTTTACAATATTCATATTATATTTTTTTGTTCAAACAAAAATAAGTCATTCTATTGCTTATAGATAAATTTAATATGGATAATCCGTTCACCGTGAATGAATTTATTTAGACAGGGACTAAATCATAAATCGAGCAATAAAACGAGGACTATTATTACGATCGTTAGATGATACTAGAAAATATTTAGATGATATGAAAATAATGTATTGTATTGATTATAATATTTAGATGATATTAGATAGTATTAGATGATATATATAATGTGGAGTATATCGGACTCGAACCGATCACCTTTAGACTGCCAGTCTAACGCTCTAGCCAGATGAGCTAATACCCCTTTTCCGACAAAGCAAAGATAATAAAATATCCGATTTTATCAAATCAGATCATACAAAAAAGAGTACACCTTCCAAAAGATGTACTCTTTTTATGTATTTATAGTACGAAATTACGCTTTATATCGTCAATTATAACTGAATCCAACGTACAAAAGCGAAGTCCATACGGTGAGGCAAGTTCGGGTTCTTCGGGAAGATACGGAAACCTAACTTATGATTTCCTGCTTCTGTCGGAGTAATCTTCAATTCAAAGTACATATTTGTACCTTCCTCTTTCTTAAGCTCGAATTCTTTCTTCTCGATAATAACCGTCTGATGCTTTTCCGGATCTTCCTTAGTAATGATTGCTTCAGCGCCTAACATACCAGACAACTCATGACGATCAATTACCAGGCTGAAGGTACTTTCCTTACCTACAACAGGTCCGTTAACAGCAAATTCAGCATCACTCGTAAATGAAGTTACTTCAAAACAATCCCAATGAGCAGCAACTTCTTCCTTCCATGCTGCAATTTCCTTGGCTTTAGCATAATTATCTTTCACCAGGACTGCTGAACGAGTAGCCAGCTTCTTATAGAAACGATCAATATAATCGTCCAACATACGCTTCATTGTATAATTGTAAGCGATTTGAGACATTGAATTCTTGATGTATTGAATCCATTCAGGAGAATAACCTTTACTATTCTTAGCATAGTAGGTTGGTATTATTTCTGATTCTAACATCTGATAGATAGTAGCGGCATCCAACTGATCTTGATACTGCTGGTTTTCATAAGTACGCTTATCTGTCAATGCCCAACCAGCACCTTCGCGATAACCTTCATACCACCATCCGTCTAAGACAGAGAAGTTCAATACACCATTCATTTCTGCTTTTTCACCTGATGTACCTGAAGCTTCCAACGGACGAGTCGGAGTATTCAACCACACATCCACACCAGCTATCAAGTGACGTGCTAAGCGCATGTCGTAATTCTCAAGGAAAATGATTTTACCTTGGAATTCAGGACGACGAGAAATCTCAATAATATGCTTGATTAATCCTTGTCCACCACCATCAGCCGGGTGAGCTTTTCCTGTAAATACAAACTGAATCGGGAACTGTTCGTTGTTGACGATCTTAGCCAAACGATCCAAGTCTGTGAACAACAAATGTGCACGCTTGTAAGTAGCAAAACGACGACCGAAACCAATCAACAAAGCATTCGGATTGATCTTTTCCAAAATAGAAACTACCTTAGCAGGATCTCCCTGATTCTTCAACCAAGTAGTCTTATATTCATTCTTGATGTATTTGATCAGCTTGTTCTTCAATGTCTGACGGATATTCCAAATTTCCTCATCCGGCATTGTCTGGATAGCTTCCCAATACTTCTGATTAGACTGATCAGCATAGAAGTTCTTATGGAATCTCTTATAGAAGAACTCTTTCCATTCTGTTGAGGCCCAAGTAGGCATATGAACACCATTCGTTACATATCCAACATGTAATTCATCGGGGAAATAACCTTTCCAGATAGGAGCAAACATTCTTTGAGAAACCTTTCCG
The DNA here is from genome assembly GCF_022809355.1 of Parabacteroides faecalis. Lineage (GTDB taxonomy): Bacteria > Bacteroidota > Bacteroidia > Bacteroidales > Tannerellaceae > Parabacteroides > Parabacteroides faecalis. Next base: position 31,330 of record NZ_JAKZMM010000042.1, on the reverse strand, counting down.
TGTAACCAACTTACACCATTAGCTTCCTGACAAGTATTCAATGCGAAAGTACTCATACAGAACTTTTCATTTGAACCCGGGTTCACACGTCCCATGTCAATGAATTCCTGCCAGCTAATTCCTAATTTGTTCGGGAATTCACCCATATAACGCCCAAACAGACCTTCATCAAAATAGTCATGTCCAGCAGGAACCGGCGTATGTACAGTGTAAAGTGAAGATGCACGAACTACTTCCAATGCCTGATTGAATGACAAACCTTCTTTCTGAATATAGTCAACCAAACGCTGTGCATTGATCAAAGCAGCATGTCCTTCATTACAATGATAAATCTGTTTCTTGATACCCAGCTTGTTCAGCATCATGATACCACCGATACCCAACAGATATTCCTGTTTCATACGGTTTTCCCAATCACCACCATACAATTGGTGAGTAATTGAACGGTCCCATTCACTATTCTGCGGTATATCCGTATCCATTAAATACAAAGGAACACGACCTACACTAACTTTCCAGATATGTGCATAAACCGTACGTCCCGGATAAGGAACTTCCAATACCATCGGTTCACCATTTTCTTCCATAACCTGAACCAATGGAAGAGAATTAAAGTTCTGTGCTTCATAGTTAGCAATCTGTTGGCCGTCCATCGATAAGGTTTGTGTAAAGTAACCATAACGATACAAGAAACCAACAGCACACATATCGACATTACTGTCACTTGCTTCTTTCAGATAGTCACCGGCTAAAACACCTAAACCACCTGAATAAATTTTCAAAACATTCGTCAAACCATATTCCATGCTGAAATAAGCAACAGACGGTTTGGTTTGATCTGGCTTCACATTCATATAAGCTTTGAAATCAGCATAAACTTTTGTGATTTCAGCCATCAATTCTTTATCAGCCAATATTTCTTCTGTCCGCTGAAAAGATAGGTTCTGCAATAATTGAACAGGATTTCCTTCTGTTTTCTTCCACAGAGCAGGATCTATTTTTCCAAATAGCTTTGCTCCTTCATGATTCCACACCCACCAAAGATTGGTAGACATTTCTTTCAACCCTTCTAAAGAGGCGGGCAATTTAGACTGAGAATAAACATCCTTCCAAATAGGATCATTTGATTTGATTTTCATTATCGTGAAGTTTAGTTTATGTTTCTTTTATTTATTTCTATTTTGATATATTTATCAAACGGCGACAAAGATACGCAATTTATTTGATTGAAATTGAATGTTTTCAAGAATTCCTTGCTTTCGCATGAGTTAACGCAACTGAAAAAGCTTCCTTATAGTAAGAAATGAATCTTGTCCATTCTGCCTTTTGAGCCAAAGCGAAACAATTATCTTTAATCATGTTTTTCCACTTTTCATCCTCCATATCTGCCAAGGCCAAGATCTGGTTGGTTATCTCTGTTGCTACCTCGAAATAATTGAAATCCGTACGGTCTATCACCACAACTCCTTCTTTTATATCCTTTCCGGATACACCAGCTTTCTGGGCCCATAAGCCGAAACCAGCCAGATTCGTAGTAATAGTAGGAATTCCAAAAGCAATACTTTCCAACGGAGTATATCCCCATGGTTCGTAATAAGAAGGATAAACCGTTGCATCCATACCGATCAGAATATCATAATATGGCTTATTCAGAATACCATCTTTCCCATCCAGGTAGCAAGGAATAAAAATAATCTTCAGCTTTTCATCCTTTGCATTCGTAAAGCCGGCATATCCTATGTAATTCATTACCCGGTCATCCTGCATCTGATTTAACCAATGTGTAATGAAAGGACATTGCATAGGCTCTTTATTCGGATAATCCATTTCGATTGCTTTCTTCAAATCCGAACGTACATCCCGTACCCATGCAGGAACCATGATAAAGGCGATCGTTTCACGTTGCAACTGTCCGCTGGTACGAACCCGATTCATGGCTTCAATAAATACGTCAATACCTTTGTTGCGGTATTCATAACGGCCACTCGTAGAAATCAGTAATGCATCCGGATCTATCGGATATCCCAATAACTTCTCGGCCATATTCAATAACGTTTTACGGGCTTCAGCTCTCTTTACGGCATATTCTCTAGCCTCAGGTACAAAGTTCGGTTCAAATCCATTGGGAGTTACAACATCCGGATTCTTATCCAGCAACTGTTCGCACTCACGAGCCGTAATATCACTTACCGTAGTAAAACAATCGACCTGATGAGCTGTCTGTTTCTCTATAGAATGTTTGGCTTCCATATTCAGCTCATATGCCATCTGATCTCCGTTATATCCGTCCATATAGGCATACAACGCCTTGTTGTTTCCGGCAATGGAACGACCGATAGATGTAGCGTGTGTAGTAAAAATTGTCGCCACTTTCGGCAATTGTTTCTTTACATACAAAGCCCCCATTCCCAGCATCCACTCATTAAAATGAGCGACAACCGGTTTATTTTCCAATTTATAATAATGATAAAAGCTTTCTATGACCTTTCCTACCGCATAGGCAAAAATACAAGATTCGTCATAATCTCCGTATGCATGAATAGAATCGACATGAAAATGTTCCCACATCATGTAGTACAACGCATCTTTTTCCGGGAAGAATGGCTTGAAATCAACCAAAATGACAGGAGGCATTCCTGGCACATTCCAACGCCCTATTTTCACCCGTAGACCTTCCGTAGATTCTGCATGTTGCTTCCAGTCGGTAAACAAATTAAGATCATCTACAAAATCCAATGGTTGAGTTTTATCCCAAATATCGGGTCCGATAAAAATAATCTTATCACTCAACATCTGTTGCAAAGTATGCGCTTTAGTCGAAAGAACCGTATAGATTCCGCCAACCTTATTACAAACTTCCCAACTACTTTCAAATACATATTCTGGCGTAGTCTCTGTATTGTTCATTCTGTAGTTCTTTTAATGGTATGATTTTCTGAGCGCAAAGATAATCTTTTTTACGCTTTTTTGGATTAGGCTTTTATATTTAATTGTAAATTTTGTAGCTTTGTGATATTCTAATAATAAAACGACTATGGCTAAAAGAAGAATTTTAAAGAAAGAAATCGGCTATACGGCTGGTAATCTATTTCTAGAAGCAATGTTTTGTAAATTGTATCTTCCGGGTACGAATCCTGAGGCTGCAGATTCTATCATGGCTCGGATTCTGGATATGCAAGATAACTTTATCTGCCGTGCCGGCAAACCGGATGGTAAGGACAATGCAAAACTGGTAAAAGCTTATTACAAAAAACTTAGAGAAGACCTGCAAAAGGAAATCGATGCCATTGCTACTGAAATTGGCGAATTAAACAAATAAGCATGATGCAAGTTATTTGTAGAGCTCTTCTTCGCTGGTTTGGCTGGAAACTGGGACCGCACAATGGTGTAGAACTCCCGAAATGTGTCATATGTGTAGCTCCACATACAAGCAACTGGGATTTTGTCATCGGGAAATTGTTTTATACATCTATTGGATTGACAGCTGGTTTCTTAATGAAGAAGGATTGGTTTTTCTTCCCCTTAAATCTGATTTTTAAGAGTATGGGAGGAATTCCGGTTAATCGAGACAAACGGACGTCACTAACCGACCAAGTAGTTGAAATGTTTCAGACACACGACCGATTTCAGGTAGCCATTACTCCTGAAGGAACGCGAAAGCGGGTTGATGAATGGAAAAAAGGATTTTACTACATCGCCCTTAAAGCACAAGTTCCCATATTAATAGGATACATGGATTACGGGAAAAAGGAAGTAGGTATTAAAGAGATATTTTATCCAACGGGTAATGCCGACCAGGATCTGGCTGCTATCCGCGAGAAATACAAAGGGGTTACAGCTTGCCATCCGGAATGTTTCGGTGGTTAGTCCATCATCCCAGCATAAAAAACAAACCGGACTGGATTAGTTCTCGTCCGGTTTGTTTTTTAGAACCAACGAAGTTGAAAAACGAAACTCGTGAGAATTACTTTTGATTCTCGTTTATTCCGAAAACGAAACTCGTATCTTTTATTAGGAAAATGGAAAATGATTTGCGCATAAGCCTCCTGCAGTTTCCCATCGAATGGGAACAGAAGGAAAAGAATTTACAAGCTTGCGAATCCCGCTTAAAAGGGAATAAAGGGAAAACGGATTTAGTGGTACTGCCGGAAATGTTTACGACCGGTTTTTCCATGAATGCCCAATCGCTGGCTGAAGATGTAAACGGGGAAACCATTTCTACCGTTAAATGTTGGGCGTCATCTTTGGATATGGCTGTCACAGGAAGTTTCATCGCTTGCGAAGATGGTCATTATTATAACCGTGCCTTTTTCATTACACCGGATGGACAGACTTATTACTATGACAAACGTCATCTGTTCAGCATGGCAGGTGAAACAAAGATCTACACAGCCGGAAGCAAACGTCCGATCATTTCTTACCGGGGATGGAATATTTGTCTGCAGATTTGTTATGATCTGCGCTTTCCTGTCTGGAGCCGAAATCAGGATCATGCCTACGATCTGCTGATTTATATGGCCAACTGGCCCGAAGTACGTTCTTCGGTGTGGCAACCTTTGCTCCAAGCCCGCGCAATCGAAAACCAGACTTATGTTTGTGGAGTGAACCGAACTGGTGTAGACGGAAAAGGATTCAATTACATCGGTGGTTCCGTTCTGTTCTCTCCCAAAGGTGAAAGAATGGGATGTGCTTACAACCGTAAGCAGTGTTTACTCACCCGTACCTTATCTGCCGACAAGCTGGCCTCTTTTCGTAGGAAGTTTCCAGTAGCCAACGATCAAGATTCATTTCAGATAAATTTGTAATTGAAATACCAACCAGACTAATACCTGAAACATGATGACAACAAAGAAATCTCCTTGGAATTGGATTCCTTCATTATACTTCGCTGAAGGTCTGCCTTATGTAGCCGTGATGACGTTATCCGTCATTATGTACAAACGACTCGATGTTTCCAATACGGACATTGCTCTTTATACAAGCTGGTTATATTTCCCTTGGGTAATTAAACCTCTCTGGAGTCCGTTTGTGGACCTGATCAAAACAAAGCGCTGGTGGATCTGGATCATGCAGGTACTGATCGGTGGCGGAATGGCCGGAATCGCATTTGTCTTGCCCGGAGATTTCTTCTTCCAGGCAACGCTTGCCTTCTTTTGGGTGATGGCTTTCTGCTCTGCTACCCACGACATTGCAGCCGATGGGTTTTATATGCTCGGACTGAATGAAGAACAACAAGCGTTCTTTATCGGCATCCGAAATACCTGTTACCGCATTGCCATGATCACCGGACAAGGCTTGCTGGTTATGCTGGCCGGTTGGTTAGAGAAAACAACCGGTCATATCCCAATGGCCTGGAGCCTGGTTTTCTTTGTCATGGCAGGAATTTTCATCGCGCTTGCCCTTTGGCATAAATTCATCCTGCCGAAACCTTCATCCGACAAGCTGCGAAGTGGTGTCACCATTCATAGTATCTGGAAAGAGTTCGTACAGACCTTTTCGTCGTTCTTTTCCAAGAAAGGAATTATACCGGCTCTCCTCTTCATGTTGACATACCGCTTGGGTGAATCGCAATTGGTTAAACTGGCATCTCCGTTCCTCCTGGATCAGCCTGAGAAAGGTGGTTTGGGATTAAGCACTGGTCAAGTAGGATTTGTCTATGGAACCATCGGTGTCATTGCCCTGCTATTAGGAGGAATTGCCGGAGGTATTGCCATTTCGAAACACGGCCTAAAACGTTGGATCTGGCCAATGGCTCTCGCCATCTCGCTTCCTAATCTAGTTTATCTCTATTTGGCATACGTACAAACAGACAACTTCGCCATTATCAACACCTGTGTTGCCATCGAACAGTTTGGTTACGGATTCGGATTTACCGGATATACCATGTATCTGATGCTTTTTGCCGAAGGAGAATATAAAACATCCCACTATGCTATCAGTACCGGATTTATGGCACTCGGCATGATGGTGCCTGGCATGATTTCAGGATGGATTCAGGAATGTATCGGTTACCAGCACTTCTTCATTTGGGTGATGCTCTGCTGTATCCCGCTGTTTCTAGTACTTCCGTTTATCCGAATCAATAAATAGCGAGAAGAAATCGGGCTAAAACAAATCCAAGGTCAGTTGGCCGTTGCCCAACAGATTATAACTCTTCCGGTGGTAAGGCGAAATTCCGTACTCGGCAATGGCGGCCCGATGTTTCTTTGTCGGATATCCTTTGTTATGATCCCAATCATAGACAGGATATTCCCGATGTAACTGATTCATATAATCATCACGGTATGTTTTGGCCAAAATGGATGCGGCGGCAATCGAAAGGTACTTTCCGTCACCTTTCACGATGGTTGTATGCGGAATATTGGGATAAGGATTAAAGCGGTTCCCGTCGATCAACAGATGTTCCGGACGAATCTTCAACTGGTCGATGGCACGATGCATGGCCAAAAAGGAAGCATTCAGAATGTTAATCTGATCTATCTCTTCCGGCGAAACGATTCCAACAGCCCAAGCCAAGGCAGACTCTTCTATCACACTCCGCAAGGCATACCGCTGTTTTTCGGTCAGCTGCTTCGAATCATTCAACATTTCATTCTTGAAATCAGGAGGCAAGATAACAGCTGCCGCATAGACGGCACCTGCCAGACAACCTCGTCCGGCCTCATCGCAACCGGCTTCGATCCGGTTCTCTTGTAAATAAGGTAATAACATCTTCGTTTGTCTTTACAACTACAAATTGAATAGCTTTTCGGCTGTTTCTGCAGTTTTTATTCTTCACAACCATAGCTCCAGGACTTTCCACACGGCCACAATATGACAAGCCGATCCTGCCAATACAAAGAAATGGAAAACAGAATGAGTATAACGAACATGGCGGAAGGAATAAAACACCGCACCCGCGATATAACATACACCCTCGGCGATAATCCAATAGCAAGCGGCCTCGGCCAAGGCAAACAAGGGGCGAAAAGCAACGAGGATAGACAATCCCATCACGATGAAACAGAGAGTTTCCACATGACTATGCTCTTCCATTTTACGGAAACTGGCTATCGTCCCGATAAGAGCACACGCCCATACAAAGGCGAACAGCCCCCAGCCCCATACGCCTTCTTCACGCAAGATCGTGAGGGTAACGGGCGAATAGCTCCCGGCAATATGCCAATAGATTGCGGCATGATCCCACTGCCGGAGCTTTTTCTTCAGCGGATTGTGGTGGCGCAAGGTATGATAAAGGGTTGAAGTCAGGTAAGAACCGCCCATGCCTACGAAGTAAAGCCAGACACCCAGCGTGGCCCAGCCGTCGCCGTGTTGGTGACAATACGCCAGGAAACAAATACAGACAATCAGCCCCAGCGCAATCCCCGCCGCGTGCGAGATCGCGTTTATCCGTTCTTCTTCCTTGGAATAGAATAATCCCCGCCTTTTTTTCTTGACTGCTATTTCCATCTGATTATCGGACTAGGGGAATACTTACTCGTAGCGGTTCCAGCTGGCGATCTTTTCCAAATCTTTCCGTACTTTTTTCCGGTCGGGTTGCGTTGAATAGCCGATCACGACATCCAGCAACACCCGTTTGCCGGAAGGTATTCCCAACAGTTTGCGTACTTTATCCTCGTCAAACCAACCGAGGATACAACTGCCCAGTCCTTCGTCTTCGGCAGCCAGGACAAGATGGGCGGCAGCAACACCAACATCAATGTGGGCGAAGTTTTTATCCTTCAGCCAAGCTCCGAAACCGGCGCTCAGGTTCGGTTTCTCTTCTACCACCACGATATGTACCGATGCTTGCTTCGAGAAGTGGTTTATCCCCAGGATTTTGCTCGCCACGGCATCCGCCAGTTTATTCTTCGTCTCCGGATCGTCCACCACGATGAAATGCCAGGGCTGCGAATTGCAGGCCGAAGGCGCCAGGCGGACGGTCTCCAAGATCCGCCGGATTTTTTCTTTCTCTACCGGACGGTTCGGGTCGAAAGCCCGGTCGCTTTGCCGCCGGGCTGCTAAATCAAAGAAGTTCGTCATCTCCGGATTATTTATATTGCATCATCTTACTGATATATTTCCCCACGATATCAAATTCGAGGTTCACCACAGTGCCTTGCTCGATCTGGCAGAAGTTCGTATGGTCGTGCGTATAAGGAATGATCGCGACCTGGAAGCTGTTATCCTTAGAATTACATACCGTCAGACTGACGCCGTTCACGCAGACAGAACCTTTTTCGACCGTCACGTAGCCTTGCTGTGCCATCGCCTGGTCGAATTGATATTCGAACGTATAATACCAGCTGCCGTCGGCCTCTTCCACCTTCGTACAAACGGCGGTTTGATCGACGTGCCCCTGAACGATATGTCCGTCCAAGCGGCCGTTCATCAGCATGCTCCGTTCCAGATTTACCAGGCTGCCCGGCACCAGATGTCCCAGATTAGAACGATCCAGCGTCTCCTGGATAGCCGTTACCGTATAAGTTTTGTCGATCTTCTTAACGACAGTCAGGCACACGCCATTGTGCGCCACGCTTTGGTCGATCTTCAATTCATTCACAAACGAACATTCCATCGTTATATGGATGTTCCCTTTATCTTTTTCTACCGCCACCACCTTGGCAGCTTCTTCTACAATGCCTGAAAACATACTGATTTTGATTTTTAGAGTTTCGATGTGCGAAGATACGGAAAATTATCTGGTTTTAAAGGAAAGAAGACCGAGAATACACGGCACAAAAAAACTCCCGGCACGTCTGCGAGCCGGGAGCATCGAGGCATTAAGCCTTGTTTTCTTCGGTTGATTTCGACCGTTCCGCCATGCGCTGGTTATACGCCTGGTTGGTATCGGCAATCAGTTTGTTCACCTTGGTAATGAAAGCCGTAAGAACATCAGACGGCGTAGCGATGCTGAAAGCAAAGATCGTCGTCACGATCGTGTCATACTGGACATACATTTCTTCGCGGATGGATTTGACCGATTCGGCAGGATTAGCCATTTGGCTGGCGGCACGGCTGTCAATCAGCTCCCGGTATTCGCCATTCAACTCTTCGAAATAGACCAAATCTTCCGTCATTCCCAGCGCCGTGATGTGCGCGATGTTTTCGCTCTTCTTCAAATCCATTAACAAGCCATCGACGGCCTGCACCTGCTGCCGTTGGGGCAACGACTGCACGCCGAAATACGGTTTCACCACATTTTGCAGGGCTTGCGCCGCCTCCCGCTTCGTCGGGTTCGGATGATTGGCCCCCGTCTTGATCGTAGAGAAGAAATACGTCAGCAAATCATCTTCCTGCTTGTCCAGTTCCGTGATCCGGGCCGTTTCAGAGGCGATCCGGCTTTGGTTGACCAGTTCCACCAACTTATTGTAGTTTCCATAGAACGCCAGATAGGTTTCTTCCGGCGCATGCAGGGCTTCGACAGTCCCCTCTTCCACATACGCGCAAATTTGCCCGGCAAAAAAGGCAAATTCGGCGTTGTTGAGCTTTGGGAAATAAAATTCTTCAGGTTTTAAAATTGCACTCATAACACTAAAATTATATGTTCGCCATAAATATATACATTTTCCCTCTATAATCAACTATCTTTCAAAAAAATATAACCATTTAGGCAGAATTTGATTTTCTTGATTTGGAAAATGAAATTCTGTACAACGAATCTGATTTTCTTAATTTGGAAAATGAAATTCTGTACAACGAATCTGATTTCCTCGATTTAGAAAATGAAATTCTGTCTAACGAATCTGATTTTCTTTATCTGGGAAATGAAATTCTGTACAACGAATCTGATTTCCTTGATCTAGGAAATGAAATTCTGTCCAACGAATCTGATTTCCTTGATCTAGGAAATGAAATTCTGTACAACGAATCTGATTTTCTTTATCTGGGAAATGAAATTCTGTCCAACGAATTATGTTTTTACTTCTGTAAAATTCCTTCAAGCTTTCCTTTCGAATTAGTAAATTTGCAGCAAAGACACATAGGTATGGATATTTGGGACAAGAAGAAACGCTCGGCCGTCATGGCGAGGATCAAAAGCAAGGACACGAAGCCGGAACTTATCGTCCGCCGCTACTTGTACCACCGGGGCTACCGCTATCGTAAGAATGTGAAGAAGTTGCCGGGTACGCCCGACATTGTATTACGCAAATACGGCATCGTGATCTTCATCCATGGCTGTTTTTGGCACGGCCACGAGGCGGATGGCCATATTCCACACAGCAACACGGACTTTTGGAAGAAGAAAATCGAACGGAACAAGCAACGGGATGAACGCGACAAGGCGAAACTGAAGAAAATGGGTTGGCGGGTGATGACCATCTGGGAATGCCAGTTGAAACCTGCTGTCCGCGAACAGACATTGCAAGAAATGGAGTACCACATCAACCACACTTACCTGGAGCATTTCAAGCCCAAACCACTTAAAACATATGGAATAGAAGAAAATTCCCCCAGCCTGGCAGCTGAGGGAGAAGCGGGGTATGGGGAGTTAAAGGCTTTCGATATCATTGAAAAGTCGGATGAGTGAACGACCAACAGCATACGCCAAATTGACCGGAACAGCGTTCCCTATTTGTTTATATTGCGAACTAAGTGTTCCTGCAAATTTCCATTCATCCGGGAATGTCTGTATACGAGCATATTCTCTCACTGTCAGTGGTCGAGTTTCCGTTGGGTGACAACGCTCGGTCTGTTTTTGAGCTGGTGCGCAAGTCAAAGTCAGACTAGGTTCGTCCAAAGAAAGCCTTCGAGCCATTCCTGTTTTCCCCCCTTCCAATTCAAAACTACCACCCATATATTCTTTTTGTACATCAAGAGGCAAATCGCGCCAATATCCCCCCATCGGTACAAGTTCCATCACTTTTTGTTTTTTAAGAGGATATGTTTGCCCCTCGGAAGGAGGAACATCAGTATCATATAATTCACCTTTGAAAAAAGCATCCCGCAAAGTCATGATCCGATGATATGGATCCGGCCATTTGAATTGAACTTTATCAGCAATATCATTCCGGATAGCGACAAGAATCAACCGTTCTCGCTTCTGAGGCACTTGATAGAAAATGGCTTTCAGAACCCGAGGCTCTATCAAGGTATAACCTAATTCTGCAATTGTGTTTCTTATTGTTTCCAATGTACGTCCTCCATCGTGAGCGGCAAGCCCTTTAACATTTTCGCCCATAAACACTTTGGGTTGTATTTCTTTTACGGCACGAGCCAACTCAAAAAATAAAGTTCCTCTCGTATCATTGAACCCTCCTTGTTTGCCTGCATAAGAAAATGCCTGACAAGGGAAACCTCCGGAGAGGAAATCGACTTTACCATTGAATTGTTTGAAAGAAATAGTTCTGACATCTTGCTCCACAACCCTCCATTCGGGACGATTATATTGCAATGTCACACAGGCATCATGATCTATCTCATTCAATAGGATATGAGAAAAACCAGCCTTTTCCAGTCCCAAAGCAAGCCCTCCTGCTCCTGCAAACAATTCTATAGACGTATAAGAGCGTAATGGATTCACTTGCATTTCCTCTTCCCATGAAGATTGTACCATATCGCTAATTTCCGGAACACCCAATAATTTTTCTACATAAAAAAACTTTCTTCCTGCAGGATCAATGGAAGGCACGAAAGCACCATTTGTTTCCCACTTCTGCAAAGTGGCCTTAGACACCCCCATAATGTCTGCAAAGTTAGAGGCAGATATTATTTTTTGCATAAATCAAAAGTTTTGGAATCCATCATAAGTTTTAAACGCAAGCAAATAAAGACTTTTGAACGTATCAGGAGAAAGTTGATGAAGTTCTTCATAAACACTATTTTCTATGGAACCTCGTTGTAATTCAGCAATAACATCATCCAACACATCAGGTAATGCACGACACAATTTGAAAAAAGCATCATCATCACCAAAAACGATACTATAAAATTTATCGATAGAAACACGACGTATCTTTTCATGAGACAAACCATCATAAAGCCACTTTTCATTACGAGACTTCGAGGCAATCACTTCTACCAACATACACACTGCTTGGTCATCATGAAGGATTTTATCCTGCATGTGGCGGTAAACACTGTCTGCGGCACGACTATTCATCGTATTATGCTTGTTTTTCAATTCTGCAAAGATATGCAGTTGCGGATTAATAATGTCGAATCCAGTGGTCGGAACTTCCCAACCATTACCAGCATATTTAAACAGATTCTGATGAAAATACCCGATATGATTGGTATTGGTTTTGTCTATTTGGCGGATACATTCTGATTCAATGATTTCTTCCAGGCTTTTTCCATATACCTTTGAATCAAAAGTCAACTTGATAGGATCAATAATATTTTTATTAAACTCTTTCAGATTAATGTGATTACGATACAACTCTACCGTTTCTTTCACATGATTAAATATATTCTCATTAGAGATAAAGCCTAACTGATAGTCTCTCATATAATTACTCTTTATTATAAGCGCAAAGATATGATTAATGATGAATAAGACAAAAAGAAAAACACGTTTTCTGATGCCACGTCATAAGATTAACACAAAGACAGAAATACTTCTCCACCACAAAAACAAGGCAGAGCGCTGAGCCATTCCTTTTTATTTTGTACCTTTGTTCGCATAATTCAAATTACTAATCAATAATTCAAGAAGATGATGATGAAACGCCTATTGACAAGTTTGCTGATAGCCATGATGGCTTTGTCTGTTCCTTTCGCAGAGGCAAAGGCGCAGGAGGAGAAGGAAATTCTGGTGCAAATCGACACCGACATGGGGAAGATCAAGGTGAAATTGTATAACGATACGCCTTTGCATCGGGATAATTTTATCAAGAATGTGAAGGATAACCTGTACAATGGCCTGTTATTCCACCGCGTGATCAAGCAATTCATGATTCAGGCAGGCGATATTAACTCGAAGGATGCGCCGGCAGACAAACATCTGGGTGACGGTGATCCGGATTATACAGTTCCAGCTGAGATTGTTTATCCGAAGCATTTCCATAAGGCAGGTGCTTTGTGTGCGGCCCGGACAAGCGATGATGTAAATCCGGAACGGGCCTCGTCGGCTTCGCAGTTCTACATCGTGACCGGGAAATTCTTTACCGAGATGGAACTGGACAAGATGGAGAAGGAACAGAACAAGAAGTTTACAGCCGAACAACGCGAGGCTTATATGCTGGAAGGCGGACGTCCGGACCTCGACGACAAATACACGGTATTTGGAGAAGTCGTAAGTGGCATGAAGACGGTATTCAAGATTCAGATGGTTGAGACCAATACGGAAGACCGTCCGCTCAAGAATATAAAGATTAAATCAATGAAAATAGTAGAGAAATAAAGAGAATGGAAAATCAAATGAACGAAACGCAAGTGCTGATGCACACCTCGATGGGTGACATCCAGTTGAAATTATACAATGAAACACCCAAGCACCGGGATAATTTTATCCAGCTGGTAAAAGACGGTACGTATAACGGATTGTTGTTTCACCGCGTCATCAAGGATTTTATGATCCAAGGCGGTGATGTAACTTCGAAGGATGCGCCGATGAACAAATCTTTAGGCGCCGGTGATCTGGGTTATACGGTTCCAGCAGAATTCAATTATCCGAAATACTTCCATAAGAAAGGCGCTCTGTGCGCTGCCCGTACTGGCGATGAAGTGAATCCGGAACGTGCCTCATCGGCTTCACAGTTCTATATCGTAACCGGGAAAAAGTATTCGGAAGCAGAATTGAACCAGATGGAAAAGCAGTTAGAAAACCGACTGAAGCAATCTATCTTCGCCCGCTTGCAGGCTGAAAACAAACCGAAAATCATGGAATATTACCGGAGCGGCAATAAGGAAGAACTGGCTATCTTGCGTGATACGCTAATCGGAAAAACAGAACTGGAAGCCGAAAAGCGGAAAGACGAAACCAAACTCCCGAAAGAATTGCGCGAAATCTACAAGACGGAAGGCGGCGTTCCTTTCCTGGATAACCAATATACCGTTTACGGTGAAGTGGTAAAAGGAATTGAAGTGGTTGAAGCCATTCAAAACGTAAAAACAAACAAACAAGACCGCCCGACAGAGAACGTGGTAATTACATCCGTTGAACTAATCGGTTAATTCCGTCTGATGAATCATTATAAAGAGACTATACGCCTGGGTGTCCCAATTATGCTGGGACAGCTGGGCATTATTATTGTAGGCTTTGCCGACAATATCATGGTGGGCCACCACAGTACGCAGGAACTGGCGGCAGCTTCGTTCGTGAATAACTTCTTCAACCTGGCTTTCATCTTCGGAATGGGCTTTTCTTACGGACTGACTCCCATTGTCGGTCGGCTGTTTGCCCAAAAACAATACGCCGAAGTAGGCGCTACGCTGAAAAATAGTCTGGCGATTAACTTCATCGTCGGTATTCTGTTAAGCCTTTGCATGCTGTTTTTGCTCTTCAACCTCGACTGGCTCAACCAACCGAAAGAGTTATATCCATATATCATTCCGTATTATATTCTGCAACTCTTCTCGGTTGTCTTCACCATGCTGTTCAATTCGTTCAAGCAATTCAGCGACGGAACGACTGATACGCTGACACCGATGTATGTCATGCTGAGTGCGAATGTAGTTAATATTATCGGGAATTACTTTCTCATTTACGGTCATGGCGGATTTCCGGAGTTAGGATTGACAGGTGCCGGTATATCAACGCTTTTCAGCCGTATCCTGACGCTAGCCGCATTCTGCTGGCTCTTTTGCCGGAGAAAGAAATATGCGGAATACGTCAAAGGATTCAAACAAAGCGTCATTAACCGGGAAAGTATCCGAAATCTGGTACGCTTGGGTTTGCCGGTCGGTTTCCAAATGGGCGTAGAGACCGGATCTTTCAGTCTGAGTGTCATTATGATGGGATGGATTGGCAGTACGGCTCTGGCGGCTTACCAGGTAGGCGGTGTCATTACAACGTTAGGCTTTATGCTTTATTATGGTATCGGAGCGGCTGTATCCATTCGGGTAAGTAATTTCAACGGAAGCCGGAACAATCAGGAAATACGCAAGGCGGCTCAGGCCGGATTTGTGATTATCAATACCTGTGCCCTGCTTTTCATTGCTTTCTTACTGCTGTTCCGCACACGTATCGGTTATTTATTTACTCCGGAAGAAGAAGTCGTAAAGTTGGTAGCTCTCTTCTGCTGGCCCATGATGCTCTATCAATTCGGAGACGGTTTGCAGATTCTTTTCGCCAATGCCTTGCGCGGACTGACTGATGTCAAATACATGGCCAAGATGGCGCTGGTTTGTCACTTCGGACTCGCTCTGCCGATCGGTTATATCTGTGGTTTTATCCTCAACTTAGGAGCATTGGGTGTCTGGTTCGGTTTCCCGATCAGTCTCACCACATTGGGATTATGCTTGTGGAGACGTTTCCATGTATTGACAAAGGCAGATTAAGATAAAGATCCCCAAAGATTCCGTGTTAAACCCAATAAAGGCACGAAGTCTTTGGGGATTTATTTTTAGTACCACATCTTCCGTATCTCAGAACTTCTTTGTCCGGATATGGCAATAAGGTTCTCCACCCGTCTTGTCATAATAATGCTGATGATACTCCTCTCCTTCCCAGAAAGCTGAAGCCGGTGTAAGGCGTGTATTCACTTCATAGCCTTTCAACCGGAGCAAGGCTATCACTTCTTCGGCCTGTTTCTTCTGTTCTTCATTCAGATAAAAGATTTCACTTCGATATTGCGGACCAATGTCCGGACCTTGTCCGTCGGTTTGCGCCGGATCATGAATCTCAAAGAACAGCTTACATAAATCAACATAGGATGTCTGGTCGGCATCAAACACGACCTTCGTCACTTCGGCATGACCCGTTGTATGCGCTTTTACTTCTTGATAAGTAGGATGTTCCTTATCTCCGCCCATATAACCGACTACCGAATCAATAACTCCTTTGGCATGTTCAAACTGATATTGTGCGCCCCAAAAGCAGCCGCACGCAAATATTGCAGTCTCTTGTTTCATCGTTTCCTCCTTATTTTATCGGACCAAATGTACAAAAAAATCTAACAGCACCAAGCTGATGTCTTTATATCCCGTGATGTTGATTACTTTTGTAGCGCTGTTTTCAATGCGATCTATCATGTCTGTAAGCAAATTTCACACCTTTCAATCCCCGACCGACGGTATCGAACTGCCGGAAACGTTTACTAATCCGTTCCATTATACCCCACATCCGCTTTGTCTTTTGGCGACAAAAGAGGTACAAGCCTATCTGGAAACACGAGACGACTGGCGGGAAGAACTGGAAAAAGGGAAAATGTTTGGTGTGCTGGTTGTGCGGAAACCCACCGGAGAAATCGGTTTCTTAGCAGCTTTCTCCGGGAATTTGGCCCATTCCAACAACCACGATTACTTTGTTCCGCCGGTCTATGACTTACTGCAACCCGACGGATTCTTCAAGATCGAAGAAGAACAGATTACAGCCATCAACCATGAACTCGAAACGATGCAACACAATCCGGCTTATTTGTCGTGGAAAGAGGAACTGCAGCAACAGCAGACGGCTGCCTCTCAAGTATTGCAAGCCGCCAAGACCTTCTTGAAAACAGAAAAAGAACGGCGGGCACGCCTCCGCGAAACGGGTCTGACAGCCGACGAAGATGCCCGGCTCATCCAAGAAAGTCAGTTCCAAAAGGCAGAATATAAACGGCTGGAACGAAAATGGAAAACCGAACTCACCCAACTGGAAACGCGTATCCTGGAGTATGAAAAGCAAATCCAGCAACGGAAGCAAGAACGGAAGAAACGGTCGGCAGCCCTTCAGCTCCGGCTTTTCGCCCAGTTTAATCTGTTAAATGCCCGAGGAGAGACAAAAGATCTTTGTGAAATCTTTGCACCGACAGCCCAGCAAGTTCCTCCCGCCGGAGCAGGCGAATGTGCTGCACCCAAACTGCTGCAATATGCCTATTTGAATCAGCTTCGTCCGATTGCGATGGCTGAATTCTGGTGGGGCAATTCTCCAAAAACAGAAATACGCCGGCATGGTTACTTCTACCCTGCCTGCAAAGGGAAATGCGAACCGATCCTCAAACACATGCTGATCGGCCTGCCGGTTACCTTCCAATCGGTCCAGACCTCGGTTGCATCCGATATTTCTTTGGAGATTCTTTATGAAGACAATGACCTGCTGGTCGTCAACAAGCCGGCGGGCATGTTGTCGGTTCCCGGGAAAGAAGCCAACTTTTCTGTTTACGACTGGGCACGAAAGCAATATCCCGAAGCCACCGGTCCGCTGATAGTTCACCGTCTGGATATGGCTACTTCCGGTCTGTTGCTGATTGCCAAGAAAAAAGAAGTTCACCAACATCTGCAGGCACAGTTTAAGAACCGGACCATCCGCAAACGATACATCGCTCGGCTCGATGGCATCCTCAGTTCTGATAAAGGAAGTATTTCTCTGCCCATCTGCCCCGATCCACTGGATCGTCCGCGGCAAATCGTCCATGAAACCTTAGGTAAACCCGCCATCACTACGTATGAAGTGCTCCAAAGGAGTGCCCATCAAACGTGGATTGCCTTCTATCCGCATACCGGACGCACGCACCAACTGCGCGTTCATGCCGCACATCCCGACGGATTAAATGCCCCGATCGAAGGCGATACACTTTACGGCCGAGAATCGGACCGCCTATATTTACACGCCGAACTCCTGGAGTTTGATCATCCCACTACCAGGAAACGGATCCACATCGAAAAGCCGGCCGATTTTTATCCTACGGAGAAATAATCGTATTCTCATTATCCCGGAGCATAAAATTGCCTACATTTTATATTTTTGACAGCTGTCAAAAAGCTTTTCCATATTAGTCGTAAAGCTTTAGCACAACTATGGAAAAGCTTTAGCACATCTGTCAAAAAATTAAAAACAAATAGGATTCAGGGAAAAAATAAACGAACAGCATGTCACCTTTCGCCTGCAACATTCGTTATACAAATGAACTAGTTCCAAAAACAAGATGTTTAACGAATAAAAAATAGATGCATTATGATCGCTTATACAAGTATTATTATCTCATTGGGTATTTGTGTCGTCCTGCCCGTTCTGATCGTATGGTTAATCATGCGCAAACAAACCAACGACACCAACAAACGTACCGAAATCATTTTAGCCGCATTGGAGAAAAATCCCAATTTGCATATTGAAGAATTCATCAAGCAACTCAATCCACCCAAAAAATCTCTTAAAAAAGAACTTTTGGAAAAACTCCTTTGCGCATGTGTATTCATAGCCATAGGAATTTCATTCTTAGGTGTTGGTTTTTGGATAGATTATAAAGGAGGAAGTGATCCAAAGGATATCTATCAAATTTATTTCATAAGTATACTTTCATTAGGAATAGGCATATCCTTTCTGATCGTTTATTTTATCAGTAAAAGAATGTTGGCAAAAGAATTGGAGTCTGAGGAAAAAGAACAAAAGTGAACCGAGAAGAATTCATAAAACTGGTAAGCCGTGAGCAGGAATCATTAAGAAGATTCCTGCTGGCTCTCTGTTGTGGAAACCGGGAAGAAGCCAATGACATCGCTCAGGAAACTTTGGTAAAAGCATATCTGTCTGTAAGTCACTATCAGGATGAAGGGAAATTCAATGCCTGGCTTTACAAGATTGCCCACAATACCTTTCTGGACAGAAAAAAGGTACAACGAGATTGGGATACATTAGACGAAGCCATCTCTACTCCCGATTTATCTTTGGCAGCCGACCGTTCGTTTGCCTATCAAGATTTATATGCAGCGATAGCCAGTCTGCCTGCCAAAGAACGTACATCGATTCTGTTATACTACCTGAAAGGATATTCTATCAAAGAAATCAGTGTCATCATTGACGTCAGTGTAGATGCCGTAAAGAAACAGTTGTCGCGCGGAAGAGAACAACTCAAACTAAAAATCAAAAGGGAATGAAAAAGGAAGATATTTTAGAACAAATATTTCAAGACTACAAGCCCAGCCTTGAAAGTAACGAATGCTTCATGGAAAAGCTGAATCAAAGATTGGATGCAGTCGAATACATCAAGCAAGTACAGGATAAACAAATTCGCCGGTATAAATATCTGGTGATTGTCGCCTTCGTATTGGGAATTCTGTGCAGCAGTGTCTTGTTTGCCTTTATCCTCATGCTCCCGGAAACGGCATTTACCTTCTCACTCGAAACGGAAATCAAGGGACTTTCATTCCTTGAACAAAACAGCCGTTTGCTTTCTCTTGCTTTCATTGCCGGAATCATCAGCTTTGCCATCATCAGTATTATCCGCAACATCCAGGACGTCATAAATCTTTCCTCATATCAAACAAAGGCAAAATAGAAAGAAGATATGACCAGCGCAAAGCAAAACCGGATAAAAAGACTAAAGGCTAAATATCTAATTGGTAGATATTTAGCCTTTTAATAGTCGGGATGAGAAGACTCGAACTTCCGACCTCCACGTCCCGAACGTGGCGCGCTAGCCAACTGTGCTACATCCCGATTTTTATGTCTTGTAATCGCTTCGGTAGTACCGTTCTCAATTACGGTTGCAAAGGTACGACTTTATTTTAAACTGACAAGCGTTTCGGCAAAAAAATTATCAGAAAATTTCATTTTTCTTTTTCCTCTGCAGGCAACATACCTAGTAATTCAAACATTTTCCGATAGATAGCCGCTTTTTCCGGTAATGGCTTCGGATATGCCCGCGATGAAGAAGGCATACGAAATAGTTTCATATCTCTTCCTTGCCAAACAAAAGAAGAGCAAGATCCGACTGCCGGTTCTTCGACAGAAACATACAACGACAAGACCGACAAAAGCGTATCCATTGCCTTTTGTCCGGTAACCACAATGGCCCGGCATTGTGGAATCTGACCCAATACCTGTTCCAAATCAATCGGTCGGACAATTTCAAGGAACTTATCCGAAGCATTTCCTTTCTGACGGATCACTTCTACACCGGTATCGCCTATTCCCAAACCTTTTTCCCGGCAAAAAGCCTTGCACTTCTCTTCACTGAACTTCCGGGGCGCTTCCAAAAAGAAGTCTTTGTCCGCATAAAATAAAAGTCCAAGAATTCTCCACATATCGTTTTGTATATTCGGATAGTAGAAATTCATGGACCAACGTTGCTGAGGCGGAGGAAAACTCCCCAACATCAGCAACTGTGTATTTTCCGGCAGAAAGAATCCCAGCGGATGCTTCTCGGCTACGGTTTCTTTCATGCGTCTTTCTTTCCTTCTTTTGCCTGTTTCTTCTGATCTTCGCGAGCCAAAAGAACCACATTATAGACAAAGTCTGTTACCCATTGTTCTGAATAGCCCAAAGACTGAGCATACTTACGAACACTCCAGGCGGCTTTCTGCACACTGACATCGTTCCATTCCGAACGTGTCATGATTTCATGCACTGTCTTTACAGTCTGTGCGTAAAGCATCTTCTTCAACAACAGCGCCAAACGGAACTTCCATTGCATCAGATTACCCAACAGACTGAACAAATCATTACAGAAACCCTGGAACATAAAGAAATAGGTCTTGATATCGTTCTGAGTCTTACAACATCTCCTCACCGACGAATCTATTTCCTTGAAGAATGTTTCGTTTAATCCATAATCCTGCATCAGGACTTTGCGGACACGTGCCTTTTCAGCAACACCTAATTTATTATTCTGAGTCGGAATCTTCAGCATACGCTTGAATAAAGCCATATCAGCCAGCATATTCAGATTCGTCACTCCCAAGTTAACGGCCATGACAGCCTGATAGTAAACCCGGATCAGTGAAACGAACTCTTCAACAGAACCTTTCGTCGTTTCTTCAGTTGTTTCCGGTGTATTTTTCTTGAATAATTTTGATAAGAAACTCATTTCATTATGATTTAACGCGCAAATATACAAAATATCACTGATTCAAACGCCACTCCCGATGATAAGAATCAACAGCTTCACAAACAGAACCATGCAATTGCAACAAATGATGCGCCGTATCGTAATCCAAACCTAACTCATCCATAATCATCCGCGTTCCCCGATCAACCAGCTTTTGGTTAGTCAGTTGCATATTCACCATCCGGTTGTTCTTGACTCTTCCCAATTGAATCATCGTAGCCGTACTGATCATATTCAATACCATCTTCTGGGCCGTTCCACTTTTCATCCGTGTACTACCTGTAACATACTCCGGACCAACAATCGGTTCAATGGCTATATCAGCCTCAGCCGCTATCGGAGAATCCGGATTACAGGCAATCGCGCCTGTCAAAATCCCTTCCTGACGCGCCAGATGTAAAGCTCCGATCACATAAGGCGTCGTGCCTGAAGCAGCAATGCCCACCACAACATCCCGAGAAGAAACCTGATGTTCACACAATTCTTTCCAGCCTTTCAACGCATCGTCTTCAGCTGCTTCCACCGGATTCCGCAAAGCCTTCTCACCACCGGCTATCAATCCGATCACATACGTATTAGGCATTCCATAAGTCGGTGGAATTTCGGAAGCATCCAGAACGCCCAATCGTCCGCTTGTCCCGGCACCTAAATAAAACAGTCGTCCACCTTGCTTCATCCGCTCAACAATACCTGTCACCAATTTCTCGATCTGTGGAATCACCTTTTGTACAGCCAATGCCACTTTCTGATCTTCCTGATTAATCTCCGTCAATAGTTCGTGTACCGATTTCTTCTCCAAATCATGATACAACGATTCTTGTTCCGTTATTTTCTGAAAACTCATTTCCTTACCTTATTATAATATAAAATCAGACCGTCCATAGGAGCCTTCTCTATCTTTCCCGGCGTCAGCTCATATTTCTCGAGGACTTGCCGTAATACCGACTGAAAATAAAAAGCCACCGAACCTACAAAATGAACCGGATATCGGTCATGTCCCGTATATTGCATTACATTTCGCCGGATAAAGGCATCAAAACTACGATAAACCAATTGGAAAACCGACTCTACATCCAAATGCTCTTTCAAGAATGGAACAAAGCTGGCCAGGTAACGATTCGGGAAAGGCTTCTTGTAAACATGTTCCAAAATAGAAGCCGGCGTCAGTTGGTAAGTTTCCATAAATTCCTGACATAGCGAAGCCGGCAATTGGCGTTTCAAACAATCTCCGATTAACAGTTTCCCCAAAACGGCACCACTGCCTTCATCACCTAAAATAAATCCCAAAGGAGAAATCTGTTCTTTTACCTCTTTCCCATCATACAGACAAGAATTGGAACCTGTTCCCAAAATGCAAGCGATACCTGTGTCGGTTCCACACAAGGCATGAGCGGCTGCCATCAGATCACTGTTCACTTCCACCGGAACAGACCAACAGGAATGAATCGCTTTTTCTACCAAAACATTCTTCTCGGGAAAAGCACAACCTGCCCCATAGAAGTAAACGGCATCAATCACCAATCCAGTCCATTGCGGATACAAAACCTGCTGAATCATGGCTGTCATTTGTTCTTCCGACTGGAAATAAGGATTCATTCCCGGCGTAAAACACCGGGAATGAATCTGACCTATTTTCTCGACCAAGCACCATTCTGTCTTGGTAGAACCACTATCTGCTATAGCAATCATTTTCCGTTATATAAGCGTACATTGAAGAATATATACCAAAGCTCCGGCTAAATAACCCAAGAAAGCCATTCCGGTAATCTTCTTCAAATACCAGCCAAAGCTAATTTGTTCCAAACCCATAACTACAACACCTGCTGCAGAACCGATGATCAGCATACTTCCTCCTACACCGGCACAATAAGCCAGGAATTGCCAGAAAGTTCCATCTTGTATAAAGTTCATCCAATAAACCGGATCTGCACTGACTGCAACGGCTTCTTCCGTCATTACCGGATACATTCCAATCGCACCTGCCACCAAAGGAACATTATCGACTACTGCCGAAAGCGTACCAATAACCATATTTACAATAAAGACATTTCCGACAGAAGTATCCAACCATGAAGCAAAAGCGCCTAAAATACCTGTATATCTCAGTACTTCAACAGCCAATAAAATACCTAAGAAGAAAAGAAGGGTTGAACCATCAATCCGATGTACGACCTTCGATACACGCAACTTGCGGTCTTCCTCCAATGATTCTTTCTTACCATAAATAAACTCAGTAAAGAACCACAAAATACTAACACCTACCATTACACCCATAAAAGGAGGTAAATGAGTCACCATTTTAAAGACCGGTACAAACAACAGACAAAGTATGCCCAAAACAAAGATATACAAACGTTCCCGATGCGCTAAGGCAAAAAACTCTTCCGGACTATTCGCTTGACCTTCATTCTCTAAAGCAAGAGTCGTTTGTTCAGGAGATGTAACACTACCCTTCATCTGTCTGGCCATTAACAACATCGGAACAAACATCGACACCAGACTGGGAAGGATCAGATGCGGAATAGTTTCACCAGTCGATATGTTTCCTTTGACCCACAGCATAATTGTAGTTACATCGCCTATCGGAGACCAAGCGCCACCACTATTTGCAGCTATCACAATCATACTACCAAAGAACCAACGGGTTTTCTGATCGGCTATGATCTTCCGAATAAGCATAATCATCACGATAGACGTTGTCAAATTATCCAATACTGACGACATAAAGAATGTCAGGATAGAAATCATAATCAACAAAGGCTTGGTCTTCCGCGTTGTGATCCGATTGGTAATAAACTCAAAACCGCCATGCACATCTATCAATTCCACAATAATCATGGCACCGACCAGAAATATCAATGTCTGACAAATCTCACCGATACTTACCAATATTTGATGACTGACGATATATTGCTGGCATTGTTCCATCAACGACAAAGAAGCCACTTGTGGATCTTGAACAAAAGCCTTAAATCCATCACTGGAAACCAAAGAATCAAATTCGGGACCGTTCATCACATACAAAATCCATAAAATCGTTCCCGTCAACAAGGCTGAAGCTGCCTTGTTTATCTTTATCGGATGTTCAAATGCAATCATTAAATATCCGACAATGAAAATTGTTACAACCAATATCAACATCTATACTTCTCTTTCTATCTTTTATAATTCATAAAAACATTCACTACACACAAAAAATGCAGATCTGAAAGCAAATGCAAATATGTATAGATTGCATAACTTCCAGATCTGTATATGTATCTCCGGATCAAACCATCCGGAAAACCTGCTTTCAGCAACGCGTCTTATTGATGTTCACGGCGAAGCAAATCGTTTACAGTCTTCACTGGATTAAATGTTTCAATCGGAACTTCTACAAAGACTGTATTCCAGTCGCTCATAGCACCATTCCAAAGGCCTGGCAACTCAAGAGCCTTCAATTCTTTACCATCTTTACTCTTATAAGAGATAAAACCAGTATTCTTATCTACATAATCCGGCAAATTGAACTTCTCGCCCTTGTAATTCTTAATTGCACAAACCAGATCAACAGGATTAAAGTGAGTTCCTTTCTCAAACAAGGCTTTCTTGACTGGATCATTCATGTCAATCTGTGAACTTTCCAATACTTGTAAAGAAACAGAACCATCCGGATTAACGGCTAAGAACGGACCACCACCTGGTTCTCCTACATTCTTCACCATACCACAAACACGCAATGGACGATTCAATTTATCCTTAATGTAAAGAACCAATTCGGCATCTTCCATCAACTTGATATCTGATTTCCGGGTACACAAATCGTTTTGCAGGAAATGAATCATTTCTTCAATCTGATCATGTGTGTATTTACCGGTATCAATCAATTCCAGATATTTGAAGATCTTCTCTTGCAGACTGACCAAAACACCTGCAATTAATTTCTTATAGATGATAGTTGCTGATTTGAAACTATCCGGAACCACATTATCAATGTTCTTAATGAATACAACGTCAGCATCTACATCGTTCAGGTTTTCGATCAATGCACCGTGACCACCCGGACGGAACAACAACTTGCCATCTTTATCCCGGAACGGAGTATTATCCATATTGACAGCAATTGTATCCGTACTCGGCTTCTGAACACTGAATGAAATATCATATTTCACAGAGAATTTATCTTCATAAGCATCTTTCTTCTCTGCAACCAACTGTTCAAACAAAGCCTGATGTTCCGGAGAAACTGTAAAGTGAATATTTACCTCACCCGCATTGTTCTTGGCATACATGGCACCTTCAGCCAAATGTTCTTCCATTGCAGTACGGAAAGTTTCAGGGTAAGTATGGAACAACAACAAACCTTTAGGCAAAGAACCATAATTCAAGCCGACCTTTTCCAATAAGTTTGAAACGACTTTCTTATATTCACCCAAGGCTACTAAAGCCGGAATATCCTTTCCCGTATTTTCCTGGCATTTCTGATTCAATGCTTTATAAAATGCGAATTTACGAATATCGGCAAAAAACTTCTTTTCAAAGTCTGTTGTAGGAACATCGTAGTAGGCAGAAAGGAATCCAAACAGATTCTTAAACATACGACTGGCAGCACCCGACGCCGGGACAAACTTAAGAATACGCTTGTTCTTTGTCAGATAAGCATCCCAAGCAGCCATATAAGCCGGCTGAGATTCTGCCGGAATCACCTTTATTCCTTTTTCAACAGAAGCCGATGCCTCTATTTCCAGGAAAGGAAACCCTTTCTCAAAACAGGATAACTGTTCCTCAATTTTCTCTTGTGAAATACCTTTTTCAGATAATTGCTCCAAGTCTTTCGCGTTTAACATAGTACACTATTTTTATGAATAAAATATTTTTTCTTCATCCTTAGTACGCAAATGTATAAAAATACCGACAATAATATCATAGATATTTCAAAATAAAAAGATACTTTTACAACACGTTTTACCGTACTTGTCCTCAAATGGGCAAAATAAAGCATAAAGCTTATGGAGACATTACCATTTTTTACACCAGAAGAAAAGAAAGAATTCTTCACCAAATACAGATTACTGCTACGTAACCTGTATTCGTTCCTGGAAAAAGACGATATTTCCAAGATGAAGAACCTGATGAAGCAAGTTGTAGCCAAAGAATGTTATGGAAGAGACAAGAACGGAATCAATGGCCTGCTCAGAAATATTGATACGGCACTGATCGCAACGACTGAAATAGGTCTGAAAAGGACATCTGTACTGGCACTGTTACTCTACCGTCCCGTCTACAAAGGTGTTATTACCAACGAGGAAGTAAAAGAGTTATTTGGGGAAGACATCACGCTCATGATTCAACGTTTGCTTCGTACTTCCGACTTATACGCTCGAAATACGGCTGTCAATTCGGAGAATTTCCACCATCTGTTACTCTCATTTGCCGAAGATGTGCGTGTCATCCTCATCATGATTGCCGACCGCCTCTGTATGATGCGACTCGGGAAAAAACTGTCAGAAGACGACCGTATCCGACTGGCAACAGAAGCAGCCTATCTATATGCCCCATTGTCGCATCGAATGGGACTTTATAAAATAAAAAGCGAGTTGGAAGATTTGTCTCTTAAGTATATCGACCGGAAACAGTTCGATTATATCAAGCAAAAGCTGAATGAGACAAAACGTTCGCGCGACGCTTATATAGCCAGATTCATTGCTCCGCTGAAAGAAAAGCTGGAACAGGCAGGGTTTAAGTTTGAGATCAAAGGACGTACCAAATCTATTCATTCCATCAACAACAAGCTGAAAAAGCAAAAGGTGGACTTTGAGAATATCTATGATTTGTTTGCCATCCGGGTTGTTTTGGATACGCCTCTTGAAAAAGAACGCTCCGATTGTTGGCAGGTATATTCGATTGTAACAGATATGTACCAGCCAAATCCCAAACGATTAAAAGACTGGATTTCCATTCCAAAATCGAACGGATACGAAAGTCTGCATATTACGGTTATGGGTCCGGAGAATAAATGGGTAGAAGTGCAGATCCGAACCAAGCGAATGGATGAAATAGCAGAAAAGGGTCTGGCGGCACACTGGCGTTATAAAGGAGTCAAGGCCGAAAAAGGCTTGGATGAATTCATGAATACAGTGCGGGCTGCTTTGGAAGCAAAAGATTCCAATCCACTGGATCTGATGAAAGATTTCCGGATGGATTTGTATAAAGATGAAATCTATGTCTTTACTCCAACCGGGGAACTGATCAAACTGGCTAAAGGCGCAACCGTGCTGGACTTTGCCTTCGCTATCCACTCTCAGCTGGGGTGTAAATGCGTATCGGCCAAAGTAAATGGGAAAAATGTTCCTATCAAATATGAATTAAACAATGGAGATACGGTTTCCATTGTCACTTCGCCGACTCAATCGCCCAAACGGGACTGGTTGAATTTCGTCGTTACCTCAAAAGCCCGCGTACGAATCAAACAGGCATTGCGGGAAGAAATGGCCAAGATGGTCGATTTTGCCAAAGAGATGTTGCAACGGCGCTTCAAGAACAGAAAGATCGACATGGAAGAGGCTTCGCTCATGCGTTATATCAAGAAGAAAGGATACAAGACCGTAACAGACTTTTATGTTGATATAGCCGAAGAGCGTTTGGATCCGAATGTCATTATCGATGAGTATTTGGATTTGATCCGTAAAGAAACCGAACAGCAAGAACATCTGGTTGCCAGAAGCGCGGAAGAGTTCGTTACTACGACCGAAGCGGAAGAGATAGCAACCAACAAAGATGTATTGGTAATCGATAAAAACCTGACCGGTATCGAATACAAGCTGGCCAAATGTTGCAATCCGATTTATGGTGATGAAGTGTTTGGATTTGTTTCTACTCAAGGTATTAAAATACACCGCATGGATTGTCCAAATGCACAGGAGATGTTCAGCCGTTTCGGCTATCGGATCATCCGTGCCAAATGGAGTGGAAAAGGCGACAACGGATATATCGTTACTCTGCGCGTAGTGGGTCGCGACGACATTGCCATTGTTACCAACATCACCTCTGTCATCGGCAAGGAAACTAATGTCTCTTTACGCTCTTTACATATTGATTCCGTCGATGGATTATTCCAGGGAAACTTCACCGTTCAGGTAAGAGATACGACGACATTAAATCAACTGACTAAAAAACTCAAGACTGTCAAAGGTGTAAAGAATGTAGAACGCCTCAATACTTGAGCAACATAAGATACAAACTATTTCAACGACTTTCCAGAATTATCTGGAAGGTCGTTTTTATTTTACCAAAAACTTTAATAAACATCATAAAAAAACGGCATAAATCCGTAATGGATTTACACCGTTTCCTGTTACTATGACGATTTATGTATAAACCTTATTTCACAATTACCTTTTGAGCAACTTCTCCTTCGATAGCAACAATCAGCAAGCCACGAGAAGCCGGAACGGTAAAGCGATCACTTGTTACCAAATAGTTACCGACAATCTTTCCTAAGATATCCGTCAGGACAATCTTCTTGTCTTTAGCATTCATCACAGTTACTGAATTATGACCACCAGCAACAACGACAGATGTAGGAGCTTCTATTTCTTCATTTGCTGTTGGAGCAGAAGCCTTTTCTACAGAGAAGTTCATACCCGTATTCGACATTACCAAAGTATTGGCAATCTGTGAAACGAATGCACCACCCTTTACATTGATATTTTCCAACCACAAACTACCGTCTTCATTCTTCTTCAAAGAGAAGTAAGCCGGACTATTCTTGGATGTTCGGATTGTATCATTTGAAGGAATAAATCCTAAACGATTCTTTCCCTCATGCTGTACTGTATCAATAGCTGACAGATAATAGCGAACATCCGAAGTTTCATCATCTGCACCAATCATACAAGTAGAGATCAAATAAACAGGTTTACCCGGAATAACCGTATCTGCCTTTTCAATCTTGAATGAGAAGTTATCAGCAGTATAATCCGCTTTTGTAATTTCCTGACCTTCGTTCTTTAACTCAGCCCACAAAGTAAGTGGATTCATTGTCAAGTATTTGCCATTAGACCCGAAACGCAGATGTGAACTTTCTACTGTTTCATATTGCGGAGCGTCAATGATATCGACCTTGAATTTAAAGGCTTCCTCAGAAGTTCCTAATAATAACAAGTTTGATTTTGTATTATAAGTTACATATTCATCTCCTACCTTCATTTCATAAGTATCACCATATTTAGTAGACTCAAATACTACATCTAATATTGACTGCTGATATGCTGATACGATTAATGATTTGGATTCCTCGTCTTTCACCAAATAACGATCACCAAATTGGTCTTTTAAATGGTAAGAAACAGCATACAATGTATCACCCAAAACTTTGGCTCCACCTACAACGCTTTTCTCTTTAACTTCCAAACCAAAGATTTTAGCATCTTCTTCAGTATCAGCAAATAAAACAGAATCTGATACCGAAATCGGAACAACAACTCCATCAACTGCCTGCAGATTTAACTGGATCGCCTTTTCTTTCAATTCAGCCTCTGTAAAATAAAGAGAACCCAGATATTTATCTTTCAAATCCACCTTCGGCTGATATTCAAATGAAAGTGTATCAGTTCTTCCTGCTACCGTATAAGCACCACTTACACCATTAACAGCAAAGATTTCACTGTTAGACGCATAAGTTGTACCTTTCAAACGATCTACAATACTATATTTACCGTTTTCTTCCTTTACATACCATTGTCCGTCTGGATTATAAACGGAAGGAGTTTCAGAAACATATTCATATTTTTCATCTTTATCCTCATTTCCATACAGATATTTACCAGCATTAGCAGTCTTTCCTACATTCTTCAGGAAATAAACACCTGAGCCGTTCGCCAATGTAACTGGAGTTCCGCGGCGGGTTGTAATAAACGGAGCTGTACCTTGTAAAGGATTCGTTTCACTAACCGTCAGTACTTTGTTATCTCCTAATGTAGCATAGACTACTTGGACATCATTTCCACTATATTTATTCTCTGAAGTCAATGATGGAGCTTGCTTAACAAACATGGCAACAGAATCGTTCTTCAAGTCAATCGTAAACTTAAACTTCTGGAACGCTTCATTTCCCCACGTATGTGTACCACCACCTGCCGGTCCTTTATATGTAGAATCGGCAACAAACTTAAACCCGAAGGCATTCTTAGCTCCCGAGATCTCTGTATAAAGTGTATCAACTCCTAAATATTTGGCTTTTCCATCATCAAAGTATTCATCCCCTTTGATCTGTAAAGACATATAATCCTTATTCTCACCCGTTAAATTCGTAGCAACCAATTCCTTGTCCTTAAAGATATCACCGGTATAATTGCCACCCATATTTAGGATAAATGTAGAAATACCATCTCCTAATTCATTTGCTTTCAGCAGATAATTCGAAATAGGAAGTTCTACCGTAAAACTATTATTCGCAGTTGAAGCTAAAGTCAACTTGGAATCCGAAACAGACAAGGCCAACGTTTTACTGTCACCATAATAACCAACAATCTTACCGCCAGTAAATGTCCATTGAGAAACACCTGATGGATCCAAAACCGTAGTTGCATTTGCTTTTGTAGAGAATGATAAAACGGCCTTTGTAGCTTTGTTCGTGAATTGATAAACATCGCCACCAGCAGTCGTTTCTACTTTCTTTATCTGCCACAAAGCCAAATCTATTTCATCTTTTGTTTCTCCTGCACTATTTCTAACAAGAACAGAGTCTGTTCGTTCTGCATCTAACGCCAAATAAGAATTAGCCGACTTTAAATAGAAATAATTCCCTTCTTTCCATTCTGCCTTATCAACCAAACCAGCTTGCTCTTGTGCAAACACCGAAAGCGAAGTTCCCATTAATAAAGCAGTTGATAACAATGTAAATCTTTTCTTCATATGTTTTTAATTTGTTCTTATTCTGATCCTTTTTAATCAATAACTTAGCAAAGATAGAAAAAGTTCATGACTTTGTCCTATCCATGTCCGGTTTATGCGCCAAATCCACATTTTATTGTACAAAAACCCGTATTTATAATACCAGATACAACATTATTACACCGGCAAAACAGAAGTAACGAATATTAAAAACGAAAGTAATTGGAATCATTCCCGATTCTCGGGAGTTTTAAAACACATATCGCATAAACATTGGTTGGAAAGTTCAAGAAAGAGTATTTCATAGCTACATCTCTTATAAATAAAAAAGCCCGGCATATAACATCCGGGCTTAACGATAATATTAATAATAGTGTAATAAAAGATTGATATAATCATTTATTTTTGCTTTAAACAAAAATAAGAGTATGTTTCCTTTTCTACACTACAAAGATATATTGTCATGCTACAGATTTACTTTACACCCATTTAACAAAAAAAGAGAAAGCAATGGGAAAGAAAGGAATCAGTCATCGCAAATTCAGTATTGAGTTCAAATTGTCCGTTTT
>NZ_JAKZMM010000041.1 GCF_022809355.1 Parabacteroides faecalis | reverse complement strand
ATTTCTAACAACAAATAGAAATATTGAGTTGCTTGAGCCGTATGAGGGGAAACTCTCACGTACGGTTCTTAGGGGAGAAGGGGGCAGCAATGCCCTTGACTTACCCGATATACAGAAACAGGGCGATTTCTTCGTGGAATCCCCGATTATTCTTTTGGCGGCTATTATATGGTATTTGCGCATCTACCAGGACGGAAAATACTGCACGTTCCCTCACGCGATAGAATTTCTGAACAAGCCGTATGCCGATATTTTCACAATTCTTACCTCGTATCCGTCTTTGGAAAACTACCTTTCCCCGTTCATGGACGCCTGGCAAGGGGGCGCACAAGACCAGTTGCAAGGCCAGATCGCTTCGGCAAAAATCCCGCTTTCAAGGATGATTTCCCCGCAGCTTTACTGGGTGATGACCGGTGATGATTTCACGCTCGACCTGAACAATCCCGAACACCCTAAAATCCTGTGTGTCGGTAACAATCCCGACAGGCAGAACATCTATTCAGCCGCCCTCGGACTGTACAACAGCCGTATCGTAAAATTGGTGAACAAGAAGGGACAACTGAAGTCTTCCATCATCATAGACGAGCTGCCCACGATTTACTTTCGCGGTATTGACAATCTCATTGCCACCGCACGAAGCAACAAGGTGGCGGTATGTCTCGGCTTCCAGGACTT
This sequence comes from Parabacteroides faecalis, assembly GCF_022809355.1. Classification (GTDB taxonomy): domain Bacteria; phylum Bacteroidota; class Bacteroidia; order Bacteroidales; family Tannerellaceae; genus Parabacteroides; species Parabacteroides faecalis. The sequence continues at coordinate 34,960 of NZ_JAKZMM010000041.1, read as the reverse complement.
CTCTCAGCTGACCCGTGACTACGGTGAAAAAGAAGCGAAGGTAATCCAAAATACGGTGGGCAACATCTTCAGCGGTCAGGTCGTGGGAGAAACGGCTAAGAACCTTTCGGAACGCTTCGGTAAGATACTCCAACAGCGGCAGTCCATTTCCATCAACCGGCAGGACACCTCCACCTCCATCAACACGCAGATGGATTCGCTCATTCCGGCATCGAAAATAGCCAACCTCTCACAGGGTACATTCGTGGGCAGCGTAGCGGATAACTTCGGGGAAGAGATTGACCAGAAGATTTTCCATGCCCGCATTATTGTCGATAATGAGAAGGTAGCAGCGGAAACCAAAGCCTACAAGAAAATACCCGTCATCAACGAGTTCAAGGATGCGGACGGCAACGACATCATGCAACAGCAGATAGACCGGAACTATTCCCAGATAAAAGCGGACGTGGTGCGGATAATCGAAGATGAGATGACCCGTATAAAGAACGACCCTGATTTGAAACACCTGATACCACAGGAAGAAAATGACAAGGATAATGAATAGCCATTGAAAGGCCGCTTTTTTATTTTAGCCTGCAAAGGTCGTCCCGTGCCTTTTGGATTGAGCAAGGTCGAGCCCTACGGGTTTTCGGGGAAATCTTCCGCGCTCCGCTTGCGGTATTTTCCCGAAAAGCCTTGCACAATCCGGCACGGAACGGTAAGGCAGGCAAGAAATAAAATACCGGCTCGCCGGTCGGAATTGTTTAACTAAAAAACAAGTTATGAGCAATACAAGAGTGGTCAATATCCGCAAGGAATCCTGTGATGTATATATAGGAAGAGCGGGACAAGGGAAAGACGGTTATTTCGGAAATCCGTTCAGGCTGGAAGCGACAATGACAAGGGGCGGCACGCTGGACCGTTACAGGAAGTATTTCTACTATCGTTTAAGTACGGATGAAAAGTTCCGCAGACGAATCGGAGAATTGCAGGGCAAGACATTGGGGTGTTTCTGCAAGCCGAATCCTTGTCATGGGGACATCATCAAGGAATACTTGGAACGCATGGAGGGATGTACCGATGAAATAGCCATAGAAAAGACCTACTGGAAAGGAGTGGCTTATCCAGTTCGGGAAATCCAAGTCGGTAATGACATTTTCAGGGTGTCAGTAAAAAGCCTGTGCGATGAGCTGGTGAACGATATGCATAACGGCATTTATGAAGCGATGGAAGCGAGCGAGGAGATTGACGGTTACTGCACGGATGAGGAACTATGTACACTGACCGATGATGACCTGTACAGAATGTGCTGCTGAAATAAAATTCAAACAATAAAAAACAGAAATGACATGAAAAAGAGAAGCAACTTTACACCGATGAAAAGATTCCATGAGATTCTTGACAATTATGGTCTGAAACTGATGGAGGTGGGAACCAACCACCTGAGAGTATTTTTTGGCAACCGGAAATTGTTCGACTACTATCCGCTGAGAATGAAACTGTTTGATTACCGGCAGTGGCAGCAACTGACCTATCCGTCGGTCATGGACGGTACGGACAAATGGGAAACGGAACTGGAAGGAATCATCAACAGCCTTATGGTATCACCGCAATAAACATTGACATTATGCACAAGAAAAACAGACAGACGCTCGTTTGGGATAACATTCCTGAATGGGCGATTTTCGCATTGGAGTACGGCATCGAGGAAGAATTGTTCCTGCCGAACGAGGATTTGGAAATGATAAGCCGGTTCATCGGCGAGAATTTCCCGAACGGCTACACGATGAGTGTGGATTGGGAATCATGCACGGAGTTCAACCCACGTCCGGCATTCGGGAAACCGTGCAAGACTCACAAGGTGACTTTTGTAACAAACTAAAACTACCTGCTATGAGAAAGATAACATTAAGCGAATACAATTCCATCCCGAAGGATTACCGAGGGATCTGGACCGTGGAGCGTTGGGACTTGCCGAATTGGGCGGAAATACGCGAAAAACACATGGGAAAGCGCACCATGATGGTATATGACAAGGGAACATGCCTGCTGGTGGAAGGACTCGGATTTGAAATCGTGGATGATAGTATCTGGAAAAAGGCGGATGAAGTCAAGAAGGAAATAGGTAGCCATTTCCTGAAATTCTACTGTGAGCAGGGACGTGAACCTCATTATGCGGACTGCACTATCCGGTGGTGCGACACGCTGGAAACGGAAGAAGTGAGGATTGCGCTGGCGATGGATTCCGACAACGAAAAGGACGATGAGATATTCTTCTACTGCGACAGCTTGGAAAATTTAAAATCACTGGCGGATAAAGGTAAGGAGGATTTCATCATAGCCGGATGCATTGGTTTCGGGATATACGAAGAATTGTTACAAACAACTTAAAAACATCAGACATGAAAATCAAATGTCAGGAACACTACGAGAATACCGTCAAGTATGCGAAAAGCATCGGTGATGAAACGTTGAGCAAATGTATTGAACGGCTCAAGCAATGGGAGGTCAACTCCAATGGCAGGTATGAAATCGAACTGTACACCGATTTCGCACCATATTCATTCGGTTTCGCTGAAGTGGCGAAAGACGGGACAAGGGGCGTTGTCGGAGGGCTTCTCTATCACGGCAAGCCGGATCGGTCATTTGCTGTAATGATTGGTGGACCGTTTCACGGCTGGAGCATACACACTTGAAAAATCGTTTCGCAGTTTGTGTTGAGCGAAAAAAGCGCAGAAGTACTCAAAATCTGATTACCTTTTACACTTTCTTCGCTCATATTTTATTTCCGTCTGCTCATTCTGAAATCTCCAAAATCAGAAAGCTAAAATCTGTATTTGACGGATTAAAAATCAATTCTCGCAGGTTTTCCGCAAAAATCAAAGATTAAATCGTTATATGGCAAATTTAGATACCGGCAATATTTCTTTTTCAGGTGTTACTTTTATTGATATGCTATTTTTGCAATCTGTCTATTAATTGAGAGCGAACAAGGTCGTACCCCAACTGAGGATTGAACTCCCTCTCCGGACGGATAAGATTTTGTGTATCTCCTAAGAACTCAGAGTCAGACATCTTCTCTTCCATATTATTAATGAACTGTTTGTATGTCGGTGGTTGTTGAACAACAAAAGACATATAACGGTGGTAACAACGCATAATTTCTTCGACATCAACTGATGCTTCAGACAAAGCGACATACAAGTCAAAAAGGTCTCGCCCCTTTTTCCTTTGGTACAAGGCTCTCAGTTTTGTTCCCAACAGTTCATTTAAACGATATGTTGTTACTCCGCACTTGCCTGAGAACCAACTATTTTCCATTTCAAATGGTATTTTGACTAATCCAAGTTCATTAAAATGCTCAAAACAGTTTATCTCGATTTTTAAGCGTAGAGGAATTGTGGGAGGTATTTCCGATTCCATACGAAACAACATCGTGTTATTATATCGTTTTTGTTTTGTTACTCTATCCGGCAAAAAATCCAAAACTTCCCCAAGTCTGAACATTATTGGCTTTATCGGTCCGGGAGTAATTTGAACTAAGTCAATATCTTCACTATATCTGGGCTGTGGCGTCAGATATAGTTTATGGAGTGCAGTTCCTCCCCTGAATGCTAATTGTGAAGCAAGAAACTCATCGCTAAAAATAGCGACTAACGCACGTGATATAATGAGGTCTTGCTCTACTTGTGCGTTGTCATTCCATGGAACTATCTTATTCCATTGAGTGATGGCTGTTCTGTTTATCATATTTCGTCAGTTTCTATTATCGTATTTACAAAAATTTTCCAACGGTTATTCCTTTCCGCGCAATCTTTTGGTTTATTTATAGTTAGAGGAATATATTTGAAACGCTTTACATATGAAGTCAATTCCATATATAGCGTATCTGCAATTTCTGCTGCATTTAGAACTTCATCCAGTATATATCCCAGTCGTTGTATAGTTGCGATTGATGTATAACCAAACAACTTATTGGAAGCACCACGAAAATCTAATTTTTCTGTAAGTTCTTCCAATATAGTAGATGCTCTTGAAAGTCCACCTATATATTGCTCATATTGTACAATGTCAAGAGCTGTCAATTCTGCATTCGAATAATATATCACTCCTGTTTCAGAATTTTTTGATAACAAAAAATCTGTTGGAATTTCCTTGCGGTATACCCAAACAAGTGTATTGTTCTTTGATTGCGAAACAGAAGACTTTGGAAATACCGACATTACAGAAAATTTCTGTGGACGTTGATGAGCTGCACCATGAATTTCTGCCGCATTTAAGAGACTAATATAATAAGGCTTGTTTAGATACGACATCAACTGATCTATGTAATATATCGGTGGTACCATTCTTTTGGCAGCATAATGAGGAGGAATAATAACGTAGAAACCTTTATAGACCGGATATATTATACCTTGTGATGATATACGGAACAAATCATTTTTAATGACCTGCTCTGAATAATGTGGCAATGCCAACCTAATTTCTTCAACCGAAAAAGTTGGAAATCCACTTATCTCTCTATCTCTAATCCATTCACGTATTGTCATAATGCGTAATTTTAGTGCAAAGGTACTCAAAAAATGATTACCATTGCACTAAAAAGATGCGCATTTTCGTTCAAAGGGTAATTTTTCCATATTCTTCCATAAACTACCATCCTAAGTCACGCTTCACTCACTAAGTCCCTCTGAGAAGGTAACTCGGAGGACGATACCTTTCACGTTCAGGCCTCCGGTTTTCGTACAAAAAATTCCCTGCGGTAATTTTTCTTCGAAAAAACGTTCCGGTATCGCCGTCCGAGTTGGGTGAAAAGGTCGGGACTTAGCAAGCGAAGCGACCTACGACGCATAGAACAAGGTCAAGACAAAACCTGACGGGAGTACTTTATAAAATTCAGACCGTCCCAATTGGAACATCTATCCTATCATAAATCCTTTTCCTTTCGGTCGCCTGTCTTATGAGAAATACAAGGAAGTAGGGACAAAAGCAGCTCGCTCTCAACTCTGCATAATATAGGTTTTCTTTTTCCCTCTTCGTCCCTTTCCCTGCTTCGGTTTCTCTCTGCCTTCCCGTACCTTGTGGCCCGCCCTTTTCCCTCTGTTTTTTCCCTTTTTCGTTTTCGTGCTGTCACCCTGCGGTGAAACGTGATGACAAATGATGTAATATGTAGTTCAACTAATTAAAAATCAATTATTTATCAAATTTTGCTATATATATTTGCGGTGACAATAGTAGTTATCAACTCTAAAAACTCAAAGTTATGGCAAAGAAAAATGTGAGGGACGAACCCCTGAAGCCGCAAGTGAGCGAGAACGAACAGATGAGTGACATCGTGTTCATACTCGACAAGATGGAACTGATTTTACAGGCGGTGTCAAAAATCGGAAAGGACGGGAAATACAGCACCGTTCCGGCAGACAAGGAACACAGCAACTCCTTCCTGAAAATCGACCGGTACGCCAACATGTTCGAGAATTTCGTGAAAAACTTCTGGAGCCAGCTCAAAGACCCGACCCGTTTCGGCATCCTCTCCGTCAAGGCGGATACGCTGGACAGCCCGGAAGTGAAGCAGGCCATCGAAGACCTCGCCGCCGGAAAGCAGACAAAAGCCGTGGAAGACTTCCTCAAAAAATACGAAATCGTTCCACGCGACAAGGAAAACCAAAGTATCAACAATCAAAATCAAGAAGAAATGGCAAAGAAAAATGAGACACAGCAGCAGGCCACCCAAGGTGACGGCACGCAGCAACCCAAGTACCGCTACAACGAGTCCATGATCAACTGGGAGGAACTGAAGAATTTCGGACTTTCCCGTGAATACCTCATGGAGCGCGGTCTCCTTGACCAGATGCTCAGGGGCTACAAGACCAACCAGGTGGTACCCATCAGCATGAATTTCGGCTCCGCCGTATTACGTACCGATGCACGACTGTCATTCCAGCAGTCCGTGGGAGGCCCTATCGTATTAGGTATCCACGGCATCCGCCAGAAACCCGAACTCGAACGCCCGTACTTCGGTCACATCTTCTCCGAAGAGGACAAGAAGAACCTGTTGGAGACAGGCAACATGGGGCGTGTGGTGGAACTGAAAGGGCGCAACGGCGAATACATCCCTTCTTTCATCAGCATCGACAAGCTCACCAACGAGGTGGTCGCCATGCGCGCGGAAAACGCCTACATCCCGCAAGAAATCAAAGGTGTGAAACTGACCGACCAGGAAATCAACGACCTGCGGGAAGGCAAGAAAGTGTTCATCGAAGGCATGATTTCCAATAACGGCAAGGAGTTCGACGCCCACATCCAGGTCAACGCCGAACGCAGGGGCATCGAATACATCTTCGAGAACGACAAACTCTTCAACCGACAGTCGCTGGGCGGAGTGGAACTTACCAAGCAGCAGATTGAAGACCTCAACGCGGGCAAGGCCATCTTCGTGGAGGGTATGGAGCGCAAGGACGGTGAGTTGTTCTCCTCGTATGTCAAGCTGGACGAGGCCACGGGCAGACCTTCCTACACACGCTACAATCCCGATTCCCCGGAGGGAGCGCGTGAAATTTACATCCCGAATGAAATAGGCGGCGTGAAAATCACCGCCGAGGAACAGCAACAACTGCGCGAGGGCAAAGTCATCTTCCTCAACGACATGGTGAACCGCAAGGGCGAGGAGTTCTCCTCCTTCATCAAGGCGGATTTGGAAACGGGACGCCTGAGCTACTCACGCACGCCGGACGGCTTCGAGCAGCGTGCCGAGTTCAAGATACCGGAAAAGGTATGGGACGTAAAACTGACGAGAAACCAGCGTGCCGACCTCCAGAGCGGCAAGGCGGTACTGGTCGAGGGCATCAAAGGCTACGATGGAAAGACCATCTCGCAGTATGTCAAGGCGAACTTCAACCAGGGCAGGCTGGACTTCTATAACGAGAACCCGGACCGCAAGCGTGACGCATCGCAGCGCAACGTGGTGGCGAACGCCCAGAAGCAGGGACAGGAACAGGCTGGCCGCAAGTCCAAGGGGGCAAGCATTGCCTGAGCGTGAATCAGAATGAATGTCAAATCAAAAAAACAGAAATATGAACGTAAACAATAAAAACAACACGCCATTCAAGGCGGAAGACGTGAACTGGGAAGAACTCGCGGGAATCGGGATCCTGAAGGACGAGCTGGAAATGTCGGGGGAACTTGATACGTTGCTCAAGGGAGAAAAGACAGGAGTGATGTCACTCAGCCTCGTGCTGCTGGGCGTGGACGTGGTGATGGACGCCACCCTGCAACTGGTGCGCAAGGACGACGGGGCACTGATTGAAATCCTCGGTGTCAAGCCGGTGGCCTGACAAACGCTCATCCATTATAACAAGTAAAAAATGTCAAACCGCCGTTTCCCGTTTTCCGGTTCCGGTAGCGGGGAACGGCTTAAATTTTATCCGAACATGAAAGCAATCATTGCAGAAAAACCGAGTGTCGGCATGGATATAGCCCGTGTGGTCGGGGCTACCGACAAGAAAGACGGCTACTGTACAGGTAACGGGTATATGGTCACGTGGGCGTTGGGACACCTGGTGTCGCTCGCCATGCCCGGTGCGTATGGCTACACGAAAACCTCCGCCGAAAACCTCCCGATGCTGCCGGACCCGTTCCGTCTGGTGTCCCGCCAGGTCAGGACGGACAAAGGGATGGTGACGGACATCGCCGCCGCCAAACAACTGAAAATCATCGACAGCGTGTTCGACCGGTGCGACAGCATCATCGTGGCTACCGACTGTGCCCGTGAAGGGGAACTTATCTTCCGCTGGATATATTCCTACTTAGGCTATACCAAACCGTTCAAACGCCTGTGGATCTCCTCTCTCACCGACGAGGCCATCCGCGAGGGTTTGGCGAACCTCCGGGACGGCAGCGACTACGACAGCCTGTATGCCGCCGCCGACTGCCGGGCAAAGGCGGACTGGCTGGTGGGCATGAACGCGAGCCGTGCCCTGGCGGTAGCCTCCGGCTCGGCGAACAACTCCATAGGACGTGTACAGACCCCGACGCTCGCCATGGTCTGTGCCCGCTTCAAGGAGAACCGGAATTTCGTCTCCACCCCTTACTGGCAGCTGCACCTCACGCTGAAACGGCAGGACGCGCACCGCATGTTCATCCACACGGAAGAGTTCAAGGAAAAGGATGCGGCAGAGGCGGCATACCGGAAAATCACTTCCGGTTCTGTGGCGACAGTCACTGGGTCGGAACACAAGAGGACTTTCCAACAGGCCCCGCTTCTGTACGACCTGACCACGCTCCAGAAAGATTGCAACGTCCATTATGACCTGACAGCGGAGAAGACCCTCTCCATCGCCCAATCCTTGTATGAAAAGAAGCTTATTTCTTATCCGAGGACGGGAAGCCGCCATATCCCGGAGGATGTCATGCGGCACATTCCTTCCTTGCTGGGAAAAGTGGTTTCCATGCCGGAATTCAGGGAATACGGACAGTCTTTCGACATGTCCGATCTGAATACCCGCAGCGTGGATGACACGAAAGTGACCGACCACCATGCCCTGATTATCACGGGCATTTCACCCGAAGGGTTGTCCGAGGCGGAATCTACCGTTTACACCCTGATAGCCGGAAGGATGCTGGAAGCATTCTCGCCACCCTGCGAGAAGGAACTTTTGGTCATGGAATGTGCCTGCGAGGGAATGGCGTTCCGTTCCCGCTCTTCCTCCATTGTCAGACCGGGCTGGCGCGGCGTGTTCGCCAGAAAGGAGGACAGGGAGAAGGACGAGCCGGAACGTGACGGGGGGACGGCGGAGTTTGCCGAAGGCGAGACTGTTCCGGTCATGGGACACGGGATGGCGCAGAAGAAGACCCTACCCAAGCCGCTGTACACGGAGGCCACCCTGCTGGCGGCGATGGAGACCTGCGGGAAAAACATCACGGACGAACAGGCAAAGGAGGCTATCAAGGAATTGGGCATAGGCACACCCGCCACCCGTGCCGCCATCATTACCACCCTTATCAAACGTGACTATATCGCCCGCTCCGGCAAAAGCATCATCCCGACCGAAAAAGGGATGTATATCTATGAGGCGGTGAAGGACATGCGTGTGGCGGACGTGGAACTGACGGGAAGCTGGGAGAAGACCCTGGCGCAGGTGGAGAGGCATACCCTCGATACGGAAACCTTCATGCAGTCCATCCTGGATTACACCCGCAGGGCAACCGAAGAGATCCTGCGTCTGGATTTTCCGGCGATGCAGGAAAGGGCATTCACCTGCCCCAAGTGCAAGACGGGAAAAATCATCCTCCGTTCCAAAGTGGCCAGGTGCGACCATGACGGGTGCGGGCTGCTGGTGTTCCGCCGTATTCTGAACAAGGAACTGACCGACACCCACATGGAACAGCTTTTCTCCTCCGGCACCACCAGACTCATCAAGGGGTTCAAGGGAAAGAAAGGTGTACCGTTCGATGCCGCCGTCACCTTCGATGCGGAATACAACACGGTATTCTCGTTCCCGAAAACCGGGAACGGAAAGAAAAAATAACACCGTCATTCCAATTCGCGGGCAAAGGTAGCGCACCGCCTTTTTCCACCGGCAAGGTCAGGCCCTCCGGGTTTCGGGGAAAATCATCCTCGCGCCGCTCCGGTATTTTCCTCCGAAAACCTTGCCTGTGGAGGCGGTACGCATCCCGGCCCTTGAAATTGGAAAAGACTGTTTCACCCGTTAATACCGGAATGTCATGAAAACAAGGGAATATATCGACAAGATTCAAGCGAACAGATGGGTACGGACCATCGCATTGGGCTTTGCAGCCTTCATCGTGTTCAGTTATATGTACACACGGGGCATATCCCCCGTGTGGGCTGCGGTAGCCATCGTGTGTTTTAGGGGATTCTTCAGGTTCCTGTACCGGATAGCTTGCCTTCTGGTGGCTGCGGCCATACTTTTCTGCATACTCAGTTTTCTGGTATCCTGACAATATTTGACCATGAAACATAACTGCCATACAAAATCAAGTGGAACCTTACAGAACAGAGCTGTCTTCCGGGACGGCTCTTTTTGTTTTCCGCCCTCTGTGGAACCGGAAACCATAACGACAGGAATAAAAGGAAAAGGGATGAAAACACAGACTTGGCATACCGGAAACTACCGGGCAAAGTTGGCAAATGCCTTTGTTCGGACGGCAAGGTCAAGCCTTGCGGTTTCGGAAAAAATCATCCTCGCCGGAGGCTTGCGGTATTTTTCCCGAAAACCTTGCCTTACCGAAGGCATCTGCCGTCGGGCCCTTGTAGTTCACGGGCTGCCAAAGCCCGAATATTCACAATTAAAAAAAATAAAGAGACATGAACCAAGCATTTGCAACAAGCGCACCGCCGGCTCCCATGAGGATGCCCATGCCGGTAACGAGAAGAAAAAGGACGGTGGAACCCGAACCTGCCGTCAAGTTCCCGCCACGGGGGACGACAGGGCCGGTACACATCTCCACCCTGTTGAACCCGATTCTGGAAATCAGCCGCCATCCCGACAGGAACAGGCTGCTGGCCAAACTGTTCAGTGAAGAATAAAACCCAGTAATAACTTTTAATACATCAAATTATGTTTTTTACAGCAATCCACCAGATGATGACCGAAGGCGTGGATCTCACGCTTGTCATCCGCAAAGCGAACGGACAACTGACAGTATCCTTACTGCCGAAGTCGAACGGGCTGAAGGACGAAGCCCAGAACCACCTCGTACCACTGACCGTCAGCGGGCATCCGCAGGAACTGGACGCAGGCTTCCTACAAGCCGTAGCACGTCCTATACAGAAGACTACCGGACTGATTTCCAACATGGCGCAGTTCGAGGCGCAGGCTGAGAAGGCAGCGTCCGAGAGCAAGGCGGCAAAGGAGACCAAAGCGAAGGAGACGAAGGAGGAAAAGGAGAAGCGGGAGAAGTACGAGAAACATTTCAAGAAAGCGGAGGAACTGATCGCTGCCAAGAACCACAAGGAGGCGGTTACCGCACTCGGACAGGCACGTCTTTACGCCAAACCGCAGGACCAGAAGAAGATTGACGAGATGGTGGCGGAACAGACAAAGGCGATGAACAAGGGCAGTCTGTTTGAACTGATGGAAGAACCGGCTCCGCAGCCACAACAGCCGCAGGCACAACCGGCAGCCGCACCAGTCCAACAACCGCGGCAGGCTCCACAGTATCCTCAGCAACCGCAGGCACAGAGACCGATGGCGGCTCAGGCTCCTGGCGGACAGCAGAGACCGGCAGCCAATCCTCAGCAACAGCAGACAATGTGGCCACCGCAACAACCGCCGCAGGGACCGGCACAATATTACGCCCAGCCACAACCGCAACCCTATATGGGACAGCAGCCAGTACCGCAACAGGCTCCACAACCCGCACACGGGGGATACCATGGGACACATTGGCAGGAGCCGGTACAGCACCCTGAAGAACTCTCCCCACATTATCACGCCGGAGAGGATGAACCCAATTACCGTCCGGAGGATTACGAGGAATATCCCGATTTTCCGCAGTCCATGTTAGAAAATCATGTCTCACAATATCAAGCAGTATAAGATTATGGCACTCGAAGTAACAGGAATGGCACGCTCATTCACATTCAAGAAAGGCAGCGGAATGGTAACGCTCGATGATCCCAACCCGTCGGACAGCCCCGAAATGGTCATGAGCTATTACTCCAACTTCTACCCGGAGCTGACAACGGCAACGGTACACGGACCGGTCATCAAGGACGACAAAGCCGTGTACGAGTTCAAGACCACCATCGGGACCAAAGGATAGGAAGCATGAAGAAGGAACGAAAGAAAAAGAACAACAAGAAAAGGAAACCATGTGTACCATTGGACGAACAACAGTCAAGGCAGCTGGCGAGGCTCATCATCGGCCAGACGCGGAGGAATGTACGGTACGGCGTGAACAGGGAAGAACGGATTGCGGCTCCAAGCGGGGCCGTAATTCTTTTCTAAGCACAGCCTTCATACCGCTGGCACAGAATAATCTTACCGTGGATTGTTACGACAGCGGCGAATGCAACAGTATAAACGTAATCACGCGGGATAACTACGAATTCCTGCGTGATTCGTATTTCAGGTATTCCCTGCTATTGCAGAAGGAGGGCGTACACATGCCAGGAAACAGTATCGGGGAAGGCATCGCCAATCTGTACGATGAAATGAACACGCTTGTCGGTGACGAACTGCATGTCAACATCGAGCAGGAAGCCGGCAGGCTTTTCTTCCGGCTGTGGAAATACCACAAGTGGGGAAGTTTCACGCTGTACTACTTCCCGGTGAAGTTTCTGGAATCGCTCAATCCCATTTTAAGGAGGATTGCCATTACCTTTATCCATAAACTGATGAAAGCAAACGGCATTGATACATTCGTGGATTACGAAGAATCGGACTTTTTGTTTGAAATGCTTTCGGAGGATGACGGCAGCGACCCGGAGGAGTGGAAAGAACGCATGAAACTGCTGGACTCCTATCAGGAAGGGAAAATCGGCAGGCTGCTCAAACGGGTGGAATCGAAATCCTACTACAAGAACCTGCCGAAAGCACTGGATACATACGAACCCCAAAACGGGTTTGAACAGCCTTTGGTCGATGCGATGAAACGGGGTCTCCCGTTTCTGACGCCTGCACGGGGCATCATGCAATACGCTTATGACGCCTATTACTCGGAGAATCCGGACTTCCACCCGATGTACCTGCAACAGCAGATAAGGGTCGTGTATGACATCAACGACATTGTATCCGACTATCTCGTTGACTATTACAATTCCTGTAGCAGGGAGACCTACGACATCACTCCGGTGACTGCCCTTGACCTGTCGCCCGATACCGAAGAACTGTTCAGCATGGACGATTACCCGGAACGGTTCTTTCGGTGGGCGGACGAATTCATATCTTTAATCAGTTGAATTATGTTGGAAACGAATGAACTTACCCAAAAATTGAGGACGCTGCTCCATCCGAGGGCGGCGTTGATTGCCTATTCAGGCGAGAAAGACAACTCTTATGCCTCTGACAACAACTATTTTGTTGAGATAAGGGATATAGACGATAACGGAATGATGGGAGAAGGCCGGCCCGTCACGGTGGATTTCATGAACGAACTGGTGCGCGGTTATTCCGAAAGCCACAGCACCACGCCATACGGAAGGATTCCGCCCAATATGCTGTGGTGCGACCCGCGCAAGGGCAGTGAGAGGTATATCTGGTACAACTCCCCACAGAAACGGATGATGTTTTTCAAGGAATCCCTTCAAGTAGAGAATGCAAAATACAACCTGCCGGGAGTCATTTACGTGGCAGGTGGCAGTTCGTTGAGTATATATGCTTACAAGGACAAGAAACTGACGGAAAAGACGGAGCTTTATGCCGCACCGTTCTTCAACGTGACAGGGGCAAATGTCTGTCTGGGTTCCGCTAAAATAGACAAGCCGAGAGATTTGACCTACAAAAACCTGTTGGAGTATTGGGAGAAGAAGTTCTGGCTGACGGAGTTTTCACACCTGGGCGGAGGGGGCAACCCGACCAGATCAAACCTGATATTGGTGACAAAGGCCGCAAAGGACAAGCCTTTCAACCTCGACGAACTGAAACCTTTGAATAACTTGAAATTGAAAGATATATTGAAATGAAAAGAGTACACTACATAGATAACTATCTGCTGAACCCGCAGCACCCGGTCACGGTGAACCTGATCGGCGCGGGAGGAACCGGCTCGCAGGTATTGACCTGTCTGGCACGGCTGGACGTGACATTGCGGGCACTCGGACATCCGGGATTGTTCGTGACACTTTATGACCCGGACATAGTGACGGATGCCAACATCGGTCGCCAGCTTTTCGGCTGTTCCGACCTTGGACTGAACAAGGCGCAATGCCTGATTACCCGAGTGAACAATTTCTTCGGCAATGACTGGAAAGCGGTACCGGATATTTTCCCGACCGTGCTGAAAGATGCCAGACGGGATGACATGGCGAATATCACCGTCACCTGTACCGACAACATCAAGTCACGGCTTGACTTATGGAACGTATTGAAAGCCGTGCCCACCTCGAATTACCGTGATTACGAAACACCGCTTTACTGGATGGATTTCGGGAACACACAAAGTACGGGTCAGGTTGTGTTGGGAACCATACCCAAGAAAATAAAACAGCCCGCTTCCGAGTTGTACAAGACTGTCGATTCGTTGAAGGTCATTACCCGGTTCGTGAAATACGCGAGGGTGAAGGAGGCGGATTCAGGACCGAGCTGCTCCTTGGCGGAGGCGTTGGAAAAGCAGGACTTGTTCATCAACTCCACACTGGCACAACTCGGATGCAATATCCTTTGGAAGATGTTCCGTAACGGGATGTTGGAACATCACGGGCTGTTCCTTAATTTAGAAACGATGAAAGTGAATCCGATAATGATATAACTTGTTTAAAAGAGGATGAGCCAAATGCAAATTTTGTAAGAATCAAATCTAAACGAACATAATTTCACTTTACGCACATGTTAATAATTACCTGTCAATCCATTCCTTAAGCCTCTGCACCTTTTCCTTACTCACTTGTATTTCCGTTTTCGGATAACCTTTCAAACGGACAATCAACTTTCCTCCAAAATAATTACCGAGGAACAAAACGTGCTCTACATTGATAATATATTGGCGGTTTGCCCGGAAGAAATAGTCGGGATTCAGTTGGTGTTCAAGTTCATCCATTGACACATTGACCACTTCGGAAGTGCCGTTGTTAAGACGGAGATATACAATCTTGTTTTCTGTTTCGATGTGGTTGATGTCCGAAACGCGCACGGTCTTATATCCGTCACGGTAAGGAAGCAAGAAACGCTCCCGATAACGGAACTTGTTCTTCTGTAAGGCATCGAAAAGCTGCTGTAGGTTTTCGTCGGTGTAATTCTTACCGGCTTTGGCCGCCTTGTCAATGGCCGCTTCAAGTTCATCCGAATCCAACGGTTTCAGAAGATAGTCGAAACTGTTGAACTTGAATGCTTGTACCGCATATTCGTCGTATGCGGTGGTAAATATGATGGGTATGGTTGCCGGGGCATATTTTAGAGCTTCGAAACTCAAACCGTCAGTCAAACGGATATCCGCCAGAATGAGGTTTGTGGTTTTGCCGGATTGAAAGAATTCGACCGTCTCTTTGATGCTGGCAAGAGGGCCTTCGACAATAAATGTTCTGTCAATGTCGTTCAGCAGCCTTATGAGGCGTTTGGCATTGCGTGGCTCGTCTTCAAGAATCAGTATGTTCATAGGGGATGGTGTTTTTTATGATGGGCAGACTTACCGAATAGAAGTTTTCGGCATTCTCTATCTTGACCTTTTTATCACAAAGCAAAGCGTATCGTTCTGTGATATTTTTAAGTCCTAAACCGGTTGATTCGATTGGGGACATCAAAGGTGACTTAAGATTGCTGACTGTTATATAATCATCGGACAGCTTTATGTCGATGACCAGCGGATGTTCAGATGAAAAGCTGTTATGTTTTATTGCGTTTTCCACAAGAAGCTGCAATACAGCCGGTGGAAGAAAACCTTTGCATTGTCTGACGCCCGGACTTACTTTTGCAATGACACCTTCGTCGTGGCGCACTTTCATCAAGTACAAGTATGAATCAAGAAACTTGATTTCGTCCGCGACAGGTATCAGGTTTCGGTCCAAGTTGGTGATGATGTATCGGTATACTTTCGACAGATTGCTCAGGAATTTTCCGGCAAGTCCGCTATCCTCCTCAATCAGCTCCAGCAGATTGTTGAAGTTGTTGAACATGAAATGCGGATTGATTTGCAGTTTCAGGGAATTGAGCTGTGACTGCAAGGCTATCTCCTTTTCTTTCATCAGTGCCATTTCAAGTGCCTGTTTCTCGTTGCGTGCCTTGATGTAAAACTGAAGATAGAACGTGTTGGCATAGACGCTTGACAAGAATGTGGAAATCATGGCAAAAGTATATGCGCCTTTCATGTTGAGGAGCTCGTCAAGAAGCCCGTTGCCGTTTTCACCCCATAAGAAGTTGAACAAAGAAATCATGCCGAATGCGACAACGTTGTTCAGGGTAAAAAGGCAGGAAGCATAGACAATCACCCACACATAAGATGTCCTAAATGGCAATACCCTAAAGACCAAAAAGGAAAATCCTAAAGAGATGTAGGTAAACAGCATACACAACAGATAATCGATGATATAATCGGCTATTGCCATCTCCGGTAATTGGCCGGCGGTTTCATCATCGAGTATAAACCACAGAATGAGGTAGAGCATATAGGAAACGGTTGATAACAACAGACCGTTCTTCCAATTCATTATTTTTATATTCTCGTTGGCCATATCAGATACAAAGTTACTTCATATTCCGCAAAAATAGGGATTTACATCTTTAGTTGATAGGATAAAACCGACTGAAACGGATAAAATCACCATTGAAGTGATGAAAATGAATGTTGAAACGGATGGAGTTGCACTTTATGTTTGCCGAAATACCATTTAGAAAATCTGTTTTTCAAAATAAACCGCCTATTTGGGCGGTTCAGATATAAATTTATCCGTTTCAGCCGAATTTTACTGTTACAGCCAAAGCAACACGGGTAATTTTGCATCCATATAGGGTAAATACCGCATGATAAAGTCTGAATCAACCAAATTTTTAAGTAGCATGAAACATTTAAGTTTTTTGAGAAGACATGCCAATATAGTATTCTGCTTACTTTTGTGGAATGTATATACCCCGATAGGAAGCGGCAGGGAACGGATTTCGGATGTCAGGGTCATTTCCGCGACAAACGAGAATATGGAACAGGCCATCAAGGAGGGACGGTTCAGGGAAGACCTTTACCATCGTCTGAACGAGTTTGAGATCCGGCAACCCTCCCTGGAGGAATGCCCGGAAGATATCATTCCGTTGGCGGAGTTTTTCCGTGAACGTTTCTCGAAAGAACTGAAAAGGACTACTCAAGGATTTACCGAAGAGACCAAACAGAGGATGCTTGCCTACCGGTGGCCGGGCAACGTGCGTGAACTCCGAAACCGTGTCAAGCGTGCCGTACTGGTCTCTGAGTCTCCGATGCTTGACGTGGATGGATTGGAAATAACTGTCTGTGTATGTAGAAATGAAGAAACAGACACACTTGCAATCCTGCCTCTGAAAGGTGAAGCATTTGAGAAAGAAAGCATTATCAGGGCTCTCAAAGCCTGCAACGGTCACCGGGAACAAGCGGCTGGAATGCTGAACATCAACCCGGCAACACTGTACAGGAAGATGAAGAAATACGGGCTGAAATGAATTTGACGACTAAAAATAGTGCAAATGTCACTGAATATGTGTACTTTTGCATTTAAATAGCGAAAAATGCGGCGTGCTGTCTAATGGGCAGTTGCCGTTTATATATAGACATAAGACCGCAAGCGTCCTAATGGGAATCTGGAAAATGAACATTAACAGGAACTATTGCGTGATTGCTTATGCTATGCCTTGGCATAGCGTGCATTCACCTATTCCTGTTAAGGGCATTCCAGAGCCTCCATTAGAAATAGCGTGGATTGCACGCTTCTTTTTTACAGTTTCCGGTTGAAAAAGAATTAAAGCTATGGCAAGGATTCAAGTTGTGACGGCAATAACATTGGACGGTTTCCTTCCGGAACCGGCCGGAGCACTTGTGTCCTGGGTAAGAAACGACAGGCGGGGTTTCCCCTTTTGGCGTGAACGCTGCTCGGCCCTTATATTGCCCCATTCCATCCTTGATTTGCTTTGCGAGAAAGACAACAGGGACGATTCATTCATTTACCTTGCTGAAATCATAGAACCGGAATCGGTGGAGCTGCTTCGCGGGCTTTTCCTCTATGATCTTGTTGATGAACTTGTGGTTTACCAGCTGCCGTTTTCTGCCGGACAAGGGATTCCCGTGTTGAATACATTCCGACCACAACATTGGGAACTGCATAAAACCACCTCTTTTTCCAACGGCATCTGCCGTCTGATCTACCGCAAATCTTGCAAGATGTAACTTGCATTTTGCGAAAAAACTTGCATTTTGCAAGAACATTTTCATCTCCACTTTTCATACTAAAAATTTTTATTCCGCTGTATTTCAATGGAATGCCAATGCCATTCAGTGAAATACATGGTCATTGGTACGCCATTAGCCCTATATGTAGTATAACCTGTTGCGCGACAAGGTGTAAGCAAAACTATTATTTACACTAAAGACAGAATGCATTATGCTACAGATAAACAGCGAAAGTGTCCAAATAATGCTCATGCAAATCATGGAACGGTTTGATAGGATCGACCGTACCCTGGAGCGGATGAACAAGTTGAAAGAGTGTCTGGAAGGCGACACACTTCTGGATAACTATGACCTTTGCCAATTGCTCGGTATCACCAAACGCACGCTGGCACGTTACCGCCAGAAGAAGTATGTCACCTATTACATGATTGACGGACGGACTTACTACAAGGCCTCCGAAGTGGAAGCGTTCCTCAACCAAAAAGGGAAGGTGTTGCCCCCAAAACTGAAAAACCGGATGGATGTTCAACTCAAAAAATGACTGGTATGGAAATAGTATGTATCGACAAACAGACGTTCGATGAACTTCGGGTACGTTTCGGCAAACTGGAGGAAAAGGTAATGGGTATGTGCCGTCCGGTGGAAGACCTCGGCTTAAAAAAGTGGCTTGACAACCAGGAGGTGTGCGAGATATTGCGCATATCCAAAAAGACGCTTCAGGTGTACCGTGACAAGGGTATCCTGCCTTACTCACGCATCAAGCACAAGATTTTCTTCAAAACCGAAGACGTACACAAACTATTGGAATCGAATTACTACCACTTAAAACGAGAACTATGAGCTATCATTTTTTAGAACGGAAAGACCCGCGTGTCGATGTCCTGTTTCAGGGACTTGACAATATGGAGCGGTTAATCGCAGCGATGGAGGACACCCCTAAATCCGTATTCCACGGCGAACGTTTCCTGACGGACGAGGAACTATCCAAAATTCTGAGGGTCAGCAGACGGACATTGCAGGAATACCGCACACTTGGTGTTGTCCCTTACTATCTGGTACAGGGTAAGGCCCTCTACAAGGAATCGGACATCCTTAAAATATTAGAGGATGCCTACAAACGGTGCAAAGAAGATATGCGGTGGGTGTGACATGACAAAACGGAGAAACGGCTCGTTCATAGGGACATGCGTTTCTCCGTTCTTGATTTTCAGATAGCGTGGGGTGTCCTTTTTCTGCCTTTCCGAGCGGTGAAATCCTCCTCGCAAAGTTCAGTCGTGCCGCTGAAACCGCTTGCTTTCAAAGCCTTCATGTCCTCGTCCACTTTCTTGTCCGTCACCTGCGCGTAAAGTTGCGTTGTAGAAATCGACATGTGTCCCATCATGCGGCTGACCGTCTCTATCGGGACTCCGAGTGAGAGTGTGACATGGGTTCCGAAATTATGCCGGGCCTGATGGAAGGTCAAATCGAAACCGTACACCTTTCCCAGTTCCCGCGTCAGCAGGATAAAATAGCCGCGGCGGTAAACATTGAACACATTATCCCCTTGTCGCTGGTTCCGGTATTTTTCAATGATTCGTAAGGGAATATCCAACAGGCGGACGGATGAAAGCGTGTCTGTCTTTTGACGGCGTATGTGAATCCACCATGCGCCGTCTTCGGACTGTGTGATGTCACTTGTCTTCAACCTTTTCAAGTCCGCGTAAGCCAGTCCGGTAAAGGTCGAAAACAGGAACATGTCCCTCACGAATTGCAGTTGAGGTTTCTCCACGGGAGTCTCCATAAGTTTCTTGAGGTCTTCCAGCTTCATGTGGCGGCTCTTCCGTCGTGGCAACGCAGGGTGGAGACGGCAGTACGGGTCACGGCGGAGCGTTCCCTGGCTGACTGCCAGTTTGGTCATCTTTTTCAGGCGGTACAGATGCTCATGCACGGTCTTGGGCATCATGTGGCAGTCCTTGCAAAGGAACAGTTCAAAATCATCATAGAAATTCTTGTCAAGGCTACGTAGCGTGACATCTTCCACGCCTTTCTTATCCTTGATGAAAGCGGAAAGGTGCTTGTACGATCTCAAGTAAGAATCAAGCGTTTCCTTGATGCGGTCCAGCCCAACACGTCTTCTGAAATCTTCGTTATGTTCCCGGAAGAGAGCCAGCAGGGTAAGCGGTTTCAGCCCGACACCCATTACGGCGTTCTTCACCAGTTCCGCCGTGATGAATCCCAGGCTGTTCTTAATCCGGTTGTAATGTCCGGTAATCTCCTCCGTCAATTCGTCTATGGCACGGTTCACTGTCACCGCATTCGCACTGCGTCCGTTGGCAAGGCCTTTTTCCGGATTCCAGATGTCGGGATTGACGGATACCTTCGTGCCAATCTGTTCCCATTCGGCATCAATGCTTACCTTGCACAATAATTGACAGGTTCCGTCCTTGCGCATTTTGGTGCGGTTGATATAAAACAGTATCGCGAATGTACTGCGATGTCTGATGGTTTTGTCTGCATGTTCACTTTTCTTTTTCATCTTATTGCGTTTTAGTCGTTTGTCAAATAACCACGGAGAAGCGTTCCGCTATCCTCTCGTTCAGCACACGGGTGTCGGCATTTATCTTGTCGTCAGTCACTTTGGCATAGATTTGGGTCGTCTCAATCCGGGCGTGTCCCAACATCTTGCTGACCGTTTCAAGCGGAACCCCATGTCCGAGCGTGATTTCGGTCGCATAGGTATGGCGGCCGGCATGAAAAACCAGCGGACAGTCTATGTCACAGAGTTTTGCGATACGTTTTAAGTTAAGGTTCATCGTGCTGTTGGAATACATGGGTAGCAGTTTCCCGTCCGGCGCTGTGTCCCTGTATTTCTCCATGATATGTAACGGCAGGTCCAGCAGGGGGATTTCAAACTCGACTCCGGTTTTCCGGCGCGAGCTTCTGATCCACCATGTGCCGTCATCGGCAAGTGACAGATGCTCTTTCGACAGAAGCCGCATATCACTATACGGGATGCCGGTGTAGCATGAGAAGAGGAACAAATCCCGTGTGAGATAAAGGTTCGGTCTGTGAAGAGGCATGGTCATAAGCCGTTGCAGTTCCTCGGATGTGAGATACCTCCGTTTCTGTTTCGGGCGTACGGGTTCATAGCCGGTAAACGGGTAGGTGGTGATGATGCCGTCCGCTACGGCTTCACCAACGATGATTTTCAACTGCACGGTCAGGTTGATAATCGTTCCCGGAGAGAGGCGACAATCTGTCCGAAGGTGCGAATCGTAATCCTGTATGAAGGAGAGGGTCAATGCCGAAAACGGGATATCCGACAAGTTGTACTTTTCCCGCATGAACCTTTCCACATGGTTGTAGGCGTTCCGATAGCTTCTCAAACTGCCTTCGGTCCGGTTTACACCCACGCGCTTCGCGAAGTTCTCAATAAACGTGCGGAAGTAGCTCAATAACGTTGTCTGTTCACCAGCCATACCCAACAGCAGACTTTTGACATCATCCGCAGTCACACTGTCACGAACAACCGACAGTTCAGCATAGATTCCCAATGCCATCGCACGGATTTCATCCAGCCGATTGTTGATTTCCTTCGCCTTCACACTTTTGCCTGAAGCACGCCCCGAACTCCATATTGCCTGCGGCACACGGAGTTTCAGGCTGAAAGCCGCTTCAGAATACTTGCCGATGTTCAGCCTTGCCATTACAGGACACATACCATCGGCATCCGCCTCGCTCTTTTTGAGGTAGAACGACACCTTTACATTCGCTTGTTCCATAACCTTTTACTTTGTTTGCAAAATTACCGGATATCGAGCAAATGAACGGCATGACGAATATAGCGGAATATGGAAAGAAGCTCCATGCGTAACATTCAGAACCCGTATTTTTTCCCTTTAGCGAAAAAAGCATTAACTTTGTACTCGCAAAATATGAGTGAAACAGCGTTCTTTACGGTGATGTCAGTGGCAGTGCATAGACCTTTTTCCAATATTGTTTTCGACCTTGAACAGGCAACGGATAAGTAGCAATTTATTTTCCTAACTCCTCCAAAACGGGGCAAAACCATATAATGGACGAATATAGGTAAAACCTACATATCTCCCTTTTATTCCAATAGTTTGCATTATTCCTGCGAAATCCATCCGTATGTGAGCGAGTTTTTATATCTTTGAGCCAACATAAAAAACAAAACAACTATGGTATTTAGATTCCTACTTTTATCAGATGAGGTGGACGACTTCAAACGGGAGATTCAGATTGATTCAGAAGCAACGTTTCTGGATTTACATAATGCCATCTTAGATTCAGTTGGCTACACCAAAGACCAAATGGCTTCTTTTTTCATTTGTGAGGATGACTGGAGCAAAAAGACCGAAGTTACCTTGGTAGAAATGGACACATCTTCAGATGTTGACAATTATATAATGGAAGATACGCATTTGGACGAATTGCTCGAAGAAGAACACCAGAAGCTTCTCTATGTATTCGACTATATGACCGAAAGAGCGTTCTTCATGGAACTGAGAGAAATCATTACCAACAAGAACTTACAGGAAGCTGTATGTACAAAATCGAGAGGTGAAGCACCGGTACAAATCATGCCGATTGATGAATTTGACAGCAAAATGAATTCTTCTACAGATATAGGAGAAGACTTCTACGGCGATTCAGAATACGACATGGATGAACTCGACAGAAATGGTTTTGAAGGTCTGGACGACAGCATGATGGATAATCCGTATGATGACGACAGATATTAATTCGTCAATGAACGCATTAATTGTTTTACTTGGACCGACAGGAGTCGGAAAGACAGAATTAAGTCTTCGGATAGCTGAATATTTCAATGCTCCGATCATTTCATCCGACTCCCGTCAGGTCTATAAAGATTTACCAATCGGTACGGCAGCCCCAACTGCTGTACAAATGGCACGCGTCAGGCATTATCTAGTCGGGATGCTCGAACTCACCGATTACTACAGTGCCAGTCAGTTTGAAAGTGACGTGATGTCTCTCCTTCAACAATTATATCAGACCAATCCGGTAGCAGTTATGACAGGCGGCAGCATGATGTATATTGATGCCGTCACCAAAGGGATTGATGATATTCCCACCGTTTTACCTGAAATACGGGAAGCCGTATGGCAGGATTATGAACAGAACGGCCTGGCTCCATTATTGGAAGAACTGAAAATGGCTGATCCGGTTCACTACGAGGAAGTAGACCGGAACAATTATAAACGGGTTATCCATGCCGTTGAGATTTGCCGGCAAACCGGACTTCCCTACTCTTCGTATCGTACCCGCCAGCATAAAGAACGACCGTTCCGGATTATCCAGATCGGATTGAAACGCGAGCGGGAAGAACTTTGCGAACGTATCAACCAACGAGTTGATCAGATGATGGCCGACGGCTTATTGGAAGAAGCACGCCGCGTATATCCGTTCCGCCATCTGAACTCGCTGAATACGGTTGGTTACAAAGAACTCTTCCACTACTTTGACGGCGAATGGCCTCTCGACTTTGCCATCGAGAAAATCAAACGTAACAGTCGGGTTTATGCCCGCAAGCAAATGACGTGGTTTAAACGGAATCCGGATATTGCCTGGTTTCATCCGGATCAGGAAACCGAAATCATGGCATACATAAAATCTCAATTGGAAGGAAAGTCTGCAAAACTTTTGTAGCCATACGACGATCTCAATGAGCCTCAGCGGAGTTTTTGTAGCCCTACAACGATCTCAATGAGCCTCAGCGGAGCTTTTGCAGCCATACGGCGATTCCAATGAGCCTCAGCGGAGTTTTTGTAGCCCTACAACGATCTCAATGAGCCTCAGCGGAGCTTTTGCAGCCATACGGCGATTCCAATGAGCCTCAGCGGAGCTTTTGCAGCCATACGACGATCTCAATGAGTCTCAGCGAAAATTTTGTAGCCATACGATAATACCCTTCACAAGCTTTTAACCCAATTGTAACAACCCGGAAACAGTTTTGTAGCACATTTGAAAATAAAGTGTTACACCAACACAATACTTTTGCGCCGTAAAATAAAATAAAGCAATGAGACTATTGGTTGTTACATTCGCATGCATCATCTTAGCAGCTACAGAAGCAGGCGCCTCGGTTTACAAAGGAAAAGTAAAAGACGCCAAGACAGGAGAAGAACTCATCGGAGCTACCATCTTTATTAAGGAATATCCCAACATCGGCTCCACGACCGGCTTAGACGGTTCTTTCATCATCGACAATGTGCCGGAAAACAAAAACATTACGATTGTATGTAGTTACATCAGTTATAAAACAAGTGAAAAGGTGGTCAAAGCCTCTTCCAATGAACTCATCTTATTCAATCTGGATTCAGATACGCAGGTACTGAAAGACGTAACAGTGATCGCCCATAATCCGGGAAGAACGGAAGCCGGAGCCCGCGGCATCGAGAAGCAAGCCATGAACGTAGTCAACGTCATGAGTGCCAAAGCCATCGAACTGTCGCCCGATATCACGGTAGCCAATGTTATCCAACGTATGTCGGGAGTAACGATCGAACGCAACAGCAGTGGTGAAGGACAGTATGCCATTCTGCGTGGTATGGACAAACGTTATAATTATACACTGATCAATGGTGTGAAGATTCCAAGTCCGGACAATAAGAACCGGTTTGTTCCACTGGATATCTTCCCTTCAGAAATGCTCGATCGGTTGGAAGTAACCAAATCATTAACAGCCAATATGGAAGGCGATGGCATTGGAGGTGCAGTCAATCTGATCATGAAAGATGCTCCTACCGAACGTCAGCTCACGGCCAATCTTTCTACAGGATATAATGCCATGTATTTCGGCCGCGATTTCCAGTCATTCAATTATGGTGCCATCCAGAAACAGTCTCCGTATGAAGCGATGGGAAAACCGGAAGACTACAAAGTAACCATGAACGACTTCACCACATCCAATCTGCACATGAAATGGAAGAAGCCAATGCCCGACATTACCGGAGGTTTCTCGTATGGCGACCGCTTCTTCGAGAATAAATTGGGTGTTATGCTGGCTGCCAGCTATCTGAATACCTACCGTGGTAAAGAAAGCCAGATTTATTATCAGCCGGGAACGACTCACAACGGTATCGAAGACCGTAACTACTCATCACAACAAACACGTATCGGTGCACACGCCAAATTCGACTATCATATCAATCCGAATCATAAACTGACCTGGTATAACGGATATATGGATATGCGGGAAGCCGAAGTACGCGACGGAGAAGATGAAAAGGAACGGGCCATCCGTATGAAATGGAACCGCCAGTACATTATCAATTCTACCCTGAAAGGTGAACATCTCTTCCTGGAAGACGGAGTCCTGAAACTGAACTGGTCGGCTGTAGTATCAAAGGCCTTCAGTGAAACACCCGATAATGCCGAGATCTATATGTTAGGTTCGCATATCCAGACTTCAGGCGCTGCGATCCGTCGCTGGGAGCACAACTCCGATAAAGATAAAGCCGGATACATCGATTTATCTTATAAGCTGAAGCTCGACAACGGTTCCGCATTCGATTTCTCTGCTGGAGGTATGTATCGCGATAAAAAGCGTGACAGCTTCTTCAATGAATACACATTCGATTCGGCTACCGGCTCTAAAGATCCACAATACATCAACCAGGATTGGTATAACTTCGACGAGATACAGTTTACTCCGCGTAAATATGGTAATATCGGAGACCCGTTGAACTATGATGCGACCGAAAGAATCGGTGCCGGATACGGTATGGCAAAATATACCTGGAACAAGTGGGAATTTATCGGAGGTGTCCGTGTGGAACATACCGATCAAGGTTATGTCCTGAAGTTTGCCCGCGATGTTGATCCGGAAGGTAACCAGAAATATACAGATGTGTTGCCCAGCTTCCATGCCAAATACAATGTGCATAAGAACGCCAACCTGCGTTTCTCGTATGCCCGCTCTATCAACCGTCCGAGTTTCTTCGAGATTGTTCCGTACAGCATCATTAACGAGGACTACAAGGAAAAAGGTAATCCGGACCTGAAACATACCGTAGCCGACAACATCGACCTGCGTTATGAGTTTTTCCCCAAATCATCCGAACAGTTCATGGTAGGCTTGTTCTATAAGAAACTCAATGACCCGATCGAATATGGTTTGCTGAACGAAGGTCAGGATACATACTACAAACCGATGAATTTCGGCGATGCTACTAATCTGGGTGTTGAAATCGACATTATGAAGTACTTCAACTGGTTCGGCGTGAAAGCCAATTATACTTACACGCACTCTGAAGTAACCACCGACAAACGAACCATGAATGGCTCGGAAGTAACCTCAGTCAAACAAAGCCGTCCGTTGTTCGGCCAGGCAGCTCATGTGGCGAATTTGTCACTCTTGTTCAAAGAGACCAAATACCAATGGGAAGGTCAGTTGGCTTTCAGTTACACCGGAAAACGGTTGAGCGATATTTCCAACTGGTATAACGACGATATCTGGGAAGCCGGCTATTCACAACTGGATGCATCGGTTGAGAAAAGCTTCAAGAATGGCATCAGTATCTTTGCCAAGGCTTCCAACCTGTTGGATATACCATTGCTCCGTTTCATCCAAAACGGACCGCATACAGACAGCGTCGAGTCTGAACGCCATGATGGAAACGTGATCGAACGGAAAGAATGGCACGGACAGTCGTTTATGCTTGGTATCAGATTCAAACTTTAAGAACGAAAGAAAATAATAACAACAATTAATTATCTACAATCATGAAATGGAATGCTTATTTGATTAGCGCTGCTATCGCTTCAATGACTTTAGTAGCTTGTAGTGAAGACGACCCAGTGAATCCGGACAACAATAACCCGGATACCGAAAATCCTGCAGATGAAACGGTAGAAGGTAATGTTTCTGGTGTATGGGAAGCTAACAGCGTGATAAAAGTCTCCGGACACATCGTCGTGCCTGAAGGCGAAAGTCTGACAATCGAAGAAGGTGTACAAGTAATCTTCGACGATGCTGGTGTAGGTGCCAATCATGCTCCGATCGAATTTACGGTTGACGGAAACTTATATTGCGAAGGTACAGCTGAAAATCCGGTTCGCCTGACAGTGGCTGAAGAAGACCGTACCGAAGCCAATACATTCGCCGGTTTATGGGGTGGTATCGTTGCATCCAATACGTGTGCTGAAATGTTGATTGATCATACGATCATCGAATATACAGGCGGACAAGTTATCGAAGGTTCTCCAGCTGCAACCAACGGTGTTTATACCGCAGGTGATGATGCTTATCCACAGATCACGACCAACAACATCAACGGAAAATATGTCATTACCAACTCTATCATCCGCAACGGTTGGTCTGATGGTATCTATCTGATGGGCGGACAAGCTATCATTGCCAACAACATCTTTGCAGCCAATGGATATGACGGAGCTGAAGCAGTCAATGTAAAAGCTGGTTGCCAGGTAGACGTTGCCAACAACATTATGTTCAGTCCGAATACAAATGGCTTGAAACTGTCAAGTTCTGGTCAGAGCGAAAATCGTGGCCAGGCTAAAATCCAGGCTTACAACAACACCATCATCAATGCCGGCTGGCGTCGTGACGGCGAAAAAGGTGGTTGTATCTACGTTGAGAAGAATGCGTTGGCCAATGTATTCAACAACCTGATCGTCAACTGTAAGTTCCGTGCCATGACTCCGAGCTTCAATATTCCGAATGATCCGGAAGAAGGATATGCAGATGCATCTGTAATTGATTACAACTTCTATGCTTCTGGCAGCCAGAAGAGTGACATCATCTTCGAAGAAGAAAGTGGTGTTGCGTATGCCTGGGCCGGTTATAACTACGAACACGAAGATTACAACCAGGGTGTAGTAGATGCAAACAGTGTGATCGCTACGGAAGATGATCTGAAAGATCCGCAGTTCGTTAACTTCGATATCAATCAGGTGGCTCTGACTAGTTACAGCTATGATTCAGCTTGGGATTTCCATGTCAACGCTGGCTCTCCGGTCTTGAGCGGAGCTTATGCAGGCAGTGATGCGTTTGCTACTCCTTTGTTCGGTAGCAACGGACTGAATGTAAATGGAAAGAGTTATACATCTCCAGCCGTTCAAGCTCAGTTCGGAGCTTTCGGTGCCAACTAATTAAACAGAAAACAAGATGAACAGAAGAACTTACTTACAAGCATTGACAGCTCTTTTCGCCACCACAGCCCTGGGAAGTTGTACCCAAGGGTCGGTGGACCGGAAGGAAGAAAAACTTTCAGACAAGGCTGATAAAGCCGCTACCCTATTACCCGGCAACGCTTCTTTTGATGTCCCGAATATCCCGGAAGACAATCTCAACTTCTATCTGGTGAGCGACTTGGGGCGAAACGGATATTACGAACAGAAGCCGATTGCCGAGCTGATGGGTAACCTGGCCGAGAAGATTGACCTGGAATTCATCGTAGCAGCCGGTGATACGCACCACTTCAACGGAGTGGCCAGCACGCAGGATCCGCTTTGGATGACCAACTATGAGTTGATCTACAGCCATCCGGAACTGATGCTCGACTGGTTTGCGATCAACGGAAATCACGAATACCGTGGCAATACCCAGGCTGTGCAGGATTACAGCAAGGTCAGCCGCCGCTGGATTGCTCCGGCACGTTATTACAGCAAAGTGTTCGAGGCTGGCGAAAACGAATCGTTAGAGATATTCTTCATCGATACACCGCCTCTTATCGAGAAATATCGGAAGAATACAGAGAAATATGCCGATGCCGGCAAACAGAGCATTGACGATCAGCTCAAGTGGCTGGAGAAAGCGCTGGCTGCGTCCAAAGCTAAATGGAAACTGGTTGTAGGTCATCATCCGATCTTTGCCGATACAAGCAAATCGGATACCGAGCGCAAGGATATGCAAGATCGTGTCAAACCGTTGCTCGAGAAGTATGGTGTCGATATGTACTTGTGCGGACACATCCATAATTTCCAGCACATCAAACGGGCCGACAGCCAGGTTGAATATCTTGTCAACAGTTCCGGCTCGTTGGCACGCAAAGTGAATCAAACCGAGGGCACACAATTCTGTAGTCCGGAAGCTGGTTTCACTCTCTTCTCGCTCAACGACAACGAACTGACCTTCTTCCTCTATAACAGTAAAGGAAAAATCCTCTATCAGCATAGCCTGAAGAAATAAATCTACCAGGCAAGGGGCGTAGCGAAAATAAACTCGTTACGCCCTTGTTGTTTGTACTTCTTTCTACTGACCACCCACTCCCATCCTAGCTTAATCTGTTCACCTGTCTTCCAATCGGAGATGCAAACACGCTGCTTTTTCTATCCGGCGAAAAGCAAGCCCGAAAAAAATTGTTACCTTTGCCGGCAAAACCAATAAAGAGATATGGAACCTTCAAAAGTTTATTTTACCAATCTGAGAACAACACCGTCTAGTAACTTGCTCGACAAGATGGAACGTGTTGTTAAGCGTGCCGGTATTGCAGGCATCGACTTTCAGAAACAGTTTGTAGCGATTAAAATTCATTTTGGCGAGCCGGGCAACCTGGCTTATATCCGTCCGAACTACGCCGCCCGCATGGCAAACATCATCCGTGAGCTGGGCGGAAAGCCATTCTTGACCGATTGTAATACCTTATATTCGGGCCGCCGCGCCAACGCTGTGGATCACTTGAAAAGCGCGATGGAAAACGGATTCAACCCGATTTCTGCCCAATGTGATGTCATCATCGCCGACGGACTGAAAGGTACTGAATGCCGCGAGATCGAAATCAACGGCGAATATTGCAAGGCACCTAAAATCGGTTCGGCCATTGCCGATGCCGACGTCATCATCACGATGAATCACTTCAAAGGACACGAACAGACGGGCTTTGGCGGCGCGTTGAAGAACCTGGGTATGGGTTGCGCCAGTGTAGCCGGCAAGCTGGAACTGCACGGAGCTTCTCAACCGAAAATAGACCGTGACCACTGCAAAGGCTGTAATATCTGCGTTAAACATTGCCGCCACGAAGCCATCCACCTCGACGAGAACCGCAAGGCTGTCATCGACTATAACAAGTGTGTGGGTTGCGGACAGTGTGTGGCTCTTTGCCAATACGACGGTGCTGTACTGGCTTCATGGGATACATCCGAGAACCTGAACTGCAAAATCGCAGAATACACCAAGGCCGTGTTGCTCGACAAACCGCACTTCCACATCAGCTTCATCATGAATGTATCACCGGAATGCGACTGCTGGAATCACAATGATGCAGCCATCGTACCTGATTTGGGTATTGCCGCTTCGTTCGATCCCGTAGCTCTCGACAAGGCTTGTGCCGACCTGGTCATCAATGCACCGACCTTGCAAACAGACAACTGCTTGTCGAAGAAACATCCGCACGAACATTTGGAAGGAGCCGACAAGTTCCACATCATCCATCCAGATACAAACTGGCAGGCAGGTCTGGAACATGCCGAGAAGATCGGTATCGGAACTCAGGAATATGAATTGATAACCGTATAATTAAACATCACTCCTATGACAAACGAAACCATCTGTGCCATCTCGACGGCTCCCGGTGTGGGAGGCATTGCCGTCATCCGTATCTCCGGAAAGGAAGCCATTTCGCTTTGCGACCGGATCTTTCAACCCCGGAAAGCAGGAAAATCGCTCGCACTGCAGCCGGCCTATTCGCTCACCTACGGAACCATTGTAGAAAAGGGTGAAGCTGTCGATGATGTCATGATGGCTTTGTTTCGTGCCCCACATTCATTCACCGGCGAAGACACGGTCGAAATCACGTGTCACGGTTCAGTATATATCCAGCAACGTATCTTGCAACTGCTGGTTGCTACGGGTTGCCGCCTGGCAAAGCCGGGAGAATTCACACAACGGGCATTCATGAACGGGAAAATGGACCTGAGTCAAGCCGAAGCCGTAGCCGATCTGATTGCCTCCACATCAGCTGGTCAGCACCGGCTCGCCCTGAGTCAGATGCGCGGCGGATTCAGTCAGGAATTAAAAGAGCTGCGTGCCAAACTCCTGCACATAACTTCACTGATGGAACTCGAACTTGATTTCGCTGATCACGAAGAGCTGGAATTTGCCGACCGGTCCGAGCTGAAAGAACTTGCCGTACAAATCGAGCAGGTCATTTCACACCTTGTCCATTCGTTCAAAGTGGGGAATGCCATCAAGAACGGTATTCCTGTCGCCATCATCGGTGAAACCAATGCCGGAAAGTCAACGCTGCTCAATGCCCTGCTGAACG
The DNA here is from genome assembly GCF_022809355.1 of Parabacteroides faecalis. Lineage (GTDB taxonomy): Bacteria > Bacteroidota > Bacteroidia > Bacteroidales > Tannerellaceae > Parabacteroides > Parabacteroides faecalis. The sequence continues at coordinate 3,707 of NZ_JAKZMM010000041.1, read as the reverse complement.
AAGAAAAGGCCATTGTTAGCGACATTCACGGAACCACACGCGACGTGATTGAAGACACGATGTACATCCATGGACTACAATTCCGCTTTATCGACACCGCTGGTATCCGTGATACACACGACACCATCGAAAACCTGGGAATCGAACGCACCTTCCAGAAACTGGAACAGGCAGACATTGTTCTTTGGGTTATTGATTTATCGGAAGCTTCACAGCAAATCACCCAGTTATCCGGAAAGATCCTGCCATTATGCCAAGACAAGCAGCTCATTCTGGTACTCAACAAATCAGACATGGCAGAAAACATTCCGATTGATCTGTCAGGCTTCCCGAAGCAGACAAAGACCATCCCGATATCGGCCAAACAAAAGCAAGGAATCAATGAACTCCAGTCCATGCTTGTCGAATCGGCTCAAATTCCGGCACTCTCACAAAACGATGTTGTGGTCAGCAACGTGCGGCACTACGAAGCGCTCAGCCATGCATTGGATGCCATCCATCGCGTACAAGACGGATTAAACAACGATCTCTCGGGAGACTTTATCTCTCAAGATCTTCGAGAATGTATTTTCCATCTCTCCGACATCGTAGGTGATGTCACAACAGATGAAGTATTAGGGAATATATTCAAGCACTTTTGCATCGGCAAATAACTATCTGATTATCAATGAGTTAAATTGATTATAATCGATTGATATGGCGCTCTTTACGGGGCGCCTTTTTTGTTGCTCTACTGTCAATATTAGTCATTTATAAGCTTTGCACATCATCTTTTTGTACCGTTTTTGTACCACGAAGCAAAATTCCGGCATTTTACGCTGGACAGGTTGTGGAGAAAGTTGACTATGGTTTACTAAGATTTACGATAGTTGACACATAACGGGAGAAATAAAGCGAAATAAACATTTAAAATTTGAGTAATATGCCAGCAAGTAACACTAAAATTAAAAAGATTTGCGAATGGTGTGGAACACGATTCGAAGCACAAAAAATAAGTACAAAGTACTGCTCTCACAGGTGTGCAAATTTAGCTTACAAAAAAAGAGAAAGAGAGAAAAACATTAAGGCTACTGAAGAGAATACTCAAAATAGGATTGAGGAACTACCCATCATCACAATTAAGGATAAAGAGTTTCTATCTTTCTCAGAGGTTGGAATTCTTTTAGGTATTACCAGACAAGCAGTCTATAAGATGGTCTATAAAGGATACCTTCAAGCTTCAAAAATTAGCAGCAGATTATCTTTCGTCAAACGCTCTGATATAGATGAGATGTTAAAACGGCATCCTTATGAATTTAGAATGCCCAAGGACACTCTACCTATCAAAGAATTTTATACTACAGCCGAAATAATGAAAAAATTCAATGTAAGTGAATCATGGATTTTTGTTATGTCTAAGAAGAATAAAATTCCAAAGACATTCAACCGTGGTAAGACTTACTGGAGTAAAAAGCATGTTGATGCTTATTTTTCCTCGAAGGCTCCAGATGCAGACATTACAGAATGGTATAGTGTGCAAGAAGTACAGGACAAATTTCAAATGAGCCTTAACGCTATATACTCTTTTGTTTATAAAAATGCCATTCCGAAAAAGAAGGTTGGTATTACAGTATATTATTCAAAAAAGCACTTCGATATAGCAAAAGGAATACGTCAGGCTGAAGAGCCCAAATACTACACAGTTCAAGAAGCGATGGAAAAATTCAAAATAACAAGAGACCAGCTATACCATTATACCAAGTATCATCAAATTCCCAAGATTAAGAAGGGGAAATATACTCTTATATCCAAAGCTGAGCTCGATAATTTGTTCGAAGATCCTATCATTGAATAATCCCGGTATAAGTTATTTCCCGGTGTGAGTATTCACCAAGAAAACACCAGTTTAATTTGTACCGATAATAATAATTTATCAACCAAAAACATTAATCTTATGGCACTTACATGTACTAACGTAACATTGAGACAAAGAGTTATCAGTAACGGCAGAATTTCTCTCTATCTGGATTATTATCCGGCTATTCGCAATCCGTACACAATGAAAATGAGTCGCAGGGAATATCTTGGCATTTATATCTATGCCCGTCCTAAAAATGAGATTGAACGTGATTTCAACAATGAAATGCTGAGTAAGGCTGAAGCCATTCGTTGTATCAGAGTACAGGCAATCGTTAATGAGGAATTTGGATTTCTTGACAAGCACAAAATGAAAGCTGACTTCCTTGCCTATTTTCGTGAGAAAGCAAAACTGAAGTATCACAAATGGGACTGCGTTTACCAGCATTTTGAAAAGTTTGTAAACGGCTATTGCACTTTCGGTGATGTAACGGTAGAGCTTTGTCAGAAGTTCAGGCAGTATCTACTGAACTGTAAACAGATCCGTCACCCTAATATCAGCGTTTCGAGGAATTCGGCAGCTGGCTATTTTTCAACTTTCCGTGCATTACTGAAAATAGCTTATCAAGAGAAGATGCTACGTGAAAATCTGAATGACTTCATAGACAAGATTGAATGGAAAGAAGTCAAAAAGCAGTATCTCACATTAGCAGAAGTTAAGAAACTGGCCGCTACACCATGCAAGATTCCTATACTGAAACAAGCTTCATTATTCTCCTGTATGACCGGTCTTCGTATCAGCGATATTTTACAGCTTACATGGGATAATATTGAAGTCGGCCCTGACAATGGTTATTACATCAGAATTTGTACAGAAAAGACAGAGACGGAAGCCACTCTCCCCATCAGTAACGAAGCATTGGAACTATGTGGTATCCCTGGTTCTGGTCGTGTATTTAAAGGACTGACCAGAGCTATGACGAATCAGCCTCTCAAGCAATGGATTTCGGAAGCCGGAATCAAAAAACACATAACCTTCCATGTGGCAAGACATATTACTTTCTCTTACTCATTGAAAACAAGGGACTTACAAAGATTATCAGCTTGACAGGTAACGACTTGGAAACCAGCAGGCTTCTATATTCTGCTATGTTCTGCACTAATCATAAGAACGCTTTTCTCATTTGCAAAAGTAGTGTTTTTCTTCCTTATTGCCAAAGTTATTCCTCTGAAAAATAGAGTAAATCAAACATCTTGTCATTATTGTACATTTGTTGCACATCTTGCTGATGAAAATCAGTAGCACTGTCCTACTTTTAATTCAATGCCGTTTCCACATTGTATTTGAGCCTAATCGTTTGCGAATAGCCTGCCTGCACGCTTGTCTGTGTGCCGGCAGGCACGCAGGCAGACCGGTCGGCAGGCAAGCAGGATGGCTGGCAGGTCGGAGTGCGGGCAGGCTTGCAGGCTAGTGTGTGTATGTCCGCACGTGTTTGCATTCACGAGAACCCACACGCAGTCTGGCTTGCAAGCATTCATGCGGATATAACCACTCTCTTATGCCCTCTTATACCCTCATTTCCTTTCTTCTTTTGGGCAGCTTGGGCATCGGGAAACGATGCTTTGAAATCCGAAATAACAGCACTAATTCAAATCCGTTTGCTGACGGATTTCTTGTGCTCTCAAAAGCACAGCAAGGTGTCCTTCGAGTTACCCGAAGGCTTTTCGGTTACTGCCGAAAAGTGGCAGCAGCAAGGTATGAGGCTGTCTCAAAATAGAGTTGAGATGGCCTCTTTTGTTTCATCTCCAATTGAAGTCATTTGGATTTTCCTCAAAAAAGAAGCTTACAAACTTACTTTTGAAAATTTCAT
>NZ_JAKZMM010000040.1 GCF_022809355.1 Parabacteroides faecalis | reverse complement strand
ATACTTTCCAAACTATATTTTTTCAAATGATCTCTACGAGGATCTGATACTTTTTCTAATATAGAAAATATTTCCATTACTTCTTTGATTTTTATTATTATCCCTTTGACTACCTAAAGATAAATACTTTTTAAAAGGTCTGGAAATTTGTAATGCGTCAGCCCTGTAATAATATTTAATCCTATCCTATTAGATACAAACTTTTCATTCAAAACACTCAACATTCAGCTAAATCGATTAATATCTAATAATCACAAAGTTCCTAAATAAATCCGAAAACCCAATACTTATTTTCCTGTTTTTATTCTTCTACAACCCATTTCTCAATACCTCTGACATCTTTACTGAAATTCACACCAATCTTATATATTTTGCGGGAATCCGAAACAAACGGAGCTGTGTACTGCTTTTCATGGATCTGCCTCATCGCTTCATCTGCAGAGCCATCCAATTTAAATTCCATCACATAAATATATTTGTCAGTCTTCACCACTAAGTCTATCCGACCATGGGATGTATGATATTCAGCCTGTGTATAGAAGCCTAAAAGTTTAAATACAATGAAAAGAACATTCTGATAATGTAATTCCAAATCCCTTGTCAGCTCATAAGGCGTATCGGCAAAGAAACTCTGTAACCGGCGCATGAAAGAATCGATATCGCCCTTACGCACATCCTTGACAAAGCTTACGATCTCAAAAGAAGGATTCCCTGTTTCCAAATGTGCATAATTCAGTAAAAGATAACGGGTAAAACCCTCTTCAACTTCCTTATTCGGGAAACCTAATGAATACACATCGAATTCCTTGTCGTATCCCTTTATCGTGAGATAGCCACTCTGATATAAAATAGGAACCGGATTCGTATTCATCGAATCTATTCCTCCTAAACAGTCGGCACTGGCCAATTCTTCAGTCAGACGATGCAAATTATATTTACTACGTTTCAACAATTCTACCAGAAAAGTCGGCGTACCGGTTTCGAACCAATAGCTACCGAATCTCATTTTGGCAAACGTATTCAATAAACTGAACGGATTGTAAATATCATCGCTATTCCCTGCAAAATGATAACCGTCGTAAAGTTTCTTCAACGTTGATTTCGCTTCTTCCGATGTCATTCCGTTATTTTCCCCCAACGCTATAATATCTTCTTGGAAATTCAGGTAAAGTTCTTCTTCTGTTATTCCACAAAGATTAGTAAAACGGTCATCAATAGATATATCCATCAGATTATTCAAGTCGCTGAATACACTCACCTTGCTGAATTTTGTCACTCCGGTAAGCAAAGCAAACTTGATATATTGGTCACAACTTTTCAATGTTCCATAAAAAGCTTTCAACGTGTTCCGATAATCGTTCAGCAAGGTTTCATCGCCTAAGGCTTGAAGCATCGGTTTGTCATATTCATCAATCAGAATGACAACATGATGTCCCGTCTTTTCTGACGCACGCTGTATGATTCCCTGAAAACGCAATGACAAACTGGTTTCACTGTCTCTTTTCCCATAGATTTCTTCCCATCTGCACAAAACATTATGAAGAATTCCATCGAGTTTATCCGGACTGTCATACTTCTCGTTGTTTAAATCAAGATGTAAAACGGGATATACGGTCCAATCCTTCTCCAATGTTTCCATGGCCAAACCGTTGAAAAGTTCTTTCTTACCTTGGAAATAAGCCTCTAAGGTAGAGATAAGAAGACTCTTTCCGAATCGTCGCGGACGGCTCAGAAAATAATATTTGCCACTATACACAAGCCGATGAATCAATGCCGTCTTATCTACATAGCAATAATTACCCTTGCGTATTTCTTCAAAATTCTGTATGCCTACCGGATAGATTCTATTCATAATATTCCCATTTTATCTATTGCAGTCCATCTTGTACATGGCCTTTACAAACATACTGATTTTTTATTTCTCGTCCAAAATTATACATCCGAATAGGAATTATTACGAAGGTAAGTTCTACAAAAAAAGGTGAGCCAACTCACTGACTCACCTTTCCCTTTATCCTTCATGCTGATTCATTTACTCAAAAACATCCATCGGACGGCCAATCCATACTTGAGGTTGCTGGATAGCAAAGATAGAAGCGATAGTCGATGCGATATCAAACTGCATCATACTGTCTTCCAGTTTATAGCCTTTCTTGATATGCTGGCCACAAATAATAAAAGGCGTTTCCATTTCCTGCATGGTACGTCCACCATGTCCCTTTTCGATTCCTCCATGGTCGGCAGTTACAATGATGATACTTTCATCCCAAATACCAGCTTCTTTAACCGCCTGTACGATTTCTCCTACATAGCCATCAATCTCTTCCAGCTTATCGTAATAGGCCGGTGTATCATGACCCGCAGCATGCCCAACATGGTCTAAGGCATCGAACACGATATTCACCAATGCCGGTTTCTTATCCCGAATATATTCAACAGCACAACGGGCCGTAGCCGTAGAATCTTTGCTCACTTCCGCAACATGACGGTCATAATTAACTGACAATGTATCCACCAGATAGCGGATTCCATCCCATTCGTAAATATTTCCGATCTCTGCTTCGGGAGCAACGGCTCTCAACTCAGAGAAGATGGTCGGGAAAATTCCGTTCTTATTTACTACCCGCGAAGGCAGATCCGGTACTTGCGAACCCCATTCACAATATCCGTGTAATTCCGGACCGGCTCCCATATACATCGAAGCCCAGTTGACAGCACTCGACGAAGGCAATACCGAACGTTTCTGCAAGGTATAAGCACCACTGTCCATTAAGAAACGGATGTTAGGTATTTGCGCTTTCTCAACACTATACGAACCCCATCCATCAATACCGATCAAAACCACATGCTTGGCTTTCCATTGCGGGGCTTTTTCAGCGACAGGTTGTGAAGTACAGCTCATAAAACCGAACAAACAACCTATCCACAACAAAAACAATACTTTTCTCATTCTGACTATACGTTTGTGTTTCTACAATATCCTTTTACCCTTGCCAATCAAATAACCTGCTTAAAGGCTTTTCCCAATGAATCAATCAGATCTCCGGCTATCATTCCACGTTCACTCCATTGAGCTGCGGCCAAATCACCAGCTGTCCCATGTAAGAAAACACCTGCTACCGCTGCCGTTTCCGGTTCATACCCTTGCGCCAGCAAACCTAAGATAATGCCGGTCAAGACATCACCACTGCCAGCTGTTGCCATTCCCGGATTACCGCAGACACTGTAATACACATTTCCTTCGGAAGTACAAATAGCCGTGTAAGCATCTTTCAAGACAACGCACAATCGATGTTCCTTGGCAAACTCACGAGCCTTCTGCAACCGCTCGTAAGCAGAATTGCTGGCTCCAGCCAAACGGTCAAATTCTTTCGGATGCGGAGTCAGAATACTGCGGGTCGGTATCTTATTCAGAATATCCTTATTCGAAGCGATCAGGTTCAAGGCATCGGCATCCAACACAACCGGTTTGATGACAGCCGACATCAGTTCGTCCAAAGCCACGGCTGTTTCGATTTGCTGTCCTAAACCCGGTCCTACTCCCAATGTTGTATAAGGTGTAATATCCGGAGCCACCGTAAAGAAATCCGTATGCGCATCCAAATCAACCATCGCTTCCGGCAGAGCCGTTTGCATCATCAATTCTCCGCATTTAGGCAAATGAACCGTCAGCATCCCCACACCACTGCGTAGACAAGCGCCGGCAGACAACTGAGCTGCTCCTAATTTACCGCGACTTCCGGCTACCAACAAGGCATGACCGTATGTTCCTTTATGCGTAAATCGTTTACGAGGCTGGAATACACAAGCAATATCTTCTTCCGTCACCAAATAATAATTCGTCGGCGTATCTGCAACAGCTTGTGGATGCATATTGATATTCAATACCTTCCATTCACCTACATACACTTCATTCTCGGGCATCAGAAACGAGAGTTTCGGGAAATTGAAAGTAAATGTCTTATTAGCGCGGATGATACAGTCCTTGTCATTCTCTCGGTTGTCTTCACCAAACAAACCTGAAGGAATATCGATCGAAACAATTTCAGCCGGTGTGCTATTGATATACTTCACCAATCCGGCAAAGCCTCCACTCAACGGACGATTCAGTCCCGAACCAAACAGACCGTCGATCACCACATCCCGAGATGACAGATAAGGCGGAATGAAATTATCCCGTATCTCTGTAAATTCCACCTGATCAATATTCAATAAACGACGTTTGTTCTCTGCACACTCCGGACTCAGATAACCCGTCGGGTTAAACAGATATACAATGACCTTATACGATTCGTCCAATAACTGCCTGGCAATGCCCAATGCATCAGCCCCATTATTTCCCTGGCCGGCAAAAACGACAATCCGATGCATCTTCGAGTAATGGTTTCTAAACTCATTCACAAACGCTGTAACTGCCTCTTCCACCAGATCGATCGGAGCAATCGGCATATTCAGAATCGTGTATTTATCAATATCTTTAACTTTTTCTGTTGCAAATATTTTTATCATAGCTTTCCAGTATTCTTCGTCTTTAAATTATTTCCGACAAATGTAAGGATTTGTTTTCATATTTTCTTTGTTTAATCCAACATTCTATTTTCACAGATCCAGTCTTCAAAAAGTTTCCCGAACAACTTGCATGCAAATGTAGCAGTTCGTTCTTCATACACCATACTGAAAGTTCGAATAACAACAGATAAAGTCAGATAATACTATTTATTGCTATACCCAATCAAGTAACTAAGAAACTTTGTCATTGTGGAATATTCTGAGAGAATTAGAGAAACGTTCAATCCACGTTTACCAACTCTTTTTCCTAAACTTTTTCCAAGGCAGTTACATATATTACTATAAACCAATAATTTACATAACACTAAAATTCTCTAAAATCATTTACATTATTTTAAAGCCACAGAAGCAGCCACATTTCAACCAAATAAAAAACTAAGCGTCAAGCCCTTATAAGCAGAATCCAGCCACACTCATGCCACAAAACCAACCACCTTATATATTAGAAAGAAAGAATAAAGAAATAAAGATAGAAAGGGTTGCTTTCAAAAATCAAAAAATACGGCAACATTCCATCCCGTTATCCTCTCAATCGGTTGTCACGAGAATCCCAATGAATTCTCTCGAATATCCTTTTTGATTCTCGTTGGTTTTCCTCTAAGCCCATAAGAACACCCTCCACAGAATAACTGACTTTATCTGTGATTAACCGACCCTAATAGACCTTAATCGTCTGCCGCCCCAAACCCGCCAACTATCTTTGCCTGAGGGTTTTCGGAATAGACTTTTATTTATCAATAACTAATCAGACTGATTTATGGAAAATTGTAATAACACAAAACATAACCGGATCATTATTCCCGCCAACAAGCTCAATACATCCGGACCGGACCTTGTAATCCAATCTCTTCCATCGACGAAGCATAGCGCCGGGTGATGGTCGTCGCATAATTGCCTAAAGGTGTAACGAGTTTTATTTGTAACTGATTTTCTCCCGGTTTAAGTTTGTGCCGGATATCGAATACGGCTTCGCCATACCAATGGGTACCAATCTTTTCGCCATTGAGATAGACCTCGACAACGCCCCGAGCCTTTCCGGTATTGATAACGCGAAAGGCGTTCGGATCATCTACCCGAAATGTCGTTGTATAGCTTAATGTCCCGGCAAAATGCTTCATCCAGACAAAGGGCAGTGTGTTGAAATCGACCAGACTGTCTATTTCAAAGGTCTGAGTTGAACCGTCTACATGGTTTGCCTGTACGTTCCATACCTTACCGATCAACCGGACGCTGTCTGGTTCCAGAGGAAGAGCCTGGTAAGGTTTACCCGTTTTCAGCTTGTCAAAGACGATGAACTTAGATTCGGCCGGACCAAACCGTAATGCCATAGAAGATCCGTCCTGATCAAGAAGATATCTTTTTCCGGTTTCAGCATCCCAAAGCCAGGCCTGTTTACCCCGAACGGCATCGGTAAAGCTTAAATTGACCTGATAGCTACACTGACGGTTAAAGTTGGTAATGAAGAAAATATCCTTATCACCAGATTTGTAATAATTATAGAACATCCATTTGACCGGTTTATCTACTTTTACATACGGCTTCAGATCCAATTCTTTCTGTACATGGGCAAACCATTCCGTCTGCGGTAAAGTTGGAGCCGGAATATTGACAATCCGATCCGGATAAGCTTCGAACAAGTTATCGAAAACCGATTGAACGGTAAGCGACTTTTGCTCATAATCAGCAAAACCAATGCTTTGATGCGGTCTTTTTCCGATACAAATAACCTTACCTCCTTTTTTCACAAACTGTTCAATGGCAACAGCCGTTTTGGGATCCAGACTTTCTACATCCAGTAAAATCAGCGTCTGATAGGTTCTGGGACCAAACGACAGTTTTCCCTTCGCTATCCGCGCCTGCTGTAAAATATGTTCACTTACATAATCACATCCATTTCCGTTCTGATGCAGATTTTGCCACAAGTCATGGGCATAAGCCGGGAAGATATTTTCCGGGAACGGATCCCGTTGTTGGCCTAAAACAGACCACATATCTTCCAGAGGCGGAAGAATGGCTATATCCGACTGCGGAATACTGTTTTGCAGTATAGCACTGACGCGAGCCTTATAATCCATCCAGTAATGATAATACGGCCAGAAGGTATTATGTTCGTTGAAATAATCACCGTATTGCACCCAACCCGGGAAACCGGCTTCGCGGGGACTATAATTAAATCCATGCAGAATAGAATGGTTGACACCGGAGATATTACTCATATCGCCCGTTATTTTGATGTCTTCCAATGTTGACTGATAGATATTCCCCGTATTGGTCAGCTCTTCACAACTGACTTTTCCATTTCCGGCAAGCAATGAGCCTGAAGCCGTAAACTTATTATTGCATGAGAAACCATGTCCCTCACCAATGACTCTATTCTCTGTCAATTTAAAGCCAACATCCTGCCATAACCACGATTCACATTCAGGAATATCAATATACATGCTCGATTCCAGCGGATGTAAAGCCCGGCCATAAGCCTGAACTCGCGATTGTACCCCATTTTTCCGGCACCAATCATTTAACGTATTGATGAAGTTCTCCTGAAACAGATAAATCTGAAACCGCTCGAAGTCATTTCGAACCCGATATTCCACATCCTTTTTTATCTTCTCAGAAAATGTACTGCCATAATTTTCGGGTAACGGATTCCCCATATGTCCAATCTTCTTGATAATATAAGGTAAATAAGGATATAAAGAATAGCCAAAATATTTTTCCCACTTTTCCAACATACCGTCACACCAGTTGGCTCCTTCCAATTCAAAGCTATCGACAAAGGTAGCCCGGATCTTCCCTTTCAGGCTGGGATCATTAAAATGGACCTTATCTGACAATCGGGATAAATAAGCCAGTACGGCATCTTTATTAAAATGGTTCAACACCGGACCACTGGCTCCCGGAGCTCCATTAATCACATTCATATAACCGGTCATCTTCACAAAGAAATAAATGACATGTTCGCCAGCCGGCACTTGAACGGTTATCTGATCCTTATTTACCAAAGAATCAAAAGACGTTCCTTCGGTAAATTCGTCTACTCGGGCAGGCATCAGCCGAATATATACCAACTCTTTCAACGGATGTTCATTCTTGGAAGCAATCGGAGGATTCACACGCGCCAGAAGTTCATCTTTTCGAATGGAAAAATCCGTTCCCGTTTTTCCGCCATCTACCTTGACTGTTTCAATTGTAAGCATCTGCAACTGCTGGTTACGAGGCAAAAACTCCCCACCAAACGGCCATCCGGAGCCACCGATCATATCACAAATCATACCCCGTTCCCGGCAAGCATCGGCTGTAAAGGAAATCATATCCGCCCATTCATCCGACAAATAAGGCTTGCTTTGATAATTCAGGCTATCAGCCCCATCCGGAAATCGGATCGAATTGATTTCAACACCACCGATCCCAATTTCTTTCATCAAATCCAATTCACGTGCAATCTCGTCTTTATCGATCTTCAATCCATTCCACCACCATCTCACAAAAGGTCTGTACTGAGCTCCCGGATTCTTAAAAGTCTCATACAAATCCCCTTTAGCTTTAGAGAATGAAGATTTAGTAGGTAAATTTTCTCCATTGGAATAAAAAACGGAACCTATTAATAACAAAGCTGATAATAATAATCTTTTCATATCTTATATATTCCCATTCTAATAAATACTTTTGTAAAGGTATGGAATCCTTTGCACTCCTAATCTATTAAAACTGATTCAATAATTATCAAAAATGATTTTTGATAATCAGAATTTCTAAAACACTTAACAAGCAACGTAAATTTCCTATCTTTACAAACAAAAAAAGCATTGCTAAACTTAAATTGATATGAACCCTAAAAGAATTCACAGTAACTCTAGCTGTCGGTTTGGTCAAGTAGGAAGACATAACAGTTCCTAAAGCCTACAGCCACCTGCCTCTAGAAAAAGATATAGATATAATGTGCGTAAAACTTTAAACGATACTTATTATTTACTCTACCATGTAAGGAATAGAGTTTACTTGGATTGGTTGAGTGAAGAATACGTACAAGTTTAAACACACAGTTGTGTGCAATGGAAAAAGTAGATAATGAAGAAAATAATAATTTGATGAACAAGGAGGAAAAACATTTTTTGAATATTCAATCGGATTTTTATCACTACATGATTACTGAAGGTGGTTTAACCCCCAAAACGAGTAGGGACTATATTTCGAGATTAAAATTTCTTTCAGCAACTTATCATATAGATAATACTTTAGATGAAGAAGGCGTAGAAGAAATTTTACGGAAAGAAGAAGTATGTTATATTGAAAGAAGTAAATATAACACACGAAAATCCATCTCTGATTTTCGTTCCGGTTTACGTAAATTTTTAGATTTTCTGAAATCTGATTATCATAAGCGGTATGAAAATAGTATTTTATCTGAAATTAAAATGATTAAAGAAAATCATCATTTATCTGTTACTGAAAAAGAAGCAATTATTTTGTCAAGAAGGGGGCAAGGAGTCTTTCGTAATGACTTGATAAAGTATTGGGGGGGATGTGCTATAAGCAAGTGCTCTTTAACAGATATATTAGTGGCTTCTCACATAAAGCCTTGGAAAGATTCAACAAATGATGAACGGTTGGATGTATTCAACGGATTATTACTTTTGCCCAATTATGATAAGCTATTCGATTTGGGCTATATAACATTCAATCCTGAGGGAAAAGTACTTTACTCAAAATTGCTTTCCAAAAACGACAAGTATTTATTGGGATTGACTGCCACATTGTCGCTTTGCCGTATAGAAGAAGCGCATAAGAGTTATTTGAAATATCATAAGGATTATTGTTTTATTGACTAAATGGAATTAAAAAAGGGATCAACTAAATAATATTAGAACTAGGTATTCAATCCTAACTTTTAACGGATAAAACTCTTTTAAACATAATCTTCCCCCTACATTTGATAGATGTAGCTTACGCCTATCAAAAAAATCCCTACTTTTATCAGAAAGAAACCTATTCTGATAAAAGTTTAGCTTCATTTGTTTTAATGAACCTCATCCTATCAAAAAAAGGAATACAGTTGATAGGATGAAGCTACATCTATCAAATAGATGGGAAATTTTATCATAACTGATTTAAGACAGACAAAATCAGCCACTCTTTTGTCATAAAATGACTATTTTTGTAGAAAAACAAAGGATATATGGCAATAACAATCCCACAAATCAGCATCGACGAGGTTTACATCAGTGTCCTCAAGGCGAAATTGGTCAAGAACGAAGAAGGTTGGAGCAAAATGATACCGATCGACCATGCTGTACGCCCCAGCGGTTCCATAATTATGGACGCCCTCGTGAGGCTTCTCAACGAAAAAAGGTATTACTACCCAGCAGAAGTGGCGGAGTATTTCCAAAAGAAAGTAAGAGACCTGGACGGGGCAATCCGGGTACTCACCGGTATGTCTCTTTCTCGCTTTATGTTACTCTACCGTTTGAAGCAAGTCCAGGAATACCTGTGCTGCACGTCGCTGACAGCCATCGAGATTGCCACCCGGTGTGGCTATCCTAATTCGTCCACCATGGGCTATCTGTTCCGGAAAGAATTCGGAATGACTCCGGGCATGTATCGCCAAGCACACCGTCCGCGAAATTACAACGAACTATATGCGTGGTAAAACAGATATGGCTTTATGCCTCTGTATTTCATTCTTTGTATTTTGATACACCTTCATTTTTTTAATTATCCCCGAAATGTTGTAACTTTGCAACCTTAAAAGCAGAGTTATTATGGATAAGATTCAACTAAAAGACAAGAAATTCAAGTTATTTATTCCGCAGGAGTCCATAGCGAAAGCGGTTGCCCAAGTGGCTCGGCAAATCGAGCATGACATCAAACAGCACGAAGATCAGGACGTTCTGTTTGTTTGTATCCTGAACGGAGCCTTTATGTTTGCTTCCGAACTGATGTCGGAATTGAATGAATCTTATGAAATCACGTTTGCCCGCTATGCATCATATGCAGGGACAAACAGTACAGGTGTCTTACAAGAGATCATGCCTATCCGGGAAAATATCCAGGGAAAGACATTGATTCTGCTGGAAGACATTATTGATACGGGCTTTACGATGAAGCACGTCATCGCGAAGCTGAAAGAACAGGGTGCTGCCGAAGTCAAACTGGCAACCATGCTCTTCAAACCGGAATCTCTGCGTTGTGACCTGAAACCGGATTACGTAGGTATTCAGATTCCACCGGCTTTTATTGTCGGACACGGACTGGATTACGATGGTCTGGGCCGTGCTTATCGGGACATCTATGTGATTGATGAGTAAACTCAGAAACTAAAAAATATATATGTATCATTTTGGCAATTCAGGGAAACGATGCTATTCGAATTCCGATTGTCAAGTAAAAAAAGGAAGTGTTATATGTTGAATGTAGTTATTTTCGGTGCTCCCGGTTCAGGAAAGGGAACACAAAGTGAGCTGATCATCAAAGAATATGCTTTGGATCATATCTCAACAGGTGATGTTTTGCGCTCTGAGATGAAGAATGAAACAGAACTGGGTAAAATTGCCAAAGATTACATCGAAAAAGGTCAATTGGTACCAGACGAACTGATCGTAAACATGTTGGCTAAGGTTCTGGATAGCAAAGCTAATTCAAAAGGTGTTATCTTTGATGGTTTCCCTCGTACAATCCCGCAGGCTGAAGCACTGAAGAAGATGTTGAACGAACGTGGTACAGATGTATCTATCATGTTGAACTTGCAGGTTGACGAAGACGAATTGATCAAACGTCTGTTGGAACGTGGTAAAGTATCAGGTCGTTCTGACGACAATCTGGAAACAATCAAATCTCGTCTGGAAGTTTATCACAAACAGACAGCTCCGTTGGCCGACTTCTATGTAAATGAAGGCAAGCATGTAGCTATTAAAGGTATGGGGACTATCGAAGAAATCTTCGGCCGTATCAAAGAAGCTATCAACGCAGTAAAATAAGTTCAATCCATCAATGGGCAAGAGGACAAGTCTGCTTCTCCCCTTGCCCATGTATAAACTCAAAAACTTAAGCATTAGCAACTATGGCTGAATCCAACTTTGTAGATTATGTAAAGATCTATTGCCGCTCAGGTAAGGGCGGACGAGGGTCTTCTCACTTTCGCCGTGCCAAATATATTCCGAAAGGTGGTCCCGACGGAGGTAACGGGGGAAGAGGAGGCCATATTTATCTTCGAGGGAACCGGAATTACTGGACATTGCTTCACCTGAAGTACGACCGCCACATCATGGCAACCAACGGTGAAAGCGGAGGAGCCAAACGTAGTTTCGGAAAAGACGGACAAGACAAGATCATTGAAGTTCCCTGCGGAACAGTTGTCTATGACGCTGAAACCGGCGAATTCATCTGTGATGTAACGGAAGACGGTCAGAAGGTCATGCTGCTGAAAGGTGGTAAAGGCGGACTGGGTAACTGGAACTTCCGTACGGCAACCAATCAGGCGCCTCGGTATGCACAACCAGGAGAACCGGCTCAGGAACGTTTTGTCATCCTGCAATTGAAATTATTGGCTGATGTCGGTTTGGTAGGTTTCCCGAATGCGGGTAAATCCACTTTATTATCTGTTTTATCGGCCGCTAAGCCTAAAATTGCCAATTATCCGTTTACCACCCTGGAACCGAACCTGGGAATTATCAGCTATCGTGACAACCGTTCTTTCATTATGGCCGATATTCCGGGTATCATTGAAGGAGCCAGTGAAGGAAAAGGACTCGGACTTCGCTTCCTGCGTCATATCGAACGTAACTCATTACTACTGTTCATGATTCCGGCCGATAGCGACGATATCAAGAAAGAATACGAAATTCTTCACAACGAACTGGTCAAATACAATCCGGATCTGGTGAACAAGAGCCGTGTACTGGCCATCACCAAATGTGATATGCTGGATGAAGAACTGATGAAGGAAATGGAAAAAGAACTGCCCGAAGGCATTCCGCATGTATTCATTTCATCGGTTGCTCAGTTCGGACTGACAGAGCTGAAAGACATTCTTTGGAATGAACTGAACAAAGAGACTTTCCATGAAGCGGAGAAGATTGTCCACAAGAATATCGACGTCAGCACACTTCAGTTTGATGACGACGACGATTTCACCTATGAGGAAGAAGAGGACGATGACGAAGACTATGTGGAATACGAAGACTGGGACGACGAAGAATATGATGAAGAAGATGCAGACGATGATCCGTCCACTGAAAAATAACCTCGAAGTGTTGCAATTTCCCGGACTGGCCGGCAATTGCAACATTTCTCATTTTATAACTACCCGTCAGGGAGGCGTCAGTACCGGAGCTTATGCCCAGATGAATCCGGGACTTTATACCGACGACTGCCCGGATTCCATCCGTAAGAACCGGGAAATACTGGCAGAAGGTATTCAATTGCCTGTACAGAATATCATTACTCCACATCAAACGCATCAGGACCGGATTATACATATCGACTCAGCCTTTATGGAGTTGACGGAAATGCAACAAAAGCAGCAACTGGATGGTGTGGATGCCTTATTCACGTCTTTGCCCCAAGTATGCGTCAGTGTTTCAACCGCCGACTGCGTTCCCGTCCTGCTGTATGCTCCCGATACCAAAACCGTTGCAGCCATTCATGCCGGTTGGCGAGGTACAGTTTTACAAATAGCTGCTAAAACGGTCCGACAAATGAGCAGAGAAACCGGATGTAATCCAGAGTTAATACAAGCAGCCATTGGACCTTCCATCAGTCAGGAAGCATTCGAAGTAGGTGAAGAAGTAGTAGAAGCCTTCCGGCAATCTGGAGCCTGGACAGCGGAAGAAACGTTGTCCTTATGCTGGAATAATCCGAAAACCGGTAAAACGCATATAGACCTGTGGAAAGCCAACGAACTGCAGCTGCAAGCCGAAGGTATTCTTCCCCGACAGATTGAGAATGCCCGGATTTGTACCTACCAACACGCAGACAGATTCTTTTCGGCCCGCCGGGAAGGAATTCACAGCGGACGTATTTTATCTGGTATTTTTATCCTATAAACAGTTATCGACATGAAACAAATTTCTTTATCCAACGAAATACAAACCGCCTGTCCGGATTTATGTGTACTTGCCATTTCCTGTCAGGTTAAGAATACACCCAACGATGTAGATCTTTGGGAACTCATACACCAGGAAGAAGCTCTCGTTCGGGAACAAGTCAAACTCAACGAAATCAACAAATGGCTTCCTATACAGGCTACACGGCAAGCATATAAGAAATTAGGTAAAGACCCGAATCGCTATCGCCCGTCGGCCGAATCACTTCGCCGACGTATTTTACGGGAATTGCCTTTATATCAGATTGACACCTTGGTTGACCTGATTAACCTGGTTTCGATTCACAGCGGATATTCCATCGGCGGATTTGATGAAGATAAGATACAAGGAGACAAACTTATCCTGGGAGTCGGACAAGAAGGCGAAGTCTATCATGGTATTGGCCGAGGAGAACTTAATATCGCCGGTTTACCTGTATATCGGGATGCCATCGGAGGTATCGGAACGCCTACCAGTGATGAAGAACGGACGAAAATCAGCTTGGATACTACGTCATTGCTCATGATCATCAATGGTTATTCCGGAAAAGACGGATTACTAGAAAGCGGACAATACGCCCTCGAACTACTAAGGAAATACAATGACGCAAAAGAAATAGAAATGTCATTCATTAGCAAAAAAGGGCAAGAACCGATTACATTTTAGCTAAAAACCCGTTTTTTTATTTTGAATTTTAATTGAAATACATATATTTGCCACTGTTATTAAAATATCTAAAATGATGATTGAATTAATTGGAACAAACGCCGGAAAAGTTTGGAATGCTTTACATGAAGGCGGCAAAATGAGTCTGAAAGCATTGAAAAAAGCAACAAAGATCAAAGCAGAGAAAGATATGTATGCTGCTTTAGGATGGTTGGCCAAAGAAGGGAAACTAGCTTTTGAAGAAACCGAAAATGAAATTCTCGTTTCTTTGATCGGTTAATCCATTCCCTTAAAAAAGGAATTGATAAAGGGTTGTCTGGTATAAAAACACAGACGACCTTTTATTTTTTCCCTTTTCCCGCCTAAAATAATCCATGCGAATATTGTAATTTACAAATCTAAATCTTACTTTTGTGTACAATTTGGCAGGAGATGACCGAAGACAGTAAAAGGCTACTCGTTTTATTTGAAGTCCGATTCAGAGAATTGCTAACTGTATGTGACCAGCAAAAACAAAAGATTCAAGAATTGGAAAAGGCTCTTGAAATGAAAAACACAGAGCTGGAGAAAGCTTTTGAGGATATTAAAGATTTGAATGCCAAGTGCGACAATATGCTGACTGCGCATGTACTCTCAGTCCAGGAAGGAGAAGTGAGAAATGCCAAATTGCGATTGTCCAAATTAGTGCGGGAAGTTGACAAGTGCATCGCACTGCTTAATGAATAGAGCGATGAACGAAACATTTCTTATACATATAGAAATAGCAGGGAGAAGATATCCAATTACGATACAAAGAGATAAAGAAGAAGGAATGCGGGCTGCGGCCAAACAAATCAATCAAAAAGTTCTCCAGTATCAGAGTAAATATGGGACTCAATTGGATACACAAGATATGTTGGCAATGATTGCCCTTCAGCTGTCAGTTGAGAATCTGGCATGGGAAGACAAACATGATACAAGCCCTTTCGAGGACAAAATCCGGGAACTTAACGATGAACTGGACAAGTACTTGAAAGATCAGTGATATTTTTATATACATAAGTTGCTTTTCCGCACTGCCTTACATGATGCAGATCATGTAGTGTAGTGCTTTTTTTATTTATAACAATTATACGAACTTAATTATTATTTAAATGGGAATGTATATTATCATATCAATAGTAACCTTCTTCCTCGGAGGTTTACTTGTGTGGCTAACGATGCGTTTCCTTTTGAAATCGAGGTATGAATCGGTGCTGCGTGAAGCAGAAAAGGAAGCGGAAGTAATTAAAAAGAACAAACTGCTGGAAGTAAAAGAAAAGTTTATCCACCTCAAAGCGGATTTGGAGAAACAGGTTTCACAACGAAACGCTAAAATCCAGTCGGTTGAAACGAAACTGAAACAGCGCGAAATGAACCTGAGCCAACGCCAGGAAGAATTGCAGCGCAAGAATGCAGAAGTAGAAGTTGTCAAGGAGAATCTGGCTTCGCAACTGGATCTGGTTGAAAAGAAAAAGCAAGAACTGGAAAAGCTGCATCTGAAAGAGATCGAACACCTGGAAACACTTTCCGGACTGTCGGCAGACGAAGCCAAGGAACGCCTGATCGAATCATTGAAAGATGAGGCTAAATCGGAAGCTGCTTCTTACATCAACGACATTATGGAAGAAGCCAAAATGACAGCTAATAAGGAAGCGAAGAAAATCGTGATCCAGTCTATTCAACGGGTGGCTACTGAAACAGCCATTGAAAACTCAATCACTGTCTTCCATATCGAATCGGATGAGATCAAAGGCCGTATCATCGGTCGCGAAGGACGTAACATCCGGGCTTTGGAAGCTGCTACCGGTATTGAAATCGTTGTAGATGATACGCCTGAAGCTATCGTTTTGTCTGGCTTCGATCCGGTTCGCCGTGAAATTGCCCGTCTGGCTTTACACCAGTTGGTACAAGACGGACGTATCCATCCGGCACGTATCGAAGAAGTAGTCAACAAAGTCAAGAAACAGGTAGAAGATGAAATCATCGAAACCGGAAAGCGTACAGCCATCGACTTGGGTGTACACGGTTTGCATCCAGAACTGATCCGTCTGATCGGTAAAATGAAATATCGTTCGTCGTACGGACAGAACCTGTTGCAGCACGCACGCGAAACAGCCAATCTGTGTGCCATCATGGCTTCCGAATTAGGCTTGAATCCGAAAAAGGCAAAACGCGCCGGTCTGTTGCACGATATAGGTAAAGTGCCCGATGACGAACCCGAATTGCCACACGCAATCTTAGGTATGAAGCTTTGCGAAAAGTATAAAGAAAAGCCGGATATTGCCAATGCAGTCGGTTCACACCACGACGAAGTGGAAATGCAGACATTATTGGCTCCGATCGTACAAGTCTGCGATGCTATCTCAGGTGCTCGTCCTGGAGCTCGCCGTGAAATCGTAGAAGCTTATATCAAACGATTGAATGATCTGGAACAATTGGCTCTTTCTTATCCGGGCGTAGTCAAGACATATGCTATCCAGGCAGGACGTGAATTACGCGTCATCGTTGGAGCAGATAAGATCGACGATAAGGAAACAGAAAACTTGTCGAACGAAATTGCCAAGAAGATTCAGGATGAAATGACTTATCCGGGTCAGGTTAAGATTACCGTTATCCGCGAAACCAGAGCGGTAAGTTATGCGAAGTAATAGCAAATAATTGATCTATCAATAAGCGCGAGGTTGTATCGGTTGATACAGCCTCGTTTGTTTTAGAAGCAGACGAATCAAATCACTACAAACCTTGATTCATTCCATCATATTCTCCCGCAGGAATTACGTTATAAGCTCATTACAGGCGATTACAAGCCTTTTATTCTTCAACACGAACCAATTTACATAGAATAAAGAATCTTTTCTGAGACAGCTACAAACAAGTAACCCCAAAAACCGTCACCTTTTATATTTTTGACATCTGTCGTAAAGCTTTAGCACAACTATCGAAAAGCTTTTTGACATATATGGAAAAGCTTTACCACAGCTGTCAAAAAATTAAAATGTAGTAGGATTTATCTTTGATTATCCCATGATCCATTTTCCGATACGCCCCAACTTTCTCACTACATAAACAAATCCCCACGTAACCGACAACAATAATACTGTACAGAGAATCATCTTCAACATGGTATGTATAGGAAAGGATTCAACCAACATATAACAAGGCCCAAGAAACAGATAATGCGACATCCAGATACCAAAAGTACAGGTGGAAATACTAACGGCAAAACGTTTCACAACTGGCGATTCAATCTTCAACTTCTGTAACGCAAGAAATATAGGTAACGTCATCAGAAGGACATTTGGAGTACAATAAGTAAAAAACAACTCGACCATTTCAACAGGTTGTCCGGGTACGGCTGTGACAGACTTAAAACCAAAGAAGGTAATGCAATAACCAACTACAAAGGCTGGGATTCCTATACAAACCAGTTTCCTCCAACCGACATTGAGCCGATTACTGACAATATAATGTCCCAAAAGAAGGTAACCGTTAAACCCGGCGAAATAATACAACAGTCCAAATTCGTTCCACGAACATGTTCCCCACAAATCTTTTGTCAGAAACTCCCTCAAATAAGGAATAAACAAGGAAACAAACCACAAGACAAGAAACACCTTCTGCTCTTTCACGGAAGCCTGTTTTACCCAAGCCGAAAAAACTGGCATATATAAATACAGACCTATCAGAAGATATACATACCACATTTGTACAGCAAAAGCAGAGAAGTTGAAAGGAATCATCAGTATATGCCCCAATGAAGCAGCAAACGATTGATCCGGTTCAGCCCAAGCGAAGAAATCATTAATTACGGTAGGTGAAAGATCCAGCAATCCCGTTATCCAAGGGAAAAGATTATACAGAACAGACCAAATAAGAAAAGGAACAACAAGCCTGGTTATTCGCTTTTTATAAAAGAAAGCCATGTTTTGCTTCACAGGAAGAAGTAAAGCCCCGGTAACCATCACAAATAAAGGTATAGCCGGTCGCATAAACGAACCATAAAAACTACCCCACAGATTATACTAAGGTTCGGATCGTTCGGCTGGAGTAACATTATCAGTACAATGAACGGCTATCATCATAAAGATAGCCACAAACTTTACAAGATCAAGCCATATAATTCGCTTGCCATCAACGGATAAAGGATTTTCAGTTAATTGTTTTTTCATACTTTTTTAAACAAAAGTATGCGTAATCAACCTTATATTTTTTGATATAAGTCAAAATGCTTCTGCGTTTTACAATTCAGCTCTGATCCGACTTAGCGTAGAAATGGAAATTCCCAAAAACGAAGCAATATATCCCAAATTAACACGCTGGCATATATCAGGAAAAGTCTTTAATAAGGCTTCATACCGCTCTTTGGCTGTCATCGTCAGATTATCAATCCGGACACACTGCAATGCCAACAGACATTCCTGATGTATCACTCTTCCCCAATTGGCAATCTCTATATTCGTATCATAAAGTTCATTCAGGACATGGATAGGAACTGAATAAGCCAAAGTAGGCTCAACAGTTTCTACAAACTCAAATCCGGCTTTGTTGTGATACAAACAAAGTAAACCAAACGTAATGTCTCCTTCTTTCGAAAACCAAGTGGTATGTTCTTTCCCATCCACAAGGCAATAAGACCGTGTCAGTCCTTTTTCAATGAAATAAACATTCCGATCAATAAACCCACCTCGAATAAAAAGATACTTAGCTGGGAAGTTGTGTATTTATAATCCCTCATGTTTTTACGTTGATCCTATTTCTCCATCCGGACATCGGTTGTTTTGACTTTTCCATAACAAAAAAGAGGACACATCTGAAAGATGTATCCTCTTATCGAGCGGAAGACGGGACTCAAACCCGCGACCCTCAGCTTGGAAGGCTAATGCTCTATCGACTGAGCTACTTCCGCAATAAGCAAGTAAGAAGAAGTGGGCAGTGATGGATTCGAACCACCGAAGGCGTAAGCCAGCTGAGTTACAGTCAGCCCCATTTGGCCACTCTGGTAACTGCCCCTTTGTCTCTCAATTGCGATGCAAAGGTAAGAACTAATTTTGTAACTTGCAAGAAAAATCGATCATTTTTATTGCAGTTACTGCAGCTTCGTCTCCTTTATTTCCATATTTACCCCCGGCACGGTCTTCTGCCTGTTGCATATTATCGGTAGTTAACAAGCCGAAGATGAACGGAATATCATACATCAGGTTCAATTCTGTGATCCCTTGTGTTACGCCAGAACAAACATAATCAAAATGTGGAGTATCGCCTTTTACAACACATCCCAAGACAATGACAGCATCCACATCTTTCTCGTCGGCCAGACGTTTTGCCCCAAAAGTCAGTTCAAAACTACCCGGTACACGTTTCACGATGATGTTTTCCGGCTTAACCCCGTGTCTTTCGAGCGTATTACAAGCACCTTCCAACAATTTCTCGGTTATCACCTTGTTCCACTCAGCCACCACGATTCCAACATTCATATCCGAGGCATCCGGAACACTATTAAAATCATAATCTGATAAGTTTTGATAAGCTGTAGCCATAATTATTATCATGAAAAAAGAACAAGAAGAGGATGCCTTTTCCTGTTTTCATCAAGCAAGGGCATCCTCGTCTCTATCTGGTTTAACAATATTACCTATATATATTATTTTGCCAAGGCAGTTGCACGAGCGATATATTTATCGATATCGGCAGCTTCCATAGAGTTAAAATATTTCTCTTTAATCTGTGTGTACGATTTAACTGCATCTGCATATTGCTGCAATGATTCATAAGCAATACCTGCTTTCTTCAGGTAAATCGGACTAATCACTTCGTTGTCGGCTGATTTGGCAGCTTTTTCGAAATAGCTGATACCTTCTTTTACATTACCAGCATTTACATAGCAATCACCAATTAATCCAACAATTGCCGGAGAAACCATCTGATCATTCGCGCTGAATGATTTCAACATATCGATCGCCTTATCGTTGTCACCCAACTTAAAGTAGCAAATACCAGCGTATGCTTTTGCCAGATTACCAGCATCTGTAAAACCATATTCATCGGCAATGGCAGCAAAACCTTCATAATCGGCACCATTTCCATTCAATGCCAGCTGGAAAGAATCGCGGGCAAAATATTGTTCTCCCTTAAACATGGCTGCAGCCGCTTTCTTCTGCTGAGGCGCAACATAACCATGCTGATAGCCTAAAAATGCACCAACAATCACGGCAATCGCCAAAATACCAAAGATAATCTTCTTTGAATTGTTTTCAATAAATAGTTCCGATCTCGAAACAAGTTCTTCTACTTCTACGGTTTCCTTTTCTTTAGTAGCCATAATTTGTTTATAGTTATTTTATTAATCTTTTCTCCTGCAAAAAACCTTTTTTGACTTCAAAGCGCAAAAGTAGTTTTTTTTACCGACATAATCGATATATACAACTATATTTTTTACTTTTGTAAGCACTAAAATGAACTCAATGATACTGAAACAGCTTTCTATTCTGAATTACAAAAACATAGTCCAGGCTGAAGTCGTATTTTCACCCAAGATCAATTGCTTCTTCGGAAAGAACGGAATGGGCAAGACCAATTTTATGGATGCCATCTACTATCTGTCTTTCTGTAAAAGCCATATCAATACACCCGACAGTCTGATTATCCGGAATAATCAGGATATGTGCGTATTGCAAGGTGTATATGATTATGACGGACGAACAGAAGAATTGTTTTGCGGCATCCGCCACAAGCAGAAGAAACAATTCAAGCGGAATAAAAAAGAATACAAACGGCTGTCGGAACACATTGGGTTATTACCTTTGGTCATGATATCACCGGCCGATACCGAACTGATCCAAGGAGGCAGTGAAGAAAGACGCCGGTTTATGGATCTGATCATTTCGCAGCAAGACAAGAACTATCTGCATGCGCTTATTCAATACAACAAGGCTTTACTGCAACGGAACACTCTGCTGAAAGAGCAAAGTCATGATACGTCGCTGTTTGATGTACTGGAAATGCAACTGACCATGTATGGAGAACAGATCTTCTCAAAAAGGAAACAACTGATCGAAAGACTGGTTCCCTTGTTCAATCAGTTTCATCAACAGATCTGCCACTCGGCTGAATCGGTCGATTTAACGTATATTTCCCAACTGGCAGAAACTTCTCTGGAAGAAAAGTTACGGAAGAACCGGGAAAGAGACGTACTGATCGGTTATACTACAGCTGGAATCCATAAAGATGAACTGGAGATGCTACTGGACGGATCGCTTATCCGGCGTGTGGGCTCGCAAGGTCAGCAAAAAACCTATCTGATTGCGTTGAAACTGGCTCAATATTCGTTGTTGGCACAGGAAGGAGCCTCAACTCCGCTGTTGCTGCTGGATGACATCTTCGATAAATTAGATGCAGAACGAGTGGCACAGATCATCCATCTGGTCGGTGAAGAACAGTTCGGACAAATTTTCATTACAGATACCAACCGAAAATATCTGGACAAGATACTGGAGACGATAAATTCTGATTTTGCCCTATTCGAAGTGGAGCAAGGATGTATCAAACCCTTAAATGAGGCATAAGATGAGACGGACGAACGTACAACCCATCGGAGAAATACTCCGTGATTTCTTTGAAGACAATCCGGAAATTTATGAAAAGATTATGGAAGTCCGCATCGAACGGACATGGCCTAAAATATTAGGACCGATGGCCCAACAATACACAAGTCTAATGTATGTTCGTGATCGTATATTATATGTATATATGAAATCGGCAGTTCTCCGTACGGAACTTCTCTACTGCAAAGACAAACTGAGAGACAGCATCAACAAGGAACTGGGATCAGGCTATCTGTTTGATCTGGTCATCCGATAATTTCACGCTCGGTAATCACCAGATCCATCTTTTTATCAAACTCCTCTACCGGAATCCGATCCAACAACTGAAAAGAATAACCGATACCTATCTTCGGAACAGACAAGGTGGACAAGAGACGATCATAGAAACCTCTTCCCCGCCCCATCCGATTTAATTGGCGGTCGAAAGCAACACCCGGAACAATGATCAGATCGATTTCCCTTTCGATAGATACCGACTGCGGGGTTACAATCGGCTCGATAATACCAAAAGCACCCGTTTGTACCGACTCCGGACCGGTATATGGCAAGAGCAATAAATCATCACCCTGTACAACTGGCAGTGCCAGACGTTTCTTCTGATACCAGCGATTCAGAAAAGCTGCCGTCTGTACTTCTCCCGGCAAAGCATGATAACAAGCAACGGCATGAGCCTGCCGGAACAATTCGGTTTGTTCCAACAGGCTCATGAGCTGATCCGACCAAGCTTGTAACTGTTCGGATGAATATAGTTTCTTTTGTCGGGCTATTTCATGCCGCAACTGTTGTTTCTCTCCGTGCATCCTTACAGACTTTTTTCCGTATCCAAAGAGATTGGATAAGCCTTTCCTGACTTCAACACCTCAATAGCTTTCCGGATTGTTATATCATCACTCAAGAATACCGGATAGAAACCATCATCTTCAAAGAAATTACGGATGATATAGGCCTGCAACTGTGTTTCAATCAACTTATACGAAATAGCAATCAGATTAGGACGCTTCTTGATGCCTTGCTTAACAGCATAATTGGCAAAGTTATTAACCAACGGCTGTTGCTTCAGATAAGCCCATAATTCTAGATAATCCTTGAATGATGAGAATTTCTCTTTATTCTTATCCGAATACTCTAAAGCATACATATACAGCACACCACTGCTGACCACATTTGAGAAATAAGAAGTGATGCCGCTTGTATCCCGCGGGATGAAAATATCCGGCATGATACCACCACCGCCATATACTGTTCGGCCACCTACCGTTTGATACTTCAGCGAATCGTCCAACTTGATACTGTCTGCCGAGTCGAATTCTCCATGCATATAGCGGTTATAAATATCCTGATCGTAATCTTCCGTATCACCCAGCTTATATTGCTTTTGGATACAACGGCCCGACGGTGTATAATAGCGAGCCACTGTCAGACGTACTTCCGAGCCATCATTCAGTTTAATTGGAGACTGTACCAAACCTTTTCCATACGTACGGCGACCGATGATCAAACCCCGGTCATTATCCTGAATAGCACCCGAGACAATTTCACTGGCCGAAGCCGAGATTTCATCCGTCAAGATCACAACAGGATTCTCTTTACAAGTACCTGTTCCGTTGGCGTACGAATCAAAGCGCGGGAAAGCCTTCCCTTCTGCATACACAATCAGACGACCTTCCGGCATAAATTCGTTCACCATATTAATGGCAGCCTCCATATATCCACCGGTATTTCCACGCAAATCGATGATAAAAGACTGGCAATCGGCTTGTTTTAACTTAGCAATCGCTGTGATAAACTCATTGTATGTTGTCCGTCCGAACTTACTAACTTTAATATATCCGATACCATCACTTACCACATACGAAACATCTACCGTATTGACAGGAACATCTCCACGGGTAACTTCCACATGCAACAACTCTGGATTGTTATCCCGTTTGATACCCAGCTTTACCGTACTGTTCTTCGCACCACGCAATGTCTTCATCACTTTGTCACGACTCATTTTCGTACCGGAAAAGACAGAATCATTAATGGTTACAATTCGGTCGAAAGGTTTCAGACCGGCTTTTTCCGAAGGTCCACCCGGAATAACGCTGATCACCAAAATCGTATCGGTCTGCATATTGAAAGAAACCCCGATACCGCTGAATGATCCTTCCAAATCTTCAGAAACAGCCGAAGCGTCTTCTGCCGAAATATAAACAGAGTGCGGATCCAACTCGCTGAATATTTTCGGTACAGCCTTTTCAACCATATCCGCCATATTCACCGTATCCACATAATGCTCTTCAATGATATCAAGAATGGCATCTATCTTATTTCCCGCCAGGAAATTTCTTTTCCGTCCCTGATTGGAGAGCCAATAATAATTTCCAATAAATATACCCAACGCGATACTGGCCGCAATAATCACCGGCAGCCATATAGAAATTCGCTTGTTTTTGTCCATAAGACGTGTCTTTTATTCGTTTAAGTCTATAAAATCAACCTGTATATTTGCTTTCTTCAATAAATCACAACCTTCTTCCGTCCGATATTTCTCGGAATAAACAACCCGGACAATTCCCGACTGAATGATCAGCTTTGAACACTCAATACAAGGAGCCGAAGTCACATAAATCGTAGCACCTTTACTGCTATTGGAGGAAGCAGCCACTTTGGTAATGGCATTGGCTTCGGCATGCAACACATAAGGAAGAGTTACATTCTGCTCATCCTCACAAACATTCTCAAACCCGGAAGGCGTACCGTTATATCCATCGGAAATGATCATTTGGTCTTTTACGATCAATGCTCCTACCTGTCGTCTTTTACAATATGAGTTTTCAGCCCAAATAGAAGCCATACGCAAATAACGCTTATCCAGCTCGTGCTGTTTGTCTGTTTTATTGGTCATTGTCTTTTATTTTTATCAAAAAAGGCGTACCGTTTGTTGTCCGGTACGCCTTTTGCTTATTATACCGTAACAATCAAGGCACAAAATTAATCAATTTGCCTCAACTGCTACTTCTTTATCCACTTATTTTTTAATACCATTACGAATTAGCAAAGCATCGATGGTCGGTTCTTGTCCTCTGAATCGTTTATACAAGACAGCCGGATCTTCTGTTCCTCCTTTTGAAAGAATATTATCATAGAAAGATTTGGCTACTTCCTTGTTAAAGATTCCCTTTTCCTTGAATAAGAAGAAGGCATCTGCATCCAAGACTTCGGCCCATTTATAACCATAATAACCAGCAGCATATCCTCCAGCAAACAAATGACCGAAGTTGGTACTCATACAAGCTTCGGGAACTTCCGGAACAACAGCAGCCGGCGCCCAGGCTTTTTTCTCGAAGGCTACTACATCACCTTCAAACGGTTTCGTGATTGTATGCCAAGCCATATCCAACAAACCGAAACTTACCTGACGGCAGCAAGCATATCCGGTATTGAAGTTGGAAGCATCAATCAGTTTCTGTACCAGTTCCTGTGGTATCTTCTCTCCGGTTTCATAATGAACGGCAATCTGGTCCAGATATTCTTTCTCGGTCAACCAGTTCTCCATGATCTGAGAAGGCAACTCAACGAAATCCTGGTAAACACTCGTACCAGAAAGACTAGCGTAAGTTCCATCGGCACAGATACCATGCAAGGCATGACCAAACTCATGCAACAGAGTTTCTACCTCATCAAAAGTCAACAAAGAAGGTTTCGTATCAGTCGGACGGGTAAAGTTCATGACGATGATAATCTGCGGACGAACATCCTTACCCTTCGCATCGCGGTATTGAGAACGGATTCCATTCATCCAAGCTCCAGATTGCTTTCCTTCACGCGGGAAGAAATCCGTATATAACACAGCTTTGAAGTTTCCTTCTGCATCATACACTTCGTATGCCTGAACTTCCCTGTCGTAAACCGGGATCTTCTTGTTTTCCTTGAATGTCAGCCCATACAGTTGGGTAGCCAGTCCGAATACACCTTTCTTGACATTTTCCAACAGGAAATAAGGACGAGTCATTTCGTCGTTCACCTTGAAACGCAAGTCTTTCAGTTTCTCTGAATAATAACTCCAGTCCCAAGGCATGACTTGCATATTCTGCTGTTCCATGCCCATCGCAAATCCCTGAACGGCATTGTATTCATTGATGGCCACCGGCTTATAAGCATCCAGCAACTGATTCAGCAGTTTATAAACATTATCAGCATTCTTTGCCATCTTATGAGACAACTCAAAAGCGGCATAATTAGGATACCCCATCAATTGAGCCAATGCCAGGCGATCGTTTACCAACTTCCGGATGATTTCCTTATTATCATATTCATCGCCTTTATTACCTGTGCTCATATAGGCCCGATACATCTTTTCACGCAAGGCACGTGAATCGGCATAACGCATGAAGGGAACATAGCTCGGCGCATCCAAGGTAAACAACCAGCCTTCTTTTCCTTTCTCTTTAGCCAGATGAGCCGCCGCTTCACGAATACTTTCCGGCAGACCGGCAATATCTTTCTCGTCGGTCAGCAACATCTCAAACCGGTTCTGATCTTTCAACGCATTCTGATCGAACTGCAAAGACAACAAACTCAATTCGGTTGTCAAAGCGCGGTATTTCTCTTTATCTTCTGCACTCAATGTAGCTCCGCTTTCCTGGAAGGCACGATAGGTTTCATCCAGCAAACGGGCATCTTCAACAGACAAATTCAACGACTGACGCTGATCATAAACCGCCTTTACACGGGCAAACAACTTTTCGTTCAGATAAATATTATTCGAACTTTCTGTCAGATCGGGAGAGATCCGTTGTGAGATCTCCATCATCTCGTCATTGGCATTTGCACTCAAAACATTGAAGAAGGCTCCACTGACACGGTTCAGCAATTCTCCGCTGCGATCCAAAGCGACGATCGTATTCTCGAAGGTAGCAGGTTCGGAGTTATTGGCAATCTTCTCAATATCTGCTTTCAACTCAGCAATACCTCGCTTGAACGCCGGTTCATAATGTTCCGTCTTGATCTTATCAAAAGGAGGCGTTTCAAACGGGGTTTTGTATTTTCCAAAAAATGGATTCGACTCGGCTTGTACCATAACATTTGAAGTTAAGCCCAATAACAAAAGGGCATTACACAATACATTCTTCATACACACACTCTTTATTATTTCCAAGTCGCAAAGATACACTTTTCTGTGAATTACAAACAAAAGAGCGGATTACTCTTTCGCGTAAAAAAACACACGCCAAGACTCACCCCAAGCAAGATCATATTTGATATAATGAAAAGACTTCATATCCTCTTGCATGGTTACAGACCTAGAATAAATAAACTCTTCTTCTCCTGTATCCGGATCAATAAATCTCTCATACAAACTCAGCTGATTACCTTGTAGCTTATAGGTACCTTCTCTCATCTCTCTTAAATCACCATTCCAAGCATCCCATCTGATTTCCAACTTCCATGTTCCATCCGGATAAAACATAAACTTGTCATAAAGTATCCTATTCACCCATGGAGCCCAATCAACCGAAATATAGGTGTGTCCGGCAACCGATTCAATCTCCTCTTCGCAAGTTTTCCAAAAACATAAATCACCAACTGTCAACTCATGTTCTACTCCGGCATAGGTTCCTTGCACGATATTTCCTTTATCGTATTTTACAAGTAAGACTCCTTTATCTGCCTTCCATTCCAAATTTTGTTCATCTATCAGATCTATCTTTTCATAAACTTTACGTACCCCTGTGTGATCTTTGTATAACCATAGAAAATACCTTTCCTCGACTCCGTTATGATCGGATATGTACAACCCGCTAATATCTTCTCCCCAATCGATTCCAACCCAAGAATCTTCTTCTTGACAGGCGGTCAACAGGAAAGACAACAACATCATCACTCCATATCCTATCTGTTTCATCTGAAATGTATTTTATTGAACCGGATTTGCTCTTCAAGTCTATCGAATAAAAAAGAAAAGCGATTATCCGAAGAAGAATAACCGCTTACTTTAGTAAATATGAGCGGCAAACGGGACTCGAACCCGCGACCCTCAGCTTGGGAAGCTGATGCTCTACCAACTGAGCTACTGCCGCATGACGATGCAAATATAGAGATTTCTTTCTTTTTTTCTTACCTTTGGGCCAAAAATCTTACAAATTATTTTCACAATGGAAAAATTAACCTTGATTAAAGTAGGTGGTAAAATCGTAGAAGAGCCTGATACGCTGCAACAATTGCTCCGCGATTTCTCTTCCATCGAAGGCCACAAAGTGTTGGTACATGGTGGCGGACGCTCGGCTACCAAAATTGCTTCTCAACTGGGAATTGAGAGCCAGATGGTAAACGGACGACGCATCACAGATGCCGAAATGCTGAAAGTTGTAACCATGGTATATGGCGGACTGGTAAACAAGAATATCGTTGCCGGACTTCAATCATTACAAGTCAATGCCTTGGGACTGACTGGCGCCGATATGAACATCATGCATTCGGATAAACGTCCGGTAAAAGATGTAGATTACGGTTTCGTGGGCGATGTAAAAGAAGTGAATGCCGATGTACTGGCGTCATTAATCCAGCAAGGAATTGTCCCGGTACTGGCTCCTCTGACACACGACAAACAAGGACACATGCTCAATACCAACGCAGATACCATCGCCGGCGAAGCTGCCAAAGCTTTGGCCAAATACTTCGATGTAACGCTCATGTTCTGCTTTGAGAAGAAAGGTGTCTTATTGAATGAAAACGACGATGAAAGCGTTATTCCAGAAATCGACCGTGCTTCTTTCCTGAAATATGTAGCTGAAGGTATTATTCAAGGCGGTATGATTCCTAAACTGGAAAATGCTTTTCAGGCCATTGATGCCGGAGTAAAGGAAGTCATTATCACACAAGCTTCCGAAATACATAAACATACAGGAACGCGCGTTCATTAACCATTCGTATGAAAAAAGAGATTGTTCATATCCATCAAGTCGTTACCCGGCTGCCGGAACTCCGTTTCGCCGAACCTGTGGAATGGCGCATCTGCGAAGGAGAACAATGGGCTGTTGTTGGTCCGAACGGCGCCGGTAAAACGCTACTTGCAGATATCCTGCAACGTAAATTTGCTTTCCGGGAAGGAGAAGTCTGCTATAATAAAGAAGGAAAAGTCAGTGACATCATCCGAAGCATTGCGTTCAAGGACATTTATTCACTGGCTGATTGCCGGAACAGTTACTACCAGCAACGCTGGCATGCCACAGAATCTGATGATGTGCCTACCGTTGCCGAGACTTTATCTGCCTATGAAGGTACGGAAAACCTGAAAGAGGTGTTACACATCTTCGGTATAGAAGACTTGCTTCCCAAAAAGCTCATCTATCTGTCGAGCGGGGAACTAAGGAAATTCCTGATTGTCCGTACCCTATTGAGCCGTCCGGAAATATTAATCCTCGACAATCCATTTATCGGTCTGGATGCTCCTTCCAGAGACTTATTGGTTGATATGCTCGGACAGTTATCTCATTTACACGGAGTACAAGTCATTCTGCTGTTATCCAATCCGGCAGACATTCCGGATATGATTACCCACGTATTGCCAATTGCCGGAAAGAAATGTTACCCACCGATGAGTCGCGAAGCTTTTCTGGCAAATACAGCGCTTATCCAAGTCTTATTCCCTGAAGAGAACTGGGTGCAGACAGCATTGCCTGTTGATCCGAACAAACAACCGGCTACCCACGAAGTGACATTCCGTATGGAACACGTTTGTATCCGTTATGGGAAGCGAACGATCCTGAAAGATCTGGATTGGGAAGTAAAGAACGG
Organism: Parabacteroides faecalis; assembly: GCF_022809355.1. Taxonomy (GTDB): domain Bacteria; phylum Bacteroidota; class Bacteroidia; order Bacteroidales; family Tannerellaceae; genus Parabacteroides; species Parabacteroides faecalis. Next base: position 7,739 of record NZ_JAKZMM010000040.1, on the reverse strand, counting down.
AGAGAAATGGGCTTTGTTTGGTCCGAACGGAGCCGGTAAGTCCACCCTATTGAGTTTGGTTTATGCCGATAATCCACAATCATACGCCAATACTCTTTACCTGTTCGACAAGAAACGCGGATCAGGAGAAAGTATCTGGGAAATCAAGAAACGGATCGGATATGTATCTCCCGAAATGCATCTTTATTATATGGAGAATGTACCGACACTGCATATCGTCGGTTCCGGATATTTTGATTCAATCGGCCTGTTCCGAAAATGTAACGACGAACAGAATGCCGGAGCTTTGAAATGGATGCAGGTATTCGGTATCGATCATCTGAAAGACCGGCCTTTCCTTACACTGTCGTCGGGCGAACAACGGTTGGCCTTATTGGCACGTGCCTTCGTGAAAGATCCGGATCTGATCATTTTGGACGAGCCTTTACACGGATTGGATGTTAGCAATAAGAAACGAGCAGCCGCCATTATCGAACAATTTTGTTCACGTCCGGGCAAAACACTGATTTATGTGACACATTATCCGCATGAATTGCCAACCTGTGTTAAGCGAACATTTCAACTGGTTAAACATCTATAAAAAAGGATTATTCTAACAGTATTACACGCAGTTAGAATAATCTTTTTTATTACTAATCCCATTTTATCCAGTGAGAAGAAATGTCTCTTCTCCTTAAAATATCAATATTATGGGAAATATCAGTTATTCTGTAACAGACGTATGTTACAATTTCTATCGTTCCTCAAGTCCGTTTAATGCCACATCGGCATACTACACAGGAAACGAAAAAGAACAGTCTTTCATCGCTTTCATCAAGCAGGAAATCACAAGCCATGAAATGAAAGTATCCACCCGGAAGAACCATGAATCAACCATTAATCTCCTTCGGAGGTTCCGGCCGGGTATCTGCTTCAAAGACATCAATTATCAATTTGTCTGCGATTTTGAGGCGTACATGGAATCTTTGGCATACCACAAAAACACCATTGCCAAACACATGAAGCAACTGAAGCGGCACATCAACACGGCCATCAACAAAGATCTGATCAACTTGAAACAGTATCCGTTCCGGCAATACAAGATCAAGACTCAGGTTCCGAACCGTAATCACCTCACGCCTGACGAGCTCAAAAGAATTGAAAATTATCCTTCCCGTTCATGTATCGGTAAAAGTCGTTGCCGCGACATGTTCCTTTTCAGTTGTTATACATTTCTTGCACTAGTGAATAATTCTCTGATTATTAGAACTTTAAAAATGGCAATAAATTGAATAGGTAATGATTTAGAAACCACCGGACTTCTCCGTTCTGCTTGGATTCTCATATCCAAATCCTTGTATGCAAAAGTACGAAAAAAAGTCTTATTTACCAAATAATCAAATAGAAAAAGTCCAAAAGTGATTTTTATTCGGCAGGTGCATCTATATCCAAACTATTCAGGTAGTCCGCTACAAGCCGCTCAAGTTGTACCCGTCTGAAATCAAACCATTTCTGACGGTATTCGCTTCCATCAATGACATATTTGAAATTTCTGAATGGTTTCCGTCCCGATACGGCTTCCCATAAGCGCCCTTTTATTCCGGCATCATCCGGTATGCAATCCCGAATGAAACGCTCCATGATCCCGAAGGACTCTCTCGGTTCCGGTGGGTCAATGCGGACGCAGTTCTCCCAACGCTCCACCTTTCTATAAACTTCCTGATAATATTCGTCAAAATCTCCACACTCATAAGAATCGTATGCTGCTCCCGGCACGCTTTCGGTTTCCAAAGTGTCCGGATTCAGGAAACAGACCATTCCCATGCCGGTTTCTTCGGCGATGCCACTGATTACCTTTATCGGATATTTCGAATATTCTGCCATTTTCCGTTTGCTTTCTAAAATGTAACAAGTACTCACGAAAATACATCATGAGATGGAAATAACAAAACTTTTACGAATAAATGTAACGCAATCTGTCATCCTCATTTCTTGCGGCAAAGAAAGTTGTTTTTCAGGCCGGTCCCGCAAGGCGGCCCTGCGGGCTGGTTGCTCGTGAAAAAATCTTCCTCACGCTCCCGCGTGAGCGTATTTTTTCACGGCAAGCCTTGCCGGAGACCGCCGAAAAACAAACTGGAAAAAGCACAAGAAATAAGAATGCCTACCCGTGTAGGCGATGTATAACTCAAAAAATTATAAGGCTATGGCAGACAAGAGCGCAGAAAAGGAAAGACTGTTCAACGAGTGGTTCACAAAATCCTATGACAGATTGAGAGGGACGTTACGCCGGTACGGAATGCTGGACGAGGACAATTTCCATGACACCTACCTTTTCGTAAGAAAGCAGGTGCTGGTTCCCGGAAAGGACATAACGGATTATGATGCATATTTTGTCGGATGCTACAAAAAGGCGGCTCTGGTAAAGATAAAAAGAGAAAACCGGTATGCCCATCCTGAAGACGATTTTTTCCTCAGATGCGGTGAGGAGGCGGAGTTTCTTTCCACGGACGACCTGGACGGATGCGAGAGGCTGGTAAGGGACATACTCCGCTTTATCCGGCAGAAATTCTCTTATGACGAATACCGGATGTTCATGCTCCGGTTCTACGAGGCCAGTTTCTCTTTCAAGGCGCTGGCGGAATGCATGGGCATCTCGGCTATGGCCATATCACAGAAAGTATGCGCCATAGTGGAAGCGGTGCGCTCGCATAGGAGTTTTGCATGGAGGAGCCAGATGCTGGTAATCGAAGGAGCGGTATCCTGAACGGAAATCATTGTAATAACATCATAAAAAGAAAAGGACTATGGCACTTATCGTATACAACAAGGAGAATTCCCGTCCGCAGGAGGTTCTGTACAAGGGGAAGCGGACCATCAATCTGGACAGTAGGGGAACTGTCTATCTGTCAAAAACCATGTCAATCGAACTGGGGGTCCTTGGCGGAGGCCGGGTAAGCTTTGCGCATGATGACGATACGGGAGACTGGTATATCTGCCGTACCACCGATGATGACGGGTTCATCGTATGGAAGGACAAAAGGTGCGCGAGATTCTCCGCCGGATTCATTGTGCACAGGCTCATGCAGCAGGCGAAGGTGGAGCGGAAAAGCGTACAGTTCATGATGGCGAAGACACCCATGGAGGTGAACGGAACGGTCTATTACAAGATACTGCTCTCGAATCCGATTTTGAGATAGGCTGTACATAAAATAAATATACACAAATGGGCGTCCGGCGGGTCCATGCCCGGCCGGACGCCCATTTCTTTTTGTCACACTCCATTGGCGGAACAAACAGGTTTCCATGTCTTTTCGCCTGTCATTCCCATCGTTCCACGTGTCAGTGTGAGTTCCGTGTACCGGTACGGACCATCTCGTCAAGCACATCCCCATGCTCGCCCAGATGACGGTTGAGCACATTGTCAAGGAATGCCGGTACGGTCATGCCCTCGCTGAGCAGGGGAAGTATGCGTGCCAGCCTGCGGTAGGTCTCATAACTGATATAGGTCTGCTTGCGGTGGACGTACTCCCTGCGGCTGAGATAGTCGGCACGGTATGTCTTCATCCTTTCCGCAAGGGAGGTCCCTGACCGGACAGCGGGCTTATGGAAAACTGTCGGCTTTTCTGTCCTGCCATCGGGTATGGATACAGACTCCGTCTCTTCCTTTCCCCTGTCCTCCTCCTTCTCTATTCCGTCCGGATGCGTCTTCGGACATCCGTCGGCATCGGTCTCATGCGCCATGATCTCTTTCAGGCGTTCCTCATTCACGTTCATAAATTCCTTTCTTCTCATGCCTTTTGTCTGTCAGGATGGATAATGCCTTCTATCTCTCCGGCCAGCGTGTCAAGAGCGCTGCCTTTCAGCAATTTCCCGGAAGGAGGGAAAAGCGTACTTCTGAAAAGGATCCGCTCCTCGGGGGAGGTCTCCCTGCCATAGCGCTCCATATCCGGTATGACCGTATCGAGAACCTTCAATCCCAGCTCCTTGAAAAGAAGTCCGTACTGATGGAACAGCCTTTTGGAAACACGCCCGTCCATCCGGTTCCAGAACATACGGATTTCCTTCAAAGGCATGTCCGGGTTCTGCTGCATGAAGTCTTTCAGGGCCAATAAGAAGGAAAGGCTGCTTTGCATCACCATACGGTCCTGTATGATCGGGGTGAACACATAGTCCATATTGACAATCGTCTTAATGACTCCAGGCGAGTTCACCGTTCCCGGAAGATCAAAAAAGAGAATGTCACACCCACCTGTCAAGGGAAGTGCCGTCTCCAGTTCCTTGCCCGGAACGCTGGTAAGGACAGGATACGCCTTCTTGCCCGTACGTTCGAACTGTCCGCACAACATACGCTGGAGATTCACGTTCTTTTCCACATTTTGGGTATCCCGGCTGCGCAGCGCCTTGATACTGAACTGGGGATAGTCACAGTCCACGACTGCGACGTTATATCCCATTACGTAATGAAAATAACCGGCAAGAAGCACCGTCATGGTGGACTTGCCAACGCCGCCTTTCTGACTGCTCATGGCGACAAAGACACATCGTTTGCTCATAGGCTTCCGAATGATTGGTTAATAATCGTTTTGTTGTCCCGTCCTTTTTAAATCACGCCGGTGCCTTGTACCGATGGTTTCCCATATCGTGAAACTGTCATGTCATTCCGAGAACATTCCCGCCCCCCGCCGGTCCAAAGCCGTGCCGGAAGAATACAGGAAGGCTGTCTGCCGGTACCGTATCATTTTCACGGGGTCCCGACATTTCCGGAGCTTGTCGTGAGAAACTCCCATACTTGCAATACGGTCTTCTTTTTTCCTCTTGACATATTGACATAACATCATGATGGAATGTCGATAGCAGGAACTGTCGGAGCACCGACATGGGGATATTCCGGTGACCGGGCATGACACCGTTTTTATATCCCGTTGCAAAAGTATGGCAGATGCTGCCAAATCCGGCTTTGGTGACATCAGATGTCATCAAATGTCACCAGATGTCCGGATACTGACAGAAAAGCAGGTGGTTATACTTCTTAAAAGCGGATGTTGAAACAAAATTTGATCAGAAAAAACCTCTTTTTGTGTAAACACTGCGTGACAATCCGAATTTATGAGGATTCTCTGTTCAAGCGAACAGAGCAAGTTGTGTCCTTGTCGGACAAAAAGTCTTTTGTCCGACAAGAACCAACTTGCCGGCTGAAGCCGGGGATTTTTCTCCAAAGTCGAAAAATCCAATCAAAAGGAGTCCTGATGTGAACATGGAAAATGGAACGAAAAAATTATCCTTGGTAGCTTTCTTTCCAAGAAAGAGGAAACAATCATGCCATATGCTAACGGACTTCTCCTGTATAACTTGTCTCTTAACGGATAAAATAGAACTCTATCGACTTTTCCGTATCTTACGGAAAAAGACTTCCTCTGGCTGTGAACTTCCGTTTGCACTACTAACAACTTTGCCTCTACAAAACATTCTCCAATGGTATTTGTAACCTCATGCACGATAAAGAGGCATACTTAACTGTTTTTTGTACTGACCTATGCGACTTGCCCTTCCCCGAAGGGCTGCTTTAAGTCTTCACCTTCATTTAAAAGGGTGAATCGTTTTTTATTCAAGCCTCAATTCATTTATGGAAATGGACAATTTACTGTCCTCTTTAACAAAGCAGTTCTCCAAGGTCCAAAGGTGGTTTGCCGGAATCCTCATCATGATTGTCTTTCTTTCCGGTAGCATATAGGAATCATCCTCGTTGAAAATGTGAAAAGGGATATCTGATACATTTGTTACGGCTATACAGGAATTTTTCATGTATTTTATTTTAATGCAGGATTTTACAAATTGGGATAAAATTTGTATTTCTCCGGCCATATATCCATCGAATAAAGCTATGGTCCGTCGTGCAAGTAAAGCCTCGTGTATGCCTGCTTCACTTTTCTCCCTTGCGAAAACTAATGTCATAGGTCTAAATCTGTTTCTATACATTCCGGAAATAGTACAATGGACATCGGAACCTGCCATAATTGTCTTCTTGAACGAGACGCACCAATGAATCGCCTTGGGATAAAAATCCTTATAATTCATAACCTCTATGCCATTGATGATCCCTTTTGTGATTAGTTGTTCATGTATCGGATATAATGTGACATTATTATCCGGCCATCCAGGATGATTCCATACAATGAACGCTCCTTGTTTTTTAGCTTCAGCAAGGGAATCCAATGGATCTTCTTTTTCAATTAGGTTGGCGTCTTGGATGAAAAGAGCATTAAAATGCCCCAATGGCTTATCTCGAGTTATCTCAACACCCGGAATCACGATTAACTCCATATCGTCGGCTGCTGTTTTCGCTATTTTATAAGATTGGTTTAGGTCTCCATTTAACAAATCTTGATTTATCCGGTGTTCAATATGATCCGTGATAGCTATCGCATCTAATCCGTCCTGCCAAGCCTCATAGATGCGACCATCAGGCCAGACAAGTCCATCGGAAAAGACCGTGTGTGTATGAAAATCACACTTTAAAACTCGGTAGTCATCAAAACCGGGTATGTTTATCTCATTTCTCGTAAATAAATTATTAAGACGTGTCAGTTCATATACATCTTTTTTCTTGTGTAAATTATTCATCAAAGATTGTGTTATAAACCGTTTCATATATTGATCAATGCAAATATTATCTGGCTTATTAGAAAATATTTTTAGCTTTAACAAAGGTAATAAAGAATGATTGGATGAGCAATTTCTGGTTATGAATAAATTAAGTGCCACCTTCGTATCCCAGATAAAATATTTTAACCAGACTTATCTCCGGTCACGATTAATTTTTTAATATGCAATAAAATAAAAGATCACCGAAGCGTAGGCGTAGGACGTTGCCCTTATATATTGAGTACGAGGTAACATATTACTTATACCTATACCACTCGGAGTGGTATGCCAGGCATCTGTCTTACGGATCTTAAGTACCGAACTGATAATGTTGAATAAAAATTCGCATACCTCGTAACGAAATTGTGAGCTATCGGAATATTGACATTAATAAAAATGGGATTAAAATATGAACCCGGTCTGTTTCCATGTAAAAACAAACCGGGCCTAGAAATGTCTCTCTCTAAAAATAAGAGATCTTAGTTATTTACAGAAAATTTCAACGAAACTTTCTCGCTCCCTTTCACGCCGGTGAAAGTATAAATTCCGGAGTTTAAGTTTACGGATTTTGTTTCGTTGTCTGAATTGATTTTGAAATTGGATACAGCCGAACCGAAAATAGAATACACATACCCCGTATATCCATTCAAATTATCCAAACGCAAAGAACCGTTCGAATAGAAAACCTTGGCTTCGGGAGCCGTTTCCGTCGTAGGTTCTGCCATAATTTTCGATGCGTTTCTTGGGGCATAGGTAGCGGCTACTAACGGACTACCCGGTTGTGTTCCTTCCCAAGTGCTCATGTCGGCATTGTAGCTCCAGGCATCCCATGTGTTGTTGGTTAATTTACGGTTTGATGCTCCCCATGATGAATATTCCCAGTCTGCTGTTTGTGCGTCACGGGTAAAATAACTCCAATAACCGTTGTACCAACCGGCCAACCAGTGGAAATCTTCGTTTGAATTTTTTACCCAATAGTCATAATCATAGGCAGGGCGGCTCGTTCCATCTGTCATGCTACAGATTTACTTTACACCCATTTAACAAAAAAAGAGAAAGCAATGGGAAAGAAAGGAATCAGTCATCGCAAATTCAGTATTGAGTTCAAATTGTCCGTT
>NZ_JAKZMM010000039.1 GCF_022809355.1 Parabacteroides faecalis | reverse complement strand
AAAACGGACAATTTGAACTCAATACTGAATTTGCGATGACTGATTCCTTTCTTTCCCATTGCTTTCTCTTTTTTTGTTAAATGGGTGTAAAGTAAATCTGTAGCATGACAAGCTGATATTCGCCAGTCAATTGAAGATATGAGAACCTTTATTATGAATAAGAGAGAATCGTAAAATGGCAGCTCTTTTACATCTTGCTGCCAGAAGATGTGCACTCATCGTCTCGGACGACGACGACAATACGGTGAAACGTATTCCCACTTCCCATAACGAAACCGATAGTAATCGGATACAGATACTGGTTTGTGAATGCAATTGCACATTATCCTCATATCAAACACCTCCTTTCATTTATTTAACCTTATAAATAAAGATAGGCCAGTGTATCTATTTGGAAATGTTGCGCAAATATACGATAAACATTTATTATAAAAAGCAAATTGAAGAAGTTTTTCAATATGCTAAGTGTTTTATGTGAAGTCTGCCAGTTGTCCAATGTCTGTTTTACTTTTTATTGTTCTTCTGCTGGATATTTGTATCTTTTATGAAAGAGAAGACCGCCTTTGGCTCGAATGAACTGTATTCGTACCATGCGTTGCATTTGAAAAGGATATACATTTCAGCCTTTATTCTGTTACTTGCTGCCATATCTTATCTTATTATTACGGTTGATAAACGACAAAGCCCGATTCCGCTGGTGACGGAACCGGGCCTGTCGTATTCGGTTTCAGGTTTTAATTCTGGTTATATGAAAGCAGGAAATCGGCCATAGCTCCATTTTGTGGAATCATGGCAGGAAAATCAGTCTTTCCAGGCTTGTAGATTTCTGTCGCTACATTGTAGACATCCCACGCTGTAATGCGTGGCTGTTCAAGTGAGAGTTTGAGCAGTTCTTCCGTAAACACGGAAATCTGTCCCTGGTTAAGCGGATAGGTGTCCACCTGTGATGCCAGTCTTTTGTCTGCACTGTCATGGGATACACGCAGAGCCGTCAGCATACCGATAATCATGTATAATTCACCGGGTGTCAACACCTTTTCCTTGAGCCTTTGGATTCGGCTTCTGTCCGCATCCATGTCACGCTCAAAATTGCGCATCCAGTCATCTACCTTCCCGAACAGTTCCTCGGTAGTCACCTTGTCCTTACCGTAGTTGGCAACGCTTCGTTCGGGTGAAAGGATACACTGGTTGTGGCAGATACGTACACAGGGACCTATTGCCGCCTGGATACCGTCCTGATGGTAGGCTACCACGAGTGTGGTTGTCAGTTCGTCGGTATCTCCGTTCAGAATACGGATGGTGGTGAATATTCTGCGCAGTACATGTGCTTCTACCGCCTTCTCTCCATAGGTCTGTTCCACCTGCGGCAGGATGACCACTCCGGGCTGTGTCCGGTTCTTGTTCTGGGCGGCGAAGATTTCCTCCACCTCGTAGTTCAGGTTGTGACGGCGGCAGATGTCCGTCATGCGCTGGATGACCTGGTAGTGGTAGATTCCCCTGACCGGATTGCCGTAGATGTCGTTCTCCTTGTAGGTACGCTGTAGTGTTTCAAGGTCCATTACTTCGATTCCGTTGTTCTGGAAATCAAACTGTCTCTGATTGTTCAATGTTGCTAAAGCTTCCATAATTATATTTTTTAAATGGTTGGTAATTATTTGTCCAATAGGTTGATGATACGGACTGCCTCTTTGAAGCGTCCGATATTTTCCGGAAGAGGATTCCTGTATTCCTCTTCCTTCATGCGTCTTATAGAAGGTATTCCCGTCAAGGGCAGAGCCTGGTTGACTTTCCATCCGTCAGTGAATGCCTTCGGCTGGAGACTGTCATGACAGATCACTTCCCCGACACATCCGTGGACGAGCATGTTGCATACGGTCATCATGCAGCAGGTCCGGCTGATGTCTTCTCCGACCAGATAGTTTCCCGGATTGTGCGCATGGTATGCCAGCAGGAGCCTTCCGCTGCCGCATGTAGGGTCTCCCATCCTCTGTCCGGTCTCTTTTTTACCTGCCGCGCACATGACCATGAGTTCACAGATATGTGACGGCGTGAAGAACTGTCCGTTTGCCTGCTGTCCCGGTTTTGAGCAGTAGGCCATGTGGAGTTCACCGAAAGCGTCGAACCAGCCCGACCTGCCGATTTGTTTCTGCATGATACGTGTCCATTCGGCTGTCATTTCCATGAACGAGGCGTTTTGCTGACGCTTGTATTTCCAGTTGCTTATTGGCGGTGCTCCAGGAGAGAAGCCGTGGATGATGAAACGCAGCAGGTCGTTGAATACGGTCTGTATTTCATAGCCGCATGAGGAGGCAAAGCCTGTGATGAGCCTGTCGAGCGGCCTGACTTCGTTGGAGATTTCATATCGTGCCATATTCCTTTATTTTATAATTGGTTATAGACTGTCGTTGATTCTGTATACTGTTACGGTATGGTTTTCATTGTCCGTGTGTATTCTGACCGGACCGTATCCCATGAATTTCATGCGGATTTGTCCGTGCTGTCCCATACCGTTCCACTGCTCACGTGATATTTCCTTAATATCCATGCGGTATCCCCAAAGTACAAGAGAGTCAGGCAGGATTCCCTTGTAGAGTCTGCCTTTCAGGATTGCGGTCAGCTCGTCCAGCTCGCTCCGGCTGTACAGCGTGAATGAATCGCTGCGGAAGGTGTATTCGCCTGTCCTTTCCCTGTCCCGGTGTTTCATGATATGATAGCGAAACCAGTTACGGGTGGTGTAACCGTCATATAACGGATTTGGTTCTCTGTATTCCCATTTCCTGACCGGAGCATCGAACCTGAGACTACCCGTATTGCTGCGTTTCCCGAATCCCCATGTCCTGAATATGCGGATTTCAGTACCTGCGGGTTTCATGTTCCGGATATTGACCTGCGTCCAGGGGCTTCCGGTGGTATCATAGGCGGCTTTTCCCATGTCATCGAAACAGAATACCGTTTCCGGTATCAGACATATATCCGCATATTTGCCTGTTATCCGTTCTATATGAGCTTTTCCGAAATAGTCACCCGAACGTGAGACAAATTCAACGCAGTCTCCTTCTGTCGGGCACATCTGCCTGCTTCGGACATTCTCCATCAGTTCCAGCATACGGTTCACTTTCCGTACTTCCTTTTCTGTAATGGGATACCCGAAGTCACCGTTTGCCAGTTCAAGACTGTCAAGGTCATATCGTATCTTTGTATTCATCCTGTTCTCCTCCTGTTTTGTGTATAGCGTTCAACCTGTCGGGTGATCATATCACAGAATTTCTGGCCGTTTTCTTCCTCACCCCTGAAATAGGCGGCCATCATCAGCAGGTTCTTGTTGTAATAATGCACCCATTTGTCATGGAAATGTGCGCCGGGAACCTGTCCGAATGTTTCCTGAAACAGTTCCAGGGTCAGATCCTCGTCCTGTCTCCTGTTGTATTCCCATATTGCCAGAAGCAGCATGTCATTGTAATTCAGTCTCATATTGCGTTGGTATTTGAAATGGCCATTATGATGTTGCAGCAACCGATTTCCCGGACATTCTCCTTCAGCTTTCCGTTGTTTACCAGTTTGTCGTATGCCTCATGCACAAACCTGTATGCAGGCGAATCATATCCGATACCGTGCAGATGTGATGTCGTCGCCACATTTATCCGTGATGCCATCATGGAAAGCATGTCCTCTTTCCCTGCCCGGCGGTTGCTGAAGGCATCCAGTATATTCTGGTGGATGCACGTTCCGTATCTGGCACGGTAATATTCCAGTTCTTCTTCATCGGTGAAGGAATACACCTCTTCCGCTATCGTATCCTTTACAAGACGGAATGTACGGCCTCCTTTTTTCAGTATGGCTGTAATCTGTGGAATATGCAGTGTTTCACAGTAGCCGCTTATTTCCATCGGATGCACGTACAGGCGTGTTTTTCCTTTTACAAGATACATGGCCTGTGATGTACAGCCGGTTCTGTCCGTGTCGAATCCCTCTCCATGAAATTTCTCTTTTATTTCCTTGTAGAATGCGTCCGTTTTCTCATGGGAAAGACCTTTTCCCCATTTATATCCGCTTTCCAGACTGAAAAGCAGATGGAAGAGGGTTGTCCGCCCGGTCTTGCTTTCCCAGTAGCCGTAAAGGTCAGTCGTGCCGGATTTCGGTCCGAACCTGTATCCGTCCGGAGTATAGCTTTCCATCACTTCCAGGAGTGAGTTCATGAAATTTTCCGATTCTTCCGATTTCCACCATTCTGACGTATCGTCATCCATGGCATAAGCCGGTATATGGTTCATAACCTGCAGGTATTCCGGAGTCTCTTTCAGAATGTCCAGCATCCTTGTGACGGCTTCCTTCCTTTGTCTGATGGAGAACAGTTCCGTTCCGGTATCCGCGTGAAGCCTGTTCTGTGTCTTCTGGTCTGTAATCATGACTTCTGATTTTTATTGTTATACATTGTCTGCCTGTAAGGTACAGGCATTCTTATTTCTTGTTGTCCCTGTTGTCTGTTTGCTCGCATCCCTGCAAGGCTTGGCGGAAAAAAATACCGGAGCGAAGCGAGGATGATTTTTTTCCAGACAACCAGCCCGCCAGGGCCGCCTTGCGGGAGTTGCGCGGCAAACAGCTATTTTTGCAGCAAGAAATGAGGATGCTGTCATCATGTCTCCGGCATAAAAAAAGGGAACCCCATATTGCATGAGGCTCCCCAATACAGACTGTCGCATATATGTCAGGTATGTATGCTCCATCCGTGGAAACGTTCCATGATGACGGCAAAGGATTCGTCCGGATTTCCATGATACAGCAGTCCTCCGACAATGCCTGTATTCCCGTCCGGATAACGTTCGCAGAATCCGAACGAATACGGCGCATGGTCGTAATAGAGTTCGATTTCGCATGGACGGTTCTCGTTTTTCTCCCATTGCTTGAGACGTTCAAGACAGTTTTCCAGTGTCTTGTCATTGATGGATTTTGCATACTGTACGACCTTGTCATAATGCTCTTGTGAACAACAGATTTTCATATTTTTGTAGTTTTTAGTGGTTGAAATATTTATTGTATTATCAATATAAAATATCAAGTTCGCTAATGAATACTTCAGCTTTACCGAATCCGTCACCTATAAGAAGAATCAGATCATCATATTCAAGTTTTTCATTCGTCATTTCTTCTATATCAGGCATTATCAGAATTTCATAAATGCCTGAAGTCTCTCCGGCAGGATCGTGCCAGTAGACTTTTGTTCCTATTGACAGTTCTTGTATATCTATATTTTTCATTTTCTCGTTTGTTTTTCAGTCAATCCAGAAAGTACCGCAATGAGGGCATCTGCATCCGGCAGGATATTCATTAGAATATCGCACGTCACGGTGGCGTTTGTAGTTCATGTCTCCGAAGGTGCATTTCCCGTCTCGGAATGTCTGCTCATAAGCGGCTTCCTGTTTCTTGTATTCAGCCATCCGGCTTTTTCGGACAGATCCGGTAAAAGGTATCATGCCTGTTTCCCATTTTGTGGAATCACACCAGTCATTGGTCATGCCGCAGACTTCATTGGCATAGGAATAGTGTACCTGTGAATCGACAAACAGGTTCTCCCTTCGGAAAGGGAAAGTGATGTCCAGCGGAATCCGTACATGATGTCCGGAACCGTTCCGGCTGTCGGCTATGGCCACCACTACATTCCCGTGGAAACGGATGCTTTTGAAATCGTTCTCAGGGTCTTTGCTGATAAGCCTGTCAAACATGGCGTTGAAGTAGATGCGCAGTTCTCCGCCGTATGTGGCATTCTCTACCAGTTCTTCAATCTTCTCGTCAAACTGCCCCTTTTTCAGATGCAGTGCGCGGCGTACCTTATGACAGGCCATGGCGACTGATTCTCCCCGCAGTGAACAACCGGTCAGATATCCGCTGATTTCCACTCCGAGCGAATAGAAGAAATTAGTGACGGACGAGTTGCGTATCAGATCCTTTACCGGGTCGGAATCGTTCCGGTCGTAGATAAGTTCCCTGATTTCATCTTCATGCTCTTCAAACTCTCCGGCTAAATTGTCCGTTTCCATATTCTTTCTTGTCTCCTCCAGATAGTCGTGCATGTTTGAGCTTTCCTGTTCCTCATACCATTCGTATGCCTTTTCATAGAGTTTTTCCATATTGTTGGAACGGATACATTCCTCTTGGATGTCTTCATGCTCATCAAGATCATCCCGGTAGTCCACGTAGTAGAGGCTTACATACTGTGGAATATAGTCTGTAAGTTGTAATGTTTGGTTCATGATTCCTGATTTTAAGAGTTATACAAACGAAAAAGCCCTGCTTGTCGTGCAGGGCCTGATTCTTGTGGAACTGAAACCTTTGGAATGTCTGTTTGTATGGTATCTCCATGTCTCAAGCAGATAATCCTTGGTTCCCTTGATACTTCCGTGTACCATACATCCTTTTTCATCATACAGGTAGCAGGTGTTAAGGAGAACCGGTATGCCGTCATGCACCTTGTACATGTGCAGCTCAATATCATTCTTTATGGCGACAGACTTTTCCTTTTCCACTTTTCTGTGTATGGCTTTTCTGACCTCGCCGATATGAGGAGAGGTATAGCCGATTATTTCCGAATGGAATGCAAACTGATATTTTTCCATAACACTTTATCCGTATTAAAATTCTGATATAATTTCATCTTCATATACCTCCAGTTCAAGACCGCTCTCGACAATCCTGACCAGCCAGCGGCATTCCAGTCTTTCCATCAGTTCGACGGCACGGTATCCCTTATAGGGACGTCTCAGAAATACAATGTCTCCGGTTTTCATATTTGTTCCTCCTTTTTATTGTGCGTAGATTGTTTCTATCAGTTCTGCATCCGTAAGATAGCGCAGTTCCTGTGTGGAGCAGAACAGGCAGATGCCATCCAGCAGTTCATTTGCCGCAGCATCCAGGTTTCGTACTCCTTCGATCAGAGATTCTTCCAGTTCCTTGCTTGAAACAAGATATATTCCGTGAATGTCTTGAACAGTTCTCAAAGGGAAACGTCTTTCCTGATAGATGATGTCCTTTATCATGTCATCCTGTGGTGGCAGTTTGGCGCTGATTGTCTTGAACTGTTCGGGTGCGAGTTCCTTCAACCTGTCAGGATTGAAGCGGAACATTCTGAATCCCTGATATTCAAATCCGGCAGGTTCTGCTATTCTGTTACTGGACAGGAAATCATGTACATGTCTGTTGCAGTCCCGGTTGTCCACATAGGCATGGAACGGGGGAAGGGAATTGAGGTTGACGGTAATGTCCGTGTAGGATTCCCAGCATTCCGGATTCTCCTTAGACCGGGATTCAAGTCCTACATACAGATTATCATTGTCGATATAACTGTTTAGGACGAGTCTGACCTCAATGCGTTCAGCCGGTTCTGTGGCTGTTTTCCAGTATAGAGTGTTTGATTTGTTCATACTTGTATTGTTTTTATGAGGGAATACGGCAGTTATTCTACCGCATTCCCCCGAATGTTATGATTTGATATTTATTTGTTCCTGTGCGGACTCCTTTTTCACGGTTCTCAATCTTTTTAGAAGATACAGGAAATATTCACGGTCATAGATCCGGAAAAGAAATTCCTCTGATGTCTCCTTGATGTGTCCGATGAAAGTTGCGGATTTCCTGCCGGGAGGATATTGAAAGAAATGTCCGTCGGAAACAAGGGTGAGCTTCTTTCCTGATACATGGTCTATCAGTTCGTCCGGAGTTTCGTAATGTCCTTTTCCTTTATAGAACTGATAATGGTTCCGGCGAAGACTTTTCAGGGTATTCGCCATGTCCGTCCTTGCTTGTCTGGAATCTGATTGGATGACAAGGTTGCAGATGAATACGGACTGTTTTCCGTCCAGTGAAAAATAATAGGGAATGAGTCTGGTTCCGCTGATTGTTTTGCTTGTTTCCTCTTTTGAGATCACGGCTTTCCGGTTGATGATTTCTATGTGACGGCCTATCTGATTGTCCAGTTCGGATTGCGGAGTAAGTACGGAGCGTAGGCCCTTGAAATATCTTCCTTGACGGGTAAAGCAGAAAGAGTACATATTTCCGTAATACGGTTCTCCCACAAAGAACGAGTTTTGTCTCATGCGCAAGGGTGGCAGTACATCCAGCAGGTCATAGTAGTCTTCTTCGGTGATTTCCTTGAACGGTTCGGACAGGGACTGATTGTATAGCCGCAACTTCTTGTCTATATCAGAAGGTGTTATTGCTTTCAGATAGGGATTGTTTTCCCGTATGCGCAGTTCTTCGATTGTTTCTCCGCCATAGTCATTATGGAATCCGTCACTCATACTTGTTAGGCATGTTCCGTCGAAGTAGCGGGAATCGATTACATATTTCAATCGGTCTTTCATGTCTTATAGGTTTTGAAGGTTCAACACTCTTTTGACTGCATATACGGCATTCTGTGTAAGTTGCCGTTGCCATGCCTGGTATCTCGGCGACCATTTGAAACCGTATGATTTCAGTTCCTTGCGCCTCTGGTCATCCGGAATACTGTCAAACAGGATTTGCAGGCGGTCTGCCTCATAGTTCCATACCAGCGTTCCGCCTTCAAATTTCAGTTCACGGTTTTCCCGTTCTCTGATTTCCTGAAGTTTCAGTCTGGCCTGGCGTGCCATTTCCGGCAGTTGGAAGAAACGGTTCCGTGGAGTGATAACCGGTTTCTTGCATTGCGCATTGAAGTCTGTAATGAAATCCACCGCTTTCTGCACGATTTCCACTTCTCCTTTTCCTGCATAGGTGCTTACCTTATTAAGGATACTGCTAACGAACAGGGCACGGCTGTATCCTCTTGCCTTACCGGTATCAATATCATGGATGGTTTGTGCGCTGCTTGCAATGTCACGCTTCAGGCGGTTCCATGCCTCCTCCTGCTTCTGTTCTTCCGGTTTGGCAGCCTCTTTCATTCTTTCCATGGCAGCCTTGAAGCGGTTACGCCAGTCCTGGAATTCATCAAATCTGTTCTGGTATGCGTCCAAGGCCTTGTTGTTGCGCTGGCAGTTGAATTTGGCAGGTCCTGTCACCATCGGACTGGCACATCGTGAGAGACTGCCCAGCAAGGCAGAGAACTTGCTATGGTATGCACTGACATACTCGTTCTGCTTTTCTTCCGGAATCTGTTTCAGATCCTCTACAAGTTGTTTTTCATATTGCATGATGTCTGTTTCCGCCCTTGCTTCAGGTTCGAAGGAACTCCATCTGTACGCGTTGTATGCAGCATCAAGCAGGTCTTCCAGATAGCCGGGATACAGGAATTCCACGGCTTCCCATTTCTCAAATTCATTTGGATGCAGTTCCGTTTCTCCGTTTGCCGTTTCGATGGTGTGTACATAGGAGCCCATTCCCGTACAGCGTTTACGGAAATGAAAAAGGACGGCTTCATCGTCCGTCCCCTGTTTCTTGATTTTCTTCACGCGGTAAGCGTTCTTTCTTGTCAACGTTACAACCGTCTGTTTTCCGGTCTTGTCCTTCATGAGGTCTGCTACTGTACCTTCACATACCTTCTTTCCAACTTCTTCAGTCATATTCTTTTATTTAAATTAGACATGACCGGCTCCGTGGAGCCAGTATTTCAATTTCTTACTGGCCTGGCTGTTCTTTGCCAATGACCGGTGCAAGGCTTGGCGGAAAAAAATACCGGAGCGAAGCGAGGATGATTTTTTTCCAACCAACCAGCCCGACAGGGCCGCCTTGAACAGTCAGTGGCAAAGGGCGATATTTGCTGTAAGAAATGAAATGCTGATAAGTAAATTTATCAAACTATTATCTATAACTCTTATATAGTATTATATCATTTGTGTAAATATATAAATAATAAGATAATAGGTTGTTAAATTGGGAAATATAGTAGTGTATAGCTGTAAGTTTATAGTAAACAAGGTAGATTTATTAAAATGTGATTGATATTTTGTTACTATGTATCATTTATACGGTTAATATTATATGGTAGTTTTTTCATGATATAATTACTCTTTATAGAATTTGCTGAATAAAATAAATCTTCATAATTTTAAAATAAAGAAAACTAAATAATGAAATTAATAGAAATATATGTGCAAATGGACTTCAATAATATCAATAATCCTATACTTTATATAGCTTTACTCAGAGAAAGAGATTCTATCAAGTTTACCAATATTCCACAGGAATCTATACAGCATCCGATGTTAGGGTATATCGGATATCTGCCTCAAAGCATGGCGCAGTTTATCTATGGCATAGAATATTACCAGCTGAGCAAATATTATGGCCTGATATCAGGATACAGACTGATTATGGTCTATCCGGATATTACAGCAGAAGCTATAAAATCATTGCTCGATTTGCCCAAATAGCCGCATGTGATACTGCTATGTACCGAAGAGGAACGTATTATCGAAATTTACACCAACCTGTTAAAAGACTACATGAACGAGGATTTTGTCTGCCTTACTTCGGATGAAGCAGGTAATGTATGCAAGTTTCCATGTACTACTCTAACCAGATTGAGTGATATCTGGAAATGGTTTTACGACTACGCAAACAAAAACTATGAAATAGACAAAAGCAGACAGCCTTTCTCGGTTCCTTGTCTTGATAAAAGTGTTTACGACACGGGAGATGCATTCTCGCCGACCAGAACAAACACTCAAACGATCAATTCGATATTAGGAAACTGGGATTACTCCCTTTCGCTGACAAAAGATGAAATACTGAAAAGGAGACTGGAATCGTCGGAAGCAGCTCTGAACAATACGATGGGATTCGAAAGGCAGAATTTACTAATAGAACAGATAACAAAAATAAGGTTGATCGAAAATATAGCAGCTGACTTCACGAAGGACATCAAATTTCTGGAAGAACACTACCGGGCGTCCCTAATTCTGGCTGCACCTTATACAAGTATTGAAATGCGTAAACTTCCTGAAAAGGATTTGCTGCCGGGAGAAGAAAAAATGGCACAGAATCTTGAAAAAATAATGGGTTATCATCAAACTCATAATTATACTGTCGCTTATGATGTAACGAATTTGCACAAAGAATTATATCCTGCCATGAGGTATGTGCTTAATAATTTTCTCATCCCCCGAATCACATTCTTCGATTTTGTGGCTCAACTGCACTGCTCAATAAGATTCTCACCTTATTTGCGACTCCAGATTATGGGAAAAAATATCAACTCCGAACTTTCATTCGTAGGGATAAAACATATCGAAAGGCTGGCCACATCGCCAAGCAAAAACAAAAACATACGAAAAGTGATGGAAAAAATCGGGAAAAAAATGACCGATGAAATACTCTCGCCAAAAGCTGTTGAAATGTTGCAAGAGTACAGCTCACAAATTGTAGCCATGACTGACCTTCCTATAGAATGGATGATGATAGACGGTGTACCGCTGGGATTCACACACGAGGTGTGCAGGCTGCCTGAAACACTGGTTATAAGTCAGCTGGCACAATTATGGAAGCAAAATTCAGACCGTATGTAATACCGGAGGATATCCTGCAAAAAACGCTTGTCGTATTCGGAAATGAAGACCCGGAGTTTGTGATGGCACAATTACCTGTTAGGGAACTGGCTAAAACCTTGGGATTTCAGATAAAAACGTGCCTGAATAAATCCAGCTTCTTCGAAGCCATAAAGGAAACCGGACCGGAACTATTGATAATCGATACGCACGGAGGGGTAGATGAAACAACACACAACTCATTTATCATGATGGGAGACGATATCATAACCGGGGATGATGTGGTAAACAGCGGAATAGGCCCACAACTGGTATTTCTCTCTGCATGTAACACGTTTACCACTTACAATACCATAAATACAATAGCAAACGCTTTTTCCCAGATTGGAGCCAACGCTGTCACTACTTCGTATATGCCTCTGCATGTATTGCCTGCAACCGTATTATACATCCGGCTGCTACGTAACCTGAACAAGGCCGCACACAAGAATATACATTTAAACTGGCTGTCATTCATATCACATCTGATGAGAACATCTTATATACATGCTCCCATCGGGAAAAAAGAAAATCTAAATTTAAAGAAAGAAACACAGGATACACTCAGCGAACTGAGTGTGCAATCTATGTTTTTCGGCAAAAGAAGGGAGGTCTATGAAAAACTAAATAATAAAGAATTCACAAAAAGCCTGAACTATAACTATGAATATATTATTCCTCACTATCTTATGTATTCTACATTGGGACGAGCCGATATTATTTTATTTAAGTCAAGTCTAGATAATATTATGATGTCATAAGAATATTTCTAAATAGAAAAACGTATCATGTTTATTGAATTTATAATGATAACACTTTTTGCATAACGAAATAAATATATAGACGTTCAAAATAATCTTTGTATATGAATAATAAATATTAGCTTTATAAACTTATCCTTAAATGTTAAATATAAAATTAACATTAAACACATATATAAAGATTGATTTTTTAAATTTTATATACAACTTTTAGTAGTGAATATCTTAATATAAAGTTTTCATTATTAATATACTATTGAATGTAATCATCACTTTTAAATAAATATACAACATGTATTTTATTTGAATTATTTTTTTTAGAATTTTTACATAAGATCCTTATGTTCTGTATAAAGTGTTTCTGTATCATATAGTATAATGATTGTTTGAGAAGTGATGGATTTTCTTGATTTTTTGTCTTATTGTATTTTATCTAATCTATATTTGCTGGAATAAGTATATTAAAATGCTATTTCTTGATTATTTGATTAAAAAAAAGTAAATTTGTAGTTAAATGAATATTGAAATAAGAATAGTACGTTTTTTAAATTCATTTTTCTCATGGATAATAAGGATTTTGAGTTGTTTTTGAAAATTAAGGAACAATTAGATAGACTTAATAATATAGCCTTAACTTTTCATTATAGTATAGAAGTTGATTATAAATGTAGTTTTTCTTCAAATACTTATTTCCTGAATATAAATATTCCTCTTGACGAATATTTCACAGCTAAAATAGTTTTTAGGTCATCTATAAATAATAAATTTTTTATGGATTTTTATTTTTGTTTTATGCAAAAATGTGTTGACGATTACAATAATCATCTTGCTTGGATTCAGATAGTTCCATTAAAAAGATATGTACCAGATGCCATATTAGCTTTAGGATCTTACTTTAAAGGTAGATATAATATAGTAGGTAATAGTATTAGTGCATCTGGAGAACATGTTATTCATCAAATTTATTCTAATAAAGCTGCCTTATCCTCAATGTGTAAAAAATCAACTTGTTGGGATATGCACGGTAATTTAAAGAGCAAATTTACAGACTGGAAATCTGAAGCTATTTCATTAGTAATATCCAAGGAGTTTCCACCATGTAGGATAGTAACTGGTATAAAAAAGGATCAGCAGGTTCATTATGATAACAGTTATGGATTACATGGTTCCAATGGGACCTATGTAGAAAATGTAAATCAAACTTGGTGCTTGGTGTTTAAAGTTAAACGAATAGGAATAGAAGTTGATACTTCTGCAGATTTTATTATTGACATTCATAAGTATATCACAAAAAAACTAATGTCACAATTAGGCTGGGGGAAAATAACAAAAGAAAGGCTTGAATTTTTGAACAATATTCTTAAGAACAAAACTTTAAAGGTTATATGTAGAGATTTAAGTATTGCTCCCATTTATAGAAATTTTGTTCCGCTGGAATATGATAATTGGGAGACTGCATTGGATACAATTCTGTTTAAAAGTTAATTTGCAGCATGTTATGTAGTATAAAGTACATGATATTATTTGTTACTTTTGATAACACTGATTGTTTATGAAAATTACTTGTTATAAAAATATAAAAACAATTCAAATTTAAAACATATGGATTACGAAATTTTATACAAATGTGAGGCTGAGCAAAATATAAAATGTTATGTCTGTAAAGCCAATTTAAAGGATTATATAGCTTCTCTAAAGCCTGATTTTTATGAGTTCGAGGTACAACGCGGAATAGTAAGAAATTCATATCTTGATACTTTACGTCAGACAATTAGTAATAAAGAACCTATCCCTCCTATATCTTTAACTGTATCTGGTGAACCTGTTATTGATAACCAAATTTTAAAAGTTAAAGATGAAAATTCGGATATACTTGATGGACTTCAACGTACATTTCGTTTATGGGTATATAACTATATAAACAATATAGTTAAGAGTAAAAATATTTTAACCTTCTCTGAACTTGTTAGTGAATTAAAGTCTGATGATATCGGAACGCGTATTATTGATTTTTATTTTATTAATGCTAAGTTTTTAAAAGACTTTTTACCTATTGGTATCTGTGCAGCAAATATTCAATCCTTTATCGATGGATGGGAAAATTATAATCTTATTTTTTATATTTGGTATGGTTTGGATGATAAACAGGTAGTAAGAAAAATGTTGGAATTAAATGCAGGTCAGAAACCCGTTACATCTACCCATCAATATGAATTATTATATCTTCATTTTTTTAATAATGAAAAGATACAAATTCCAGAAGGAATGCAATTAATTCGTGTAAGAGATCCTTATTTTTTTTCTATACGTAGAGGAAGAAATAAATTAGGGCAGTTTTTACTATCATCTGTGATTATAGCTTATCAGTCATTTATTAAAAGAAAGCCTTTAAGAGTACAAACAGCTAATGAGGTAAGGGTTGATGATGACAATGATGATGATATACAAAATTTCTTTAATCCTGATAATCTCAATTCTTTCTTAAAATACATGTATATAGCTGATTCTATTTTATGTAACCAGGATACAAAACATCTAGCTTGGTATGGCAAAGATACAACTTTAAGTGGGATTTATGCGGCTTTGGGTCAATATATGTATGAAAATGGCAATGAATTAGAATGGGATAAGTTAGATTATATATTAAACAATAAAGTAAAAAAAATGCATTTTAATGTAGATCAATTTGAAGAAGCGTATAACAGATTATCAAGTATTAAAACTAATGTTGGATATGCTGTTAGAAAAGCTATCTATAAATTTACATTAAATGCTTTGCAATCTCATCCTGTGTCTTGGTACGAATGTTTGATAAATAAAGATAGTGAATTATGAAACGTAAAGATTTATATGTAGAAATATATAATACCGTATTAACTGAGGTACATATTGCAGATAGAGATACTTTAACAGAAATACTTGAAAGTCTTTCTATTTATAAATTTACAGACGCTTTTTCTTCATTATTACCATCGTTGAACGGTGATAAAAGTTATCTTAAGAATTTCGTTGAAAAGATAAAAGATTGTAGTAATGATCCTAATATTGACTTAGAAGAAGAAATAGACAATCCATTTGATTTTGCTTCTTTTGAAATGGTTGAAGCTTCAAGAAAAGTTCATTTGCATAAATTTTATCATTATAATATTGATTGCATAATTGTTACATCTAAATGTTTGTACTATGACAATAGTAAAAAATTTACTGATGCTATATTATGGGAAGCAATAGAAAAACTTTGGAAAAATATATTGGATGCAAGACTATCAAAAAATAATTTTTTTTCTTCTCTAAAGAATTTAGATGATGATCATTTCTTTATATTAAAAACAGCTGTTATTACAGCTACTGATAGTTGGAGAATTTATTCTGAAGCATATTTTGAAAAAGTTATAAATAACGATATACTTATTCCTGAAGAATTAAAATATATCGATTCTGCTTTATGCACAGGACTTTCTCCGGATTGGAATAATTCATATGAGCAATATCATGACTCTTTCAATATAATTGCAGATATGCGAAATGCAAACGACTTACTTACTCGATTTTTAAAAATGTATCAAGTACTTGAATTCTTTACATTTAGATTAAAATTGATTCCTTTGACAAAAGGACAAGCTACAAGAAACTCTTTTATATCTAATGTTAGGCATACTGTAGATACTATATCTAAAGGAGAATTGAAGTCATTACAAGATTTATTTGCGAAAGTATTTAATAGTATTCACAACACTGAAGTTAAGAATCTTGTAGAACCCATTCAAACTAATAATATAAAACTAAGTAAATATCTTAATCAAACCTTAACTAGGCAAATAAAATCCATACTTGGCCTAACAAATCAGAATATTTCTAATCCAAGTAATGTGGCTGAATTAATATATAAGATACGATGTTGTATCGTTCATAGTAAAGAAAGCGAAATACATTTCACACCTAATAATATTTCGGAATACAAAGATTTAATACCTGTAATGAGAGTACTTATAAAAGTAATACAAAATAGTATTGTAGAAACAATTAATAATAGTGGAAAAAAGGATTTAGAATTTCAAAGTGAGTCAATGCTTTTGTATTGATTAGAATTTATAGAAAAGAATTATAACTGAATATAAGATAAATTCCTTAATGTTTTCATGCTAGTATAAATTCGCCTAGTTTAGTAACCCTAAATTGTATAAAATGAACCAATTAATTCATGAACGGAGTTTTGTGAATTAGTTGGTTTATGTCACTTTAGGTCTTTTCACCTATAATAAAGTTTGACGACAAAAACAGAAGAAATCACTATTTAAAATACAAAAATATTTTCTTTTATAACTTAAATTCGTATCTGTTGTTAGTAAAAGCATCCGATAAAGTACACATTGTAGATTCATAGAACAACAAACTCTTCTTATTAACGAATATAAAGTTGACAGGAAGAGTTTGCTATTATATTAGATTTCAATTGAATTTTCGTTGGACTTCTTCAACTTCCAGACATCCGGAAGTAGTTCTCGGATATCTCTGCCGGAGTCTTTTCCTTGATAATAGGGAAGCCTAGCAATGGCATAATTCAGCCATTCTCTTGGATTGACTTCCTGTGCCTTGCAGGTGGCAAGCAATGAACAGATGAGCGCTGTATTTTCCGCGGCTTCATGATTTTCACAGAAGAGAAAGTTCTTTCTTGAGAGCGTCAGAAGAGTATCGCGTTTTCAGACAGATTATTGTCTATCTTTATATTGCTGACTTTGAGACAGGTCTTCATTCTTGACCATAACGGATATACATAGGAGATAGCTTGTCCCTTCCGGCTTTTGGGCGGAACTTTGATTATATGTGCTTTTCATCCACTTTTCAAAGAAATCCTGCAGGGGTGTGGGGACTGACGGTTCCACAGTTTACGCTGTTTTTCCAGCGTATATTCCCGGGAGCCGTTATCGTCATGGAAAATGACCAGCTTTTCCATGACCGCCTTGAGCATCCATAGATACTCTTTGTCGGCCTTTCCCTTGCTGATAACTCTTACAGTGGTCCCGCCCGCCTGAACATACCAGTAGCCGATAATCTGCCGGACCAGCTCGTCATAAAGTGGTCTCAGCAGTTCATACACAGGCTTGAACCAGCCGATCAGTATGCTTTCGGAAAGACGGACACCCAGATGGCGGAACTCCTTGACCTGCCTGTAGAATGGAACGTGATATTCGTATTTCAGCAGGAGCATTTCGGCCAGCATGGTGGAAACCGACCAGACATTTGTAAACAGGAGAAGGTGGAAGCGGAGCAATGATTACGCCGCATTCACCTTCCCCGGGAAGACTCAGGTTGTCTTTCAGCCCATATTTGGGACGGACAGTCTCCTTTACATACAACTTGCCCGGTTCAAATTCCAGCATACGGGTATGTTCCTCGCCAATCCGTCTGTAACGGTCCCAATCCATCCGGTCAGGTTCAATCACCACTTCAACTACCGGCAGTCCCTCCAGGAGTTCGCGGTTACGCCGGGATTCCTTCTTCTTTCCATCGGGCTTTACTTTTGAAGGAACCGCTGCGCTACTGTCCTCTTCCCGGATGTTTTCATTCTGTCCGGTTGCAGGAACGGGATCGAACAGGGAGAGCTGGTTGGAATCCAGGGCTGCCAGCTTATCACTTCTCCGCCCGAAAAGCTGACGGTTCAGCCATGCTATCTGTGAAAGCAGTTTCTGTATCTTCCGTTGCAGCGCATCCGTCTGTTCCAGCAGTTTCCCGTTGGATTCGACAAGGGAACGGTTAGTTTTCAGGAGATCGGCTATCTGCTCCTGCTGACTCCTGATTATCTGTTCCATTGTATCCTGCTGAATCATCCGTTTCTATCTCTTTATATGATGTAAAATACTGATTTTTCGGTAGATACGCAATCGGATACATAAAAAAACTTTCAATAGAAGCCATCCATTCTACTGGCTTTTAACCTTTTCAGCCTCTCGTTCGGATTGTCACTGATTCCTTCCACCATCATGACCAAGTCGCGCCATTCCATCGGATAAGACCTGCTCCGGCTGTCATAGGCCGGCAGCCGGAACGTGCCCTCTTCCAGACGTTTCACATACAATACCATGCCGCCGTCTTCAGCATGGAGGAGCTTCATGGTGCTCCTGCTTCTGTTTATGAAGATGAAGACATCGCTCAGACGAACGTCATGTCCCATCCGGTCGTGAACCACTCCGCACAGAGAATTGATTCCCTTGCGCATGTCCGTCTTTCCGGGACACAGGAAATAGCGCATGGTATCATTCAGACAGAATATGGCTGCATAATTTGTGTATCAATCCAAATGTCAGTTCAGGGTTTCCATGGCTGTCAAGGTGGATTCTGATTCCGGAAGGAAGCTCTATCGTTACGTCGCCACCCGCACCTGACGGGAGATTGCCACTGCGACGCAGATCCAATGGAATGAATGTATCATCAGGAAGCTTGTCCGTATGGCTCAGGCTGAATTTCTTCTTCCAATAATGGAAACAGGAGGATGAATAGGCCTCATTCTCACAGAAATCTTTTATGGTTAGGCCACTGGCCTGTTGTCTTTCATAAACGGACAGGAACTCTTCTTTACTCATTATTCGTTTCATGTTTTTTATTGGCAAAGTA
Source organism: Parabacteroides faecalis (assembly GCF_022809355.1). Lineage (GTDB taxonomy): Bacteria > Bacteroidota > Bacteroidia > Bacteroidales > Tannerellaceae > Parabacteroides > Parabacteroides faecalis. The sequence goes on along the minus strand of NZ_JAKZMM010000039.1, from coordinate 18,799 downwards.
ACGGAAGAGTGGAGGGCTTTAATAATGTGTATTTTATCGGATGATTACCATTCTAAAACATTACTTAAAAACTTGTATTTTAGCAATTTCAAAGATCTATTTGCTAACATTTATAGAACAGTAGTGATTGTTAGTATTGATTTAATGCCGTTATGGTTAGATTATGTCTTATATTAAAGTTACTATATAAGTTATTTGATAGAGGTGCTTCTATAATTTCTGCTTGATATTAGATTTTATCGCACACTAAATATCGGTTCTGATTAAAAGAGTTTGTTTGTCAATCTATGGTATTCATTCGTAATTTACTATTATCAGAGACCAATATTAACTCCATTTCTAGGTTTGCGTTTCATCCCCTTAAGTATTTGAACAGATTGTTCCTGATAGGATAGAGGTTGGCTTTGTTTTTTGCCAGCCTCTATCCATTTAAGAAGCTCGTCCTCATAGAAATATAATTTTTTACCACGTTTATAGGCTGGGATGAGACCTGTACGAGCAAGTCTATAGATTGTCGGTTTTGATTTTTGGATAAGTATGCTAGCCTTATCTATGTCAATTAGTTGATGCTGATTATCCGGTTTCTGTGTTTGTAAGGTTTCAACTAATTGATAAATTTTCTCTACTTGTTCTGTTAAATAGCTTACAGCCTGCGGAAGCTTGTCGAATGTGATAGGTTCTTTTGTCATAGTATCTGTTTTTGCTTTTGAGGATTAATATTTGTTGATGCAATATTTATGAATATAAAGTCTGATTTATTGAATTATATCTGGATTTAATTTAATCAGGCATTCTGTTTCTGAGTGAGACATCTTTTTGATTATCGTGTTGATTTCATTTTCTTTCATGGTATCAGCAAATACTTTTTTAATGAATTCTGCTGTATATGAACGTCGTTTACCTAATGCTTTACCTATGTTCCAACCCAAATGCATAACATCTATAGCTTTCAATTTTGAATCTACTTTTATAGGAATAATATCTATAGCAGTTTTATCCTGAAAGAAATCTGAAATATAAGCACAGAGGCGCTGCAGATTTTCTTGGCTTGTATAAGCAGCCATCGTTTGATGGATGTATATATGTACTAACTCTAGCTTTTTATCGTTCGTACGTTTCTGTTCTATAATAGTATTCGAACGGAGTTTTTCATATTCCATAAATGCTTGTTCTGGTTCAATCACAGAATCATTAAGATGTTCATGGATAGACAAAGATTTGCTATGATGACATAAATATATAATTATCTCGTATAATGCAATTTGCATTGATATATATAATCCTGTAGATATTATAAAGACCGATATAAAAATAATATTTGAGCTGAATTGATCAAAGCCTGCATTGACTGCTTCAATGCGTATAGCAAGTGCTATAAGAAGTAATGTTCCAGCTACACTGGAATCTAAAATAAAATATTCAAATTTCTTCAAATACATAAGCCATATGTTTAACTGTTCGTAAGCAAAGGTAATGTTTACTGATTATGTATTATCAGAAAATGACAAGAGTGACATCAGACTTCATCAAACGTCACTAATTGTCATAAATAGTTTGATTATTATTGGAAAGTAAGAAGTGTTCAGATGGAATAGGGGCGGATTAATTTATGGGATTGAATGTAAGACATGAATTTATAACTTATCATATAATAAACAAAAGTGGTATTCTTTCTATATTATATGATAAGTTATGCTATAATTCCAATAATCGTTCCGCTAATGGCGCATAATACTTTTGTACTTCTTCAGCTGTTGGAGTATGACCGCCAGGAAAGTGGTATGAATATTTATAATGCATTAAAAATAAAGGCTCAAAGTGTGCCAGATGGTCATTCTCACCAAATATCCCCCATATATTTTCTTGGTTAGCTACCTGACAATTGTCCCATTGATGCTGTTGAAGTTCTGCAAATTCATCAATCAATGTTTGGTTAATGACAAGCTGCTGGTTTCCGTTAGCTCGTGGAGATTTGTATTCATGCGAACCAATACGTTCCATCAGGAAGCTTGTCATTTCGAAATGGGGATTTCCGAGTAAAGCAGGGATATTGTTTTTAGATGCTACTATCTGTGCCAAAAACGAGCCATTACTGTTTCCTACCAATATATCAGGTTTTTCTTGGTTGCACAATCTTTGGATAAAGTCGATAGCTTCCTGTGGATGCAGGGGTAAGTCTGGACTCAAGACTGTTGCCTTACCGCTGAAATATTCTTTCAAGGCAAGAACTGGGATACATGTACCTGATGCAAAGAAACCATGAAGGAAAAGAATTTTCTGTGCCATAATCAACAACCGCTTCCGTCAATATTACATGTTGCTCCTTCGTTGATAGGACGTGAACGTAATCCGGCATCTTCTGGATTCAAAGTAACCGTACCGTCTTCCAATACAAAGCAAGGAATTCCAACGGCTCCAACACTTTTGGCTTCATTTAAGGCCGGATGATGATCTCTTAGTCTCAAGAATGCTTTCAAATCTCTTACGTGTTGACCAATATCAATGACTTCATATTGGTTATTATCTTTTACTTGCTCTTCTACATACGTACAATCTGGACAAGTTTCCATTCCATATATTTTTATCATAGCTGTAGTTATTCATTTAAAGACTCAATTTTCTTCAAAGATACTGATTCTGCCAGATTATGCAAACTCTATATTATGATAAAACAGGTTATAGATAAGATAAAAGCTATATTATTTCAATGAAATCTTATTAGCCGTCTCTCGCTTCTTGGAATTGACCAAATCAGCATAAATTTGTGTTGTCGATACATTAGCATTTTCGATACTGTATAAATATCTGTGCCTAAAGAGATTTGTATGACGGCATACGAGTGACGGAAGCAGTGGAAAGTTATGTGTTTTTTGATTCCGGCTTCCGAAATCCATTGCTTGAGAGGCTGATTCGTCATAGCTCTGGTCAGTCCTTTAAATACGCGGCCTGAACCAGGAATACCACATAGTTCCAATTCTTCGTTACTGATGGGGAGAGTAGCTTCCGTCTCTGTCTTTTCTGTGCAAATTCTGATGTAATAGCCATTGTCGGGACCAACTTTGATATTATCCCATGTAAGTTTAAAATACCGCTGATGCGAAGACCAGTCATACAGGAGAATAATGAAGCTTGTTTCAGTACAGGAATTTTGCATGGTGTAGCGGCCAGTTTTTTGACCTCCGCTAATGTAAGATACTGCTTTTTGACTTCTTTCCATTCAATCTTGTCTATGAAGTCATTCAGATTTTCACGTAGCATCTTCTCTTGATAAGCTAATTTCAGTAATGCAGGGAAAGTTGAAAAATAGCCAGCTTCCGAATTTCTCGAAACGCTGATATTAGGATGACGGATCTGTTCATAGTTCAGTAGATATTGAGTAAAATATCAATTATCTTGTATATGCCATTATTAGCCATTCAAGCATCATCAAATATACTCTTCTAAATTCTAAGTGATAGTATCGATAGAAAACTAAGTATAAATTTTAGAGAGAGCGTACGAGAAGGAGATATGTCTGAAAATATGTTCTAACCTAACCAGGATTTTATATCCATTTTATAATTAAAATGTTATTCTGAATCCCAAACATAAATTTGTTTTTCGTTGGAAATGAAATGTTTGATGAATTATTGTTAATTTTGTAGATTATTCTATTAAGGTAGTTTAGATAAAAATCAAGACCATTAAAATGTAATTTATGGATAAAATAAAGAACTTCGATATAGTTGTAAATACCTGCCTGGCAGATATCGAATCAAGGTCAAAGAAGTCTGACTTTGACAAAAATGATTTTTTGCTGTCTGTGGTTAATGGCTTTGAAGATGGGAAGTGGCGTGAAGATCTTTTTCGCCAGTTTGTCATGAACAATATAGCACAAACAGGTTTATCTGCAGATGAAAGAGAAAATATTTGTACAATTGATCCATACACGCAGATAACTCGCTCAATAATGAATCTCAGATTGGTTGATTGTGAGAATGGCCAAGGCAGTGAAATTGCCGAAATAGTACTCTATGGGATAATGCGCTATCATTACAATGCATTACCTGTGGTACCTAAAATATTCTATAAGCAAAATTCTAATGATAACGCAAAAGGAGCCGATAGCGTACATATTGTTATTGATGAAGATAAAATGGATTTTACGTTGTGGCTTGGTGAAGCCAAATTCTTTAATGATATCATAGATGAAAGGTTATATGACCCTATCAATTCAGTGTTTGAAGCGCTCGGCACGGAAAAGATAAAGAAGGAAAACTCAATAATAACAAATATTAAGGATTTAGAGTATGTAATTAATAACCCAGACATAAGAAAAAAAGTAAAAGAAGTACTTCGTCATGATGTATCGATAGACGAGGTAAAAAAAAGGCTACATGTTCCTATTATGTTGTTACATGAATGTAGTATAACTAAAGGAGCTAGAGAATTATCACCTGAATATCTTGAAGAAATAAAACATTATCATCTAAATAGAGCTGAGAGATTTTTTATGTCGCATAATAATAAGCAGAAGAAAGAAGGTGTATATGGTTTTGAAAAAATAATGTTTCATCTCATACTGTTTCCTGTGCCTAATAAAGAGAATATTGTAAACTGGTTTGTTAAACGCGCTAATCAAATAAAACAAGATGCTTGAAAGTGAAGTTTTTGATATCTGTTATAATATCAACGAACTGATCCTAAACAGTCAAATGGATACAGCTCGTACAGAGGTAATAAAATTGCTTGATAGACTGAATCGTGAAGGCAAAGAATACTCTCCTATGGTCAACCATTTTATAAGAGAAGTTGGTCTGTTCCCTTATATTGATAAAAATACAGCATCATGGCAAGAACAAGCTGTATTTGAGGCTTATAAAACAGATCTTGGCGGTGGCGAACAAAAGACGCTTCACAGTGCTCAGTCGAGAGTTTTAAAACGATTGTTGGCAGGTGATAATATTGCACTTAGTGCTCCTACTAGTTTTGGTAAAAGTTTCATCATTGATGCTTTTATTTCTATTCGTAAGCCTGATAATGTGGTTATTATTGTCCCTACAATAGCTTTAGCAGATGAAACTCGTAGAAGGATTGAGCATAAGTTTTCAGGAATGTATAAAATTATTACTACCACTGACGCGACCCTTAGAGAACGTAATATATTAATACTACCACAGGAGCGTAGTTTTGCATATGTAGGTAAGTTTGAAAGTATTGATATGCTCATTGTGGATGAATTTTACAAGGCAAGTTCTTCATTTGATGATTCGCGTAGCACTTCTCTACTAAGCGCAATGATTGAACTTGGCAAGATAGCGAAACAAAAGTATTATCTCGCTCCTAATATCCATAATATCAAAGAAAATGTGTTCACTAAGGGTATGCAGTTTATGCGTTTTACAGATTTTAAAACTGTAATAACTATGGCTAGCAAAGTCTATGAGAAGATGGGGATTGATGAAAACAAAAACGACTTTAAAGCAACAAAATTGCTAGACATTTTAAGAAAACATAAAACTAAAACTTTAGTATATGCAGGAAGCTATGATAATATAAATACTATTTCTAAACTGCTCACCAACAATATGCCAAACAAAGAAAATGATTTATTGAACAACTTTTACGATTGGCTTAGAATAAATTATGGCGAATCTTTTTCTTTGTGCAATTTGAGTAGAATTGGTGTTGGTGTTCATAATGGTAGAATGCATAGGTCATTGAGCCAGATTCAAGTAAAACTGTTTGAACTTAGAAATGGCATTGACACTATAGTTTCAACTTCTTCTATAATAGAGGGTGTTAATACCCAAGCAGAACAAGTTGTAGTGTGGTCAAATAAAAATGGTAATCGCAAATTTGACTATTTTACATATCGTAATATCATAGGCAGAGCAGGCCGTATGTTGAAATACTTTGTAGGTAAAGTATATTTGCTAGAAGAACCTCCAGCTCAAGAGAATACTATTTTAGATATTGAATTCCCAGAAGATGTAGTAGAAATGCTTGATTCTGAAAATCCTGGAGTGGAAATTAATGATGAACAAAATAATCAGATAAAAGAATATGAATCATATATGTCAGAAACACTTGGTAAAGATGTTTTCAATAAGATAAGGAATAATTCATTGATAAAGTTATGTAAGCCGAGTCAACTGCGTTTTTTAGTTGGCAAAATTAAAGAAAATCGCAATTGGCCTAATGGATTTGAATCATTGGCATCTACGAATTCATACTATTGGCGTAATCCTATTTCTGATGTAGCAGATATGCTTGGAGATAATATGAAAGGATTGATGAAAATTGCTATATGGAAATTTCCTCAAAACTGGCAAAAATCTATGGCTGAAATACATGGAGAGTTAGTGAAAGATGGTTATGAATTTAGTCAGGAAGATTTATTTCATGCAGAACGTTATATGTCATTCAATCTTTGTTCTATTCTGAATGTTATTAGCATACTTAAAAGATTAATCTATCCAGATACTCCTGATATATCTTTGTTTCTCGCTAAAGCAGCAAATGCTTTCCTTCCTAAGCTTGTATATCAATTAGAGGAGTATGGACTGCCTAGAACTTTAAGTAGAAAAATTCAAAATTCAGGTTTAATAGATCTTGAAAACGATGAGATGGAGGTTTCTGATATAATAGAGGAATTTAAGAAAATTGGCTACGACAAATTGACAGAAAGTATACAAGATATTCACCAATTTGAAAAGTTTATTCTTAAGTATTTTTATTCTGGTATTAGTTAGTAATGTAAGATGCTGTTATAATCATTGTAAATACATGGGGCATCAGAATGCTATTGGTGGCAAATCACCACTTCAGGCCAAAGCACATATATTCCCCCTTTTTGTATGTAATGATTATGGCTTGTTCTTTTTTAGTTAGCGTAAAACTTGCCCGATGTACAACTTTTTAATATTGAGTTAGTATAATACACAAGTCAATTATACGTTGCCAGTAGTTTCCAATCAAGAATTGCTAGTAAGCTATATCAAGAGGGTACCCTTTGAACCATATCATATGGCTTTGGGATTACCCTCTCAAATTCGCCAAATAAACCGAACATGAAAATAAAAGCATAACAACTGTAAATATCATCCTAAAAAATGAGTAGAAATTTGTAATTAAATGCAGTGTTCTCGGCTTTTAATTATGAAATTAAGATGTTTGTTATGAAATATTACTTTAATGAGATTTTGTTGGCGGATTCCCGTTTCTTCTCACTGACAAGCTCCGCATAAATCTGAGTTGTCGAGACATTACGGTGAGTAAGCATTTTGCTTACTGTGTAGATGTCCGTTCCTGCTGCAATCTGGAGGGTTGCAAAAGTATGCCGGAAGCAGTGGAACAGCACCCACAAAGCACCCGTCAGCAAACAAGTGACGACAAAACGTAACCCGTTTGAAATGAGCGGTTTTTCATTATTCTGCCAAATGTCGGAAACGCAACGGAGTGCGGAATATTGCACCATTTCAGTTACCAAGCCGTTAGCTGTCAGTTACCGAAGCAAGGACAGGTAACGCACGGAAAATGAAATTGTTGTACGCCCGTGCCGATTGCGCTGATACGCACCGTTCTGCAAATCAATGGACGCTTACTCATAAGTTAATTTTGCAACAAAAACAGTAAGCGTATGAAAGTAGAAAAATTCAAGGTGCTGCTCTACCTGAAAAAGAGCGGAACGGACAAGTCGGGCAAAGCCCCGATAATGGGTCGTATCACAGTGAACCGTACGATGGCGCAGTTCGGATGCAAGCTGTCGTGCAGGCCGGATTTGTGGAACGCGCGAGAAAGCCGTCTGGACGGCAAGAGCCGCGAGGCGGTGGAAACCAACGCAAAACTGGACAAGCTGCTGCTTGCGGTCAATGCGGCGTTCGACACGCTGGTGGAGCGCGAGCGGGACTTTGACGCGACGGCGGTCAAGGACTTGTTCCAAGGCAGCATTGAAACGCAGATGACGCTGCTTCGGATGACCGACCGCATCTGCGAGGACTTGAAGGCTCGTATCGGGATAGACCGTGCCAAAGGCACTTATCCCGGCTATTACTACATGAGAAAGACGTTGGGCGAGTTCATCCCGTGGCAGTTAAAGACGAAGGACATCGCTTTCGGGCAGCTTACCGAACAGTTCATCCACGATTACCAGAACTATGTGATGGACGTGAAAGGCTTGGCAGTGGACACGGTGCGCCATTACCTCGCCATCTTGAAAAAAGTATGCCGCATAGCCTATAAGGAGGGATATGCGGAAAGATGCCATTTTGCCAATTTCACTCTGCCTCAAAAGACAGAGCGGACACCGAGGGCGTTGAGCCGCGAGGACTTCGAGAAAATCCGTGATGTGGAGATACCCGCATGGCGCACCACACACATACTCGTCCGCGACCTTTTCCTGTTTGCCTGCTATACGGGAACCGCCTATGCGGATGTGGTGAGCGTCACCCGTGAGAACCTCTACACGGACGACGATGGGAGCCTCTGGCTGAAATATCGCCGCAAGAAGAACGAGCTTCGGGCAAGCGTGAAGTTGCTGCCCGAAGCACTCGCCCTGATAGAGAAATACCATGACGACAACCGCCCGACGCTGTTCCCGATAATATACCATCCAAACCTCCGCCGACACATGAAATCGCTCGCCGTTCTTGCAGGGGTGAGCAGTACCTTGTGCTATCATCAGGCACGTCACTCGTTCGCCTCGCTGATTACGCTGGAGGCCGGAGTGCCGATTGAAACCATCAGCCGGATGCTGGGCCATTCCGACATCCAGACCACGCAGGTCTATGCCCGTGTCACCCCGAAGAAGCTATTTGAGGACATGGACAAATACATCGAAGCGACCAAAGACTTGAAACTTGTTTTGTAACCAATTAAAATCAGCAATTTAAAAACAATACATCTATGCGCAGTACATTTTCCATATTACCGTATATCAACCGAAGCAAAGTGAAAGCTGACGGCACGACCGCCGTCCTGTGCCGCATCACCATAGACGGCAAGAGTTCCACGATGGCAACGGGCATCTATTGCAGGCCGGAGGACTGGAACAACAAGACGGGCGTAATCCGCACCGTCAGAGAGAACAACCGCTTGCAGGAGTTCCGCAAATCCGTTGAGCTTGCCTATGAGGACTCGTTGAAGAAACAGAACGTGGTGAGCGCCGAACTGCTGAAAAACACATTGGCGAAAAGAGCAGTTATCCCCACCAAGCTGTTACAGATGGGCGAAAGGGAACGTGAACGGCTGCTTGCCCGTTCAAAGGAGATAAACTCCACGTCCACATACCGCCATTCGGGGTATTACCAGAAATACCTGAAAGAATACCTCACCTCGTTGGGCAAGGAGGACATCGAGTTCACCGACATCACGGAGGACTTCGGCAGTTCCTACAAGGCGTTCATGAAGCGCAACAAGAATTTCAGCGCACAGCAAATCAACAAGTGCCTCTGCTGGCTGAGCAAACTGGTGTACCTTGCCGTGGACTATGAGATACTCCGTGCCAACCCGTTGGAGGACATGGAATACGAGAAGAAGCCCGCACCGAAGCACAGGCACATCAGCCGTGCGGAATTGAAAACCATCCTCGAAACACCCATGCTTGACCCCTTGCAGGAACTGGGCCGGAGGGCATTCCTGTTTTCGACGTTCACCGGTCTGGCGTATGTGGACATCATGTTGCTCCATCCGCACCATATCGGCAGGACGGCGGACGGCAGGCGTTACATCCGCATCAACCGGAAGAAGACCAACGTGGAGGCGTTCATCCCCTTGCACCCGATAGCGGAACAGATACTCGACCTCTACAACACCACGGACGACACCAGGCCCGTGTTCCCGCTTCCAAGCCGTGACGAGATGTGGTTCGAGATACACGAACTGGGCGTGGCGATAGGGCGGAAGGAAAACTTGTCCTACCATCAAAGCAGGCACTCCTTCGGAACTTTTTTGATTTCGGAGGGAATACCAATAGAGAGCATCGCCAAGATGATGGGGCACTCCGGCATAAAAACCACCCAACGGTATGCGGAAGTAACGGACAAGAAGATTTCAAAGGACATGGACAATCTGATGGCTTTCAGACGTGCCTACGGAACAGGTGCGTCAAGGGAAAAGAAAACAAAGGACATCTTAACGGATAAGGAGGAATGACAATGGAACGTGGAATTATCACAATCACTGAAAACGGAACGGTCACGATGCCGACTGTTCCCGTCTGGATGACACAACAGGAAATGTCCGATGCGTTCAATGTATTCGGATGCGACATCCGCAGGGCTGTACATGCCATCTACAAGAATATGGAACTGTTTGAAAGCGATACCATGCGCTACATCAGGCAAGACAACGGGATAAGCTACGATGTGTACAGCCTTGAAATGGTGATTACCATCGCCTTCCGACTGCGGACTAAGGAATGTATGGCTTTCAGGCGGTTTGTCATGGGCAGGCTGACCATGAACAACAGACAGCCTGTCAACATTTTCTTTTCGCTCTCCCCATATAATGGCCGGAGAGTGAACAATTAGAAAAGGTGAAAAGAAAAGAGCCGACAACGGGCAGGGAAAATAAATCCTCCGTTGTCGGCTTCTTCTTATTATAGGATGGCAGATTATGTACCGACACGCCTGAACGCCTCCCGGTAATTGGCGGCAAGCATCCTCTCAATGTCCGATTCTTTGTACAGGATTTTGCCGCCCAGCTGGTAATAGGACACCACCCCGTTGTTTCGGTAGTCCTGCAAGGTACGGCGGCTCACTTTCAGCCGTTCCGAAACCTCCCTGTCCGTCAGGAAGCGTTCGCCGCCCAATGTCGGACGGCTGTTTGCCACAAAGTTCTCGATGCCGTCCAGAAGACGGTCAAGCGTGTCGCCGAATTGGGCGACCAGCGCATGGTTCTTGGTTATCATTTCACTCATTGTCACGTTGGATTTAGTGGTAAGACAATAATAATCAGACGGTTCTGACCGTCCGTTTGCCCTCAATTAGTTTTACGATGCTCAGCACATCCTCCGGCTTGTAAAACACCTTGTGGTTAATCTGCGAATAGGCCAGCGTGCCGTTGTCGCGTAGCGTCTGCAACGTGCGCGGACTGATGTTCAACTGCTGGCAGACTTCCTGGTTGTCCATCCAGCGGTTTAATGACTTGCCGCCCTGCTTGGCAAGGAGGGCATCCACACGTTCCGCGAAACGGCTGAACTTCGCCGCCATTTCCTCGAATGCCTCTTTCTGAATAATCAAAATTTCCATTGTCGATACTGCTTTTAATGTTGATACTTGGTTTTTGCCTGCAAAGTAAATCGGTATTCTCCGTAATGAGATGGATATGCGATTAGGTGGCAGCTTGTGGCATTCTGCTGTCCCAATCTTTCATACTCTGGGAATATCGTTTTGCATGGCAACGCAAAGTAAAGACAAGGTTGGCAAAAGCCAATCACCTTGTGCATGCGTGGAAGCATTTGGCACCGATATGGAAGCCTGTGGCGTTATTATATGAAGTGACACTGCAAAATGGTTGCAAAAGCTAAATTGTAAATAAAGCTATTTCATTCGTGACCTTATCCTGCTTAAACTTGTCTGCGTAATGCCAAGATACGAGGCTATGCTGCCCAATGGCAGCCGTTGCAAGAGTTCCGGATCCATCTCAACCAGTTGCCTGTAACGCTCTGAGGCGATAGCTGAGAGCATGGAGATTAATCGTTGTTCAGTCTCCAAAAGTTCCATTTCCGCATACCGTCGTCCCCAATTAGCAATATGCAAATCTTCCAAAAACAATTCCTGCAATTTCTTCCTCTTCAAGACATACAGAACAGAATCCTCCATCAGTTCCATTGTCTCATATCCAGCCTCGTCGTTTACATATCCTTTCATAGAAACAATGGTAGCACCTTCCTTGCCTATCCAAAACGTAATTTCTTTTCCGTCAACATAAGTAAAAGCCTTGACAATACCCTGTTTAATGAAAAATATATCTTTCTCTACCTTGTTTATTTCCAATATATGAAATCCTTTAGGCAATGTAATCTCTGACATACAACGATGCAATTTGTCTAAAGACTTTTCAGGCAGAGGGTATCTTAAACTTAAAATCTGTTCCAGTTTCATACTCCATCAACACTTATCACCCTGCGAAGGTAACAAAAAGATGCGTCATAAATCAGGAAGCATGTCTCTTTTTGTCAAATGCGAAATCATTTTTTGCCAAATGTAAAAAGGTTTAGTGTAAGATGTACCTACTTTTGCATCAAACTTTAACACGGAATAATATGGAACATGATTTTTTGGAGATTATTAAGACGCGACGCAGTTGTCGTAAATTTCAGGACAGACAAATTTCTCGCGTGGAATTGGATGCCGTACTTGAAGCAGGAACTTACGCACCTTCAGCAGGAGGGCACCAAAGTGCGTTTATCGTAGCTGTGCAGAATAAAGAGCAGCGCAAAAAACTGGCTGCAATGAATGCGGCAGTAATTGGATCCAAATCAAATCCTTTTTACGATGCTCCCACTTATGTATTGGTTTTTGCTCCCTCAAATGCTCATACTGCTATCGAGGATGGAACTTGTGTGCTTGAAAATATGATGCTTGCAGCTCATGCCTTGAACTTGGGAAGCTGTTGGATTCATAGAGAGAAAGAAATGTTCATCACGGATGAAGGGAAAGAGATGATAAGGTCATGGGAGCTGCCTGACGGACTGATGGGCATCGGTGCTTTGGCGTTGGGCTATCCTGATGGCAAACCAGCGCCTGCCGTCACACGAAAAGAAGGGTATTACCGTATAATTAGATAAAAATGTCACACGATTTACTTAAGGCGATTTTTTATGAATTGGATTATCTTATTATTGGCCGGACTCTTTGAAGTAAGCCTGACTTTTTGTTTGGGGAAGACTCGGACCGCATCCGGTTTTGAGTTCTATCTTTGGGGCGGAGGTTTTCTTGTCTCCACAATATTAAGCATGACACTGCTTGCCAAGGCCGTACAAACGTTGCCGTTAGGCACAGCTTATGCCATTTGGACGGGTATCGGGGCGGTAGGTACGGTCCTGATAGGCATTTTTGTCTTTAAGGAGCCGGCCACACCGATACGGCTTTTCTTCTTGTTCACGCTGATAGCGTCTTTGATAGGTTTGAAGATTGTTTCTTACTGAAAGGGGAATACATGAAATATGAATTGAAAGCCAACCAGGGTATTCCGGCTTCATTGCTGGTCATGCTTTCCATTGCAACCGGATTATCAGTCGCCAACTGTTACTATAACCAGCCCTTGTTGGGCAGTATAGCCACAGATTTTAAAATAAATGATTTATCCGCCAATGCGGTAGCGACCTTAACGCAAGTCGGCTATATGCTTGGTCTGCTGTTTGTCATTCCATTGGGAGACCTGCTTTCACGCCGTAAGTTGATATTAACCAACTACGTTCTTGCAGCCTGCTCTCTGCTGGCGATTGGTACGGCACAGGACATCCGTATCGTATGGGTGGCATCGCTGATAACCGGAGCGACGTCTGTCATGCCTCAGTTCTTCATACCGCTTGTGTCTTATCATTCAGCCCCAAGCCATAAGACGCGCAATGTAGGCATCATGCAGTCCTGTCTGTTGGTGGGAATTTTGGGCTCACGGATACTGAGTGGACTGATTGCCAATGCCTGGGGGTGGCGCATGGTGTATTTCATAGCAGCCGGACTGATGACGTATTGCTGGTTGATGATGTACAAAGTGCTTCCCGCATTGCCCGCACAGGCAAAAGAAACATACGGAAGGCTGATGAAGTCGCTATGGCATATTCTGCGGAAATATCCATACCTGCGCATTGCTTCCGCTCGGGCGGCATTGGCTTATGGCGCTTTCTTTGCCTTATGGAGTTGCCTTGCCTTCAAGATGAAGCAAGCTCCTTTTTTTGCCGGAGATGATATCATAGGGGCATTGGGATTTTGCGGATTGGCAGGAGCTGCTACTGTGGTATTCATCAGTAAATATATTTCTGTTTATGGAGCCAGACGTTTTTCTCTCATGGGTGGAGCCGTTATGCTGGTGGCTTGGCTGACAGCATGGTGGGGCGGCGACAGCTACGCAGGCATTATCATTGCCATTCTTCTGATTGATGCGGGAATGCAGAGCATTCATCTTGCCAATCAAACCAGTGTAGTAACGCTTGACGCTGAAGCCATCAACCGTGTAAACACGCTTTACATGACCATTTATTTTCTTGGCGGTTCTGTGGGAACGTTTGTAGCCGGCATCTGCTGGGAGCATTTTCAATGGACGGGAACAGCCATAGCGGGACTGACTTTCATTGCCTTGTCCTTGCTGGTCAGTTTTACATTTAAGGAAAGTAAGATATGAGCTCCAAACATCATATCCTATTTGACTTGGACGGCACGCTGACCGACTCATTCAAAGGTATAGTCCACAGTGTGCAATATGCCTTATCTCGCTATGGCATCGTTGAAAACGATTTGCATAAGTTAACCCCGTTCATTGGACCGCCATTGACCTATTCGTTCAGAGAATTTTATCATTTCTCCGATGCACAGGCGGACGAGGCGGTAAGCTATTACCGTGAATATTTTTCCAATAAAGGTTGGCTTGAGAATACTGTCTATCCTGGTGTCCCAGAGATGCTACAGACACTACGTGGAGTAGGCAAGCATCTTTATGTGGCAACCTCCAAGCCCACGGAATTCGCCGTACGGATATTGGAACATTTTGGATTATCCGTTTTTTTCGATTATATTGGAGGAGCTTCTTTCGATCGTTCACGGGAAAGTAAGGTCGAAGTAATGCGTTATTTATGTCAGCTGGCAAACATTACCGATATGGACAGTGCCATAATGGTGGGTGACCGCAAGTTCGATGTATCAGGTGCCCATGCTATCGGAATGGAATGTGTTGGTGTTCTCTATGGCTATGGCTCAGAAGCAGAATTATCATCGGTTCATGCTGACAGGCTGGTTTCTTCAGTAACAGAACTTACGTATGAACTTCTTGCCAAAGTGTAGCTATTTACATAAATTTACAGATTGTTATTAAGTGTTACAATTTAAAATTCTTGCAGGCTACGTTATCATGATGGCGGTCATCGGCAGCATGGCCGCCATTTTGGTGCATGAGCGCAAACGCATCAGGGAGATAGAAGCCGGCACGGAAACCATCCGGCAGGTGCGCCGTGACATAAGTGAGGCCCACCGTTGTATCACCCGGCTTGCCCTGTTGGGCGAGGGCGTCGTCGGCTGGGACGAAACGGACTACCGCCATTACCATGCCCAGCTCCTGAGCACCGACAGCCTGCTGCAAGCCATGAAACCGCTCTGCCGCGAATACGTGCGCCCGGCACAGATAGACACGCTCCGCTCCCTCCTGACGGACAAGGAAACCCATCTGCGGCACATCATGGAGGTGATGGAGCGGCAGGACGAGGCAAACAGCCTGCTGGTGAACCACCTGCCCGAAGTAGCCCGACGGGCTACACGTGTCCGCACCGTGAGGAAGAAGAAAAGCGGGCTGGCAGGCTTCTTCGGCGGCAAGAAGACCGTACAGGTGCTGCCATCCGCCGGGGAACTCCACGCCTTCAGCGACAGCCTGACCGCCCTGCAAAGGAAACAGGCGGCGGAGATGGAAGCATACGCCGACAGCCTGCGCATCCGCAACCGGACGCTGAACAGGGAACTGGGGCGGCTGATACGCGACCTCGACACGCAGGCACAGGCCGCATTCGACGCACGAGAACAGGACATATCGGAGGCGCAGGCACTGTCCGTCAGGCTGCTGACCGCCACCATCTCCGCCGCCATCGTACTGCTGTTCCTCTCCGGTCTTGCCATCCACTGGGAAATCAGGCGTAACGACCACGAACGGAAACAGCGTGAGCAACTCATCAGAAAGTTGCAGGAGAGCAATAACGCAAATGAAAAGCTAATCAAGTTGCGGCGCAACCTCATCCAAAACGTCACCCACGAACTGCGCACCCCGCTGACCGCCATCGGCGGCAACGCCGAACTGCTGCTGGACGACACGGAGGCTGACAGCCGCATCCGCCACGCACAGACTATCCATGATGCCGCCGGGCGCATGGCAGGGATGATAAACAGCCTGCTGGTGTATTTCCGTCTGGACCGCGGCAAGGAAACACCCGTCATAAAGCCGTTCAAACTATGCTCCATTGCCGGAACATTGGAAACGGAGTTCGGGCCATTAGCAGCAAGCAAACATCTTGCCTTCACAGTGAAAAACCATGCGGACGAGATAGTGGGTGGTGACAAAAACCGCATCCTGAGTATCGGGAGCAACCTGCTATCCAACGCCATCAAATTTACCAAAAACGGAAGTGTCACATTGACAACCGAATATACCAGCGGCATATTTACCTTGTCAGTGTCAGACACAGGCACGGGCATGACAAAGGAACAGCAACTGCGGATATTCGTCCCGTTCGAGCGGCTGGGCAACTCCGTGACGGAGGACGGCTTCGGATTAGGGCTTGCCATCGTCAGCGACACGGTGAAACTGCTGAATGGAAGCATCACAGTGAAAAGCAAACCGGGCAAAGGAAGCCGCTTCACCGTAAGCCTGCCACTGCCCAAAGCGGAGGAAACAATGGCCACCGAAAAGACAACTGTTAAGCATTCCACGCTTTCCGGATACTCCGTGCTGGCGATAGACAACAACGGGATGCTGCTGGACATGATGAAGGAAATGTACAGGCAAAGCGGCGTAAAGTGCGACACCTGCCAAAGCGTGGACGAACTGACGGACCGTATGCGCACAAAGGACTACGACCTGCTGGTAACCGACCTGAAGATGCCGGAGGTGAATGGTTATGAGGTGCTGGAACTGCTGCGCACGTCGGAGATCGGCAACTCGCAGACTATACCCGTTGTTGCAGCCACCGCCGCAGGCTATGTGGAAGAAAAGGAACTGACAGAAAAAGGATTTGCCGCCGTGCTGTACAAGCCTTATTCCATAGACGAACTGCTTGCAGTCACGGAACGCTGCATCAAGCCAAAGGGCACAAGCAATATAGACCTGTCGCCCCTGCTCGCTTTCGGCGACAAGCGGCGCACGTTGGAAAAGCTGGCGACCACGACACAATCCGACATGGATGAAGTGCGCAAGGCTGCGGAAGCCGGGGACATGGAGGCGTTGGACAGCTGGATACACCACCTCAGAAGCTCGTGGATGCTGATAAAGGCGGAACAGCCGTTGGCGGTATTGTATGACACAATCCACAAGGGAAAAATATCAGATAACGAAGTAAAGGCAGCCGTTGACGCCGTACTGGCACAAGGCAAACTGATTGTAGATTTGGCGAGGAAGGAGGCGGAACGATGGGACGGATAATCGTGATAGAGGACAATCCCGTATTCGCCGGTTATGTGTGCGGACTGCTGGAGAGCAAGGGATTCCAAAGCGTCAGCACCTCCACCTGCAACGGGGCAAGGAAACTGTTTTCCAAGGTGCGGGAGGACGACATCGTGCTTGCCGACCTGCGCCTGCCCGACGGAGACGGCATCGCCCTGCTGGAAGAACTGCGGAGACAGGGCATGAACAATCCCTACATCGTCATGACCGACTACGACGAAGTGCCCACGGCCGTCCGGTCGATGAAGTCAGGCGCGGAAGATTACATCCCGAAGCCGCTGATTGAAGCCAACCTTTTCCCGCTCCTGAAAACCTTGCAGAAAAGGACGGAGCGGCACGACACACCGATTTACGAGCGGCAGAGCGCGGCTTTCCGTGAGATAGACCGCAGGATAAGGCTGGTCGCCCCGACCAACATGAACGTATTGATATTAGGCGAAAGCGGAACAGGAAAGGAACACATTGCCGGGAAGATACACGCGAGGAGCAAACGGGCAGGCAAGCCATTCGTGGCGGTGGACTGCGGCCTGCTTTCAAAGGAGCTTGCCGCCTCCGCCCTGTTCGGACATGAGAAAGGGGCGTTCACGGGAGCCGAAAGCAAGAAACAAGGTTTCTGGGAGGAAGCCGCCGGAGGCACGTTGTTCCTTGACGAGATAGGCAACCTGCCCATAGAAGTGCAGCAGATGCTGCTCCGTGCGTTGGAATCCAAAATGTACAGACCCACGGGCGGCAGCAAGGACAAGCGGGCTGATGTGCGCATCATCGCCGCCACCAACGAAAATTTGCAGGTTGCCATAACTGAAAAGCGTTTCCGGGCTGACCTCTACCAACGGCTGAAAGAATACACCCTGCACATAACGCCGCTGCGCGAGTGCAAGGAGGACATCATACCGCTTGCGGAGTTCTTCCTACAACTTGCCAACGAGGAATTTGAAAAGCAAGTAAAAGGCTTTGACGCGGAGGCAAGAAAACGACTGCTTGCCTATACGTGGGGCGGCAACGTGAGAGAGCTGAAACGGGTCGTGCATTTGGCGGTGCTGCATACCGAGGGCGATACGGTCACGGCGGACACGTTGGAATTCGATGAAATGCCGCTGACGTCTGACGCTTCACTGGAAATGGACGATATGGAAAAGAAACAGATTATCCGTGCGCTGGAACAGGCGAAAGGCAACCGCAAATTGGCTGCGGCATTGCTCGGCATCGGACGTACCACGCTGTACAACAAGATAAGATTATACGGCATAAAGTACAAGGAATAGACCAAGAACACCACAAGGTTAGAACAGGTTGCCCGACTTCGGAGAGGCAACCCGGCGGCAAGGCTTTCGGAGTAACCCGAAAGGAGGCTGTCTCAAAATGAGATGGCCTTTTTTGTGTCTGCAAAAAAATCGGGCAAGTCCTAACTTCGCTCAGTCAGAACTTGCCCGTCTCCCTAATTTTTTGTATTTTAGGG
>NZ_JAKZMM010000038.1 GCF_022809355.1 Parabacteroides faecalis | reverse complement strand
GTCTTTGCTCAAGATTCCGTTATTTCCAGGTTCAAGTATTTTACTGACGGTATTCATTCTAAATACTTGTACTACTGTTGTATATGTAAATTTCTCAAAGAACTCCTATCATTCGTTTCTTTCGAAACGTGGTGCAAAGGTAAGGATTTTTATTTTTATCTTCCAAATTTTTCGAAAGTTTTTTTCGATTTATTTTTTCGGAAGTTTCTTTCGGAACGACTTCAGGACATTCGCTTGGATCTTCCAACCTCATCCCTCGGTTTCTATCTTTCCGGATTCCTCAACCCCTCTTTCATCATGTCACCACCGCATCTCTCGATTGCGGGTGCAAAAGTACTGCTGTAAAACATATAATCCAAATGTTTTTCCATCTTTTTTCAATTATTTTTTACTTTCATTGACTGTCAATGATTTACAAATGCACTTTTCCCCGTTCTTTTGGCTTCCTCTCTTTCTCTTTTATTTCACCTTTTCTAATTCTCAATTATCAATCCTCAATTATCAATTGACAAAAGGCCGGCGTGTTTTTATCATTTCACGCCGGCTTTTCAGCAAAAGACGCCGGCTTTTTATCATTTTATGCCTACCTTTCTAAATCAAATAAACGGGAATCGATTTCGATCCTCGCTGGATTTACTTTCGATTCCCGTTTATCTTGATTGGTATTCTTCTATTATATACCTACTATTACCATAGGCGATTTTTCTTTATACCCTTCACACACCTATTCATTCGCCTAACTATCAGTTACTTCCTGTGAAGGGTGTGAAGAAAGGTGATTATTCTTCTACAGGTTCACCAAAAAGAGTTGCTGAAGATGCTCTTTGGATTTTAACTCGAATGAATTGACCTACATGAAAATTCTTCTTATCGAAAATCACCACTTTATTCTGACTTGTACGTCCAAATAACTGCTCACGTGAACGCTTAGAATAACCCTCAATCAGTACTTCAAATACTTTTCCTATATCGCGCAGATTGCTTTCTTCTGATAATTTATTCTGCAAATCGATCATTTCCTGCAAACGACGTACTTTAACTTCTTCCGGAACATCATCTTCCAAATGCTTAGCAGCATACGTTCCCGGACGTTCTGAATATTTAAACAGATAGGCACTGTCGTAACCCACTTCACGCATCAATGATAATGTTTCCTGGAAATCTTCTTCCGTTTCCGAATGGAAGCCACAGAATAAATCGGTTGAAATCGCACACTCAGGCAATATTCTGCGAATAGCTGCAATCCGATCCAAATACCATTCACGAGTGTATTTACGATTCATCACTTTCAGAATTTTAGAGCTACCCGATTGAGCCGGCAAATGAATATACTGACATATATTCGGATACTTAGCAATTACATGCAATGTTTCGTCGCTCATATCTTTGGGATGAGACGTTACAAAACGAATACGCATGTTAGGAGCTTCGAGAGCAACTTTCTCCAATAAAGAAGAAAAATTCACTTGTTCGCCGTCCTGTTCATATAAATAAGAGTTGACATTCTGTCCCAGCAAGGTTACTTCTTTAAAACCTTTATCACGCATATCCCGAATTTCATTCAGAATACTATTCACTTCCCTACTGCGTTCGCGTCCGCGTGTATAAGGCACAATACAATAAGAACAGAAATTATTACAACCACGCATGATTGATACGAAACCCGAAATATGAACCCCCGGCAACTTCAGCGGCATTACATCTTTATAGGTTTCTTGTGTAGAAAGTTCTACATTAATAACCTGCTCTCCATTTTCAGCCGCAGCAATCAAATTAGGTAGATCCATGTATGAATCAGGACCTGCAACCAAATCCACGTGATGATTGGCTATCAAATCTTCTTTGACACGTTCGGCCATACAACCTAACACACCAACCAACAAATGTTTCTTTTTTCGCTTCAACGACTGGAAATACTGCAAACGCCCTAATACTTTCTGCTCAGCGTTGTCGCGGACAGAGCAAGTATTGACAAAAATTGCATCAGCATCCTGAATCTCTTCCGTCATTTCATAGCCAGCCATTTGCATAACAGATGCTACAACTTCACTGTCTGCCACATTCATTTGACAACCATACGTTTCGATAAAAAGCTTTTTTTCAACGTTTTCAGCAGCAGATTTTAAGTCTGCGCCATTTTCATTCTTTTCCATAATAAAACATCAATATTTAAAAGTATGTTAAATATAAAATTTTATCACAAATATATTTGCACAGCTCAAAAACAAGCTTTACATTTGCAATACGAAAAACGTAAATTTTTTCATAGTTAAGGTTTTGGTTTGAGTAAGGGTGGCTGTGAAGTTACCCTTATTCGTTTTTATAAAGGTTACTTTCTCTTTATTACTCAACAGAATATTATTCATAAATCCTCGCTAATTAAAAATTTCTATGTACATTTGGGAGTGCAAATATAGGGAAAAGTTATGGATAATCTTGGAGAAGTTATATACATTATAATATTAATAGCCTTTATAGCCAAAGGCTTGCTCAGTGCTGTCAAAAAAGCATTAACGCAGTCACCCGAAGAGCATTTACCTCCATTTAATCCACAACAAAAACCGCAAACAATCTCTCCAGCAGACAGACAGCCTAAAAGTATGCAGGAAAATCAGCCTGTAGAAAAGTCGTTGCTAGAAACAATCTTTGGTCCGGAAATACAGGAAACAGTTCCTCAAAAACCGGCCAAAAAGAAAAAGAACAAACAGAAAACGAAGAATATACAGCCGACTTACACGAAACAAAAAGAAGACAATCAGTTAGCTGATACAACAGAAATAGGCAATGAAGATTCGTTACCCAATATGGCGCCTTTTCAAAACGCAGATGATCTGAAGCGAGCAGTCATCTATTCTGAAATATTAAATCGGAAATACAGTTGATTATAGACGGTCCATTGTTGTTATTTTTGTAAGTTTGCAAACAAATTTAGAATATTACCTAAAATATAAATATCATGGCTTTAAAATTTATGACAGCAGAAGAAGCTGCTGCTTTCGTTCACAACGACGATAATGTGGGTTTCAGTGGTTTTACTCCCGCAGGATGCCCGAAAGTGGTTCCGGGCGCTATTGCCAGAAAGGCAATTGAAGAACACGAAAAAGGAAATCCATTTAAAATCGGTATGTTTACAGGTGCTTCTACAGGTGATAAACTGGATGGAGAACTGGCTCGTGCCAATGCAATTAAATTCCGTACTCCGTATCAATCGAATAAAGATTTGCGTAATGCGTTAAACGCACACCAAGCAGAATATTTCGATATGCACTTGTCGGAACTGGCACAGGACTTACGTTATGGCTTCTTAGGAAAAATCGATGTTGCCATTGTTGAAGCTGCCGATGTGACAGAAGATGGTGAAATCGTTCCGACTTGCGGTGTGGGTATTCTGCCTACAATCTGCCGTATGGCCGATCGCATCATCGTTGAATTAAATGACAAACATCCGAAGGAAATCCGTGGTATGCACGATATTTACGAACCGGCTGATCCTCCTTACCGTCGTGAAATCCCAGTATTTACTCCGTCAGACCGTATCGGTTTGCCGTATGTAAAGGTTGATCCGGCTAAAATCGTAGGTGTTGTTAAGACAAGCGAACCCAATGAAGGCAAACCTTTCGCTCCGCTAGATGATGTAACATTGGCTATCGGTAAGAATGTAGCAGATTTCTTGGTAAGCGAAATCCGTGCAGGCCGTCTGCCGAAAGAATTTGTTCCGGTACAAAGTGGTGTAGGCAACGTAGCCAACGCCGTATTGGGTTGCATGGGTGAAAACGAAGAAATCCCAGCATTCAACGTTTATACAGAAGTTATCCAGGATGCCGTTATCAAATTGATGAAAGAAGGTCGCGTTAAATTCGCCAGCGGTTGCTCTCTGTCAGTCAGCAACGAGGCAATCGACGATATTTACAGTCACCTTGATTTCTTCAAAGACAAGATTTTGTTGCGTCCGCAGGAAATTTCAAACAATCCGGAAGTGGCTCGCCGTCTGGGCTTGATCGCAATGAATACGGCTTTGGAAGCAGATATCTTCGGTAACGTTAACTCTACACACGTATTGGGTACGAAGATGATGAATGGTATCGGTGGTTCGGGCGACTTTACCCGTTCGGCTATGCTGTCAATCTTCACCACTCCTTCTACGGCTAAAGATGGTAAGATCAGTTCGTTTGTTCCGATGGTTTCTCACTTGGATCACAGCGAACACTCGGTTAAGATCATCATTACTGAATACGGTGTTGCCGACTTGCGTGGTAAATCACCTATCCAGCGTGCACGTTGCATCATCGACAACTGCGTTCATCCGGATTACCGTCCATTGCTGAACGAATACCTTGAAATGGGTATCAAGGGACAAACTCCGCAGAACTTGAAATGCTGTTTCGCTTTCCATGAAGAGTTTGCCAAGAGTGGCGATATGCACAATGTAAAATGGGAAGAATATAATAAGTAAATCGGTATCCTGACTGATTACTATCTGTGAAAAAGGTCTTTTCCGAAGTTTCGCAAAAGGCGGAACAACGGGAAAGACCTTTTTTATAAGCTTTTCACATGCACTTTTATTATATATATAATGTATCACAACATGAAAAAACTAAGTACATTCCTTTCTGGTGCAATGGCAATCCTCTTGGCAGGAAGTGCCTGTACCCAACGACCAAGCAACACGTATGTAGTTCACGGAATCTTACCTGATTCTACATACAATGGCGACACCATTTATTTATACGACCAAGCTTCCAACCAGAAAATAGACAGTGCGGTTATAACAAACAACTCGTTTACCTGCACCGGACAAGTCGATTCTGTCCGGATCATCTACACCGTAATACCCCATAAATATACTACCTTCATTTTGGAACCGGGCGAAATCTCAATCGACTTATCCAAGCCCAACCAGCCTTCCGGAACACCGCTTAATGATGAATACAACCGGCTGACCCAAATGAACGACAGCACACAGCAAATTCTCATCAAGGAAGTAACCGCTTTCCGCAATTCGCTGGATGTACCAGAATCAGAAAAGATCATCCAAGCTAGAGCCTATATGAACGAACATTTTATCCCGGCATGGGCCGAATCGATTTACGATTTTATCCAACGGAATCCGGATAATCTGGTTGGGAAAAGTGCCTTTCTAACATTACATTCCATGTACTTTTCACCTGAACAAATCATGGGAGGAGCCCGTCTACTTGGGGAGAAGATGAGAAAAGACAACGATGTGCAAGAAAGAGTCCAACAAGTAGAGGCATCACTGAATACAGCCGTCGGGAAACCTTTCGTAGATTTCAAGGCCGAACGCCCGGACGGAAGCGAGGCTTCGTTGTCCGACTATGTAGGACGTGGCTACAAGTTCGTCCTCGTCGATTTCTGGGCGAGCTGGTGTGGCCCTTGTCGGGAAGAAATTCCGAATATTGCACAAGTTTACGCCAAATACAAAAACCAAGGTTTGGAAGTGCTGAGCGTGGCGGTCTGGGACGAAAAGGAGAAATCCATCCAAGCCATCGAAGAGTTGAAGATGACCTGGCCTCAGCTTGTCAATGCGCAAAAACAGCCATTCGCCTTGTATGGTTTTGACTACGTACCGCTGATTATTTTATTTGCTCCGGATGGAACGATTCTGGCGCGTGACTTACGTGGCGAGGTATTGGAAGCCAAAATCAAAGAAGTTTTGACTAAGAAATAAGCAATTACTAACAGAAAAGCTATCAGAAGAAGTTATCTATTAAATAAAACCGCGGCGGTTCCCGAAAAGGACCGCCGCGGTTGTTATTTGAAAGACGCAACCCCAGGAATAGGCTACGTATGTTGCTTAATATTGAACGGTCAATATATCCCCTACTTTCAAGCTGACCGTGATCGTTCCATCCACTACCGGAAGGGAAATGGCTTTTTGGTTCACCAACAAGCTGAGAGGCGAAGCATCCTTACGCGGGAGTTTGATGTGGAAATCGCCTTCATGAGTAGCTTTCACCGTCATCCACTCGACTGCACCTTCTTTCCATTCTGCCGACACTTCGGCGCCACCCAAGGCTTTCAACCCCGAAAAACTGCCGTTTGCCCAAGCAGTAGGCAAAGCCGGAAGCACTTCTATACAACCATACTGACTTTGGAGCAACATCTCGGCCACACCGGCACAACCACCAAAGTTACCATCGATCTGGAAAGGAGGATGAGCACAGAAAAGATTCGGATACGTACCTCCACCGTTCACCATGTTGGTTTTAGTATCCACACAAGGACGCAACAAATCCGTCAACAACTTCCAGGCATGGTTGCCATCCCGCAAGCGCGCCCAGAAATTAATCTTCCACGCCATCGACCAACCTGTACTTTCATCACCCCGGGCAAGCAACGTCTTGCGTGCCGCTTCGGCCAGTTCGGGCGTCTTGTCCCATGAGATTTCATTCCCCGGATAGAGCCCATACAGATGGGAAACATGGCGGTGATGGGGTTCCACCTCCTCATATTCCTGCAACCACTCCATGATGCGTCCGTCACGCCCGATCGAAGTCGGCATCAAACGCGCCTTCTTGGCAACCAACACCTGGGCAAAGTCGCTATCCACACCCAAGATAGCAGCCGCATTGATCGTATTGGTAAACAACTCGCGAATGATCTGGTTGTCCATCGTCGAACCGGCGCAAATGCTGGCTGTATTCCCGTTCGGCAGGCGATAAGCATTCTCCGGCGAAGTGGTCGGAGCTGTCACCAAGTATTTCGTCTTCGGATCTTCTACCAGCATATCGACAAAGAACTGAGCCGCTCCACGCATGACCGGATAGACATCTGCCAGATAAGCCGAATCCCGTGTATATAAATAATGTGTATATAAATGCTCGCACAACCAAGCCGCCGAAGTATTGGTCGCACCCCACGACGGATGTTCGCCCGGAGCAGTAAACTCCCAGACATTCCCCAGAATATGCGTTACCCATCCTTTGGCATTATAATATGCCTTCGCCGTACGTTCGCCACTTGCCACCTGCTGCTTGGTTCACTCAATCAGCGGAAGATGCAATTCCGACAAGTTGGTTACCTCGGCCGGCCAATGATTCATCTGCAAATTAATATTCAGGTGATAATCGCCATTCCAAGGCGTATGGATCGTATTACACCATAAGCCCTGCAAATTAGGAGGCAGCAATCCTACACGGGTAGAAGAAATCAGCAAATACCGCCCGAACTGAAAATACAAAGCTTGCAAACTCGGATCATTCTTATCCTGGGCAAAAGCAGCCAAGCGGCGATCAATCGGCCAACTCTCCCGTTCGGAAGAACCCAAATCCAAGGTTACCCGATTGAAATATTGCTGATACGCCGAGATATGTTCACGCTCAAGCGTAGCATAAGTCTTTCCAGAAGCCTGCTCCAACAACCGGGAAACCTGTCCGGCATAATCCGGCTGGAAATAATCCGTTGCCATACTCACTAGCAAGATTGCCTCCGAGGCATCTTTAATCGAAACCCTTCCGTCTTGAGCCGTCATCGAACCACCTTTAGGCAACAACACACGAGCACAAGCAGCAAACTTCATTCCCCGACAAGCCGTTGTGTCTACTCCATCTGGCAACTGTCCTTCAAGCCACAAATCATTCCCTTCCAAGCGCAGCGAAACATATTCCGGACGATTCATGGTAAACGAGAAATTCAATGCCTTCTCTACGTCGGCTGTCAGATGAATCACCCCTACATCCTGCGTAAAAGAAGTAAACGATTCACGTACGAAAGAGACACCACCACGCTTGAAAGACGTTGTTGTCACCGCCTCCTGCAAATCCAGCTGTCTACGGTAATTGCTCACCGAATCAGTGGAAGCATACGTATAATCAATTTCCAGATTTCCGAACAACTGATAACTTCCGTAGGGAACATTCGCGCCATCGCCTTGACCGCTTCCGGCACCTTTACAAACAAAAGTCTGATACATCAACTGTTGCGCCTCATCATTCCGGCCTTCAAACAGCAAACGGCGAATAGCAGGCAGGGAATAACTAGCTTGCGGATTATCCGTATCCTGTTTACTACCCGACCATAGAGAAATTTCATTCAACACCACTTTCTCTTTTTCCAGACCACCATCCGGCATCATCCCCAGACGTCCGTTTCCCAAGGGAAAAGTCTCTTCCCACATCCGAGCTGGCCTATCGAAAAAATAGGCAGTCGAACTGGCTGTTTTTACTTTTACTTCCTTGCAAGCAAATAACCCGACAAGCAATAAAAAAGCACAACAGCCACCCATGATTTTCATTACTAGTTTTTTCATCTCTTATTTTGATTAAGTTAGAAACTCTGCATGTCGCACAATCGCTTATAATAACCATCCAGCTTCAATAAATCTTCATGGCATCCACGTTCCACGATCTCACCTTCGTGCATTACACATATTTCATCGGCATTCTTAATAGTCGACAAACGGTGTGCGATAACGATCGTCGTTCGGTTACGCATTAAATTTTCCAAGGCTTCCTGCACAAGATGTTCCGATTCCGTATCCAATGCCGAGGTTGCCTCGTCCAGAATCAAAATCGGCGGATTCTTCAAGATCGCCCGCGCAATACTGATACGCTGCCTTTGCCCACCGGACAATTTTCCTCCACGGTCACCAATATTGGTATCGTATCCATGCTCCGAAGCCATGATAAAATCGTGGGCATTGGCGATTTTGGCTGCTTCTTCCACTTGCTCCCGTGTGGCACCTTCCACACCAAAAGCAATATTATTGAAGAAAGTATCATTAAACAGAATCGCTTCCTGATTGACATTTCCCATCAAGCCACGCAGATCCACCAGTTTCACCTGACGGATATCCGTATCATCAATCGCTATCGAACCTTCCGTTACATCATAGAAACGAGGTAACAAATCAACTAACGTGCTCTTTCCCGAGCCCGACTGCCCTACTAAAGCCACCGTTTTACCTTTCGGAATCGTCAGATTAATTCCTTTCAGCACCCAATCATTCCGATAGCGGAACCAAACATTCCGATATTCGATAGCATGGGTAAATTTCACTGGCTTGGGTTGTTCCGGATCATTGATATCCGATTGAGCCATCAGAATTTTGTCGATTCGAGTCATTGAAGCCAAACCTTTCTGAATGGCATAGGCCGCCTTACTCAAATCTTTCGCCGGATTAATAATACTATAGAATATAACCAAATAATAAATAAAGGTAGCCGCATCAATCGAACTGTTATTGCTTAAGATTAATGAACCACCATACCATAAAACTACTGCGATCGTAGCCGTACCCAAAAATTCACTCATCGGATGAGCTATTTGCTGCCGACGATATACCCGTGTCGTTGTCTGACGAAACAGTTCGTTAGCCCGCTCAAAACGGTCTTGTATCTTTTTCTCAGCATTAAAAGCCTTGATAATACGCAAACCTCCTAAGGTTTCTTCGATCTGGCTCATCAAAGCGCCCCATTGCTGTTGTCCTTCCAACGAACGACGCTTCAACTTCTTCCCTACTTGTCCCATCACATAACCAGCAAAAGGCAATAGGATAAACACGAATAAAGTCAGCTGCCAACTGATCAGAATCATTCCGATCAAATAAATCGAAATCAGAATCGGGTTCTTGAACAACATATCCAAGGAACTCATAATTGAGGCTTCTATCTCATTCACATCACCGGAGACACGCGCCAAGATATCACCTTTCCGCTCTTCCGAGAAAAAGCCCAACGAAAGCTGCGTAATCTTCCGATTGATCTGATTGCGAATATCTCGTACAACACCTGTCCGGATAGGAATCATCATATAAAAGGCCAAATACATCGAAGCCACCTTCAAGAAAGTCATGACAACCAGAAAGACACCCAAGATAATCAGTGTAAACGAACCACCTTCACGTTCAATCAGATCACTTACAAACCAAAAGAAGTTATTCTTCCATATTTCCGGAAGAGCCTTCACCGAATCCCAATTAGCCCAGTCAACAACGACCGGCATATACGTATAAACACCTTTGTCTATCTTGAATAGAATCTGTAAAATCGGTATAATCAAGGCAAATGAGAATAAATTCAGAATGGCAGAAAGTATATTGAATAAAATATTACCCACTAAATACCTCTTATAAGGAGGGACAAAGCGCCTCAATATGCGCAGAAAATCTTTCATAAGCTTTACGATATTTGAATAAGTACTTTCTCTTCAACCCGTTCACAGGTTGGGATGAGTGTGCGAATTTATAAAATAATCCAATAATCAGCACTGCAATTCAGATACATTGAGTCGGTTTTATACAAATTATTCAACTTTTGAAAAGCTAATTGAGGCATTAGTACAACTGATTATTTGTTAATATGTAAAAACATTGTTCAAAAGTATCAAAAGGCAAATAGCTTTACGACATTATAAATAATCTGAATCAGCATATCATCGCACAATGCACCCCAAAAGGAGCAGAAAGCCTTCAAGCGTGAACACTTCAAAACAGGAGAAAGCAAAAATGTAGTATTGCTGGTTAACAAAAAGGAACTGGAATTAGATCAAAGGAATGGCAAATGGATGTTTGAACCGGGGGGGAAAATTTGAATTCATGATAGGTAATTCGTACGAATCGCTTCCATTAAAAATTTCTATATCTTTATAATAGCATGCTGTCTTTATAAGGAATCCTGGCTATATTTGCATACCATGAAATCAGACCTAAAGTTACAGATCAATTCAAAATAAATTATTCATTAAATGAACAGACTTATGAAAAAGCTAATCTTATTGATCACGCTCATTGGATGGATTGCTAATACTGCAATGTCCATCGAAATCAAACGTATGGAACCAGCATGTTGGTGGGTCGGAATGAAAAACCCAGAATTACAACTGATGGTCTATGGAGAAAATATTTCGGGTTCCGAAGTATCTATTGATTATCCTGGGGTTAAAATCAAGGAAGTGGTAAATGTGGAAAATCCCAATTACCTGTTCCTTTACCTCAATATATCCAATAAGACAACTCCGGGAGTACTGAATATAATTTTCCATAAAGGTAAGGAAACAACGGTTAAATCCATAGAACTAAAAGAAAGGAATCCCAAAACGGGAGCAGCAGGATTTACATCGGCAGATGTTATGTATCTAATTACACCTGATCGTTTCGCTAATGCGGATCCATCTAATGACAACTTAGACGATGTCAAAGTCAACCGTTCCAATCCCAATGCTCGTCATGGAGGTGATTTACGGGGAATTATCAACAAGCTGGATTATATTCGAGATTTAGGTTTCACTACCATTTGGTTAAATCCGGTATTGGAAAACAAAATGCCAGGTGGTTCATACCATGGATATGCCATCACCGATTTTTATCAGGTAGATCCTCGCTTAGGCAGTAATGAAGAATACATAGAGTTGGTAGACAAGGCACACGAAAAAGGAATGAAAGTCGTCATGGACATGATCTTCAATCATTGTGGTAGCTCACACTGGTGGATGAACGATTTACCTTGTTCTGATTGGCTGAACAATCAATCCCAATTCGTGCAAACAACTCATTACAAATGGACGTTGATGGATATACATGCGCCCCAATCCGAGAAGGACAGGCTTGTAAAAGGTTGGTTCAGCGTGGGTATGCCGGATTTAAACCAACAAAATAGGCACTTGGCCCGTTATCTGATTCAAAACAGTATTTGGTGGATCGAATATGCCCGGATTGATGGTATCCGACAAGATACGCATCCGTATGCCGACTACGACTTCATGGCAGAATGGTGTCAGGAAGTTGAAAAGGAATATCCGAACTTCAACATCGTGGGAGAAGCCTGGTATCCGAAGGGAAGTGCTTCTGCCTGGTGGCAACAAGGCTCGGCTCTCAATCATTCGGACAGTCATCTGAAGACAGTGATGGATTTCGATTTGACATTTACTAGCCAAAAGGCTTTTAACGAGAATTGTTCCAGCAATGAAGGATCAGAAGGCGGACTATTCAAGATTTATGAAGTAATTGCTCAGGATTTCTTATTCCCTAATCCGAATAACATTTTAATCTTTCTCGATAACCACGACATCAGCCGTTTCATGCAAAAGGATGAGAATGACCTACGCAGATATAAACAGGCCATTGCTTTCTTGCTGACAACCCGAGGTATTCCACAAATTTACTACGGGACAGAGATTCTGATGTACGGAAATAAGTCTGAAGGAGACGGAAATATCCGAAAAGACTTTCCTGGAGGTTGGACTGGTGATCCCGTTGACGCATTCATGTCTACCGGACGAACGGATCTGCAGAACCAAGCCTGGGATTATCTCAAGAGACTCTTGAACTGGAGAATACAATCCGAAGCTGTTACCACAGGTCAATTGATTCATTATACTCCTGATGAAAGCGGATGCTATGTTTATGCTCGTGTAAAAGGCAATCAAACTGTGCTTGTCGTGATGAATGGAACGAATGAAGATAGAACGCTAGAAATGAATCGCTTCCAAGAAGTTATACAAGGGAAACAAGCAGGAAAAGATGTAATCAGCGGCAAAACAATTGATATTGCGAACACAATGAACATTGCTGCCCGTGGTGTATATATTCTGGAATTATAAGAGTTTGCAGGTATCTGACAGCAGACTTTGCTGATATAAGTAAAAAGGACTGGCTTTGTATTCAAGGCCAGCCCTTTTATTCTACCTAAAAGGAAATTCAACTTTATTCCGCTTTGAGTTTGTTAAACTCCAACGGTTTATCGGTTGTTATGAAATCAATACCCTGTTCCATCAACGATTGCATCAAGGCAGGATCATTAACTGTCCATACATTTACTTTTACTCCTAAGTCTTTTGCTTCCTGAATCCAGGTTGGGTTTTTCTCAAATACTTTATAATGATAATCCATATCCATTCCCAAGCGTTTCAGATCAGCAGGCGAAACTTCACCATTCAAATAGGCAACAGGAGCATACGGAACACGATCGACCAGCTCTTTACAGATATTCATACTGAACGAGATATAATCAACCCGATTTTCCAACTGGTACTTTTCGATTAAAGCCACCACTGCATTCACGGCCCGATCCTCGTTGACGATTCGTTTGTGAGGTTTGATTTCCACAATCAGTTTCATATCCGAAAGTGTCATAAACTTCTGTAAATAGCTTTCAAACGTAGGTATTACTTCTCCATTCTTCAGTTGAATATCCTTTATTTGTTCATAAGAGGCATCTTCTATTCGTATTCCCTGCACTTCGTCATCATGATGCACCACCGGAATTCCATCCGCAGTAATAATTACATCCAATTCCGAGCCATATGCCTTTACTTCATGTGAAGCTACAAGTGAAGCAATGGAATTCTGAGCCGATCCTTCCCGATCCCAAAAACCACGATGCGCAATCAACCGGGTCTGAGCCGACAACGAAGAAAGCCCTGCCAGTAAAGCCAGCGCACAAGTAATGAATAACTTTTTCATAATTTGTTACATGTAATGTCTTACAGCTTATTTCTGATAAAAACGTACCCAATCAATTTCCATTTCAACTGGTAAATCTTCCTTATACACAGCTCCTACCCATGAACCACCGAGTTGCATATCCAACAACAGATAGTAAGGACGATCGAATGGAAACTGTCCTTTTTTGTCTGTTTCAATGCGTGGATAAGTAAATGTATGGGTATCATTAATAAAGAAGCAAAGACTATCCGGATAGAGTTCAACGGCATATACATTGAATTCATCCCGATTAATCATTCCCGTACTACCTTGTTTCGGATTATCCTTAATTCCTTGGACAAATGTATAGTGAGAATGTACTGTCTGATAAGCAATCGAATCATTATTCAATCGCTCCATAATATCAATCTCTCCACCATCTGGCCATTTTTCATCTTCCGGCAACAACCAGAAAGCAGGCCAAGCTCCCCAGGCTCCATGCAACCGAGCATTGATCTCCAGACGTCCATGTTCAAACAGTTTTTTCCCTTTACTATACACACCGCCTGTCAACACCGGAGATGTATCATTTTTCTGGGTATAATTTACCAGACCACGTAAAATCAGTTTCCCATCACGCATGGCATAACAGGAATCAAAATCAGACATATGCCGATCCCAATCGGATGTTCCTCTCGGGATTTTACTCCATACAGCCGGATCAAAGGAATCCGTCTGTTCAAAGTTCTCTTCCCACACCAGCTTCCAATCCGTTTTTTCCGACTGGCAACTCATGAAGAGTACCAATCCGGTCATCATTGATACACAAGTAGTAATTAGTTTTTTCATACGCTATAAAATGTTTTTGATTTCGTCTAATCTCTTCACCGTATAAGTAGGAACAAAGCCTTTGGCTGGATGATCTTTCGGATTAAACCAAATTTGATCCATGCGCGACTGATAAGCACCTACGATGTCGGCATCCCAGCTATCGCCAATCATCAATGATTCAGTCCGACGTGAATTCGTATTTATCAAAGCATAATCAAAGATTCCTTTATGTGGCTTCTGAATCCCCGCATCTTCCGACAAGATCATGCGGTCAAAATAAGGAGCCAATCCGGAATTCTGCAGTTTCAAGGCCTGAACTTCCCGAAAACCGTTTGACAGAATGAACATCCGATAGTAAGGGCGCAAATGCTCCAACAAGTCAATTGCTCCCGGCACCAATCGTTTCTGCAAGGTTGTCCGCTGCAGAAAGTCATTATTGATCCGAAGTATTTCTTTCGAGTCTTCAATACCCAATGGCCGGAATACATAAAGAAAACGGTCGATGATTAAAGTCTGCCGATCTATTTCTCCATTCCTATATTTAGCCCACAACTCTTCATTATGAGGCATATAAATAGCAAAGAATGCCTCAAAAGAGGCATAATGGCGATCCATTTTATAATCGGCATAAAGCTCTTTGAGGCATTCTTTGTTATTGTGATACGTATCCCAAAGCGTATCGTCCAAATCAATGAACAGGTTTTTATATTTCATCATCCTACTTCAATGACCAAGTATCTGCTCAGACTCCAAAATGTTTTCGGATCTGAAATTTTCAATGTCATGTTTCCATCTTCATCCTTAATAAATTCATAAGAACCATCCGGATGATTAGACTGCAACTTGGCTTTAGAAGCAAAAAGAGGAATCTCAGTCACTTCACGGATATCAATGGTAATGAAATAATCCTTATTGAAACCATCCTGCAGCACTTTCGTCTTTGAGAAAAGACCTTTCTTACTCAAAATATTCTGCGCCTTCAATTCTTTTGAAGTACCAAAGCAATAATAAGCTTTGTTGAGTTCCTTATCTTGCGCATCAATCTTTTCAGACTGGGCAGCTGTTGTAGTTGATAAATTCTCTACATCTTCATTCAAAGAAGCCACCATATTGTCTAATTCCTGAATACGAACATTCTTATTGGCCAAGTCTTCCTGCAGAGCGACGATCTGTGCTGTCTTTTCGTTCAGTTCCTTCGACAAACGATCTACCATCTTTTGCAAAGTCGCATTTTTATTACCGCTCTGGTTCAACTTCTTTTGCAAATTCTCGATTTGCTCTTTGTTCTTCTTCAAGGTTTCAGACACCAATTGCATATTTTGCTTAATCTGTTCACGGCGGCTCGGCGTCATTTCTCCACCAGCCTGTTTCTGTACAGATAAGTAATTTTCGGCTTCTTTAATAGATTGGAAGCCCAATTCAATATCGTCTAAAGTTTCCAGCATTTCATTCAAATCGCTGGTAGCTTTTGTATTTTCAATACGAAGAGAATCATTCTCCGCTTTGAGTTTCTTATACTCTGCGGATTGCTGGCCACAAGAGGCCAACATTGCTGTACAAACACATGCTACTAATACCTTTTTCATTGCTTTTTCTTTTAGTTCGTTAAACATTTTCTTCAGCTCTCTTGTCTCTTTTATTTTGTTTTAAGCCTGCTAATACGATGACAATCTCGCCTTTCGGCTCGTGTTCGGAAAAATGCTGAATGACTTCTTCCAATGTTCCACGAACCGTTTCCTCATGTACTTTCGATATTTCTCTCGAGACAGACACTTGCCGGTCAGCTCCAAAAAACTCAACAAACTGCATGAGTGTTTTGACCAATCGGTAAGGTGACTCATAGAAAATAATCGTCCGTTCTTCTTCTGCCAGTTCCATCAAGCGTGTCTGCCTGCCTTTCTTCTGTGGAAGAAAACCTTCAAAACAGAATTTCTCATTCGGCAAACCGGAGGCTACCAAAGCAGGGACAAAAGCAGTTGCACCCGGCAAACATTCCACTTCTACTCCTTGACGCACACATTCGCGCACTAACATAAAACCGGGATCTGAAATAGCCGGCGTACCCGCATCTGATACCAAAGCGATGTTTTCTCCAGCCTTTATGCGGGCAGCCAATTGTTCAACCGTTTTATGTTCGTTGAACTTATGGTGCGACTGCATTTTATTCTGTATTTCAAAGTGCTTAAACAAAATTCCTGTGGTCCGCGTATCCTCTGCCAATACCAAATCGGCTTCTTTTAATACACGGATTGCCCGGAATGTCATATCTTCCAGATTACCAACCGGGGTAGGAACTACTGTCAATTTTGCCATATATTACTTTTTGAGCTTTTCAGTTTATCAGTTTTCAAGTTATTGTCCTTTCCTTATTCAAACAGATCTCTTGAAAGCCGAATAACTCAACAACTGAATAAACCTAGCAACTTATTTAGTTAGATATATCTTTTCTCTAAAAGTTTAATGAAGTCGGCCACTGTTTCATTGTTCATGTCCCACGACAAGTTTGTATCGATGAAACGAAGCGCTTCGTCCAGCGAGTCTATCTGATTCAGATCGGCTATCACCTGGTTCATCTGCTCTTCATTTCCATGGAAAAGATCCCGACGGAAACGAAAACGGTCATTCAAACTAAAGGCTTTACGAAAATCAGACAGGTTCTTTTTTTCCAGCAGGTCGTTCAGTGAAACATTTCCCTTGGCTGCTACCGGAATAACCGGAGCCGGATCAACTTCTTTCCGGACGGGAGTTTCCTTGGGTGTTTCCTCAACAGGCAAAGCAGGAGTTTCAACCACTTCTTGTTTTGCAGGTTCTTCTACAGGAGGCTCAGGTTCATTCGGCAGAACAGCTGTCGGGTCGGCATCTTTTTGAGCCAACACAGGTTCTGAGGCTTCCAATTCCTGTTTAGTAGCCAGAATATCTTTTTTACAAGCTTCTGCCATTCGCTGGTATTGGTCGAGGAGGACTGACAAATGGCTTAATTCATCTTGCCGCTCTACCAAACGGGCGTTCATCTGACGAATCTGTTCGCTTTCAATTTCCTTTATACCTTCTAAAATAGAATAAGCACAACTGCTAGACTTCGAAAGCAATTGAACACCCGGAACTTCTTCTGTCAACAGCTTCCCGATCAGACTTTCCAATTCCTGTACATCGGCAAGCAATTGATTTAATTTTTCCCTATATACCATTTTATTCAACAAAACCTATTAATATCGCAAAAATATGTATTTCCACGGAATAAATAGACAAGAAGTCCCTAATAAATCTTTTTTCTTATACATTTCTCTTTCCCGCAAGCCCACTACTTTCCTTACCCATGTATATTTCTTTCAGAGCCCCTTTTCTATTGTTTCAAATCCGGTGAGATATTCTTTAATCCACGCCGCGGATTACTTAGTTCACGTCGTGGATTACTTAGTTCACGCCGTAGATTAAGTAGTTCACGCCGTGAACTAAAGAATTTATCATAACAGCTGAAAATTTCACAGACTACTATTCCACAAAATCATCCGGCAAATTAACCAAATACAAACGCTCCGTAGCACGCGTTATAGCCGTGTACAACCAACGATAAAAATCTTCTCCCAGCATTTCTTCTGTTATGTACCCTATATCCAAAAACACCGACTTCCATTGTCCGCCTTGTGCCTTATGACAAGTAACGGCATAAGCATACTTTACTTGCAACACATTATAATGCGGATCAACCTTCATCTTTTTTATCTTTCCGGCTTTGGTAGAAATATCCGCATAATCTTCCAACACCGTATAAAACAATTTATCGTTCATTTCGCGAGAAAGGGCAGGCGTTTCACTTTGCAGCGTATCCAAAAGTATTTTTGTTTCTAATTCCAAGTCGTAATCCTGAAAACGAACCAAGACATCCGCAAAACGGAAACCATACATTTCATACGTCCGCCGTACTCTGATCACCTCCACGATCTCACCATTGGCAATAAAATCCATTTCTTTCATGCCACTGGTCCAAAAATAATTATTCTTCGAAACCATCAGCCGGTCGCCCGATGACAATTCTTCTTCCCGGAACAAGATCCGGTTTCTTATACCATTATTATATATAACAGCTCTTTTATTCGAACGCGTAATGATCATGGTCTCTTCCATTCCCCAGTGACCATAAGCAGAACCGATTTCTTCAATCAGATCCTCACCGCTTACCCGACGGAAATCCTGAAAACCATCCAATTTTAATTTAGGAAATATTTCCACCATGTTATTCCGTAAA
The DNA here is from genome assembly GCF_022809355.1 of Parabacteroides faecalis. Lineage (GTDB taxonomy): Bacteria > Bacteroidota > Bacteroidia > Bacteroidales > Tannerellaceae > Parabacteroides > Parabacteroides faecalis. Next base: position 20,166 of record NZ_JAKZMM010000038.1, on the reverse strand, counting down.
GCTTCCCGCAAACGAGTTGCATTCAATAAAATACCAGAATCTTCCTGCTGACGGACGACCTGTGTCATTACAACAGTCGAGACATCCAGATTATATCCTCGCAATACATCCGGATTCAAAGCCGGACTCTCGGTCTGCATTACCGGAGGAAGCTGTGCTTCGTCGCCCATCAGGATCATCCGGCAATTCTCTCCGGAATAAACAAAGTGAATCAAATCATCCAAAAGGCGTCCAGATCCAAAAATATATGAATCTACCCCATCATTTGTTATCATAGATGCTTCATCTACAATAAAAATTGTATCTTTGTAGAAATTTGGTGCAGGAAGGAATCCGACCGGCTCATTGGAGAATGCTTTTTGCCGGTAGATTCGTTTATGAATGGTATAAGCTTTCTGCCCGGCATAGTTGGAGAATACTTTGGCAGCGCGGCCAGTAGGTGCAAGCAACATGGTTTTTTGTTTCAACTCATTCAATGTTTTCACTAAAGCACCTATCAACGAGGTCTTGCCTGTTCCAGCATATCCTTTCAAGAGCAACAGGGAATCCGGTTCTGTCGAGAGGAGAAAGTCGGCAATCGTTTCGAGTGCGGCACGCTGGTCGGAGGTCGGATTATACGGGAAATTATGGCTAATTTGCCCTTTTAAGAAACTATTTATCATTTTATCGTAATAATTTTCGCGATAAAGGTAGTGTATTAAATATTCTTTTTTAAATTTGCCGAACGAAATAAATACAAAAATTATATAAACCATGAAAGTTGCATTGAAGATTTTATTGGTAGCCGCAGTAGTAGTGCTGGCTTACATGTGTTACAAGAGTATCACAGGTCCGATCGAGTTTAACACGGAAAAAGAGTTACGCGACAAAGCAATTATCGCAAGATTGATCGACATCCGTAAAGCTCAGATCGAGTATAAGAATGTGTATAAAACACATGCTGGGAACTTCGATGACTTGGGCAAATTCCTGAAAACAGCTAAATTGCCTCTTGTCATAAAGGAAGGTGTCTTGACAGATGAACAGCTGGAAAAAGGTATGACTGAAAAGAAAGCTGTTGCATTGATTGAGAAAGCAAAGAAAACTGGTAACTGGAGCGAAGTAGAAAAAGAAGGTTTGAAAGGTTTCAAACGTGATACTGCTTGGGTTTTGGCGAAAGATACTTTGCTGGGTAAGGATTATGACGTAGACGGTATGCGTTACGTTCCAGGTGTTCCGGGTGAAAAGATTGAATTCCACATGGATACAGCTACTTTGAAATCTGGTTCTGGTTACGAAATCAAAGTATTCGTTTGCGAAGTTCCGTTCGATTCTTATTTGCGCGGAATGGATCCTCAGTTGGAATACAACTTGAAGGACAAAGCTGTTAAACAGAACAAGTATCCGGGATTGCGTGTTGGTTCTTTGGAAGAAATCAACAACAATGCAGGTAACTGGGAATAATCAGTTATGTTTTTATGGCGGTTTTAATTCCGGAGTTATTATCGAAAGAATCTGAGAATTATATAGTGTCCATCCGGCTTATGCCGGATGGACTTTCTTTTTCTGGATACAATCCTCGTATTAAAGGTAGCTTCTTTATCCATGAAGAGAAATGGAATTCACATGATTCGTACCTGAAGCAGGTAGAAGATTTCTTCTTCGCACACGATTTTCTGTCGTGTACATTCAAACGTTTTTATGTCGTTCAGGCTCACTCAGATTATACATTAGTACCTCTTTCACTTTTCCTGGAGAAAAAGGCAGATGAATTATACGCATTCACATTCGGACCGGCTGCAGAAAGACAGGTACTATATCAATCCTTGAAAGAAGACAACCAGGTACTCCTTTACAGCATGATGCCTGAAGTGTACACCTTTTGCACACGATCACTCGTGAACCCGGTCTTCGTACATACGCAAAGTGCCGTATTTACCTTCTGGAAACAAAGGAGTCTGGCAATGGCATTCCAGGTGATGTTCCTCTCGCTGAGCACTGATCGCCTGACGATTGCCTGTTACAAACAAGGACAGTTGCTGTTCACCAACTATTTTCAGGTAACAGCATACAAAGAAATCCTTTACTATACCTTATATATATGGAAACAACAGCAGTTTGATGTGCAGAAAGACCTGTTATATCTTTCAGGCGAAGCCCAACAGACCAAAGAACTGAAAATGGCATTAACCGCCTATATCCAGCACGTTGACATGCTTGATTATCCATCTGAAGTTTATTTAATGGGTACGGAAATTCTTCGTACTCCAATTGATTTAATTGCTTTATCGTTATGCGAATTATAAGTGGAATATATGGCAAACGCCGTTTCGACGTTCCGTCGTCGTTCAGTGCTCGTCCGACAACCGACTTTGCCAAAGAAAATTTATTCAATGTCCTGTCAAATCTGATGGACTTCGAAGATCTGGAAGCACTTGACCTGTTTGCCGGAACCGGAAGCATCTCGTTTGAATTATTGTCAAGAGGCTGTCGTCGGGTTACTTCTGTCGAAAAGAATAATGCACATGCATCTTTTATCGCCAAAGTGGGAAAAGAACTGAAAACAAACGGCCTCAATCTAATCCGCGGTGATGTATTCCGTTTTCTTCATACCGCTGCACCACAAAGCTTTGATTTCATATTTGCTGATCCTCCATACGCGCTAAAAGAATTACCTGAAGTGCCAACATGCATCTTTGAACGTGACTTATTACGCCCCGATGGTATCTTTGTCATGGAACATCCAGCCAGCTATGATTTCTCACAACTTCCATACTTCGACCAGCATCGGGTGTATGGCTCAGTCAACTTCAGTATTTTCCGTAAAGAAGAAGGATGATGCTTTCCCTCAACCTGAAGGGAACATCACCCTTAACACTAAAGGAAGTTCTCACTACGTCCGAAGGGAAGGTTCCCCTTAGACCGAAGGGAAGATATCATTACAACAAAGGAGAGAAAAGCCGCATGAAGGATTCAGAAAAACGTTTGCTCAAAGGCCGTTTCAGCCAAATGGAAGGCGTAATATGCAGACATTGCTCGACATCATACATGAAAATCCGCCGCATTTCCATGGCAAACTCACGCTGATAAACAAAAGCATTGATCTCAAAATTGTGTTCCAGACTTCGAAAATCCATATTGGCAGAACCGATACATGCCACTGCATCATCACTCACAATCAATTTGGCATGTAGAAAGCCTGGCTGATAAAAGTAAATCTTAACGCCTGCGCGTATCATTTCGGCCAAGAAAGAACGAGTTGCCAAATGAGCCATCCGCGTATCCGAACGTTCTGGTATCATAATCCGTACATCAACTCCACTACGGGCTGCCACCTGTAAAGCCTGGCTTAATCCTTCGGTCGGCAAAAAGTAAGGCGTTTGGATATATACATATTTCCGGGCATTGGCAATCAAATAAATTTCAGCTTGCGCCAATACTCGCCAAGGACCAACCGGACCACTTGTAATCACCTGCATGATATTATCAGATAGAACTTCCGATTTCGGGAAATAACGTTTATCCGAAATAATCTGCTTACTGACCACATACCAATCCAACAAGAAAGCAGATTGCAGACTTTGTACGCCTTTTCCTTCAATCCGGAAATGCAGATCATGCCAAACACCCCATGAAACACCTTTGATATACCGATCTGCAACATTCATACCGCCCATATATCCGATTTTCCCATCAATAACAACTACCTTACGGTGATTTCGGTAATTCACCTTACTCGTCAACACCGGGAAAACAACTTTTAGGAAAGCATATACTTCTATACCTTCTTTCTCCATCTCGTGGAAAAAACGATTCTTGGCTTTCCAACTACCTACATCATCGTAAAGAACACGAACTTCAACTCCTTCACGGGCTTTCTGTACCAATAAATCTTTCAACTGAGTGCCTATTTCATCATCGTTGAAAATATAGTATTGGACATGAACATGATATTTTGCCCGACGAATGTCATCAAACAAAGCACGAAACTTATCTTTCCCATTGGTAAAAACCCGGATATCGCTTCCATATAATAACGGAGATGTACGGGAGCGGTTTAATAACTTCGTTAATCCTTTATATTGCTCCGGGACTGAGCATGCATCGTGAGGAATTTTCCCAGTTCGTGGCTGTTTGATAATTCGTTTATAGGTTTTACGTGAAATAATTCGCTGCTTTCGGTTATCCTGACCAAAAAAGAAGTAAAATAAAATTCCAACACCTGGAGCCAATAGCAAAACGACAACCCACGGAATCGTCTTCAACGGATTTCTATTCTCTGCAATGATAACTACTATCAGCCCGATAATCGTTATCGAATACAGCAGAATAAATATAGTACTCAATAATATTTCCCAAAACGAAGCATCCTGCATAAAAACTCTCCTTAAAACTCCGAAAGGTAAATAAAAAAATCGGAAACCCCAATTAATATGGAGGTTTCCGATTCTTACCTTTCGTATTTAGAAACGAGGTGGTGGCGGAGGTCCCATTCTTCCCGAACGTGGTCCACCATGCGGACCTCTCATATCCTTAGCGCTGGCTCCACCTTTAAATATACTGAAACGATAAATAAAGTGGAACATAAAATAACTGTTCAAAGTATTGTATTCCGAGTCACTAATGCTACTAGCTGTTACTGTTCGGGAAATATTACTCCGCTGTTGCAAGATATCATAAATCTTAAAGCGTAACGTTCCCTGATTATTCTTCAGGAATGATTTGGATACAGATGCATTCCATAAAATCTCATTCTGTTCGAAACCTTCGGCATAACCCGAATTAGCAGACCAGTTAATATCACTTTCAATCTTGAAATCCCAAGGCAAATAGATTGTTGTATTTCCTCCCACACCATAATTGAAGGTATTCATATCGGTTTGTCCCTGCAATGAATTACGCGTAGAATTATAACGGAAGTTACCATTCAAACCCAAATCTAAATAAGTTGAACGGAAATCAATTCCAGCCCTTTCCATTACCGACAGCGTCTTACTCTTATTCTTTTCGCCATTAATAAAGCTGTTGGTATTTCCATACGAAGCCATACTCATGGTATTGATAGAAAACTTCTTGTTCTTCAACGGAGTATTCACGATTACCCGTCCATTAAAACTATAATTACCATCAACATTTTCATAAGTAGTAACACGTCCACCTGTTGTTCCGTCAAACACCGTCTTGCTAACAATATCATTCAACGTATAACTACCATTTAACATAGCTATAATAGCCCGCTGTTTTTCCGGCATGAACTGCCCAAAATCAACCCGCATACTATTCGTATATTTGGGTTTCAGATCCGGATTACCTGTTACGATATTTAACGGATCCGAAATATCTACTACAGGTTGTAATTGAGTCATGGAAGGCTGTGTTGTCCGCCCATCATAACGAATACGCAAATTTGTCTGCTTATTAAAGCGATAATTAAACCGGACCATCGGAGAAAAATTCACAACCTTCCGACTTAAGTCTGACAGAACTGTATCACCGATAAAATTCTCACTCCGTGAATAAGAAGGATCCACATTGAAACCAATCGTATAATTATATTTCTCCCGTTGAGATTTGAAGCTAATACTTGCCCGCTGATTGATATAGCTGTTCCGATAATTCTTACTGTAAGCCGTATCCAACACATTATATTCGCCTGTTTCAGCATCCGGCGTATAAGCATTCTTCAACGATTCCTGCTGCTGCTGAGAGAAACTATAAGTCGCTTGCAGGAAATTATTATTACCCAGCGGTTCTACCCATGATACATAAGCCCGGTAATTATAACTCTTATTATCGTAGCGAATATGTTGATCAACCAGTTCACTTCGTTGTTCTTGTAAATAATCGGTATTTGAATAATTGACTTCATCTGTATAAGAATCATTCAGTCCTCCTGATAAAGAGAAACTCAAGACACGACCTTCACTATTCAACTTACGACTAAATTCCAAACGTCCACTTAAGTTGTAACCAGCTCCATCTGAAAATACATCCGAATTACTTGTATTCAGTGTATCACTATTCAGCCGTGTACTTGTATTCTTAATTTCTGAAGAATGACTCTTACTATATCCGAAATCAGGAGTAAAGAAAATTTGCGTAAGCGTATCAGGTCTCCAGTCTAATCTAAAATTAAAACCCGCATTATCACTCACACTATTGCTTATCGTATGATTACTGGCATAAGAAATACTATCGCCTGGAAGAAATGTCTGTTCATTACTTTTCTTCTCCGCATCGTTGTCTGAATGAGAGTAGCGAGTATTACCGCCTAACGTTATCTTCTTATTAAATTCCTTACTAAAGTTCAATCCACCATTTCCAGAAGACGTAATACCTGTTCCGGCACTACCACGCATTCCTCCTCGCATACCCGAGAACATAGTAGATGCCAAATCGGAAAAGCCCATATTGTTTGTATTATTCAAACCTCCCATAAAAGTCAACTGATCATTATTGTAGAAACGGTTGACCATGGCATTTCCTTCATATCGGTCTTTGCTACCATAACCAGCATAAGCATTCCCGAACCAACCTTGCTTCATGCCTGGTTTCACCGTCAAGTTTAATACTGTTTCTTCCTCACCATCATCGAAACCAGTCATCTTAGCCATATCACTTTTTTTATCCAGTACCTGAACTTTATCGATCATTTTGGCAGGCAAATTCTTAGAGGCAATTTTAGGATCATCAGAGAAGAATTCCTTACCATCAACCATAATCTTCTTGATTTCCTTACCGTTGACAGTAACCTTTCCTTCGCTATCAACTTCAACACCCGGCATTTTCTTTAGTAAATCTTCCAATACAGAACCTTCTGTCACTTTATATGAATCAGCATTGTACTCGGTTGTATCATTTCGAACTACAACTTCAGGCGCTTTACCCGTAATAACAGCTACTTGTAAACGAACACTACCATCAGTCATTTCCAAAGTTCCCAAGCGAACCGGAGCCGTACCTGCTACAGAAATATTCTTATACAACGGGTCAAAACCAATATAAGTTACATTTAGAATATAATTTCCTTTCCGTACATTTTTCAATGCAAAAGAGCCGTCGGTATTACTCGCTACACCTCGTACCATACTACTATCTTTCACATTCAACAACCGAACAGAAGCCTGCTCGATCGGTAATTGTGTTTCCTTCTCCTGAACCTTTCCCGTTACTTCAACACCACGTTGCTGAGCCATTACCGGACTAACCAACAACATCAATAGAACCAGTAGTCTTATCCCTGTTTTCATCTGCTCTGATAATTATTAGAATTGCGAATCATTTCCTTTCGTCTTATTAGTAAGTTTGAATGAATAGACTTAACCAATCCGTAATTGTTTAAAGTACGATTTTAGAATTTCCAAAAATTAACTTTTAGATATATAAAAAACGGATTCCGACTTTCCTCATCAGGTGTCGGAATCCGTTTAACTGATTCGTATGTATTTTCTTTGTTGTTTACAAGCCTAATTCTACTTGGAAGCGGAATTGCCAACGATTATATGTGGGATCAACAGGATTTAATTGATGATTATAAGAGGCATCTGCCTGTATCTTTAAGCTATGACCTATCAGATATCGTGTAACAGCCAAGGTTGTCTGATTATAATTTTCATAACCTACAATCTTCTGTACTTGCTCTTCCGGGAAAAGTGTAGAATTACGTACAGCTACTTCCCAATTTTTCGGGAACAAATAACTGGCCTGAACATTCAATCCGTTTCCAGTATAAATACAAGTTTCCGGATCTGTCGTAAAGAGAGGTTCACTACACTTACGGCCCATGAAGTCTGTATAAAAAGCGAAACCATTATACTTCAAGATAAAATCGACGAAGTAACTATTCAAATCTCTCAACTCATTATTTGGAATATAGGCTCCGTTCTGTCCTTGTAAACGATTGGTCTTGTTATTAAATGAATAAGCACCAGCCAACAACACCTTCACATGCTCTTCCCGCTCGAAGTCTCCTTCAGCAATATCTCCCAAAGACTTGAAACGACCGAAGGGGAAAAGTTCGACACGAGCTGTATAAGCCAATCCTCCTTGACTACTCGTACTCCAGTTACGACCTTCACCTAAGGTGATTGATCCTTTCAAAGCAACATTGAAATCACCAACTACCGGTTTATAATACTCCGCAAAGAAACCGAAGTCTCGATCAAGATTAAATTCAGAATTGACGATACTACGATCTACAAACTGAAGAGCACTGGAAGAATTGACACGAGCACGATTAGCCTTGATCTTAGTCTGACCGAAACCGATACTGAAATCGTGGGTAGGCATATAATACACCATAGCATCACGCACAATATTCACATTTCCATTCGGCAAATCTTTAGAATCATAAGGAGTGAATCCCAATTGGATCGAATAAAGTAATTTCGGAGAGAATATATAACCATCGAAGCGCAAACGCAAACGTTTCACACGTGCCTCGGCTTCGGAATACGAAAAGTCATCATTCAAAGACACCGATGCCATGTTCTGCATACGGAAACGCATCGTCATCTTATATCGCTTATCTGCCGGTTCGAAAGAGATACCCTTTCCGACTTCGATGTTCGGCATATTCCGAATCTTGTTTAAGAGTTCTTCGGAAGGTTCTTCCACTTTGGCCAATGAGTCAACAAATGACGAAAACGACTTGGCTGGCTTTTCTTGTGCCTGCAAACCCAGACTAACAACCAGCAAACTAAATACAATTAGAATATTTCTGATTTTCATGAAGTTGAATTTTGTGCAAAGATAGCTTAACTTCTGTTACATTTCAGAAACATCCATATTACATTCCTGTTACATCGGCTTTTCTTATTGCTTTATATCCTTCAATTCTACCAATTTATTGACAATCGCATAGATCGTCAAACCACTGGGACTATGGATTTGTAATTTGCGGGCAATATTTCGCCGATGCGTAATGACCGTGTGAGCCGAAAGGAACAGCTTGTCGGCTATTTCACGATTGGTCATTCCTTTCACCACACAGATGACAATCTCTTTTTCCCGCGCACTCAGACTTTGCTGTTCTTCTCCATTCTCAACGGTACCACCATCACCGGAGGCATCAATCAGTCGCTCCAGTTTCTCCCGGATTTGTTCAGGCGTATCATATAAGCTGATTTGTTCATCGAACATCCGCAAGAGAGACATCGGACAAAGAGATGTCATTAAAGCTATGATTTTCATCTCAGCCTGGGCTGATTCTTCTCTCAGACGATGGAACGAGTGGTGCAACAATAACTGTGGACAGGCGATTAAAACATCCGGCTTATGGATACGAAGCGATTCAAGTAATGATTCTACCTCCTGTATTTCAACGACTGTGATCTGCATTCCGGATAGTTTCCGCAACAACGTACCTAACCCGGTACGAACCATCACCGAGGGTTCTACAATCGCTATCTTCAAACTTAGTTTCATACCATTCGGAGTTACCGATTTAACACCTTATTTTCATACCAAACGATAGAAGGAACGAATAAGTTGTCTTCCACCAAAGAGTGAGAAACCAGATCTTCCTCGGTTGTAAAGAGGTCAAACAATACACTATTCAGCAAATGTCCTCCCTCACCGGGATAATACTTGATCAGAATATTTTTCAGGTCGGACAGCTTCTGATCGATCTGTTCATGACGTTTCCGAAAGATTGAGATATTATACTTGTCGTTCACTTTTCCATTCAGTAAATCTCGTACATACGGAAAGACAACCTTTTCTTCATACGTCATGTGCTTGTTCACCTCCTCTGCATATTCATCAAAGAAGCGCCGGATAACGAATGCCACGTCTTCCGGACAAGTACAGATCGCCTCATTAAGTTTGCGCCGCATATTCGGTAGACGGAATGCCAGGAAATAATCATGCGCATTATGCAGATAACGAATCAACGTCTCCAACGACAAGGCACTGCTAACCTCATCTGTTAAACCCTGCACCTCGCCCGTCAGGAAATTAACTACCGTCAGGAAGGTATTCGCATCTACACCATTTTGCCGGCATACCTCACCGATACTCTTTTCACCAAAGCCCAATGCGATTCCGAAGCGGCTCATCACCAACACCATCGGATAGTTCTCGCAAATCAAGTCGCTCATCTTATCTGTTTCTCTATAAAGCCCTTTTTTATACATAGCTATATCTAATCGTATGGGTAATTGTGTTTCCAAAGATACGTCTTTTTGTTCCATAAGCAGTCTCTTTTAGTGACTAAAATTGTATTTATTAGAATACCTGATGTATGTATATATATTCCAACACTAAGTTTTAGATATATGTCTATACACAACAAGAATAATTGATAGAACTAAAAAGGAGCATATATCTCATTCGATACAGGAATAACAGCGATACACTCCGTTTCACAAAGCCAACCCGGTCGGCACACTGGGGCATGGACAAGTAAGCAAGGCAGACCAGGATATTCTTCAGCAAGAAAATCAGATACAACTTGGTAATCCGCCGGATCACGCAGATAGACAATAGCCTGCATCACATCTTTCCATGTTGCTCCAGCCTCAGCCAGTAAAACCTCAACATTCTCCATCATACGTTTTGCCTGGTTTATTATATCTCCCGGAGCAACAATTTCTCCCCGATTATCAATACTGGCGGTACCTGAAATAAATATCTGCTTCCGGTCACCATAGGTCACAGCTGTCCCTCTCTCAAATGTCACACCATATTCATAGGTAGGATTCAGATGCGACGGAGCATAAAGAAATTGAATTTGATCTGGTAAAAGCCCCTGTATTGCATAAGTATCCATTGTAACCAAAACAGAAGGATCAGCAGAACGCCCTTCGATACCAGTACTTGCTATATAATGTGTTTCTTCTGTCAGATTCTGTGTTAGAAACACTTCTTTCCGAGCTTTTACCACGCCTGCATAATTTACATCTACATTCTGTACAAAGAACCATGTACGAATACAGTCTTTGGCCAATGTACAACCTTTAGCCATCAGCTGCATCACATAGTCGTTAAGTAAAAGCCGCGTTTGGTATTCAGCATTTGAAGCCTTATTATAAGCTCCTGCTGTCCACATATGTGTATATTCTCCCCTTCGAGCCAATACCATCCCATTCATTTCTGTTGTGATGGAAGTATTGGTCACCAACCATGCCCATAATGAGACCTTTGTTCCATTCAGCGGTGCTTGTTGCAGTAGTGATAACGCACATGGGGTCTGCTCACATTCCCAAGCCGTCACCCAATCTGCCTGATTAGCGACATCACTTAAGAAATATCGGCGAAATACAGCTACAGCACCAGCATTCAGTTCACTTCCCAAACAATGAGAATATGCTTGCTGAAGAGCTTGAAACTGTTCTGCAAAAGACAAATGATTATTTGTAACAGATAGTAAAACATGATACTCTGTTGTTTCCCTTCACCAGTAAAAGAAGATATCTGTGCCTCAACAGTACCTTCAATATATGTTCTTCTTTTCCATTCCATCTTATTCATATATTATTCATTAGCTCCGTTATTAATCCAGTCGTCAATCAACTGTAACATATTTACCGAAGTTATAATTTGCGTATGATCGTACCTCAACACATTCTCCCGAAGCATGACATGCAGGAAACTTTCCTGTGCATTTCCTGGATTGACCAGTAAAAGGCTGTCTTTACTTTGGTCTGCCACTACGCCAACTAAGGCAGTATAACTTTTCTCTTCCGTCAGATATAAACCCGCGGCAGGTTCTGTACTACCACCATGGCAAGCGGTACAAGAACGATCAAATACATCCGACTGAATTACACCATACATACGGGCATCGATTGTTCCCATATCAAGACGTAACGTATCTGACGTTTCTTCATAATCAACTGTATAGAAAGTGGCGATCCGCTTGCGTAACTTATTGATAGCACATACTTCTATATGTGTTACTTCTGCAGGTATTCCCTGAAGAGTCATCCGAACACTTCCATCCTTTTCCGGTGTAATTCCTTGGGCTGTTTGGGCATATTCATTTGTCCCGGCAAAACCTGCCAAGACAATACTATAACCACCAGGCCAAGAATCAACACCCTGTAAATAACCAGTCAAACTCACCGCCCCGCCTTCACGTTCGGTAGAAATATGTTCCTCATAGATTTTCCCATCATCGCATGCCGGAGAAAACAGCATACTCATTCCGATACACACCGATAAGACAGTTTTCATATTCATAATCAACGACCTTCTGTTAGAATGTATATTGAAGCATAACCGTTCCGGAATGCATTGCTAAACCGAGATCATCATTATCCCGGTCAATCTGCCGGTCATGGCCTGTACGACCGATAAACTGATACATGGCCTGCAACTTCAGGTTGCATCCCCGGAAGAAATAGTTGAAACCTACCGCCGGCATATTCAAGAAACCATTTGTATCTAATCCGTTGCGGTTGAAGAAGTCGTAACGGGCAGTTGCTTGCAAACGGTCAAGTACGAAATACCCGCCCTGAACATATCCGCCCAGGTAGTGATACCTCTTATCTATCTTCTGCCGTTCCGTAAAACCGACTTGCATGTAATAAATCTCCGCTCCGAGATAGAGCCGGTTCTTCAACATGGAAAATTCAGCTCCGGCACGGAAATCGTTGGTGCTTTCGCTTTCACTCTCAACATTCAATGAAGACGAGAGCCCGAACAAGAGTTTGTCTTCTCGCAAACGATTTGGATTTCCTTGCGTGGCGGGCATGATACCTTTAGGCATATACGTAATCCGACCGGCATAGAGTAAAGACGGGATATGCCAGTCGTCACTGAATGTCTTCGTAGCAGTATTCACCGAACTACCTGTTCCATTGAAGATACCTACTTCATAACCGAACTTCTTGTTCACTAAACCATGTACCTCGACACCCAAATCGAATCCGGTTCCGATATTGGGTGTCACGGCATTCAAGGAATAAGGTAGAATCACTGATGAAGTCAACGATACCGGTAACGTAGGCATCAAGGTTTCTCCCAATGTGGTCAGATAGGCATGGGTAAAAGGCGTCTTGAATTTCCCCACACGAAAGGCTAAACTCTCCTTCACCTCGTAGTCGAACCAGGCTTGTTGAAGGATATTCCCGCCACTGCCCGCTGCGTTGATCGACAGGTTGAATGTCACCCGATTGAAAGCCTTTCCCGTAAATCCCAAAATGGCATACGGAATGGCGAATCCCGTGTTATGAATGTTATCCTGATTATAGGCAGGATCCAAACCTTCATCGTCATAATAGTTCACACTAGCACTTGTCTGTACCAAAAGGTAAGGTTTAAATACAAAATCCCCCTTCTTCGTGGCGATGGAAAAACCTTCTTTCCCCGCCAAAGATACAACTCCATTCTCGGTATCTTCTTCATATTGGGCGAAAACGCCCAGTGGCCACAACAAGCAGGCCGCAATCAATATCAATAGCTGTTTCATTTTTATAGTCATATGATGTGTATGTTTATAAAGAGTTCAGGAAAGCAATGACAGCATCCCGTTCTTCCTTTGTCATCCGCTTGAATAAATTCTTCGAGGCTTCCCCTTCGCCTCCATGCCACATGATCGCTTCAATCAGGTTACGTGCACGTCCGTCGTGCAGGAAATACGTATGACCATTCACCTTCTCTTGTAAACCGATTCCCCACAAAGGAGTCGTACGCCATTCATTTCCCTGAGCCATTCCACTGGTATAATTATCATTCAGTCCGACTCCCATGATTTCCGATCCCATGTCATGCAGTAAATAATCCGAATACGGATGAATAGTCTGTCCGCCCAACCAAGACAAACGCGTCCCGTTCAGTAAGACAGATCCTTCCGGTCGTGTATGTAAAGTCGGTACATGACACAGATGACATTTTGCCTCATAGAACTTCTGTTCTCCCAAGATCACCTGCGGATCGTCCACATTCCGGCGAGCCGGGACACCCAGACTTTGCATATACAAGTCCACATCTTCCATGTCTTCCGTTGAGATGTCGAGCTGGTCATACGAAAGCCCCATCATACTTCCCTGATTGATTTGAATCTGACCTTCACATATTTCTTCCGGATAACGGCTGTTCGTAACACCCATATCACTCGAGAACCCCAGTTCGACAGTCAAGTCGAGGTGCTGCGCCTTATTACCCGAAAGCCCGACACCCGTAACTCCTTTCTCCGTGATATAGTTTACTCGTCCGCTAATTCCGTATTCAGGATAATTACTTTTGGCAGCCAATGCGATGATTTCATTTCGGTCGATGGCCATCATCTGTCCCATTCCCACATGGCGCAACGGAATACGTACTGTGCAGAATAAATCCTCCGGCGCAATGCTGTCTTTATACCATTCACGAATGCTGTATGTAGGCTTGCATAATTCATACATTTCTCCATCCGGGAAAGAGAAAGTCTCATACTCATATTTCACCGAAAGTTTTCCTTCCGCTTCTACACCATAAATGGCCTGGTCATGTAACACACGTCCGTAATCCCGGAAGAAAGCACCGTTCCGACGAGTAATATATACCAACATGGATGAGAAACCATAATTCCCCGAACCACCGTTTTCCCACAGTGTAGGTTTAGTCCGTCCGGCATTCCGATGGCAACTACCACAAGAATATCCGGCATAGACAGGACCAAGTCCGCCTCCTTCTTCATTTCCACTGGTACGAACATCATCATACAAGCCATCACCGTTATTAAACCGACTTGCGTTTGTACCCGACACCCAATCGGCCTCCGTATCATACGCTACCGATGAATTGAGAAAGATCGTAGAAGTTCCTGCCGACAGAGCATATCCGTTAGGCACAACCACCTTGTCCATATCCATTTTGTCATCTTCCTCACACGCCAAACAAGAGAACAGAAACAACAGAGTGGCTGATAATTGATACAATCGTTTCATTTCTATTTCTATTGGATTATTTCTTCATTCGTTACAGATCATCAGACTTCTGTAATATCCGGAGAACCTTGAAGCGATTCCAAGATTGAATATCCTGGGCTTCAAGGTTATTTTCTCTATAACTCCGATGTTATTTTGCTGTATCTACCGTTCGAGGCTGACCATCTTTAAACAGCAGATATTCCAACGTATGGTATCCGCGTACACTTTGGGCAGCACCAATGGCTTCATCTTCTTCATTGAAATTACCGCTCCACTGCATATCATTCCAGTTTTGAGATTCCAATACCTGCACGATACCAGCCTGATCCAAAGGCCAACTATCCATGTTTGGATCCAATCCTTTATTGGCAACCGGACCAATCAGGAAGGCTTCGCTCTTTTCCCAAGGCTCACGGGCATTGATCCAGGCACTACAAGCTGCCTCAAATGCTTCGTTGCTCGGATGACTACGGAAGTTATTTACCGATTCCAACAGTGCCGTATTCTTTTCTTTCAGTTCTTTATAGGTAGGAAGGACAACCGCATCTACAAACTGTTCTGCCACTGCATCCAACTGAGCATCATACTTGGAATCACTCAACTCGTTTGTTACGAATGGCAGTAATTCATTTTTCAAGGCACTCGCCAACTCCATACATTTATCCATAGCAGCTACAGATTCTTCACTGTCGATATTATTACGGAAAGGTTGCGGAATTGCCTGAATAGCTTTGGCCGATTCGAAAATCAAGGTTTTGATCTTCTCATCCAGTTCCGTATTTACTGAAGCTATTAATCGGGACAACGATTTCTCTGCTATATCACCAGCATCATCAAAATCTGCATAAGAAGCAAATGCATTCAGGTTCCCGTCGACTTTATCCACATCATTATCATCAATGCGTCCGTAGTATGTATTACGGATAGAAAAGATATTATTCGTATAGTCATCACGTGAATGCCAGCTATACCATGATTCCACAGCATAAAGCCCACCTTCCTTATCACCACTGGTATATTTTTCCCAAGGATCTTTTATCTTGGCATCACCTACCTCGTTAGCGATGTTCCACATACCGCCTTCTACCATTTCCTGAATACAAGCCAATGCACTGCTGTATGCTCCACTTGTCTGATCTTTGAAGATCGTTGCATACGGACCTTTACCATCATAGTCTTCTGTCCAATACTTATATAAGTCTGAGGCATCCTGATTCAACAACATACCTACATTATACATATAGTTTCCCCAGGCATCCGCATTTTCAGCCGTATAATCCAAGTTAGTCGGATCATCTGTTCCTCCAGTATCCGGTTTCGGATCATCTGATTCAGAACAAGCACTCATTGAAAAAGCCATCATCAAAGCCATGACTCCACCATAAAAGAAATTCTTTCTTTTCATTTCGTTTTCTGTATTAAAGGGTTTATACTTATTTATTCAAGAACCAGGCGATATAAGCCACGCCCAAGCTAAATTCATTTTCACTGTTGTACTTACCGCCACCTATACGACGTGTTGTATAATCGGCTTTTACCACCAGATTGGGTAAAGCATACCAGTTGGCACCGGCCGTCCACATACTGACTTTATTACGTAGTTCTGCCGTATGCGGACTCAAGACTTCTTCCTGCGGATTATAGTATTCATACCGGACAAACGGATAAATCACTGGGACACGTGTATTATCCCGGCAAAGAGAACGTAAATTGAAACCCACTTCACCGCCATAGCTTACTGCATTCTTGGCAATCGGTGTTACCCGGCTATAAGGAGAAAGGCCCGACAATTTACCATTGGCATTGCTCAGCTCCACTGTATTTCCCAAGTTTCCATAGATCATATTGGCCCGCGCCGTCAGATATTTATTTTTGTATTGTACATCAGCTGTATAAATTCGTAATGGGATATTACCGATAGATTTATAGGTTGCTGTCTTATCTGAATTAGCTCCTGTATTGTGACAATAGTAGAACGAACCTCCCAGTTTTAATCCAGGAACACCCAAATAATTCAAACGGGCCACATAAGCTGGAGAAGTAAAATTATCGGTCTCAAAAATGCCCTGTTTTCCACTGGCGACCCATGTATTTCGGTCAAAACCATTGGCATTCAATCCGGCAACGACTTGAAACTGATAATTAAAACGGGTATACTTACTACCAAACGTACCAAACACCTCGATACCGTTTTCATGCCAGGTTGAAGGCAGAATCGTTGTTTCACCTTCCGGTCGTGAAGTACCGAAGAAATTGATGGGTTCATGATGTTCGTTGGTCAAACCAACCGGTACAATCAAATGTCCTGCCCGCACATTAAAGGCAGGATGAATCAGACGGGTGATATGAAACTGCTCCAAAGCGACCTCTCCCCCTTTTTCCACTTCTGTTTCGTATTCGCCATTCTCTGTATTTTCCAGTTCATAAGCAGAACCTGTTCCTCCGGCTTCAAACTCAATCTCTGCACCTAATATCCATTTGGAATTGAACTTATAATCGAAAGCCAGGACAAAGCGAGGAATAGAAATGGAGTTACGATGTGTCTTTTCATTTCCTTCCGGACGTGTATATCGGTTAATTCCATAATCCATAAAGTTGGCTAAGACTTCTCCGTAACCGCCAAAACGAAACTTATCATATCCTTTGGCATAAATCTCAGCCGACTGTTCTGCAGCAGATTGCTCAGAAGTCGTTTCTTGAGCCATTAATGGACTAGCCGCACACAACGACAACACTAGAAAATTTGCTAATCTTTTCATTCTGTTTTTAAATTTTGTGCAAAAGTATAGGGCTATCGAAGGGGAATCAATCACAAGAACTAGGTATAAAGCCAAGCTGCTTACTGACCTCTAGGTATTTCTTGGAAACAAGCAGGTTAAATACCAACGGATGGGTACAGAAGTTGGACAAATACCACGCAATAGGTATTGACAAAGGCGTTTCTCCTGAAACATATTTATACAAAAAAGACTGTAATGCAGCAAATACTCATAATCGGGTATACGAATATCCGTGTTTTACTCATAAATAGGTATTGATCAGCCTAAAAGAGGAAAGTATCTTTGCATTGTCAAAATGAACGTAACACTATTAGTATAATCGCTAAAAAACCAAAGCCATATCGCTAATTTTATGTAAGCATATAAGATGATGTAAGTATTGGAAAGTTTTTATTGGTTATTTCCGATAACATGAAAGCCTCGCTGGGAAGTGAGGCTTTTGTGCATTTTCAGACTTCTTTTTTCTTATGTAACTGCAGAAAATGATCAACATACGTGCGTCCTATTGGTATGGGTTGCTCTACTTGTTTCAACCAAACCTGGCTGCGCGTATAACGAGCTATCCGGGAAAGAGGGATAACATAAGACTTATGGACACGGACGAACTTACCGGCAGGAAGCAATGACAAAATGGTTTTCAGACTCATCTGCGGAAGAAGCGGCTTGGCTGAGTAGAGATAAATCCGGACATAGTTGTCCATGGCTTCCAGATAAAGGATATCGTTCCAGTTTACGGTTACATGTTTATATTCCACCATCAGATCAATCTCATCCTTACGGCTCGTCTGAGAACGTTCCAATTCATATAAGGACTTCAACTGGCTTACCTTTTGCAATGCCTTTTCAAACCGTGAAAAAGTAAAAGGCTTCTGCAAATAATCTACGGCATTCAATTCAAATCCTTCTACCGCATATTGAGCGTATGCCGTTGTAAATATCAGAAACACGCCATCCGGTAAAGAACGGGCTAAATCTATTCCGTTCATTTCTCCCATTTCGATATCCAAAAACAAGAGATCGGGTTTGATTTTACGTACCTGTTCCATCCCTTTCTCCGGATTGGTATAGGTATGTATTTCCAAATCTCCTATCCGACAGCAATATTCCGACAATATTCGCAAAGCGACTGGTTCATCATCTATGGCAATACACTTCATCATTCGGCCAATTTTATTTGCAAGATTATCTTAAATGTATGTTCGCTTTTCTCTTCTGTCAGCTGATACTTACCAGCATACAACAGTTCCAAACGTTTCCGGCAATTCTCCAGACCAATACCTTTGCGAGGTTGATTTCCCAGTTTTTGTACCAAAGGATTTTCAACCTGAAACAGTAACTGTTTGTTTTCTACCTCAGCCCTGATATAAATATGATTCTCCGAACGCGATGAAACCCCGTGCTTAAAGGCATTCTCGACAAATGTAATCAAAAGCATCGGTGCGATTTCCAGTTGTTTGTCGGCTTCAGACAGCAGACAAGAGAAAGAGACATGCGTCAATTCATTCAGCCGATGCTTCTGCAATTCGATATATTGCCGGATATATTCCAATTCTGTTTCCAAAGAAACTTTATCTTTTACTCCGTTGGCGTACATATATTTCATCAGACCAATAAAGTCGGTAAATGCCTGGATGGTCCGATCAGAGCCCATCAACAATAAACCATACAAGGTATTCAATGTATTAAACAGAAAGTGAGGATTGATCTGCGCCTTATACAAAGCCAATTCGGCCTTTTTCTTTTCAAATTCAATCAATTGTTTTTCCATAGACTGACGGAACAATTCATTCAACAGACCAACTGCCAGACTAAACGATGAAACAACCATAAAAAGGAACCATACAGCCTGTTGATTCATCTTAAAACGGGCTTTGTTCATCCCTAATTCCAGCCTGGGATGACGAAAATGTTCACGGGGAAAATCCAACTGATAGGTTGAAAGGGCGTACGTCAGCAGAACCATCAGGAAAAAAATCGCCAAAGAACAGAGAACATGACGTTTATCCTTGAAAAAGAAAGGAACACAGACATTCCGGTTTATCAAATATACCAGGAAAAGCCAACCAAAAAGCAATACGACAAAACCGGTATTGTTCTCCAACCATCGGTCTAATGGCAACAAATAAATCATGAAAGGCATCAGAACAATACAAAACAATAAATCAATAAGAAGAGGTAATCGTCTATTCATCTGGCAAATCTATTTATAGGGTTCGCTGATTTTGTCTCCATTCACTGACATAGACTTGAAAGATACCTATTGGTTTAAATGAATATCGGCTTTATATACCCAAACAGTGCCGAGAATTACCAGAAGGAGAAAATAAAAAAGGATTAAAAGACGGTCGTTCACCACTACATTTCTGTTGTTCACCACCATCCGAATCCTCGTCTCTTTCATCGCATCCGGGCAGTTTTTACTTTTGCTTCCGATAATAGTAAACCTTAATTCCGCAACACTATAATTTAACTTTATTTATAAGTTCCTGAGCAACAAAAAGTTGCCCAGGATTTTGCCATGTCAGAATTTTCACTTATCTTAGTGTTGCAAA
>NZ_JAKZMM010000037.1 GCF_022809355.1 Parabacteroides faecalis | reverse complement strand
CAAACGGAAAATCTCTCTTTCCAAATTCTTCCGAAACTTCTCTTGTTCATAATTGCTTTCTTTCATCTTCTTGCTTTTTAGGAGTCAACCTTATTTACAAAAAGACATTTACCGAAAACCTTTTCAGATGAAAGTCTGAGTGGTCGATCAACCCTCCGTTAAACTAGGTAAAAACCTTGTTTTTCTGTTGGTCGGATGCGAAACCTGCGAAATCAGCATGCTATACTTCTGAATTTTTTTGTGTAACTTTGCCAGTCAAAGCAGAAGTATCCATGAGTGTAATAATAAGAGAAGTAACGACAAAGAAAGAACTTAAGAAGTTTGTTAAGTTCAATATCGATTTATATAAAGGAAACCCTTATCATGTACCCGGTTTGATTGAGGAAGAAATGATGACATTGGATCCGAAAAGAAATCCTGCTTTCGAGGTTTGCGATTCCATCAGTTTTCTGGCTTATCGGAATGATCAGGTGGTAGGACGTATTACCGGAATTATCAACCGGGGTAGTAATGAAACTTGGGGACAGAAGCGGGCTCGCTTTGGTTTCGTTGACTTTATCGACGACCAGGAAGTAGTTGACGCCTTATTCAAAGCGGTTGAAGACTGGGCCAAACAGAAAGGTATGGAAGAATTGCAAGGTCCGATGGGGTTTACGGATATGGATCACGAAGGTATGCTGATAGATGGGTTTGATCAGGTTGGAACCATAGCGACCATTTATAATTTCCCTTATTATCCGCAACACATGGAACGTATGGGATATGTGAAGGATCAGGACTGGCATGAGTTCAAGATCTTCGTTCCGCGTGAAGGTATTCCCGAGAAACACCAGCGGATTGGCGAGATCGTCAAGAAGAAGTATGGCTTGAAGATCATGAAATTCAAAAATGCCAAGGAAATCATGCCATATGCACATAAGGTGTTCAATACGCTGAATGAAGCGTATGCTCCGTTGTATGGTTTCTCCAAACTGACACAAAAGCAAATTGACTATTATATCAATATGTATATTCCGATGCTTCGTTATGACCTGGTGACGGTAATTGTCCGGGAAGAAGATGACGAAGTAGTAGGCTTTGGTATTTCTTTGCCAAACCTTTCCCATGCAATGAAGAAGGCAAACGGACATCTTTTCCCGTTCGGTTGGATTCATTTGTTGAAGGCTTTGAAGACGAAACCGAAGGTAGTCGATTTGTATCTGATGGGTGTTTTGCCGGAATATCAGAGTAAAGGTGTAAACGCTTTGCTGTTTAATGATTTGATTCCGATCTATAATAAATTGGGTGTTGAATATGCTGAAAGCAATCCGGAACTGGAAAGCAATAACGCTGTTCAGGCTCAGTGGGACTATTTCAAGCGGGAACATCACAAGACTCGCCGTGCTTTTATCAAGAAAATAGGATAAAGAACAGGAGACAATATGGAAGAACTGAACATGACGTCGCAACCAGATGCTGTATCGTATAATGATGACGATATTAAAACCCTCGACTGGATGGAACATATCCGCCGCCGACCGGGAATGTATATCGGTAAATTAGGCGATGGAAGTTATGCTGACGACGGAATTTATGTGTTACTGAAGGAGGTACTCGACAATTCAATTGACGAATACATGATGGGATTCGGCAAGACAATCGAAGTAACCATCTCCGACGGTACCGTAACGGTTCGCGATTACGGCCGTGGTGTGCCGCTGGGCAAGGTCGTTGATGTCTCCAGTAAAATGAACACCGGTGCCAAATACGATAGTAAAGCTTTCAAGAAATCGGTCGGTTTGAATGGTGTCGGTATCAAAGCTGTCAATGCCCTGAGCAGTTATTTCCTGATAACCAGTTGTCGTGACGGAGAATGCAAACGGGTAGAATATAACAAGGCTGTCATTATTGATGAATCGGATATACAACCTACTCAGGAAGCCAATGGAACGAAAGTAGTATTCGTACCCGATAATACAATATTCAAGGATTATCAGTATAAAGATGAGTTTGTTGAAACGTTGTTGAAGAATTATGTCTTTTTGAACAGCGGACTGACGATTCTTTATAACGGGAAACGTTATCATTCGCGGAATGGTCTGGTTGATTTGCTGAATGAAAATATGACAACCGAACCACTTTATCCCATCATCCATCTGAAAGGCGAGGATATTGAAGTAGTGATTACACACAGTAACCAGTACGGAGAAGAATATTATTCGTTCGTAAACGGTCAGCATACAACACAAGGTGGTACACATCTGTCGGCTTTTAAGGAAGCAGTCGGACGTGTTATCAAGGAATATTACAACAAGAACTTCGATTATACGGATATTCGTGCCGGTATTGTTGCCGCCATCAGTGTAAAAGTAGAAGAACCGGTCTTTGAAAGTCAGACCAAGACGAAGCTGGGTTCGAAAGATATGGGACCGGAAGGACCTACAGTATCCAAGTTTATCAACGATTTTATCAAGAAGGAACTGGATAATTACCTGCATAAAGATCCGGAAACATCCGATATTCTGCTTCGCAAGATCCAAGAATCGGAGAAAGAACGCAAGGCCATAGCCGGAGTAACCAAACTGGCGCGTGAGCGTGCCAAAAAGGCTAATCTGCATAACAAGAAACTCCGTGATTGTCGGATTCACCTGAACGATGCGAAAGGAGATCAGAAGGAAGATACGTGTATCTTTATTACCGAGGGTGATTCGGCCAGCGGGTCCATCACCAAAAGCCGGGATCCAAATTTCCAGGCTGTATTCAGTCTGCGTGGAAAACCGTTGAACAGTTACGGACTGACGAAGAAGATCGTTTATGAAAACGAAGAGTTCAATTTGCTTCAGGCCGCATTGAATATAGAAGACGGTTTGGACGGTCTGCGTTATAACAAGGTAATCATCGCAACCGATGCGGATGTGGACGGTATGCATATCCGTTTGCTGTTGATTACTTTCTTTCTTCAGTTTTTCCCGGATCTGATCAAACAGAAGCATGTCTATATCCTTCAAACGCCCCTTTTCCGAGTTCGTAACAAACAGAAGACCATCTATTGTTACAGCGAAGAAGAGAAGCAACAGGCCATCCTGGCATTAGGAAGGAATCCGGAAATTACCCGATTCAAAGGATTGGGAGAAATCTCACCGGACGAGTTTCGTCATTTTATCGGAAAAGACATCCGTTTGGATCAGGTATCAATGAAAAAGGAAGACTTAGTCAAGGAAATGTTGGAATTCTACATGGGAAAGAATACCATGGAACGCCAGAATTTCATCATTGACAATTTGGTAATAGAAGAGGATTTGATAAACTAGCATATGGAAAGAAGCGAACAGAAGCAAGAAAGGATTGCTCTTTTTCCCGGATCGTTTGATCCGTTTACGATAGGACACCAATCGTTGGTAAAACGAGGACTGGCATTGGCCGACCGGATTATCATTGCTATCGGAATCAACGAAAACAAACAATCCTGCTTTCCGCTGGAAGAAAGACTGGAAGCTATCCGTTCCCTTTTTCAGGATGATCCGCGAATTGAAGTGACAACCTATCATACACTAACTACCGACCTGGCAGAAAAGACAGGAGCCCAGTTTATCTTGCGGGGCATTCGTTCTGTCATTGACTTTGAATATGAAAAGACAATTGCCGACATTAATCGGACGTTGACCGGCATTGAAACGGTTTTCTTGCTGGCCGAGCCGCAGTATGCGCATATCAGTTCGAGTGCGGTACGTGAATTGTTGCATTTCGGGAAAGATGTTTCGGCATTCCTTCCCTAGAATATTGAGTGTGTAAGTTTATAAGTTTTTGAGTAGATGAAGCGAATAGCATTATTGTCCCTTTGGATTGCAGCAACCTGTTTTTCGGTTGTTGCCCAGAAGCCGGATATGGATGCCCGGAAGTTACAGATGGCTTTGTATGCAGTAACCAACTTGTATGTGGATCCAACCGATGAAGGTAAACTGGTAGAAGATGCCATTGTAGGTATGTTGGAAAAACTGGATCCTCATTCTACCTATACAGATCCGGAAGAAACGAAAGAGATGACTGAACCGTTGGAAGGCAACTTCGACGGAATCGGTATTCAGTTTAATGTTTTGACCGATACAGTCTATGTAATTCAAGTGATACCCGGTGGTCCGTCTGAAAAAGTAGGCTTGGTAGCAGGTGATCGTATTATACAGGTAAATGATACGGTGATAGCCGGAGTCAAGATGAAGACAACCGATATTATGAAACGTCTGCGCGGACCCAAAGGATCGGAAGTTCGGGTAAAGGTAAAACGAAACGGTGAATCTGAACTGCTGGACTTTACCATTGTTCGGGGAAAAATACCGGTACACAGTATTGATGCCGTTTATATGGCAGATAAGTCAATCGGTTATATCAAGTTGAACCGTTTTGCTGCTTCTTCTACCGACGAATTTAAAGAAGCCTTGAAAACCTTGGATAAGAAAGGAATGAAGAAATTGATTCTTGACTTACAGGGTAATGGTGGCGGTTATCTGAATGTAGCTATTGAACTGGCTGACGAATTTCTGGCACGAGGCAAACAGATTGTTTATACACAAGGTTCGAAACAGAAAAGACAAGATGCCATTTCGACAGCACAAGGCTCATTTGAAGACGGTGAATTGGTTATTCTGGTAGATGAATCTTCTGCCAGTGCCAGTGAAATCCTTTCAGGAGCTGTACAAGATTGGGATCGTGGTGTGATCGTGGGTCGCCGTACCTTCGGAAAAGGATTGGTACAACGTCCGCTTCCGCTTCCGGATGGTTCGATGATCCGTCTGACAGTAGCCCGTTACTATACACCGACCGGACGTTGCATCCAGAAGCCGTATGAGAAAGGAAAGGGAGAAGACTATGCACACGACTTGATTGATCGTTATAATCGGGGAGAACTGATGAGTGCAGATAGTATTCACTTCCCGGATTCAATGAAATACAGTACGTTGGCAAATGGACGTACGGTTTATGGCGGCGGCGGTATCATGCCTGACGTTTTTATTCCGATGGATACGACGCGCTATTCAGATTATCATCGGGATATTGTAGCAAAAGGATTGGTAAATCGGGTAGCCATGAATTATCTGGACCGGCATCGGGACGAATTAGGAAAGACATACAAGAAGCCGCAGGTCTATAAAGAGAAATTCGTGGTAACTGATGAAATCATGAACGAACTGAAGAAGATGGCTGAAGAAGCGAAGATTACCTTTAAAGAAGAAGAATACAACCGTTCTTTGCCGTTGATTCAGTTGCAGATAAAGGCTTTGATAGCCCGGGATCTGTATGATATGACAGAATATTTCTATATCATTAATGACGTCAATGACAGTTATCAGGAAGCATTGCGTATCTTGAATGATGAAGAAAGGTATCATAAAATAGTAGGAGTTAAATAATAATGTACTGGACATTATTTCTGACGTTTGTCAAGATTGGAACATTTACCATCGGAGGTGGTTATGCCATGCTGCCGCTGATTCAGCGGGAAGTAGTGGATCGTGGATGGATGACAAAGGAAGACTTCATCGACGTCTTTGCTGTTACGCAGTCTTTACCCGGTATTTTTGCCGTGAATATATCCATCTTTGTAGGATATAAATTGCGTAAAACCTTAGGAGCTATTTGTTGTGCCTTAGGTACTGTACTTCCTTCTTTTCTGATCATCTTGGCTATTGCTTTGTTCTTTACACATGTACGGGACAACGAATGGATAGAAAAAGCCTTTAAAGGATTACGTCCGGCGGTAGTCGCCTTGATTGCTGTACCTTGTTTGACAACTGCCCGTTCTATCAAGCTTTCATATAAGCAATTAGTTATCCCTATAGTTGTTGCCTTGCTGATTTGGCTGGGAGGTATTTCTCCGGCTTGGGTAATACTGGCAGCTATAGCCGGTGGTTTATATTATGGATTAAAGATTAAAAAGTTAAGCAAGTGAGAAACTCAAAAACTTGTAAACCGATAAACTTACAAACTGAAAACTTATGATCTGGTTACAATTATTATACGTTTATTTGAAGATTGGAATCCTGGGCTTTGGTGGTGGATACGCCATGTTGTCGTTGATCCAGGCAGATGTGGTAGATCGTTACCAATGGATTTCCTTGCAGGAATTTACAGATATTGTGGCTATTTCGCAGATGACACCCGGACCGATTGGAATCAACAGTGCTACCTATATCGGTTATACGGCCATTCATAATGCAGGTTATTCTCCAGCTGTGAGTGTTTTAGGATCATGTCTGACTACATTCGCCGTATGTTTGCCTTCATTCCTGTTAGTCTTGTTTATTTCTTATTTCTTTGCCAAGTTCAAGAACAACAAATACGTAGAAGCAGCCTTCTTGGGATTACGTCCGGTTACTGTCGGCTTGATTGCCGCAGCTGCTCTATTGCTGATGAATCATGAGAATTTCATTGACTATAAAAGCTTCCTGATCTTTGGAGCTGCTTTTATTCTTACCTGGAAATTTAAAGTACATCCGATTCTGATGATTTTATTGGCCGGAGTAGCCGGGATCATACTATATTGGTAAAGCATGCTTAGAAATAATAACCCAGATTCAGGAAAAACTGGAGTTTCTGTGCTCTGTTGGATAGACCGAAAGATGCATTCATAGGTCCAAAGATACTATTGTAGGCATAACCTAAACTGCCTCCCCAAAGATGGTTCCCTTTTAAGAGATTGAAGAAGTTGTCATCGTGAATACCATAGTTTCCTATCAGCGAGATATAATGTCGGTTGCTGATGCGTTGCCGTAATTGAAGTCGAAGAGAAAGAAAGGCATGATCAAGAAACTCTACATGATTGATTCCGGCAAAGGGTAATTGATGGTCCAAATAATGACCTTCCGTTTCTCCGCCGATGGCATTCAAGTAAGGAAAAGCTGCATCTCGTCCAATCAGTACACGTCCGTATAAAGCCGGTAGAAAACTAAAATGGCTGGTAACCGGAATAACCGATAAGAAATGAGCACTCAAGGCCGAAAAAGGCGTATGACCTTGATATCCGACAAAATTGTCGGTATAGACCGTATAATTAGCTTTCAGAGAAACACCACGGTTGGGATAATAACTACGATCGAGTGTCTCGAAATGGGTTGAAACAAAATAGTTGATGAAATTCTGAGGCTTGAAATCAACCAGTAAATCTCCATTATTTAATACAGATTTATAGTTATAATGTTCATATCGGATACCTGTCTGTACTTTAAAGCTTAACCAGTTCATATCAGAATAGGAAAACTCTGCAAAATGGTTGCGGAATGTTGTATTGAGAGATTTTTCTCCCTTGTGATAAATATCTAAATCCTGGTAAGTGAACTTATACGATAAATTCAGATTCCGCAGTGGGTTTCGTTCGATGGAATAATCCACACGGCCGTACGTCTTTTTTCCTACACGGCCGGTAACAGAAAACCTGGAATGGAATTTCGTATGGTAATCAAATGTTCCATTCAGTAAAACAGCAATGATTTCTTCTGAATCAAATCGAAGTCCGACGTTGACGGCACTGGCTGATTTGGGTTCTACAATTAAATGCAAGTCGCGGGCATCTTCGCCTGTTAGTTTATAACTGACATTGGAATAAGCATTCGTTCCTATCAGGATAGACATGGCATGATGTAATTTCTGAAGAGAAATCCAGCTGTTTTCTTTTAGCTGACTAATCTGTAACAACCATTTCTCATTCCTTGGATCCGCTCCCTCAAAATATATTTTCCGGATGAGGAATGAATCGTGAGGTTTCAGAACAATTGCCTTTGAGTGCGTATTGGTAGAAATACTGTCGCTACCGATCTTCTCTTTAAGAGTAAGCAATTCATTCCATTGTTTACGAGCTGCTTCCTCTCCACGCATAATTAATGTATCTAATGCTGCCGTAGTAAAACTGGCAGAGTTGTATGGAGAAGTGTTAGGGCGAATCAATAAGTCTGTTATTTCTGTATTGTGAACATACTTTTCATAACCATGTAGGGCAACAATTTGTCCGACTACACCAATTGTAGAGTTTAAATGCTGAAGGTTTTTCAAGTCGCTGGTTCCTAAATCAACACCGATAATGATATCAGCTCCCATCATTTTAACCACATCTGCAGGATAATTATTATTTAAACCACCGTCAACCAATACCATACTATCCAATTTAACAGGAGTAAAAGCAGCCGGTATAGCCATACTTGCCCGCATGGCAATAGGTAAGCTGCCTTTTCGGAATACAAAATCTTTTCCATCTACCAAATTAACAGCTACACAAGCAAATGGAATGGGAAAGGAATTAAAATCAACAGAGTCATGATAACCGATTGTCAGATTGGAAAACAAGTTTTGCAGGTTTTGGCCTTTGATCATACCTCCGACCAGGCGATCTTTCTTTTCAATACCAAAAGGAAGAGATATGACATACCGT
This sequence comes from Parabacteroides faecalis, assembly GCF_022809355.1. Classification (GTDB taxonomy): domain Bacteria; phylum Bacteroidota; class Bacteroidia; order Bacteroidales; family Tannerellaceae; genus Parabacteroides; species Parabacteroides faecalis. The sequence goes on along the minus strand of NZ_JAKZMM010000037.1, from coordinate 32,221 downwards.
TCAGAGTTTTCTTTTTCCGGAAATGTCAGATTATCCCGTTTGACACGGTCACTCAATAACAATTGCCAGTCCTGGGAAGCTACCATACTGTCTATTTCCGTAGCCGAATAACCGATAGCATATAATCCTCCTACAATGGCACCCATGCTTGTACCAGCAATATAATCGATCGGAATTCCTGCTTCTTCCAATACTTTCAGTACACCAATATGCGAAACACCTTTTGCACCGCCACCACCTAATACCAGACCTACTTTCTTTCGGGCATGAAGTATTTCTGGGCATAAACAAAGGATGAGTAGTAGAAAACAAATAAGTTTCGATAAACGCATGATAATCTTTTTGGAAATTTGTGTGGCAAATATACAACATTCATGGAAAAGACAATCATATTCAAATGCTAGGAATCTGGGTTAATTTGCAAGGAAAAGTATTCTATTTTGGATAATAATATGTAATTTGGAGGCATTATTAAAATACAATAACATTATGGATGCAACAAAGTATATGAAAGGAATTCAACATATAGGAATTCCAACAAACGATTTGGAAAAAACAATAGCGTTTTATCAACGTTTAGGATTTATAATTGCTCATCAGACAATCAATGAAAAAGCAAATGAAAGAGTAGCTTTTCTACAATTTGGAAATTTAATTATCGAAACTTACGAGAATCATATAGCAACTTTACGTTCTGGCGCTATTGACCATTTGGCTATTGATGTCAAAGAAATAGATCAATTATATAAAGAAATTAAGACAGCTGGTTTTCATATATTAGATGATTCAGTTCAGTATCTTCCATTTTGGGAAAAAGGTGTCAAATTCTTTACCATTTTAGGGCCTAATGCAGAAAAGGTTGAATTCTGTGAGCGATTATAAGATTGGTAGATATTTTCTGTATATAAAAAGTATATTAAAACTATGTGGCAAAAATGTATATATTTTTCTCTTATATATACAAAAAGATTTTGCTTGGTTTATTTTATATATAAATAATCACTATTAATACATATAAACTTTCATATTTCTAAAAAATAAAGCTTATTACTAACTAATAAAATTAATAATACTACTAGATATGGAGATACCTATATGTTAAATATGGAGGCATTACAAAAAATTAACCATTATTACATACGTATAACATAAAAATAGTTTGTACTTTTATGCAGTTTTAAACGTAGTCTGGTTAGAACTAGATTTGAGCGAGATAATCAAGCAATCTATTTTATAAACAAACGTAATATTTATCTATTATGCCTAGAAGAACTAAATCGATTAGCTTACTGCTAGTGGCTACTGCATTGAGTTTGACAGGAAACATCTATGCAGAAATAGCTCCGGTTAAACCTGGCATTGATTTTTCACAACAGGATGGAAAAGTCACAGGTACAGTTGTTGATTCATTTGGTCCGGTTACCGGAGCATCTGTAATCGTAAAAGGAACAACCAATGGAAACATTACCGACTTAGACGGTAAATTCACATTGGAAGGCTTGAAGAATGGCGATGTCATTCAAATCTCTTACATTGGTTATGCCACACAAGAAATCCCTTACACAGGACAACCAAGTATCAGTGTTACATTGGCTGAAGACTCAGAGCAATTAGAAGAAGTCGTTGTAACAGCTTTGGGTATGAAGCGTTCAGAAAAATCACTGGGTTATGCTATGACTGAATTAAAAGGTGATGAATTGAACACTAACTTGATTAATCCTGTTTCCGCATTGCAAGGAAAGGTTGCCGGTGTTGAAATTTCCGGTTCAGATGGTGGTATGTTCGGTTCTACTAAAATTCAAATTCGTGGTGCTTCTACTTTAGGTAAAAACAATCAACCTATTTATGTAGTGGATGGAGTGATTTTAGATAATGGTATTAAAGAAGGTAACCCGGACTGGGATTCAAATCCAAATGACTACGGTAACGAATTAAAGAACTTGAACCCTGATGATTTTGAATCTGTATCTGTATTGAAAGGTGCTGCAGCCACAGCTTTGTATGGTTCACGTGGTTTAAATGGTGCAGTCGTTATTACAACGAAAAGTGGTAAGTCTGGTCAAGGATTAGGAATTAATTTTTCACAGACATTGGGTATTGATGCCATTACACAAACCCCTGCTTTTCAGAATGAATTTGGTAATGGTACAATTGCTGGTTCTGTAGGTTATGGAGATAAAGATGCCAATGGTAATTATTATGTTTATGACAATTTAAACCAGTATCCAACCAATGCAGCAGGTCAGTTCTCTTTATTGAATGATCAGGGTCTATCATGGGGACCTGCCTTTGACGGTCGTGATGTGGAATATTATGATGGTAGTATAGTTCCATATCAAGCTGTAGAAAATAACTTTAGAAAGGCATTCAATAAAGGATTCAATTCAAACACAAATATAGCTGTGAGTGGAGGTAACGAAAAAACAACATTCTATACATCATTATCCTACAAACATGCAAGTGGTACTACACCTAATAATACATTTGATCGTTTATCTCTTTTAGCTAAAGCTACTCATCAATTAACTTCAAAAGTAAGACTTGAGGCAAGCATGTCATTTGCAAATTCTACTCCTAGAAATTCTCCTATTAACATGGGTGAAAATTTTGCAAGTGGTGTATGGAGCCGTTCTTATGATCCATCTACAGCTCGTGATAAATACAAAGGTACGCACGGAGGTCAAGCTAGTACAAGCTATGGTGATCAATGGGGTAATATGCCTGGTTTGAGTACTTGGTGGAGCATTTATGAAAATGACTATCGCCAGAAAGAAACTTCTGTACGTCCAACTATAAAAATTAATGCAGATTTAACTGACTGGTTGAAATTCAATGTCGAGGGTAATTATAATTATTATTATACTCGCTTCGAAAATAAACAATTAGGTTCAGGATATGCCAATGAAGGTGGATATTATGGTATTAGTCAAACTACAAAAGAACAGACTAACTTGAATGCCAATTTTATGTTCAATAAGACATGGGGTGATTGGACATTAAATGGATTCTTACGTGGTGAATATTACGAGAATTTCCAGCAGGCACAAGCTATGAATACCAACGGAGGTTTGATTGTTCCAGGACAATATTTTATCAATAACTCTAAGCAAACTCCTACTTATTCTGCTAAGATAGAAGGACGTAAGAAAATGATGTCTGTAGCATTTCAGGTGGGTGGAAGCTGGAAAGATCAAATTTTCTTGGATGTGACAGGGCGTAATGACTGGTCTTCTGCATTGGTTTATGCAGATGGACATGGTACTTACTCTTATTTCTATCCATCTGTAAATGGTTCTTGGTTATTGACTTCTACTTTCCGTGATCAATTGCCAGAATGGATTTCTTTCGCTAAGATTCGTGGATCTTGGGCGCAGGTAGGTAATGATACAAGTCCATATATCATTAACTCTGCTTATTCTATTAATACATCTACACTTAATGGAACTAACTATTATGGTTTGTCTGTCCCATCAACCATGTATGATCAAAATTTGAAACCAGAACGAAAAAATGCATGGGAAATAGGTTTGGATTGGCGTTTCTTAAATAATCGGATTGGGTTAGATGCGACTTACTATAAGGAAAATACAAAAGATCAGATTATGGAAATTGCTGTACCGTCTATTTCTGGTATTAGTAAGCAATTGATTAATGCTGGTAATATTCAGAACCAAGGTGTGGAATTAGCATTGAATACAACTCCTTTTGAAAATAACGATTGGACTTGGGATTTGAACTTTACTTGGACAAAGAATATAAATAAGGTTATTGAATTACACGAAAATGTAGCAGACTATATTTCTTTACAAGGTGATGTTACGTATGGAAACTATCGTATAGGTTCTGTGGCGAAAGTTGGTTCTGCTTATGGTACATTGATGACAGATAGTTATTTGAAAATTGATGAATCATCAGGTATGCCTATGTTAGTTTGGACAGATTCACAACGTCGCTCTCATTTATTACGTAATGAAGCTGAAATTGTAGAAATAGGTTCTATGGTTCCTGATTTCTTAGGTTCGGTAAATACGTCTTTACGTTATAAAAATTGGAGTTTGAGTGTAGCTTTGGATATGCGTTTCGGTGGTTATGTAGCTTCTTATAACTCTCGTTATGGTACAGCTTACGGATTCATGGAAGAATCTTTGAAAGGAATGCCTGGTCACGGAGGTATTACTTGGACTTCAGCGTTCGACGGAAAAACCTATAATGATGGTGTGATTCCTAACGGTATTATCCCTGCCGGAACACAGATTACTCAGCCGGATGGATCTATTTATACTGTAACTTCTGGTGGTGTATCAGATGCTGGTCAGTCTTATCAGGAATTGTTTGATGCAGGTAAGATAGAACCAACTCATGCTTCTGCATGGACGTACCGTAACAATGCATGGACGATGGCAGGTCGTAATTACGGTGTTGTAAATGATTCTTGGGTTCATAAGTTGAATTATATTGCTTTACGTGATATCTCTTTGAGTTATCGTTTACCAAGCAGTGCTTATGAAAAGATCAAGGCAAAACATTGTGTTCTGACATTCAATGCACATAATTTAGGTTATTTATTGAATTCATTGCCTAACAACATTAACCCAGAGTCTGTATCTGGTACAGCAGCCGCTGAGTTCCGTATTCGTTCTCTGACAGGTGTAACTTCTAGTTTTACATTTACAGTAAACGTTGGATTCTAATTGTATAACACATTAATAAAGAATATAAGATGAAAAATATATCAATAATGGCTTCTCTTTTGTTAGCAGGTTCTTCTTTGCTAATGACTGGTTGTCAAGACGATTTCGCAGAAGTAAATGTAGATCCAAGTTCCGTGACAAAAGGTAACGTAGGCTATTTATTTTCGCAAGGAGTATTGGAATTCGAACCTTCTGATTATACCTATTGGTTTTATAATGCCAATCAGATTTATAATTGGATGCAAATCATGGTTCCTATAGAAAGTGTTACTTCCACTATATTTGAAGGAGGAACAAGTACAAGTAGTTCTATCCGTGTATTGAAGTATTTGAATGAAATCAAATATGTTCGTTCTGAAATGACTCCAGAAGAGAGTGCTGCTTATGCTCAGTATGAAGCTGCTATGAATGTACTCTGTGTTTATATGGGTATTTTCGATTCTGATTTTATTGGAGATATACCTTATACGGAAGCAGCTCAGGTATTACATGGAGGTACATTAACTCCTAAATATGATAGAATTGCTGATTTGTATGATCTATGGCTGACGCAGTTGGATGAAAATATCAATACTTTCATGACGGCAGAAAAACAAGAGTTTGATCCGGTACAGGATCCTGTCTTTGGAGGACAAGCTGCAAAATGGGCCAAACTGGCAAATTCATTGAAATTGAAGATTGCAGCTCGTTTAATTTCACAAGATAGAGCTCGTGCTTTACAAATTGCTGAAGAAGTAGCAAATGCTTCTTGTGGTTATATTAATAGTGAAGCTGATGACTTCTTGTTCAATAAAGCTACTAATAATACATCAAATAATGATTATGTATACCATTGGAGTAATGGTATTTTGCAAAGTTCTGCCGGTTCTCAGTCCATCATTGATTTGATGGTGAACAATCTGGATCCACGTGTTCGTTTCATATTCCAAAAGAACGATTGGAATTCAAAAGTTGTACAGTTATTCTTTGATGCTAAACGTCAAGGTGATGTACCTTCCTACATTATGGATAAGATTAACTATACAGTGGGTTCTGATGGTACATATAAATTTGAATCTTGGAAAGCTCCGGGAGAACCTTGGGTACGTTATCATGGTTTGCCTCTAGCATTTAATGCAGGTCAACAGGCTGGTACTTATGGTGATTGGTTCAATTATGATATCAATTGTAAGTACGATGATAATTATACCTACAAGCCGTTTAGTATGTTCCAAACAGAGCAAGTTTATGGACGTATTGATTTTACTTTGCCTGTTGCTTCTGGAGATGCAGTTATTCAAGATGTAGATGATATGCCTTGGTTTGGTATGTATCTGACGACTGCCGAAGTTAATTTATATTTGGCTGAATTTAAGTTGTTAGGAGCTAATCTGCCACAAACAGCATCTGAATATTTTAATACAGCGTTGCGTGCTTCTGTTGAAGAATATGATCGTTTGGCTAGTTTGAATCGTATTCCTTATTACGGTACGACATATAACTATGATCCGAATGAAAAAGTTATCGATTTGCAGGCAGGCGAAATTGAAACCATGATGTCTCACGAAGCTTATCAGCTAACAGGTAATAATACAGAAGATTTGGAAAAAGTCTATATCCAGCAGACTTTACATTTCTTGATGTCACCAATAGATGCTTGGGTAACTTGCCGCCGTGCAGGTATTCCTAAAATTGGTTCAACAATTTGGGATCGCGAAGATTATTCGGCTAATGGTTTACCTGTTACTGAAATTCCACGTCGTACTGTATTGAGTGCTCCTTCTCCAACCGACTTGATGTATGATATTTTAATGAATGCTTATGAAACTCAAGGTTTCAGTATCGGTTCTGCTGATGGAGTTTTGAATAGTGAACGTGTTTGGCAAGATCAGGGTGCTCCACAATATGGTGAAGGTCCTAGCTTATAAATAAGAGCAAGAAAACGGGTTGTAAGTTATGGGCTTAACAACCCGTTTTTACTATCTCTGCTAGAATAAAACTCCCTTGAAATACTTGCAAAATGAAATTTAGACCCTGAATTAGGCCTTGCAAGTGGTGCAACCCCCAATTTAGACCCTGAATTGGACCTTGCAAGTGGTGTAACCCTCAATTTAGACCCTGAATTGGACCTTGCAAGTGGTGCAATCCCCAATTTAGACCCTGAATCGAACCTTGCAAATGGTGCAACCCCTAATTTAGACCCTGAATCGAACCTTGCAAGTGGTGCAAACTCCAATTTAGACCCTGAATCAGACTTTGCAAGTGATGCAAGCCTTAATTTAGACCCTGAATCAGATCTTATCAAGGGTGAGGCCTTGGGTTTATTATTCGGTTTTATTTGTTTTCAACAAAATATGGATATAGAAAATAGTTAGAATAAAATAAATGAGTTATTGTGTATGAAATCCATTGTTAAAATCCAGGCTATGGGTTTGGAGAAACTCAACAATGCCGAGTTCGCCAATTTCATGTCGCGGTTCTCGGACTTGGTGAATACGACTGGAACGAAGGAAGAGGCACCGGAAACTTCGGCCTTGGGCTTCGAGGTAGCCGATTTCTTGGTATTTGAAGAAGACCGTTCCACTTTGACCGACATTGTTTCGAGAAGCCGTATCAGTTTACAGACGGAAGATATGGGTTCTTTAGACAAGGAACGTGATAGTTGGGTATTATTTTTATTCTCCGTATTGCGTACGGAAAAAGGATCTCCTATTGCTACACGCCGACAGGCTGCTAATACGCTTTATAAATTGTTGTATCCTTATGCGCAGTGCTACCGACTGCCGAATCAGCAGGAAACAGCGCAGATCGACGGTTTGTTGCTGGATATGAAGAAGGAAGAAAACGCTTCGTTGGTAGAATTGTTGGGCTTGGAAGAAGTTATAACTGGACTGGAAGAGACAAACGGTATGTATGCTGAACTGACCCAGCAACGTACTCATGACCAGGCTGCTTTGCAGTTGGAAGAAAGTAAAGTGGTACGTAACCGGATGGGGGAATATTATGATTACATGGTGAATGTGACATTTGCCAATAGCATTTGCTATCCGAGCGAAATCATTGATACCTTCATAAAGGATCTGAATGCGTTGATTGATGAAACCCGTGCGCTTTATAACCAACGTATTGCCCAAGCAAAAGCGAACAAGAAAGAATAGGGCTCGGAAGTTGCTGAGTAATAAATATCTATTATTAATATAATGTAGGCACGGATGATATGGACTTTATATGTAGATTCCAGTCATCCGTGCCTGATTTATTTTCAATTATTTATTCTCCCCGATTTCCCGATCATATCGCGGATACGATCGTTGAAGGCGGTACGTTGCATCAGATCTTCGAGCGTGATGTGCATCCGGTATCGCCAATAGTGACGTGGATTGGCGGGAACGTTGATCCGTTCGGTATCTGCGTCGGGATAACGTACTTCTTCGTTGATTGAAAGCCAATCTTGTAGAGAGAGGATACAGAGCATAGAGTTGCCCAGTAGATGTTTCAAGACAATGGTATCGCATAACCAACCCGGTGCTTCGGTCGGATAATCACCCCAACCACCTAGTACGTCATAGAAATAACGGCGTGTCAGGTTCGCATCTTCATGCCACCATCCTCGGAGGGTTGACATATCGTGAGTCGAGATGGTACATACCGAACGGTACGAATAATGTGCCGGATCGCCAAATGTTTCGGCTGGATTCTTCGGCATCCGCTGGATTTCAAGACTGAGAATACGAAGTTCGTCCATCACACCTTTCACACAATCCGGGATCATACCCAAATCTTCACCACATACAAGCATCCGGGTCGAATCGGTCAGTTCCGGCAGCTTCTTCATGGCTTCGTGATACCAGAAGTCGTTGTGGCGATGGTAGAAATAATGCGTGTAAAGCTGGTCGAAGGCTGCTTTTTCTGAAGGAGTCAGGCTTTCATATACCGGTTCATTCTGAACGGCAATACGCGGATGATAGAGGTTCGGATCTTTTCGATCAACTACGAACAACACGTTATTGATCAATTCGAACAGGCCATTACGCAACAAATTGTTCTGTGGGTCGTTCTTCCCCAGGAAATGTTGTTCCACCTGACGTTGTGTATTGTATTCCGGTCGCAAAGCATACTCATGTGGGGTGATTTGGAACAAATATTCCTGTTTAACCTGTTCTTTCAGTTCGCCGAACTTCGCTTCCAGGATGTTTTCGGTTATATAAGGTTTGGTAAATGCTTCTTTGCGGAAGAACAGACCAAAACGGTTGATTTCTTCGGCCGACATAGGTAAGGCAGGGACAAACTGGCCCAATAAACCTTGTACGGAATGTGAAGGTATTTCCCAAATACGGAAGAAGCCTAAGATGTGATCAATACGATAGGCATCGAAGTATTCTGCCATCTTATGGAAACGTTTTTTCCACCATTTATAACCATCCTGTTGCATGGTATCCCAATTGTAGGTTGGGAAACCCCAGTTTTGACCAGTCTCCGAGAAAGGATCGGGTGGAGCCCCCGCTTGTCCATTGAGGTTGAAGTAATGCGGCTCGGTCCATGCTTCTACGCTGTTCGGACTGATACCAATAGGGATATCACCTTTCAAAAGAACACCTTTGCTACGGGCATATTCACTGGCAGCACGTAGTTGGATATGCAATACGTATTGTAAGAAGTAATTGAAGCGAGCTACAGGACGACATGCTGTATCTTCCTCTGCCATTCGTGTAATGACTTCTTCGTGGTAAACCTGATGTTCCGGCCAGTTACGGAATACAGGTGTTCCATATTTGTCTCTCAAATAACAGAAAACAGAGTAAGGAACCAGCCAGTGTTTGTTCTCTTTAAAGAACTGGCGGAAACCAGTCGATTCCAATAATGTTTCTCCCATCTGTTGGAATAGGAGATGCAGATACTTCAGTTTGTATTGATTTACAGCTTCATAATCTACTTGTGGCAGAGCATTCAATTTCAACCGCTGCTGTTCAAAACTTTCCCGTTGTCCGGCATCTTCTAATGCTTCCAATTGATTCAGATCGATATACATCGGATGGAAGGCATAGATCGAAATACTGTTATATGGATATGAGTCGGTCCATGTATGTGTTATAGTAGTATCGTTAATCGGAAGAATCTGTACAACCTTTTGTCCGGTCAGGACTGCCCAGTCGATCGTCTTCTTCAAATCTCCGAAATCACCGACACCAAAACTCTGTTCTGATCGGAGTGAAAAGACCGGTACTGCTACACCGGCTGCTTTCCAGGCTGGCAGATCAAAATGTACTTCATCATCAGAGATTACTAATAAATCACCTTCTTGCAGAGGTAAGGAAGAAATCTGACGATTATTACCGCTGATCCATTCTCCTTCACAGTTATTTTCTGTATCCCATGCTAAGTATTTATATTCGAAAGGATATCTAATGCCCGTAGCATCAAGTAAGATACACCATTCATTGGGTCCGCAGGGTTGCATCATCTTGGGTGTTTTTACATCCCATTCACCTAAAATACGCTGGTTGCCACTAATGGCCAGTTTCCAATTCTTATGGCGGAAACGTGGGCAACGTACTTTCAACAAGATAGATTTTGCATGACTGACTTCTGTTCCGGAGGGATAATAAGGTGCTTCTTCACCGGAAAAGGCCGAACTATAGAAATAAGAATCTTCCGGACGATCACGCCAAGCATCGTTTAGAATTAGTCGGGCATAAGCCGGATTCATATTCAAACGCCGCTTTACGCCGTTCCATTCTTTGCGGATACATACATCGTCTTGGAAAATGGCATACTGATAACTCAATTCAGCCGGACTGGTAGCCGTATCCAGTTCGATACTGCCACGCCAGATTTCTCCGTTGCGAGTATGAAGCGGATGTACCATGCCGTCGGAAAACAGAATCCGGACGTCTTCTCCCCAATGTGTATGATAAGGAATCTGAAAAGATATTTTCATGTTAGTTGGATTTAGATGTTTCTGAATGTTGTTTGATAAAAACTACGCAAGCTGCTCCGATCAGTAAAAAGATTCCGGCTAATACCAGCATGTTGGTTTCGGGTGGTAATGAACCGGCTTCGGTTTGCATACGCAATAAAGAACCGCCGGTAGCTGCGGCTACAATCTGTGGAACACATATTGTGCAGTTGAATAATCCCAGATAAATACCTACATGTCCTCCTTTCAAAGCGTTGGTCAGCAGAGTAAAAGGCAAAGCCAACATAGCAGCCCATGCACAACCTACCAATAAGAAGGAAACGAACAATCCATACGGATCATGGATGAAGTAGATGGAGATAAATCCGATACCACCCAGTAACAGGCTTATCATGTAGGCTACTTTTACATTTCGGATGTTAGGAATGACTATTGACCACAGGACTGAACCTATAGCCTGTACGGCAAACAGAATCCCAACCCAATCGGCTGCATTCTGATATTCTACAGACTGTGTATTCAATACTACGGAGGTGATTCCACCGACAACTTTCTCGATTACAGGGGTATCAAAGGCCTGGGTAGCTACGGCTCCACTGGTATAGGTCCACATAAACATAAATGCAGCCCAACAAAAGAACTGAACGAGTCCGACTGTCCAGAATACCGAAGGTGCATGCTTTAATAATGTGAAGACATTACTTTTCTCCTGCGGGTTTTCCGGAGCGATCTGGTGATATTCGGCGTATTCTTTGGGTGGATATTCTTTTACCGTAAAAGCAGTATAAAAGACACATAAGACCAAAATAAAGGCTCCGATATAGAAAGAATAAATCACAGAATCGGGTATGACACCTTTCGGTGCAATATTGTTTATACCAATCCATGTGAAAATAAACGGAAAGAGATAACCTACCAGGCTACCTGCATTACAGAGAAAGCTTTGAATGGAGTAGGCGAGGCTTTTCTGTTTCTCATTCACCATATCGCCTACCATCATCTTGAACGGTTGCATGGCGATATTGATAGAGGTATCGAGCAGCATCAGGGCAAACAAACCGAAGATCATGGCCTGGGCTACGGTAAATCCGAAGCTTCCGGCATTAGGCAAGAGGCACATGACGATCAAGGCCAGTGTTGCTCCAAGAAATAGATAAGGAATACGGCGTCCCCAGCGTGTCCATGTCTTGTCGCTGGCAGCACCGATGATCGGTTGTACAATCATACCGGCCAGAGGCGGTAACAACCAGAAATAACTTAACTCATGTGGATCGGCTCCTAAAGTGGAAAAAATCCGACTGATATTGGCGCTTTGCAAGGCATACGCAATTTGTACGCCAAAGAATCCGAAACTGATGTTCCATAATTTTCCAAAACTATGGTCGGGTATTGTTTTCATGTATGTATTTTGTGTTTTAGATGATTATTGATTCTTGATTAAGATAACAGCCGATTGCGCTTCGACTTCCAGATTCGGACCAGCATGAGTACCTAATCCGTTTCGATCAGCTTTACCATCCTTTACGACTATCTGATAGGTATCGTCCGGGATTTGTATTTTCCGGTTTGTCTTATTACTGTTCAATACAACGATGATCCGTTGTGCAGGATCGATTCCTTGTATATCCTTTAATTGAAAGGCAACCAGATTATCTCCTTCTGTTGGCAGAAATTCCAAATGTTCACGTACTTTCTCGGCTGTGCCTAAATAGAAAGCGGGATGTGCCCTACGGATAGCAATCAGTTCCTTGTAGTATTGAAACAGATCGTGGTATTTTGTTTTATTCGTCCAAGGAATTGCATTGATGGCATCCGGACTTTTGTAACTGTTGCCTACTCCTTGCTTGGTACGGAACAATTCTTCTCCACAGAAGATAAAAGGAACGCCTTGTGAGGTCAAAACAGCTGTTTGAGCCAGTTTATCCAATTTAAGTACTGTCTCTTCCGAAGTATCATTTCCTAATGTATTTACCAATCGGTCACGCAGGCAATGATCGTCGTGACAACTTACATAACTGATATGCTGGGTAGGTTCGGCTGCCCAGAAGTCGTTTGCCTTCACTTGCTTATGTAAGACACCTCCGGCAATACCGAATTTTACTTCTTCTTCATGTCCTGGTAAACCTACTAAAAAGGCTCCTTTATGGTGATCAGAGAACGGACCACGTAAACCATCGCGCAAGTTGTCGCTGAAGGCCGCAATTCCCGGCATTCGGAAGGTATATTTCTTGTAGGCCAGTTTATTGTCATCATATCCCAATTTACCGACAGCCCAACCTTCACCGTATGTCAGGATGGTTGGATCAATGGCATTAAGGGCTTCCCGAATAGCATTCATGGTTTCTATATCGTGGATTGCCATCAAATCGAAGCGGAATCCGTCAATATGATATTCTTTAGCCCAGTAACAAACTGATTCAACCATGTATTTGTGCATCATCCGGTGGTTACTGGCTGTTTCATTTCCACAAGCCGATCCGTTACAGAACTCCCCATTCTCGTACATACGGAAGAAATAACCGGGGACTGTCCGTTCAAACGGACTATCGGCTGCTGAGAAGGTATGATTGTAAACGACATCCAGTACAACTCGAATACCGGCTTTATGTAAGGCTTGTACCATTTCCTTAAATTCCTTGATACGGGTAACCGGATTGTAAGGATCCGTAGCGTACGAACCATCGGGCACATTGTAGTTCTTCGGATCATATCCCCAGTTATAAGCATTTTGGTCTAATTTTGTTTCATCGACAGAGGCAAAATCAAATGAAGGCAAAATGTGTATGTGGGTAATACCTAATTCCTTTAAGTGATCAATACCTGTCTTTTGTCCATCGGAAGTTGTGGTTCCAACTTCTGTCAAGGCGATAAACTTTCCTTTATGTTGGATACCGGATGAAGCATGGATAGAAAAATCACGATGATGCATTTCGTATAAGACAATATCTGCCGGATTTTTCATTGCCGGTCGGATGTCATCGTTCCAACCTTCAGGATTAGTTTCCTGGAAATCAATAATGGCTGCCCTATCTCCGTTTACGCCTACGGCACGAGCAAAGATTCCAGGAGTTTCTTTTTGCCACACGTCATCGATGTTTACTCGGAATGTATAGAATTTCCCTTTCAGATCTCCTTGTATAGTTTGATTCCAACTTCCCTGTAGATCAGGATCGAGAGGAACAATTTGTTCTGGTTCCGGACTGTCGTATGAAGTATAAATCCGGATTTCTGCCTCGATGGCAGAAGGAGCCCATAAAGAGAATTGAGTCGCTGCCGGCGAATAGCTCATTTCACAGATAGGTTGATTCGGAATGATATAATCTGGTTCTGCTACAATTTGCATTCCTTCGGCGGGTGGAAGAGCATACGCAAATTCTGTCATACATATACTCATGCAAATAAATGTAGATAGCTGATTGATTTTCATGATCCTTGGTTTATTGATTAGCAACTTGTTTTATAAAGCAAAACTAATGAATTTCAGAAAAAGAAAAAATGGGGGAGTAGAGATTATTTATATAATAAAAATGAGTAAATGGCAAAACAGTAATGACCACACCGAAAAGTTATAGATTGTAATTGTGATATTAAAAAAATGGTCGTATCATTACTCAGCAAGGAGATCGATACGACCATTATTTAATCTTTTAAGATGCTCAAATTTCAAATTGAAAATTCAATTTTCAAAAACTGAATTTGGGCTCAATCTCATTTTTTTTCTTAGTTACTACGGAAAATTAAAGTTATAGAAATAGTTTCACCAGTATCTTCTAAAACTCCTGTAATACATATAGATGTTCCTATAAGGGATCTCTCTAATGCTGAAACTTGAATGTAATTATTAACCGCAGAAATAAGATTTCTTTCTGGAATAGTGCTAACTTCCCATGATGAAAACTTAGGAGAATCTAATAAAATATTAGCTGTAGTAGCTTCAGGACTAATATTAATTAGTGTGCCACTGAAATTATAACTACTAATATTTGTTTCGCACCAACCAGATACAATAGGATAATTATTTGTTGAGTTAGATTCTGTTAAATTCGAATCGAATAATATACTTGCATAACTTGATAGTAATGCAATAAAACAGAATGATAAGATAAAGAACAACTTTTTCATGATAAATAAGTTTTTTATAAATTAATTACTGAAAGCTGCATAACCCGGATTCTGAGTTAAATTCGGATTTAACTGCCATGCATCCTGAGAAATAGGCATTAATTTCAGATGTTCACCTGTAAGACGAGCACAATTTGATTCTGGCCACATACCTTGGTCGTAACAACCGAAACGGATATCATCCTGTCGTGAATGGCATTCCCATGCTAGTTCTAAGCGACGTTCAAGTTGAACATCGGCAAGTGACACACTTGAATAATCATGATCAGAATTGCCGTATGCGCGTTCACGGATCGCATTAACTAAGGTTGTAGCTTCACCGGCATTACCTCCTCCCCGTAATAAAGCTTCAGCTTTCATTAAATATACATCGGCCAAGCGGAAAATATGGAAGTCATTTTCCATTGACGTTGTTAAGTCCGTAGCGAATTCCCATTTGAAGCAGCGGGCACCATCATGCTGATTAACTGCACCCCAGTTAGAACCGGCATATTCTGTGCCAGGAATAATGGTAACATCAACTGTATGATTTAATTCATATCCATGGTCTGTTATAACAGGTTCTCCTGTTGTTTGATCAATCATCATTCCAATCAAGAAACTACCTTCACGACGAGGATCATCTTCCGGGAATAATTTTACATAATCCGGCTGGGCACAAATACCATTCCATGTATTTGCTGCATCAATTCCTAACGCTAAATAATCTTTATAGTGCAAGGTATTGTTGTGTAGTTCCCATTTGATATTACCATCGCTACCTGTATCGGCACTGCTGAAAGTTGCTGCTAAGATAGCTTCTTTTGAGTTCTGGTTGTTGACACTAAAATTATCTTTCCAATTAGGTTCCAAGGTATATCCCAACGACATAACTTTGTCGCAGTACTCAACTACCTTTTGATAATTGTTTTCAGATGTAGTTACACCCCAAGCTTCTGCATTCAAATACAGTTTAGCTAATAAAGTATAAGCAGCACCTTGTGTAAAAGAACCATAATTAGCAGTAGATACTGTTGGACAAATATCTTTAATCTCGTTTAGCTCTGTTGTTAACCAATCAAATACAGTCTGACGAGAAGAATTGTTAGGATATACTTTGTCTGTTGCACTGTATTCAACTAGTAAAGGTATATTTCCCCAATAATCCATCATAACATAAATCCAAAAAGCACGTACACCACGTACATCTGCTATTTTCTTTTCTTTATCAATGTCACTTAGGATAGTAGTGTTTTGGAGTAGGTCGATTGCTGCGTTACAAGTAGCAATCGATTCAGTAGCAGCATCCCATGAGTCACGGATACGAAGAGTCATACCTGTCCATGAATGCATGTACATTTCTGCATACTGACCACCATCGTACCAGTCACCGCCTAAACGAGTCGGGACAACAGCCATAGAGCCGGCACATTCAGAGGTATGCATGAAAGTTGTAGCAAAACGTTTCATTGTATTATGAGCGTTGCCTACCAACGCATTAATTTCAACTTCTGTTTGGCCGAATGTTTCTGCAGGAAGTTTGTCATACACCGTTTCATCCAAATTAAAACATGATGTTAAACCTCCTAACATACATATTCCTGTTAAAAAAGATAATATAGTTTTTCGTTTCATAAGTAAATCTCCTTATTAGAATGTTAAGTTAACACCAAATGTAAATGATCTTGCTTTTGGCATATAGTTACGTGGTTCAATACCTGGATCCAAACCGGCATTATTATCACTGGCTTCACCACGGAAGTTTTCTACTTCAGGGTCAAGACCTTTATAGCCTGTAATTACGAACAAGTTTTGTCCTGCTACATAAATGCGGGCTTTTTCCAACCAGTCAATTTTCTTTGTATTGAATGTGTAACCTATTGACATATTGTCTAAACGAAGGTATGAAGCATTTTCGATGTAGTATGAGCATATACGAGAGTTCTCACGTAATACTAACAAATCATCATTGTCCATCGCATTGTTACCATCAATATACGTGTTGTTACCATAGGCAGCCAGCGGGTTATTCAAGACTTTGTTGCCGATAGTTCCACGGAAGAAGATGCTGGCATCCCAGTTCTTCCAAGTGAAGGTGTTATTCCATCCGTAAGTCAAATCCGGCTGGGCATCACCACAGTATGTACGGTCATCGTCTGTAATCTGACCATCTCCGTTGATATCTTCGATGATATATTTACCATTTTCGTCTAGTCCATTACATTTCAACATGTAGAATTGGCCAACTGGATGACCAACTTCCAATACATGTGATGTTACACCTGAACCACCACGGATCCATGGGTCACCTACATATACTTTGCCTGTAGAATATAATTCGTTAGACAACTTTGTGATTTCATTTTTATTGTGTGCTAAGTTGATAGAAGTATTCCATGTGAAGTTCTTGTTACGGATAACGTCTAAGTTCAATAAAATTTCAACACCGGTATTCTTCATATCACCTACGTTAGCGGCAATGGTATTATACACATAGGTAGGAGTAGAAACTTCATAATTATACAGCATATCAGAAGTCCGTTTATCATACCATTCGATAGTACCGTTCAAACGGCTGTTGAATAATGTAAAGTCCAAACCGATATTCAACATGGCTGTTTGTTCCCATTTCAAATCTGCATTGGCATTCTGTGACATTCGATAAGCAATAGGCCATGCTCCATTGTTATAATAAGTTCCGGCTGCTGAATACAGATCCAATGATTTATAAGGCTGTAAACCGTCCTGGTTACCTGTTACACCATAACCGGCGCGCAGTTTCAAGTCGTTTACCCATTTAACATCTTCCATGAAAGATTCCTGACTGATACCCCAAGCTGCTGATACGGATGGGAAAGTACCCCACTTATGATTGGCACCGAACTTAGAGGAACCATCTCGACGTACTGTAGCGGTGATCATATATCTTTCCAAATAGCTATAGTGGGCACGGGCAAACAAAGAGATCAATTTATATTCATTTCGGCTGGAAGTGATGTTACCAATTTGTAATAAGTTACCACTTTGCAGATTATCTGCTCCCATTCCTACCACAGCGAAGTTTGAAACTTGTGATCTTTGATCGGCATATTTATTACTTTCCCAAGAGTAACCGATGATAGCATCTAATTTATGCTGTTCGTCACTTCCGAAAGCTTTGTTATAATTACCTGTCCATTCCAACAAATCACGATCCCAAGTTCTTGCTTGGCGGACACCTAGACCTGTGGAACCTTGCCCTCTGGAGTTACGAGGATCTTGCCATTCACTATAATCAGAATTAAAACGACTCTTATACAATTGAACTTTGGTTGTCAATCCATCTATGATAGTGAATTGTACATCACCAGCTCCATAGAAATAGTTGTTTGTTCTTTTCTTATAGTTCTGATCCTGGTTCTGTACCGGGTTACCTTGGTCGTAATTGTGGTTCGCATCGGTGAAATAAGAACCATCTGCATTATAAACCGGATATACAGGCAACATGTTGTAGGCCAAGATGAAGTCATCTGCAAACGGCATCTGCATATCAGTTAATGTTGCAGAACCGGTTAATCCGATACGCAAGCGATCGTTGATGGCACGCTGCTGGAACTGGAAACGGAAGCTATGGCGCTTCATCCAGTTATCACGGGCAACACCGTTACGGTCCATATAGGTATAGGATGCACGGTAGTTGCTCTTTGATGAACCACCCGACAAAGACAAAGAGTGTTGCTGAGAAATACCTGTACGAGTCATTTCATCGAACCAATCAGTGTCATTGTTATATTTATCATAGATAGAAATATCTTTCCCTAACGCTTCATTGGCAGCTCTCCATTCGGCTGCATTCAGCATGTCGGGCTTGTTGGCAACAGTTGAAGCGGTTACATAACCGTCATAATTAATTTGCGTCTTAGATCCTGAACCGCGTTTGGTTGTGATCAAGATAACACCACCAGCAGCACGAGATCCATAAATAGCAGCTGAAGAGGCGTCTTTCAATACAGAAATTGATTCGATATCTGTTGGAGAAACCGTTGACATATCACCGCCAGGAACCCCATCAATAACGATCATCGGACCTTGGTCATTCTGCAAAGTAGAAGTACCACGCAACTGGATTTGTGAACCACGGGTTACATCGCCTGAACCGGAAGTAATTGTTAAACCAGCGACTTTACCTTGTAACAAATCAGAGGCATCACGTGTAACACCTTTGTTGAAGTTTTCTTCAGAGACATTGGCTACAGAACCTGTAATTTCCTTACGTGTCTGTGTACCGTAACCGATTGCTACGACTTCTCCCAAATTTACTACGGAAGATTCTAGTTTAATAGGAACTGTTTCGCGTCCTTTTACAGCTTCTTCAATGGAATTGTATCCCACATACGAAACTTGCAGGACTACATTTTTCATGTTTTCCACGTTAATAACATAATTACCGTCCATGTCGGTAATTGTTCCGTTAGTAGTTCCTTTTACTAGGACATTAGCACCGATAACCGGTTCGCCATTTTCGTCCACTACAGTACCTTTAATCATACCTTTCTGTGCAAAGACAGCTCCTGTCATACAGAAAGACATCAACATCGAGACTGCTGCAGTCCTCGAATGTTTGAAAGAAGAGAACATTTTCTTTCTAAGCATAGACATCCTTTTTTCAGGTTAACTAAAAATTTTGTTTTCCACGATTAGCACATAATCGTTATAATAAATCGAATACAAACAGGCTAACATTAACTAAGATTGTACTCTTTTCATTACGACGCCGTAAAAATAATAAAAAAAGTAATTAAACGGTATGTTTAACACTGTTTTTTTCTGAATTTATTTTAATGTTAGCTCTTTCGGTATGTATATATAATATAAGGTATAGGTTTTTATTTAAGTATTGTTCTAGCTTTTGAGGGAAAAAACTCCTTTTCTTCTATAGATTTATTTATAAAGTAAAAAAGCTGTTGCACATATTGTACAACAGCTTTTTTGTTAAATTTATCAGACTATTATATCTTTTATTTTGATTAATAGTTTTGTTTCATCGGTTCGAAGTAAGCCTGCGGATGCAAACATGCCGGACATTTCAGCGGAGCTTTCTTGGCGCTCAATACGAAACCACAGTTACGGCATTGCCACAAAATTTCTTCGTCTCTTTCAAACACTTTTTCAGCTTCTACACGAGCTAACAGTGTACGATAGCGTTTTTCGTGTTCTGCTTCTACTTTGGCAATCATACGGAAAGCAACGGCTACTTCCGGGAAACCTTCTTCGTCGGCTACTTTAGCAAATTCTGGGTATAAATCAGCCCATTCTTCGTTTTCGCCGGCTGCTGCTGCTGCCAAGTTTTCTTTGGTAGTACTGATGATGCCAGCCGGATATGAAGCGGTGATTTCAACCATGCCGCCTTCCAGGAATTTGAAGAATCGTTTTGCGTGTTCTTTTTCCTGTTCAGCTGTTTCCATGAAGACTGCTGCTATTTGTTCAAAACCTTCTTTCTTGGCTACGCTGGCAAAATAAGTATAGCGACTTCTTGCCTGTGATTCACCTGCGAATGATTTCAACAAATTCTGTTCTGTACGTGTTCCTTTAATACTCTTTCCCATACTATTTACTTTTTTATTGGTTATTAATTTATTTGTTCGCTTTATCTTTACAACAGACAAAGGTAGGGTTTAGTTTTGGTTTGGAAGAATTTATTTAAGTGGTAATTTTTATGGTTGGATAGACAGAATCTATCAGCCTGAAAAAGTGTAGATAGTTTCCTTTTTATTATACCTTGTATTTTCATCAAAAGCCGGCGTATTTTTGTCAATTTACGCCGGCTTTTCACTAAAATACGCCGGCTTTTGAAGTAGTGAAAATATCCTTTGAAATTAAAACTGACGAGGATTGAAAATGAAACTAATGGGAATTGAAAATGATTCTCGTTTGTTTTGTCCGGGCTTTTCTGTATAAAAGAAAAAACGCCTGTTATCTGTTGATAACAAGCGCCTTTCGAATTGTGAGTTGTCTCACGAGGATTCGAACCTCGACAGACAGAACCAAAAACTGTAGTGCTACCATTACACCATGAGACAATCCGATGCTTTCTCAAAAGCACTGCAAAGGTAAATACTATTTTTTACCTTTGCAAGTATTTTCTCATTATTTTACAATAATCAAGTAATAATTTTTCTTGCCACGTTGTACAAGAAGGTATTTTTCGTCTAATAAATGACTGGTATTAACTACCATATCAGTATCAGATACCTTTTCTTTATTGATGCTTACACCTCCGCTTTGGATCAGTTTACGCATTTCACCTTTTGACGGGAATACGTTTGCTTTTTCTGTACACAGATCGATCAGCTTGATTCCGGCTGCAACGTCATCACGTGATACTTCAAACTGAGGAACACCGTTAAATACATCAAGCAAGGTCTCTTCGTCCAGTTTCTTTAATGCCTCAGATGTTGCATTACCGAACAAGATATTAGAAGCTTCAACAGCAGCATCGTAATCTTCTTGCGAATGTACCATAATGGTAACTTCTTTAGCCAATCGTTTTTGTAACGGACGTAAGTGAGGCGCTGCTTCTTGTTCTGCAATCAGAGCCTCGATTTCTTCTTTGGGAAGAGCCGTAAAGATCTTAATGTATTTAGCTGCATCGGCATCACTTACATTCAGCCAGAACTGATAGAATTTATAAGGAGAAGTATAACGACGATCCAACCAGATATTACCTGATTCTGTCTTACCGAACTTACCGCCGTCGGCTTTCGTGATAAGCGGGCAGGTTAATGCAAATACTTCACCTCCGTTTGTACGGCGGATCAGTTCAGCACCTGTAGTAATGTTTCCCCATTGGTCTGAACCACCCATCTGAAGTTTGCAGTTCTTATGTTCGTAAAGATACAGGAAGTCGTATCCTTGTAATAACTGGTAAGTAAATTCGGTGAAAGAAAGACCGTCGCGGGCTTCACCGTTCAGACGTTTCTGAACAGAATCTTTTGCCATCATGTAGTTGACGGTAATGTGCTTTCCTACTGTCCGGGCAAAATCCAGGAAAGTAAAGTCTTTCATCCAGTCGTAGTTGTTTACCAATTCTGCTTTGTTGGGAGCATCTGATTCAAAGTCCAGAAATTTGCTCAACTGCTTTTTGATACATTCCTGATTATGACGTAATGTTTCCTCGTCTAACAGATTTCGTTCTGCTGATTTACCAGACGGGTCTCCAATCATACCTGTTGCACCACCTACCAAAGCCAACGGTTTGTGACCGCAACGTTGGAAATGTTTTAAGATCATCACGCTCACCAAATGGCCGATATGCAAAGAATCGGCAGTCGGATCAATACCGACATAAGCGGTAACCATTTCTTTTTCCAACAATTCTTCAGTACCCGGCATCATGGTATGAACCATTCCACGCCATCTTAATTCTTCTACAAAATTCATCGTATTAGTTCATTATAAATATGTTTAGTGTGGGCAAAGATACGATTATTAATTGATTTAAGTCGGCGAAGCGCTACTTTTTTGTTTTATCGATAGAAATAGGGGATTTGTCGATAGAAAAAACGGGTCTTTCTATATTAATTGTCTAGGAAATGAGAGGCTTGTACTTTTGCTTTCGTAAAAAGGAAACAGATATGATGCGGACATTAGTTATAGGATTATCAATCGGGTTGTTGACAACGAGTGTACAAGCTCAGGAACAACCGGCAGAATGGACGCTCCGTTCATGTTTGGATTATGCGTTAGCAAATAATATCCAAATTAAAAAGAGTCGGGTGAATGAATTGTCAGGATTGGAAGATACAGAGTTGGCAAAGGCTCAGTTGTTCCCTTCCTTATCAGCTTCAGTGACGCAAGGATTCGTAAACTATCCTTCTTCGGATGCTGAGAGTAATAATAGTTATAGTGGTAATTATGCGGTGAATGCCAACTGGACTCTCTTCGATGGAGGTCAGCGTAATAAAACCATTAAACAACAGAAGTTACAGAATGAAGTGGATAAGCTTTCGACAGAACAAAGCGAAGATGATATCCAAATAGCCATTGTGCAGACATACCTTCAGGTAATGTATGCTATGGAAGCCGTGGAAATTAACGAAAATACTGTTGAAACGTCGAAGGCCGAACGGGATCGGGCTGAAGAACTGTATAAAGCTGGCTCAATTTCCGCAGTTGATCTGGCTCAGTTGGAAAGTCAGTACAGCACAGACAAATATCAATTGGTGGTTGCCCAAACGAATTTGGATAATTATAAACTACAATTGAAACAGTTGCTTGAACTGGATATAACACAGGATATAGCATTGAATATGCCGGATGTAGATGAATCGGAAGTGATAACTCCATTACCGGATAAACAGACGATTTATCAGACTTCGTTGGCCGTCATGCCACAAATACGAAGCAGTGAACTTTCTATCGAAGTGGCAGAATTGGAAAAAGAAAAGGCAAAAGCAGCCTATTGGCCTACGTTGTCTATGAATGCAGGTATTGGAACAGGGCATCTTTCGGGTACAAACTACACTTTCGGTAGTCAAATTTGGAATAAATTCAATGAAAGTGTTGGATTAACGATTAATATTCCTATATTTGCGAACCGAGAAAAAAAGACAGCATATAATAAAGCAAAACTAGCGATTACTACCAGTCAGCTAGACTTGTTGAACGCTCAGAAAGATCTGTTGCAGACTGTTGAAGGGATTTATTTGGACGCCACGTCTGCACAGAGCCAATATATGTCGGCAGTTGAAAGATTATCGTATATACAACAAAGCTTCGAGTTAACTGAAGAACAGTTTTTCTTGGGGATGAAGAATACGTTAGAGATGTTGACAGAAAAGAACAATCTGCTGAATGCACAGCAGGAGGTACTTCAGTCGAAATACATGGCAATCATGAGTATACAACTTTTAAACATTTATCAGAAGAAGCCCGTCGATATCAATATTTAGACGGGATATTCACTCCACTCTCTTTTATGGGGTTTCCTGCGACGTGAGTCGCGGGAACCTTTTTACCAAAATAAGTTTATAAGTTGATGTTAGGTGTAGATTTTTGAGTTGACAAACGAATTGTCGGACTTAGAAATAAGCCTGAATTTCGGATAAAAAAGTAATCAAATAATATGAATAAGAAAAAAGTTATGATCGGCCTGGCCGGAATTGTAATCATTGCAGGAGGATTTTTCCTCTTTTCCGGAAAAAAGGCTGGAGGAAGAATGGTTTTAGAGACGGAAAAGGTTGGCCGCACTTCCATTACGAATGTTGTGACCGCCACGGGAACTGTCGAGCCGGTAACGGAAGTAGATGTCGGTACGCAGGTCTCAGGTATTATTGACAAGCTGTATGTAGATTATAATGATGTGGTGACTGCCGGGCAGTTGATTGCAGAAATGGATAAGGTGACATTGGAGGCTGAGTTGCAATCAGCTACCGCGCAGTTGGATAAAAGCAAGTCGGAGTACGAATATCAGCAGAAGAATTATGCACGTAGTAAGGTATTGTTCGAGAAGAAGTTGATCAGTGACACGGAGTATGAAACGGCAACCTACAATTACGAGCAGGCGAAAGCTAATTATGAAGAGAGCCAGGCCTCAATGGTTAAGGTTCGTCGAAACCTGGAATATGCTACGATCACAAGCCCTATTAATGGTGTGGTGATTAATAAGGCGGTTGAAGAAGGGCAGACCGTAGCAGCCGGTTTCGAAACTCCGACCTTGTTTACAATTGCCGCTGATTTAACAAAGATGCAGATCATAGCTGATGTGGATGAGGCTGATATAGGTAGTGTACAGGATGGACAACGGGTTTCATTTACAGTAGATGCATATCCGAATGATGTTTTCGAAGGAAAAGTGGAACAGATCCGTCTGGGTGAAAGTAGTGACAGCAGCACATCGTCCTCAAGTTCATCATCTTCTTCAACGGTTGTTACGTACGAAGTTGTGATCTCAGCCGATAATCCGGACTTGAAATTGAAACCGCGTCTGACGGCAAACATCACGATTTATACAATGGAACGGAATGATGTATTGTCGATACCGAATAAAGCTTTACGTTTTATTGCTGATGCCAGCATGCTGGAGCCGTTAGGACTGACGGTTGAGAACCCGACGATGCAGGCTCCCGAAGGAAAACGGTTGGTATGGGTTGAAGAAGGAACTCAGTTGAAGCCGAAAGCCATTACTGTAGGTTCGAGCAATAATAATGTTACAGAAGTAGTGGATGGCTTACAGGAAGGTGAGATTGTAGCGGTTGACTTATCGGTTTCGACTCCTGTCGTAGTATCGCCGGCTGCCGGACAAGAACGTAGCCCGTTTATGCCGGGACCGCCAGATAGTAAGAAAGGTAAAAAATGATTCCTCTGTGGAGTATAAAATATAAGTACGTACGTCATGAAAGAGATTATAAGACTGGAAAACATAAAACGCAATTTTATCGTAGGTGATGAAGTGGTTCACGCGTTACGAGGCGTTAGTTTTACGATTTATGAAGGTGAATTTGTTACCATTATGGGAACTTCCGGATCAGGCAAAAGTACATTGTTAAATACATTAGGTTGTCTGGATACGCCGACTAGCGGAGAATATTATTTGGATGGTGTATCTGTTCGTACGATGGGGAAAAGTGCGAGAGCCACACTTCGTAACCGGAAAATTGGGTTTGTTTTCCAGAATTATAATCTGCTACCTAAAACAACGGCTATCGAGAATGTGGAACTTCCGCTCATGTATAATCCGGCCTATAATGCGGCACAACGGAGAGAGAAAGCCATTAAAGCTTTGATTGCTGTAGGTTTGGGAGAACGTTTGAATCATAAGAGTAATCAGATGTCGGGTGGACAGATGCAACGTGTGGCAATTGCCCGGGCTTTGGTGAATGATCCGGCTGTGATTCTGGCGGACGAGGCTACCGGAAACCTGGATACACGTACCAGCTTTGAGATATTGGTATTGTTTCAGCAGCTTCATGCCCAAGGACGTACGATTATCTTCGTAACTCATAATCCGGAGATTGCCCAATACAGTAGCCGGAATATCATGTTGCGTGACGGACATATTACATCGGATGTGAAGAATGAGAATATATTGGATGCAGCCGAAGCTTTGGCCAAATTGCCAAAGACAGACGACTGATAACAGATAGCTTATACAGATATGAATCTTACGAATTTATTCAAAATAGCACTTCGGGCTTTGGCTAACAACAAGATGCGTGGATTCCTCACGATGTTGGGTATTATTATCGGTGTGGCTTCGGTGATTACGATGTTGGCTATCGGGCAAGGTTCCAAGAGAAGTATTCAGGCGGAGATCAGCGAGATGGGATCAAATATGATTATGATCCAACCGGGTGGTGATATCCGGGGCGGTGTACGTCAGGAAGCTTCGAGTATGGAAACACTGAAGCTTGAAGATTATCAGAACATCGTAGATGAGACACGTTATGTGGCGGCTGTTTCTCCGTCGGTCAATAGTAGTGGACAGGTTATTTACGGAGCTAACAACGCGCCGACTACGATTTATGGTATCAGTCCGGATTATATGGAAATCCGTCGTTATAAAGTAGAAGACGGAGAGATGTTCTCTGATCAAGACATCGCTGTTGCAGCCAAAGTATGCGTTGTAGGTAAGACAGTGGTGGATAATTTGTTCCCCGGTGGAGAAAATCCGGTAGGGAAAGTGATTCGCTTCCAGAAATTACCCTTCAAGATTGTGGGTGTATTGGAGAGCAAAGGGTATAACAGTATGGGAATGGACCAGGACGACCTGATCTTGGCGCCTTATACAACCATTCAGAAAAAGGTTCTGGCTATTACTCATTTGCAGGGTATTACTTGTTCAGCTTTAAAGGAAGAATATACCGAACAGGCTATTGATGAGATTTCGGAAATACTACGTCGCAACCATAAGCTTAAAGCGGATGAAGAGGATGATTTTACAATCCGTAGTCAGCAGGAGTTGAGTTCGATGTTGACAAGTACTACGGACATGATGACCGTTTTGCTTGCGGCGGTGGCGGGTATTTCCCTTTTGGTGGGTGGTATCGGTATTATGAATATCATGTATGTTTCGGTAACGGAACGTACACGCGAGATTGGTTTACGCATGAGTATCGGGGCAAAAGGGATTGATATCCTTTCGCAGTTCCTGATCGAATCCATCCTGATAAGCGTGACGGGAGGATTGATTGGTGTGATTTTCGGTGTGGGTTCGGCTATCATTGTAAATCAAGTAGCGCATTTCCCGATTTTCATCCAGCCGTGGAGCGTGCTTCTATCGTTTATCGTCTGTACGGCGACGGGTATTTTCTTCGGATGGTATCCGGCCAAGAAGGCGGCACAGCTAGACCCGATCGAATCCATCCGCTATGAATGATGGAATGGAAGTTGGAAACCGTCCAAGATCTTGGCTGATACTTCTCCTGAAGGATTTGTATTGTCAAAGTTCTTGGACGGTTCCATTCTTGGCGGATTTTCGTTGAAAAACTACTTGGACGGTCAAAATCCGCGCGGATTTGCCTTGAAAAAGTGCTTGGATAGTCAAAATCTTGGAAGAATGATACTAGAAAAGTCTTTTCTAATGAAAATCTTTGCGGATTTGTTTTGTCAAAGAGCTTTTTTATCGGTATTTTTGACAAATTGATAACAAACGGAATTTAAGACAGTGAAAGAATAAGAATCATGACAGAAGAAACGAAAAAAGAAGAATTGCCGGTGTATCGAACTCCGAAAGGATTGGGCAAGATTATCCACATGGCAGCGTGGGGAATCTTGTTTGGTATCCCATTCTTTTTTACCGGTGACGAGACAGAAACAGTTACGATCGAAAGTTATATGCGTTTTGTTATCGTACCTATTTCATTTATGTTCGTATTCTATGTCAATTATTTTTTCCTGGTTCCGAAATATCTTTTTACCCGTCGTTTGCCTGAATTCTTTGTGGCCAATGTATTGTTGATTGTCTTTACGATGGTGGCTGTTCATCTCTTGATGGATTTATTGCCTGATTCGCCCCATGAACATCCACATCGGAAACCTCCTATGCGAGGAGAACCTCCACTTCGGAATATTGTCGGATTCTTTTTAGGTAATGCCGTACTATATATGTTGGTGTCAGGTTTAAGTGTGGCTATCCGGGTAACGAGAAACTGGTATCGGATCGAAACGATGCGACGTGATTTGGAACAAAGCCGTGTGGAAGCCGAATTGCAGAATCTGAAGAGCCAGTTGAATCCGCATTTTCTGTTTAATACATTAAATAATATCTATTGTTTGATTGCCTTCAGTCCCGATCGTGCACAAGGTGTCGTACATGATTTGAGCCGGTTGCTTCGTTATGTCTTGTATGACAGTAACCAGAAGTTCGTTCCGTTGGGGAAAGAACTGGACTTTATTCGCAATTATGTTGAGCTGATGCGTATCCGTCTTCCTGAGCATGTATCACTCGACTTACAAATAAGCGGACAGGAAAACGAAGGGGGAATGATTGCTCCTTTACTTTTCATCTCGTTGATTGAAAACGCGTTCAAGCATGGAGTTAGCAATAACCTGCCATCATTTATCCGTATCTGTATCACGTATGATAAAACGGAAGTACATTGCCGGATTGAGAATAGTTACTTTCCTAAGAACGGACAAGACAAGAGTGGTTCGGGCATTGGATTAGTCAATTTGGAGAAACGTCTGGAATTGATTTATCCGGAATCTTATTCTTTCCGACATGAACAGGATGGTGATACCTATATTGCCGATTTACAAATACAAACTGGAGTGAAATGAAATTAACCTGTGCTATTATTGATGATGAACCTTTGGCAGCAAGTCTGCTGGAGAGTTACGCTTTGAAAACTCCTTTTCTGGAATTGAAAGGGAAGTATAACAGTGCTCTGAATGCCATGGATGCTTTGCATAACGAACCGGTGCAAGTCTTGTTCCTGGATATCCAGATGCCCGAGTTGAGTGGTATGGAATTCTCGAAGATGCTTCCTCCGGAAACAAAAGTTATCTTTACGACAGCCTTCGAACAATATGCTGTCGACAGTTATCGGGTCAATGCCTTGGATTATCTGTTGAAACCCATCAGTTATTCCGATTTCCTGAAGGCTGCACAGAAAGCCTGCGACTGGTTTGAATCACATCAGCGGAAAACGGAAGAGCCTATTACAGGAACAGCTAACGAGAATGAAGTGGAACGGATCTTTGTCAAGACCGAATACAAGTTAGTACAAATTGAATTGAACCAGATCTTGTATATTGAAGGTTTGAAAGATTATGTCAAGATTTATCTCGAAGGCGAAGCTCGTCCAATTCTTTCCCTGATCAGTATGAAGATGGTAGAAGATATGCTTCCGTCGAACCGTTTCATCCGTGTACACCGTTCATTTATTGTCCAGCCGGAGAAGATTAAAGTTATCGAGCGCAATCGCATTGTGTTTGGAAAGGAATATATTCCGATTTCTGATAATTATAAACAGAAATTCTTCGATTTCCTGGCGCAACATAGTATCTTATTGGCCAAATAGTCCGATCAGGACTTGCTCAAGTCTGCGGTTGATAGTCCAGCTGCTCATGGAATAATTGTTGGTGAGAAAGACGACGCTATACGTCTTTCCCTGATTTTTTACGTATCCGGCATAACATCTCACGCCGCTCATACTGCCGCTTTTGAGGAATGCTTTTCCTGAAAGGGATGATTCTTTCAGGAAATTGCGTACAGATCCTTCTACTCCGGCTTGAGGTAATGAGGACATAAATGCTTCGGCATGTTTGGATTTTACCATATAGGTTAGTAAGTCGTTGAGGAAACGGGCTGTCACCTTATTCGTAGGAGCCAGACCGCTTCCGTCGCTAATACGAAGAGATGAAATATCCAGTCCTTTGCCTTTCCAATAACTTTTCATGACTTCTATTCCTTTCCCGAAAGAAGAAATGACATGTTTCTGCGGATTCTTATAGCGCAAACCGATGGTTTTCAGCAAGGCGTCGGCAAAGAGATTAAGACTTACATGATTGGTCTTTTCCACGATTTGTTGTAGAGTCGGTGAATAAGTCGTGATAATTTCCGTCCGTTTCCCCGGTTTCCAGGCATTCTTTTCGTACAGAAGTCGATAACAGGTTGCTTCTTTCTGCACAGAGATGCCATCTTTTTCCAATTCTTTCTGTATATATTGGGCTAAAAAGAGAGCCGGATCAGGTATGTCGCCTTTCAATCGGTAGGATTGCCGGTTTGCCGGAACGATTCCATATAAATATCGTTCGTTGGAGAAAGGCATACCAACGATAAAGCTACTGTCGCTTTTGGTAGCGGCTGCTTTCAGATAATTATGGAAATCCAGATCCATTTCTGGTTCTGTCCGAACCAAGGTAGGGCGTGTTCCTATGGCGCTACTATTCAAATACAGCGAATACAGATTATCATGGAAAGAAAGTCCGTAACTTCCGGCTCCGTAATAACTGCCTAAATCTTCGCGAAGCCATTTCATGGATATGCCTTCGTTGTCGAAAATACTCTCATCAGCAATAATGGCTCCCTTGATTTCCCGAATACCTTGCTGACGAATGGCGTCTTTCCATTCTTTGAGGAATGTCTCTGATTCGGGGGTGAAATGAGACGAACCTAAGGTCGGATCTCCATGTCCTTGAATATAGATATTCCCATTCAGTACACCATTGGCTATTGTTCCATCATAACTGATTGTCGTTGGGAAACGATAGGTTTCGCCTAATAATTCCAATGCGGTAGCGGTAGTCAGTAATTTTAATACGGAAGCAGGTGTGAGTTGTACATCCGGCTGGTATTTCCCGATGGTTTTTCCTGTGGATGTTTCGGTTACCAGACAAGCAAACGAAGCGTGTTCTATACCCGGCTGATCCAGGAATCGGTTAATGGGACTTGTTTTTTGTCCGAATCCAAGTTGAAAGCATAAAATAAATGCTGTCAATAAAAATATTTTGGAATGTCTCATTATGAAGTTTTAACCTTTATGTTACCTTTGCGAAAAACAAAGATAGAAATAATTATGGATTCCATGTTTGATAAACCGTTTACTTTCGATCGCGTTGTCCGCATCGGAATAGGTGTTTTACTGATCAGTGCATTACTTTATTTGATCGTTGTCTTGAGAAATGCACTTTTACCATTCTTGATAGCCTGGCTGATGGCTTATATGTGTCAGCCCTTTGTGAAGTTTTTCCAATATAAATTGAAACTGAAAAGCCGAATCTTGTCTATTCTGGCTGTTCTCATATCTATTTGTTTGATTATCGCCTTGGTTACGGTGATGGTTGTACCTTCTATTTCGGAAGAGAGTGAACGTCTGTTACAACTTTTAAGTAACCGGCAGGCTACTCCAGGTTATATCCCGTTGATACCGAACAGTTGGGTGGAGTATTTGGAAAACAGTATTGATCCGGAAGCTTTGCGTGATTTCGTCAACAAGGAAAATATTTTGCAGGCAATCAAACAGATCGCTCCGAAAGCCTGGCATTTACTGACAAGTACCTTCTCTGTTTTGGTCAGTGTAACGATTGTCTTTGTCATCTTCTTGTACTTTATTTTTATCTTGTTGGATTATGAGAAGATAGCCAGTGGTTGGCTGCGACTGATACCGGAACGCTATCGTCCGTTTATCAGTCAGTTGGCAGATGATGTAGAACTTAGTATGAATCGGTATTTCCGCGGACAGTCGTTGATTGCCTTATGTGTAGGTGTTTTACTGGCGATCGGATTTAAGATCATCAATTTCCCTTTGGCAGTTACTTTGGGATTGTTTATCGGCTGTTTGAACTTGATCCCTTATTTACAGACTATTGGATTGATTCCAATGGCGTTGCTCAGTCTGCTCCGTTCGGCTGAGACAGGAGAGAATTTCTGGATTTTATTTGGCTTATCATTATTGGTATTGGGTATTGTGCAGGCTATACAGGATTTGTATCTGACGCCTCGTATCATGGGAAAAGCCATGGGGCTGAATCCTGCCATTATTTTACTTTCCTTATCTATTTGGGGAACATTGCTCGGATTCATCGGACTGATTATTGCCTTACCACTGACAACACTTTGCCTGTCGTATTATAAGCGGTTTGTTTTGATGGAAAGTTTAGATATATCTCCACAAAATGAGGTTACTGATCCCGAAAATAAGGCCGAAAAACCTGTTCAGACGAAAGAAATAGAAGAAAAATAGGAGAGAAGAAGAAAAAACTTCTCTAAAAACTTGCAGGGTCAAAAATTATCACTACCTTTGCACTCGCAATCGGGAAACGATGCATTAGAGGTTTGATTCGCTAGCTCAGCAGGTAGAGCACAACACTTTTAATGTTGGGGTCCTGGGTTCGAGCCCCAGGCGGATCACCAAAATAAGCTCTTTAATCCATTCGGATTAAAGAGCTTATTTTTTATATATGTATTAAGTCCAAATAAAACAGTATCATGGGCTTGAATGGATCAACGTAAAAATATGAGGGATTAGAAATTTAAGCATAAATATTGCAAAGTCTAAAGAGAAAGAAAGCTTTGTCTTTCACCCCTCTGAACTGAGAACGAAAGTTCTTT
>NZ_JAKZMM010000036.1 GCF_022809355.1 Parabacteroides faecalis | reverse complement strand
AAAGAACTTTCGTTCTCAGTTCAGAGGGGTGAAAGACAAAGCTTTCTTTCTCTTTAGACTTTGCAATATTTATGCTTAAATTTCTAATCCCTCATATTTTTACGTTGATCCCCTCATATTTTTACGTTGATCCTCTGTGTGTTGTGCAATTGTTGTGTAAGTAGATAAAAGAAAAAACGTGAATAACTTTGTTTCAGTTATTCACGTCTATATTTGAGTGATCGGGCTGGGATTCGAACCCAGGACCCACAGCTTAGAAGGCTGTTGCTCTATCCAGCTGAGCTACCTGACCATCCTTGTCAAATGCGTTGCAAAGGTACGCATTTTATTTGAATAAGCAAATATTTGTTCTACTTTTTTATTGATGCTTGATAAATAATTGATGAATCGTTTGTTTGTCAAGGAGATTTCTCGATTGCTCAAAAAGAGGAAACTTGACGATTTCTCTTAAAGATCATTTACTCTTAATACATTATAAGAAATATGTTCATCAAATACATCGCTACCATCTACTTTCTTAATGTAACGGACGATACAGATAGTAATAGGAAGAATGATAACTTCGTATAAAGATTTTAGTACGGCTTGAGTCATAATCATGATCAATAACTCATTCCCAGGTATTAATCCACCAAATGCGATGGGAAAGAAAATTAATGAATCTGCACTTTCGCCCACTAAGGTAGAAAGAACAGCTCGTAAGGAGAAGTTTTTCCCTTGAGATGCCAATTTCATTTTACTCATTACGTAGGCATTAAGAAAAGAACCTACCAAAAAGGCAAGTAAACTGGCTATCGCAATACGAGGAGCTAAACCAAATACGAAATTGAAGGCTTCTTCGCCATTCCAATACGGAGCTGCAGGTAAAGCTGTTGCAATTTGAGCGAAAGCAATAACCAAAAAATTGGAAGCAAAGCCACTCCAAATAATTAAGCGGGCTTTCTTAAATCCCCAGACTTCTGCAATACAATCGTTGATAATATAAGATACGGGAAAGACAATCAGACCGGCAGTCGCTGTAACTCCTGCGAATTGAATTACTTTTGTCTCTAAAAGATTGGCTGCAACTAGGCAGACATTAAAAAGAATGCCCAATAACATGAAGGGCACACTAACTGTTGTTCTTTGCATATATTCTTGTTTTTAACGAGGTTTATCAAGCACTCGACTGCAAAGATACGGGGTTTTATTCATACGTGCAAGAAATTTCTTCTCAGGGGAAGAATGTTGGCCGGCAGATAAAAATAATTCCGTATTTTTGTCCACTAGTTAATGCAAAAGATAAATGACGATGAAGAAGACTCTTTTATTTTCGTTGGCGATGCTGCCAATAGTGAATGGAATGGCTCAAGAGCAAGAAAAGAAACCGAACATCATTCTTTTCTTGGTGGATGACATGGGATGGCAGGATACGTCGCTTCCGTTTTGGAATCAGAAGACAATGTACAACGAGCGGTATGAAACTCCGAATATGGAGCGGCTGGCCCGACAGGGGATGATGTTTACGCAGGCTTATGCTTGTAGCATTAGTTCGCCTACTCGGTGTAGTTTGATGACAGGTTGTAACGCTGCCCGGCATCGGGTCACTAACTGGACTTTGGAGAAGGACAAGAGTACGGATGGAGAAACAGAGGTATTGAATCTTCCCGTATGGAATATTAATGGGATTGCGCAGGTGTCAGGGACAGAACATACTTTTGTCGGGACTTCTTTCGTTGAGTTGTTGAGGGAGAATGGTTATCATACGATTCATTGCGGAAAGGCGCACTGGGGAGCTATTGACACACCAGGAGAAAATCCTTGTCACTTTGGTTTTGAAACGAATATCTGTGGACATGCAGCCGGTGGTTTGGCTACTTATTTGAGTGAACGGAATTATGGTCATGATGAGAAAGGAAATCCTACTTCATTGATGGCAATACCGGGACTGGAGCATTATTGGCAGACGGGTACTTTCGCTACGGAAGCCTTGACTCAAGAGGCGTTGAAGGCCCTTGATAAAGCGAAGGCTTATAATCAGCCGTTCTATTTGTATATGTCGCATTATGCAATCCATATCCCGATTGACAAGGATATGCGGTACTATGAAAAGTACAAGCAAAAAGGGTTGTCGGATAAAGAAGCGGCTTATGCTTCTTTGATTGAAGGAATGGACAAAAGCCTGGGTGACATCATGGATTGGTTAGAGAAGAATGGCGAGGCTGATAACACGATCATTCTGTTTATGGGTGATAATGGTGGCTATGCCAGTGGATCTGGTTGGCGGGATGAGCCTTTGTTTACCCAAAACTATCCGTTGACAGCGGGGAAAGGTTCTGCTTATGAAGGAGGAATTCGTGAACCGATGATTGTGGCTTGGCCGAAGGTGGTGAAGCCAGGAACTCGATGCGATAAGTACCTGATGATTGAAGATTATTACCCGACGATTCTCGAGATGGCAGGTATTACAGACTATCAGACACCGCAGCCGATTGATGGTGTCAGTTTCGTGCCGTTGTTGAAGCAAACGGGTGATCCTTCGGAAGGACGTAGCTTGTATTGGAATTTCCCGAATATTTGGGCTGGTGAACATGGACCAGGCATCGCGGCCACTTGTACTATTCGTCAAGGAGATTGGAAATTAATTTATTTCTATGAGACAGGAAAGAAAGAACTGTATAACATTCCGGAAGATATCAGCGAGAAGCATGATGTGGCGGCTTCGCATCCGGATATAGTAAAACGTTTGTCGGCTGATTTGGGTAAGTATCTGCGGTCGGTTGATGCACAGCGTCCGGCTTTCAAAGCGACGGGGAAAGCAGTGCCTTGGCCGGATGAAGTAGAATAGGAATAAAAAAAGTCCGTTGGTTGTTCGTTCCAACGGACTTTTTAGTTTTTGTATGATTCTTTATTTCATCGGGAGAACTTCAATCCAATAGTCATCTGGGTCGTTGATGAAGTAAAGCCCCATGGCTTCATTCTCGAAGCATACACATCCCATCTCTTTATGATAAGCACGGACAGCATCGTAATCTCCAGCTACTCGGAAACATAAGTGGCTTTCGTTATCACCTAATTCATAGGCTTCCTGCCGGTCTCGTAGCCAAGTCAGTTCCAGAAGGAAGTTCCCTTGGTCGTCTGCCAGATAGACTAAGATAAAGGAACCATCCGAAGCTTCTTTACGATGGTGTTCTTTCAGACCTAATGCTTTCTCATAAAAAGCGATACTACGCTGTAAGTCCAATACATTGATGTTGAAATGGTCGAATCTTGCTTTGATTTCCATATATTGTCTGTTTTTATTGTTGTTGACTCGTTTTCAAATGTCTTTTATTTATTCCTTCTGAAGAGCTTATCGATCAGGTCTCGCCGTTTCATCTTCTGTAATTCCTTCATGATCTGTTGCCGGTATTCCGGTTTGTACCAGAAGAAAAATTGACGCTGAGCTAACTTCTGCTCTTTAGTCCGTGCCGTATAGACTTTCTCCAGGGTATAAGGATGGTAGCCTGTGTAATACATCTCGGTAGCCAGAGTCATGGGTGTAGGAGTGAAGTCCTGTACCTGTTCCAACTGGAAGTGGAGACCTTTCGTGATAACAGCCAACTCTGCCATATCGAGTTCGGTACAGCCCGGATGACTGGAAATGAAGTATGGGATGAGTTGCTGGTTCAGTCCCTGCTGCTTGTTCACCCGGTCGAAGATCTTCTTGAATTGTTCGAAGAGTTTGAACGAGGGCTTACGCATCTGTTTCAATACCTCGTCTTGTGTATGTTCGGGGGCGACTTTCAAGCGACCCGAAACGTGACGGGCTATCAACTCCTCTACATACTTATGTGCCGACTGGTTGAGGGCTTCATTATCATAACGATGGAGGAGCAGGTCGTAGCGCACTCCGCTTCCGATGAAAGATTTCTTGATTCCCGGAATCTTATCTACTTCTTTATATAGTTCCAGAAGTGGGGTATGATCTGCATTCAGGTTCTTACAGACTACGGGCGAGATACACGACGGCTTCTTGCATTTGGCGCAGATCTCCGGATTCAGTCCTTTCATGCGGTACATATTGGCCGAGGGTCCGCCCAAATCACTCAAATAGCCTTTGAAGTCCGGCATCTCGGTGATCGCCTTGACTTCTTTCAGGATGGATTCTTTACTTCGGGAGGCGATGAACTTCCCCTGATGGGCGGAGATGGTACAAAAGGCACAACCGCCAAAGCATCCGCGATGGATATTGACCGAAAACTTGATCATCTCGAAGGCTGGGATCACTTTGCCCTTGTACTTCGGATGGGGCAGGCGGGTATAGGGCAGGTCGAAGCTGGCGTCTATCTCGGCTTCTGTCATGGGAGGGAAGGGAGGATTGACGACAAGGGTCTGCCTGCCACATCGCTGCAGGATGCGCTGAGCATGCTGCTTATTCGATTCTTCTTCAATATGACGGAAGTTTTTGGCCTGCTTGAGTTTGTCTTTCAGACATTCTTCGTGGGAAAAGAGAAGGATATCATCTGCTTCTGGTTGAACCTTGGCAGAGAGATAGACAGTCTGTGGAATGTCATGAATCTCGTGAAAGGGTGTTCCAGTCTGCAGACGGCGTACCAGCTCCTGTATCGGTTTTTCTCCCATGCCATAGATCAGCAAGTCTGCCGGACTGTCGATGAGGATACCCGGCCGCAACTGGTCTTGCCAGTAATCGTAGTGCGTCAGGCGGCGCATGGAGGCTTCGATACCGCCTAATACGACTGGTACGTCGGGGTAGAGTTCCTTCAGTATCTTGGTATAAACAATGCTGGGGTAATCGGGCCGCATACCGGCACGGCGGTCTGGCGTGTAAGCATCATCGCTACGCAACCGCTTGTTGGCGGTGTAGTGATTGATCATCGAATCCATCGCTCCGGCCGAAACGCCGAAGAACAGACGGGGTGCTCCCAGCTTCTTGAAGTCGCGGAAATCACCCCGCCAATCGGGTTGCGGGACGATCGCCACCCGTAGTCCCATTGCTTCCAGTGTCCGTCCGATGACGGCGGCACCAAACGACGGATGATCCACATACGCGTCTCCGCTGAACAGGATCACATCCAGGTAGTCCCAGCCACGCGCTTCTACCTCTTTTTTTGTTGTAGGCAACCATGCCTCAGGTCTATACGTTTTCATGTTGCAAAGGTAATAATTTTCTTTCTGGCAGTCAATGGAGTTATCACGACCTTTCATCCTATCCGTGTAGTAGTTGTTATTTTTCTTGGAATAATAAAATATTCTTCTTGGAATATTTATTTATCTTTCTAAGAATAAAAATATATTCTTTCTGGAATAATTCTCTATCTTTGTAAAGATATTAACTAATAATAAGCTGTACAGATGAGAAAGAAAAGAGCTGAATGGAAAATCAGACTGGTACGGTCAAACTTAAAGCCTTCAGAGGGTTGTTTGTTCCCGCAAGTCGTATTGAAGGGTGCATATACACTCGACGATATCATTGAGCGTTTGGCGAAAGACCAGGCGTGCGGATTGAATGCCGAAACACTTCGTCATGCAGCTACCGCTTTGTTTAATGAGATGGAAGACTGCCTGTTGGACGGCTCGTCGGTTCATCTGCCGTTAGGGATACTGACTCCCAGTGTGACGGGCTTGTGGGATACCAATCGCCTCCAACCCGAGGCCCGGCGTAAGAACGAGGCTACAGTTCGCTTCTCATTAAGTCCGCGTTTAAAGAAAGCGTTGGCCGACCCACTTTTGCATGAAACAGATGCAGCAGCTTCACGGTTGGCCATCTACACGGTGGAAGATGCGGGTAGCCGAACGATCAATGAGCGGATTACGCGTGGGCTGAGCATTTCATTGACCGGTTCTATGCTGTTGATGAACGGAACTTCTCCTGAGCGGGGCCTTTATCTGCTTCGGGCAGGAACCGAGGAGGTGGTTTTGCACATTCCACCCGAGTCGTTTGTCCGTTGTACGCGTCGGAATATTATCGCCTTGATACCTCGGGATCTGCCGAAGGGAGAATATAATCTGCGTGTGGTGAGCCAGTGTACGACGAGCCCAAGACCTCTGAATACACCGGCCGTTTATACAATGCCTTCGGTACTGGTTGTTGCCGATTTGCAAGAAAACAAAGAATGATCTACTTTTGTGTGGAAAAAGAAATACATAAAACAAGAATATATGAAAAAGTTTTGGATTACATTAGCTGCCTGCTTCGGTCTGGCTTCGACCGCTGAAGTGATGGCATGTACGGGTCTCCTGGTGGGGAAAAAGGCTTCTGTCGATGGCTCGGTGATGATCAGTTATGCTGCCGACTCTTACACCCTTTACGGAGAGTTGTATCACTGGCCGGCTGCTGTCTGGCCCGAAGGAGCTATGCTCGACATCACTGAATGGGATACGGGAAAACCATTGGGACAGATCCCGCAGGTGCGTCAGACTTACTCGGTTGTGGGGAATATGAATGAACACCAGGTGGCAATCACGGAAAGTACCTTTGGCGGACGGCCTGAACTGGTTGATACGACCGGTATCATGGATTATGGAAGCCTGATCTATGTAGCCCTGCAGCGTTCGAAGTCTGCACGCGAAGCTATCCAGGTGATGACCGATCTGGTCGCTAAGTATGGTTACTATAGCGGTGGCGAGTCATTCTCGATTGCTGATAAAAATGAAGCTTGGATCATGGAGATGGTAGGAAAAGGTACAGGAAATAAAGGCGCTGTATGGGTTGCCATTCGTATCCCTGATGACTGTATCGCAGCCCACGCGAACCAGTCGCGCATCCAGCAAATACCGTTCGACGACAAAGAGAACTGTATGTATTCGCCCGATGTAGTATCGTTTGCCCGCGAGAAAGGATACTTCAGCGGAAAGGATGAGGATTTCAGCTTTGCAAAAGCTTATTGTCCGTATGATTTCAGTGCTCTTCGTATCTGCGAAGCCCGTGTGTGGTCTTTCTTCAACAAGTATAACAAGGATATGGGCAAGTACCTCGGTTTTGCCAAAGGTGATGTGAACGCTGAACCAATGCCACTTTATATCAAGCCCGACCGGAAGTTGTCGGTTGCCGATGTGCGTGATATGATGCGCGATCACTACGAAGGTACCGAACTCGACATGACGAATGATCCCGGAGCTGGTCCGTACAAGGCACCGTACCGTTTCCGTCCGCTTACCTATAAAGTAGATGGCGAAACTTATACAAACGAACGTCCGATTTCAACACAGCAGAGTGGATTCGTCATCGTTCCGCAATTGCGTAGTTGGCTTCCTGATGCCATTGGTGGTGTACTGTGGTTTGCTGTCGATGATGCCAATACGACTGTTTTCACACCGATCTATTGTTCATCAACCGACGTGCCCGAATGTTATCGCCAGGGAAATGGCAGCATGATGCAATTCTCATGGACATCTGCTTTCTGGATTCGTAACTGGGTGGCTAATATGGTATACGGACGCTATAACCAGATGATTGGAGACCTTCGCAAAGTACAGTCTGAGTTGGAAAACGGTTATCTGGACATGCAACCCGCCATCGACAAGGCTGCTTCCGAACTCTATCAGAAAGATCCGAAAGAAGCGGCGAAGTTCCTGACCTGGTACAGCACTACAACAGCCGATGAATCCGTTGACCGCTGGAAGAAATTAGGAGAATTCCTGATCGTGAAATATTCAGACGGTGTGGCTCGTAAAGAGAAAGACGGTAAGTTCCTCGACAATGGTTATGGTTTGGGTGCAGCACCCGATTCACCGGGATACAGCGAAGATTTTTATCGTGCTATCGTAAAATCAGCCGGCGAACGCTTGAAAGTGAAATAAAAGTCGTATATTAGGGCCTATTATTCATTAAAATAACTGCGATATGAAAAAGTTATTTCTTGTATTAAGTATGATTTGCCTGAGTTTAACCGTATTTGCTCAGGCGGATAAGGGCCGTTCTTCATTCGGCTTTAATTTAGGGTATGCATTCGATAGCGAACAAGCCACCTTAGGATTGGATTACCGGTATTGTCTGACTGACGAAGTACGATTGAATCCGGGGTTGACCTATCTGGTAAAGAACCATGGCGTGAGTGCCTGGATGATTGACGTGAATGCTCACTATGTGTTTAAACTGAGTAGTATGTTCGGATTCTATCCGTTGGCTGGTGTCAGCATGTCGTTCTGGGATTGGGATGGTCATCATGATGGCGTTACCCGTTTCGGTGCAAATATCGGTTTGGGTGGAGAAGTCTATGCAACTCCTGAATTTTCATTAGGACTGGAAGCAAAATACAATATCATCAAGGATTTGGATCAGGCGTTTATCGCTTTGCGTGCCGCTTATTGTTTCTAATCATTGAGTATTTGTTATAAAGATAAAAAAGGGAGCTTTTAGCTCCCTTTTTTGTTGGTATTAATCCATCTTCAATAGATCACTTTCACTAAGATATTCCATATTCTGCCGGCGGATTACTTCGCGCGCTGCCTCGCGGTTGTTGGTTCGCAGGATCAGAATGGATTTGTCTTTGATAGAGAAGCAGTACATATATTCAATGCTCAGTCCTGCTTTTGTAAATGCCTGAAGCGTTTGGGCAAATCCGGCAGCTTCAGAGTGAGTGACAATGGCCAGTACGTCCGTCAGATTGGCACTGACGTTATTCTCCTTTAGAATCTTGAATGCCCGCTGCGGATCATTTACGATGATACGAAGAATACCATATTCGGAGGTATCAGCTACAGTAGCTGCAATGATCCGGATCTTGGCTTCGGCGAGTAACATCAGTATTTCAGACAACTTGCCGTACTTGTTTTCCAAGAAAATTGATATTTGATTGACTGTCATAACGGATAGTATTTAGGATTGATACGAATGAACAATTTAACATAGCTTTCTTAAATCTTTTACGCGGACAGCTTTTCCACCTTCGGCAGAAGGTAATGAGCCTTTTCCTACAAGCTTAACGCGTGGTGTCAACAATAATTCATCTTTTAACTGACGGGTTACTTCCTTAGCCAAGCGCTGCAATGCACTGTAATCATCCGTGAACAGGTCGCTCAATTCTACTTCGATCAGCATCTCGTCGTTATAACCTACTGTCTCGATTGTAATCAGATAATTACTTCCCAGTTCTTTGAAGTTCATCAAGATCTTCTCAATCTGGATCGGGAAGATATTGACACCCTTCAGAATGATCATATCATCACTTCTACCGACGAAGCGGGCCAGACGGCGATGTGTTCTACCGCATGGACATTCACCCGGAATGAATCGGGTCAGGTCTCGTGTCCGATAGCGGAGCAATGGCATGGCTTCCCGATTAATCGTAGTTAAAACCAATTCGCCGATCTCACCTTCCGGAACGGGTTCCAAGGTCTGCGGATTAATGATTTCAGGAATAACATAATCTTCCCAAATGTGAAGACCGTTTTGTTCCGGACATTCGAATGCTACTCCCGGACCGTTCATTTCCGACATACCGAAACAGTTGTAAGCCTTTACACCCAGCAATTGCTCGATACGTTTCCGTTGTTCTTCCGAGTGCGGTTCGGCTCCGATACATACGGTATGCAGTTTGGTGTCGCGGCGTGGATCAATTCCCATCTCGTACATCACTTCTGCCAGACGGGTAGCGTAACTGGGAATGATATGAAGGCAAGTCGTACCAAAGTCGGTAATGAACTTGATCTGCCGTTTGGTATTTCCTGCTGCAGCCGGAACGGTCAAGGCTCCTAAACGTTCAGCTCCGTACTGGAATCCCAATCCTCCTGTAAACATACCATAACCGGATGTGTTCTGGAAAACATCAGTATCCCGTAGTCCGACCATATACATACAGCGAGCTACCTGGTTTGCCCATTGATCCAAATCCTTGGCAGAGTGAAGTACTACTGTCGGGTTTCCGGTCGTACCACTTGAAGAATGGATACGAACACACTTCTGAATAGGTATGGCTGCCATTCCAAACGGATAATGGCTGCGTAAATCATTTTTGGTAGTAAATGGAATCTTCCGTAAATCATCCAGTGTCTGGATAGAATCGGGTGTGATTCCGTTCTTCTCAAATACTTCCTTGTAGAAAGGAGAGTTGGCCGCATGTTTTACGGTCTCTTTCAGACGCGTCAGTTGAAGTTCCTGCAACTGATCGCGTCCCATCGTTTCGATGTCTTTTTGCCAGTATTCCATATATGCGATTATTTTTGTTTTACAATTCAGGTAATTTCCAAGGAGCTCTGTAATAAGCCTTCGATAGGGCAGTAGCTTCTTCGTCATTGATGAAGAGATGTTTCTCATCATCCCATCTAACTTCTCTGCCAAGCCGGCAAGAGATGTTGGCCAAGTGAGCCATCTTGGCTACGCGGGCACCGATTGCGATATCAGCGTTGGGTAATTCCCTGCTTTTGATGCAGGACAACATATTACCTACATGGTTATACAAACCTTTCCCTTCACCTTTCTTGAATGGAATGGCTTCCATGCGGGCTTCTTTATTGGCTACAACCGAGATTACTTCCCAACCGGCGCGGTCAAGAACTAATGTTCCGTTCTCGCCAAAGAAAGCCAGTCCTTCACGGCGGTCGTATAAGCCATGGTTAATGCCGCAGGCATGATCCCAAATGATATTGAAATCTTTATAGGTATAAGTTGCCATCAGGGTATCGGGCGTTTCCATTGCATCATTCGGATAAGCGAATTTCCCT
Organism: Parabacteroides faecalis; assembly: GCF_022809355.1. Classification (GTDB taxonomy): domain Bacteria; phylum Bacteroidota; class Bacteroidia; order Bacteroidales; family Tannerellaceae; genus Parabacteroides; species Parabacteroides faecalis. The sequence continues at coordinate 30,643 of NZ_JAKZMM010000036.1, read as the reverse complement.
CCACTGCCATATACATGACTGGGCAGGTCTGCATGCATACCTTCCAAAGCATAGTCCAGTAAATGCACGCCCCAATCGGACATCAATCCGCCGGCGTAATCCCAGAAAAAGCGGAAGTTATAATGGAAACGATACGGATTGAACGGACGCTTGGGTGCCGGACCTAACCACATATCATAATCGACTCCGGCAGGAGGCGGACAATCCGGTTTTACCGGTAAAGTTGGTTTCCCGTCTTGGTAAGCCCATACTTTAACGGTTCTGATACGACCTATTCCTCCTTTCTTCAGGAAATTGGCGGCTTCATCCCAGTGCGGATCGCTACGTTGCCACTGACCGACTTGTACAATGCGATTATATTTACGGGCTGCCTTTACCATCAGATCACATTCTTCGATGGTATTCGAAAGCGGCTTTTCGACATAAACATCCTTTCCTGCTTGGCAAGCCTCGATTGTCGGGAGACAATGCCAATGATCGGGCGTACCGATGATGACCAGATCCACATCTTTGTTGTCAATGACTTTACGCCAGTCTTTATAGAGGTTAGGGACTTTCTTCCCTGTTTTCTTCTCTACGTCACCGGCTCTCTTCTGCAGCCATTCATCATCTACATCACACAGGGCGACACATTCCACTTCCGGATATTGGAGAAATGTATTTAAGTCTGCAAATCCCATGCTTCTGCAACCGATAAGGGCTACTTTTACCTTGTTACTGGGAGCAGTAGCTCCGTATATAGATGAGTAGGAAGAACTGATGATCGGTCCTAAACCTAGACCTACAGCCGATAAAGCTGTCTTCTGTATAAAGTTTCGTCTGTTCATGGTAATAGTAAAAAGTGTTTATTACGTTGCAATGTTACAAAAAATAATTCTACTTTGATGTGTATTTGTCATAAAATCGTGAATTTCTCTTTTCTTTTCGGAATTGAGACGTTTTTCCGGGGTCGAAAACCGGTTATTTTGAATCGGAGTGTTACCTTTGTGGCTGGGAAGAAAGAAAAACAGAAAGCAATGCAACAGACAGAAGTAGATAATCAGAAATGGTATGTTCTATATACTGCTCCACGAGCCGAGAAACAAGTGGAAAGCCGTATCCAGGGGATGGGTGTGATTTGCTGGCTTCCGTTACATAAATCGCCTCGGGTATGGTCGGATCGGGTAAAAATTGTGGATATTCCTTTATTCCCTTCTTATATATTTGTGAAATGCGCCGAAACAGATCTGTATAAGTTATTACGCATTCCCGGCGTTTCCCGTATTGTATATTATAATGGTAAGCCGGCTGTTGTCCGTGAAAAGGAACTGGATTCTATTCGTACTTTCTTGGAAGAAGCAGCCAATCACCCTCTGATGGAAGGTGAAGAGGCTGAAATTGTTTGTGGGGTGATGAAGCATGTCTCCGGGAAAATCCGGCGTATCCGTAAGAAATACTTGTTGCTTTATCTGGCACAGCTGGGCGCTCACGTATGCGTGTCGCTCGAGAAAGTCTATCCTGTCAATCGGATTCGCTGACGGCTGCCGTACGGTAGATGTAATCCAGATCCGAGTGTTGGCGTACCCAATCAGCTAGTTTATCATATTGTTCTTCCTTGAATGCTGCATAATCAAAATGAGCAGTTCCTTGGGCTGTATCAAAACCTGCTGCCAGACTATCTAATACTTCCGGATTGTCTAAGATACCATGCAGGTAACTTCCCCAACAACGATCGTTCAGATAATACCCATCCAGGCGACCGTCTTCCAACAATGCAACAGGTCGTGGTTGAGCATCGCCCATCGTTTCTGTTTTTCCCATGTGGATTTCGTATCCTTTGCACGACAAGACCGGTTGTTTTCCTTTCATCTCTTGCAAGAAGGCAAAATGGCTTTGCTTGGTTACCTTCTCTTGTTCGATCGTGGTGATTTGAGGTAATAAACCCAATCCCGGGACAGCCTTTAAGCTTCCTTCCATTCCTTCCGGATCTTCCAGGCGTACACCCATCATTTGATATCCTCCGCAGATGCCAATCACCTTTTTCCCGTTTTTGTAAGCTCTGACAATGGCTTCGGCTGTACCGTTGGCCCGGATACTTTGCAAGTCGGCCAATGTGTTTTTGGTGCCGGGAAGCAGGATTATATCTGCTTTTTCTATTTCTTCTACATTATTAGTATAGTAGGCATTGAAGCGGCTGTCCATTTCCAGAACGTCAAAGTCGGTGAAGTTAGACATCCGTTTAAGCAGAATGATTGCTACGTTGATTTTCCCGTCCTGATAGGTATTTGTTTTCATTTCGAGCGCAACAGAATCCTCTTCTTCGATCTTGATATTCCGGAAATAAGGAATAATACCTACAACAGGAATACCCGTCAGCTTCTCAATAATCTTCCGTCCTTCCTCGAACAGCGAGATATCTCCCCTGAATTTATTGATGATAATACCTTTGACCAACTTTCGCTCTTCGGGTTTCAGCAAAGCAATGGTTCCATAAACCGAGCCAAACACGCCGCCCCGGTCAATATCGGCAACCAGATACGTATCGGCTTGGGCGTATATAGCCATCCGCATATTGGTAATATCCCGATCGCGCAAATTGATTTCGGAGATACTTCCGGCACCTTCCAGCACAATCGGATTGTATTGGCTTTTAAGCCGGTCGAAGGCCGCCTGCGCTTCTTTGAACAAATCTTCTTTCTGGAGTTTCATCCCAAAGTAATCATGAGCCGACATATTCCCGATAGGGCGTCCGTTCAAAATTACCTGCGAACCTTTATCACTGGTTGGTTTGAGCAATACCGGATTCATATCCGTGTGAGGCGCAATGCCGCAAGCCTCGGCTTGTACGACTTGAGCCCGTCCCATTTCGCCTCCTTCGGGTGTGGAAAACGAGTTAAGTGACATGTTCTGAGCCTTGAAAGGTGCAGGAGAATAACCATCTTGTTTGAAGATTCGGCAAAAGGCCGCATTGATTACGCTTTTACCGGCATCCGAACAAGTCCCTACAAACATGATTGGTTTTAATATCTTATGATTCTTCATGTGTCGTTTCTTTATTTTTTTTGCGGAGACAAACCTACAAAAAACTTTACTAAGCCGAAGGATTCCGCCGGATATTTTTGCAAAAATCGCTATTCATTTTGTCGGAGGTAACCGGAGAAAGATATAAATCCGGTTACAAATTCTTTAGTTCACGGCGTGAACTAAGTAATCCACGTCGAGAACTACTTAAACCACGGCGTGAACTAAGTAATTCTCGACGTGAACTAAAGAATATACGGCGGGTGAAATATTTAAAATGAAGAGCTTCCCTAAAAAAGTGTATGTAAAGAATCTTTATTCTATTCTGCAAACTTTTGTACGCTATTGCATGAAAAAAGAAAAACTCTTATATTTGCATGGTTTTACAAAAGAAGAGCGATATAAAGTTTTTATTATCATTAATATAATAAATTAGCGATTATGATTTATTCACATGAAGTTCAACACATGTGTGTTGTTAAGAAGGGCGCTAATCACCCTTGCGCTCCGATTCCAGAAGAAGGAAAATGGGTTAGAGCAACTCAGATCTCAGACATCTCAGGTTTGACTCACGGTATCGGTTGGTGTGCTCCAAAGCAGGGTGCATGTAAACTGACTCTGAACATTAAGGAAGGAATCATTCAGGAAGCTTTGGTTGAAACAATCGGTTGCTCAGGTATGACTCACTCTGCTGCTATGGCATCAGAAATTCTGCCGGGTAAGACATTGTTGGAAGCTTTGAATACAGACTTGGTTTGTGATGCAATCAATACAGCAATGCGCGAATTGTTCTTGCAGATCGTTTACGGTCGTACACAGTCTGCTTTCTCAGAAGGTGGTCTGCCTATCGGCGCAGGTTTGGAAGACCTGGGTAAAGGTTTGCGTAGCCAGGTAGGTACAATGTTCGGAACATTGGCTAAAGGAACTCGTTACTTGGAAATGGCAGAAGGTTATTGTACTCGCATGGCTTTGGATGCTAACGACGAAGTAATCGGTTACGAATTCGTACACCTGGGCAAGTTCATGGATATGGTTAAGAAAGGCATGGATGCCAATGAAGCTTTGGAAAAAGCAAAAGGTTCATACGGCCGCTTCAAAGATGCAGTAAAATATATCGATCCTCGTAATGAATAAGAAAACATTAACACGTGTCCTCATCGGGCTTATTATTCTGACGGCTGTTGGTTTTTCCATAGCCTACTTTGTCTTGAAAGGTGAGAAGCCTTGGTTGGCTTTCTTCGTAGCTTGTTGTGGTGGCGTGCTTGTTTTCAATTTTCTGATTTCATTATTTTTCGTAAACAAGAATTTTAAAAAGTAAAACAATATGGCTTTATTTGAAAGTTACGACCGCAGAATCGATCATATCAATGCGGTTTTGAAAGAATACGGTATCAATGGCATCGAAGAAGCAAAAGAAATTTGCGCAGCTAAAGGCCTTGATCCATACACAATGTGTAAAGAAACTCAGCCTATCTGCTTCGAAAACGCATGTTGGGCTTATGTAGTAGGTGCTGCTATCGCTATTAAGAAAGGCTGCACAAACGCTGCTGATGCTGCTGAAGCAATCGGTATCGGTTTGCAGGCATTCTGTATCAAAGGTTCTGTTGCTGATGATCGTAAAGTAGGTATCGGTCATGGTAACTTGGCAGCTCGTCTGTTGCGCGAAGAAACTCAGTGCTTCGCATTTTTGGCAGGTCACGAATCATTTGCTGCTGCTGAAGGTGCTATCAAGATTGCTGAAATGGCAAACAAAGTACGTAAATCTCCGTTGCGCGTTATCTTGAACGGTCTGGGTAAAGATGCGGCTAAGATCATTTCTCGTATCAACGGCTTTACATATGTTCAGACTCAGTTCGACTATATGACAGGTGAAGTAAACGTAATCGAAGAAATTCCTTATTCAGATGGTTTACGTTCAAAAGTAAAATGTTATGGTGCTGACGATGTACGCGAAGGTGTTGCTATCATGTGGAAAGAAGATGTAGATGTATCTATCACTGGTAACTCTACAAACCCAACTCGTTTCCAGCATCCGGTAGCAGGTACTTACAAGAAAGAACGTACATTGGCTGGTAAGCCTTACTTCTCAGTAGCTTCAGGTGGTGGTACAGGTCGTACTTTGCATCCGGATAACATGGCTGCTGGTCCTGCTTCTTATGGTATGACTGATACTATGGGTCGTATGCACTCAGACGCTCAGTTCGCTGGTTCTTCTTCAGTTCCTGCTCACGTTGAAATGATGGGCTTCTTGGGTATGGGTAACAACCCGATGGTAGGTGCTACAGTTGCTGTTGCCGTTGCTATCGAAGAAGCAATGAAGAAGTAATATAAGTTATTACTGATATATAAACTCCTGTAATCGTTATGGTTGCAGGAGTTTTTTTATTTGTATTATGGTATAATGTAAAACTTAACTATGAATATAGAGTTTTGATAAGATTTCACATATGGCAGGTGTCTAGACAATAAACTTTTAGGCCTCTGAATTGGTTATATTAATATAGAAACGCTTCAGGAAAATGTACATCTGTTTTCCAAACGTTCCTGACTGATTGTTGAACGTAAAAAGAGAAGAGCCATGGGAACAAAAAAGAATTTTGTACTTGACACGAATGTCATCCTGCATGATTACAAGTGCATTGAGAATTTTCAAGAAAACGATATTTACTTGCCAATTGTAGTACTGGAAGAGTTGGATCGCTTCAAGAAGGGAAGTGAACAAATTAATTATAATGCACGTGAGTTTGTGCGTGAGTTGGATACAATCACAACCAATGATCTGTTCACGAAAGGAGCTTCTTTAGGTCCGAATTTAGGCATGTTGCATGTAGTAACAGGAGAGCCGTATCAGAAAGAAGTGGCAAATGCCTTTTCGGAGAAAAATGCAGATCATCGGATCTTGTCGTGTACCTTGTATGTAGCACAACAGCATCCGGATATGCAAACCATTTTGGTAACAAAAGATATCAATCTGCGGATGAAGGCTCGTTCGTTAGGTATCAAGGTGGAAGACTATATTACCGACAAAGTAACGAATGTAGATATCTTTGAGCGTTCACAGGAAACGTATGAAGGAATCGACCCGGAACTGATCGATCAGATTTATGCAAATCCTGCTGGTATTGATGCCGACAAGCTTGATATTAGTGTTAAATTTTCGCCCAATGATTGTTTTATCCTGAAGAGTGAACGAAATTCAGTCTTAGCCCGTTTTAATCCATTTTCGCATAAGATTAAGCGTGTAGATAAAAGTACAAACTACGGTATCCAACCCCGGAATGCCGAGCAAAGTTTTGCTTTTGAAGTGTTAAATGACCCGGAAATCAAGTTAGTGGCATTGACAGGAAAAGCCGGGACAGGAAAGACTTTACTGGCTTTGGCATCGGCATTGAAACAGGCCGATTTATATAAACAAGTCTTGTTGGCTCGTCCTATTGTTGCTTTGGCCAATAAAGATTTGGGCTTTTTACCGGGAGATGAGAAGCAGAAAGTGGCTCCATATATGCAACCTTTGTTTGATAATTTGAATGTGATCAAAGGCCAGATACCAGTTAACGGAGCAGAAGCCCGTAAATTGGAAGAAATGCAGAAGAGTAACCAGCTGGTGATTGAAGCATTAGCGTTTATACGTGGTAGAAGCCTTTCTGAAACCTACTTTATTGTAGATGAAGCTCAGAATCTGACTCCTCATGAGATCAAGACGATTATCACACGGGCAGGCGAAGGAACCAAAATGGTTTTTACAGGTGATATCCAACAGATAGATTCTCCATATTTGGATGCCCAAAGTAATGGTTTGGCTTATATGGTTGACAAGATGAAAGGGCAGGATTTGTTTGCCCACATTAATTTAGTGAAGGGAGAACGTAGTCAGTTATCAGAGTTGGCTTCCAACCTGTTATAAAGAAAGAGTAGCAATGTATAAGCAAACAGCATAGGTAACTGGCGAATTTTGTGTACATTTGCTGTAAATAAGCCTATATAAATGGTATGAAAACAGATATTGAAATTGCAAGAGAGACACCTCTGAAAAAGATCAAAGAAGTAGCGACTCAGTTGGGAATTCCCCGGGAAGAAGTTCAGAATTATGGGAAATACATGGCTAAGATTCCGATTCATCTGATCGATGAAGCCATGGTTAAGGAACATAATCTGATCTTAGTTACGGCCATTACACCGAATAAGGCAGGAGTAGGAAAGACTACTGTTTCAATTGGATTGGCTTTAGGTTTAAACCGTTTAGGAAAGAAAGCTGTAGTGGCTTTGCGGGAACCGTCATTGGGTCCGTGTTTCGGTATGAAAGGTGGTGCTGCGGGAGGCGGTTATTCACAGGTATTGCCGATGGAGAATATTAATCTACATTTTACAGGCGATTTCCATGCTGTCACATCGGCTCACAATATGATTACAGCTCTGCTTGATAATTATATTTATCAGAATCGGAATAATTGTGCCGGTTTGAAGGAAATCAAGTGGAAGCGTGTATTGGATGTGAACGACCGTAGTCTTCGTAATGTAGTTACCGGATTGGGCGGAAGTGCAAATGGAGTTCCGACAGAAACCGGATTCGATATTACTCCTGCTTCTGAGATTATGGCTATTTTGTGTTTGGCAACGGATATCGACGATTTGAAGCGTCGTATAGGAAATATTCTGTTAGGCTACACCTACGAGAACAAACCTTTTACGGTACGTGATCTGGGAGTTGCAGGTGCGATTACGGTGTTATTGAAAGACGCTTTACTGCCCAACTTGGTACAAACAACGGAAAATACAGCTGCTTTTGTACATGGTGGTCCTTTTGCTAATATTGCACATGGTTGTAATTCGGTATTAGCCACTAAAATGGGCTTGACCTTTAGCGACTATACGATTACAGAAGCTGGTTTCGGTGCTGATCTGGGTGCTGAAAAGTTCTTTAATATAAAATGCCGTAAGGCTGGTCTATCGCCTAAAGTAACAATTCTTGTAGCTACGGCGCAGAGTCTCAAATTGCATGGCGGAGTGGCTGAAGCTGATATCAAACAACAGAATCTGGAAGGATTAAAGAATGGTCTGAAGAATTTAGATCGTCACATTGATAATTTACGTAGTTTTGGTCAGCAGGTAATTGTTACTTTCAATCGTTTTGCTACAGATACAGATGAAGAAATTGCATTAGTAGCCGAGCATTGTCGCGAGAAAGGTGTAGGATTTGCTTTGAACACTGTTTTTGCTGAGGGCGGAAAAGGAGGAGAAGAATTAGCCCGTTTGGTAATTGACACGATAGAAAAGCAACCTTCTGCTCCATTGAAGTTCACTTATGAAGATTCAGATTCTGTTCGTACGAAGATTGAGAAAGTAGCTAAAGGTATTTATCAGGCTGGATTGGTAACTTATACGACACTTGCTGAGAAGAAGATGAAACAAATCGATGAGTTAGGTATCAGTCACTATCCGATTTGTATTGCAAAGACACAATATTCTTTCTCTTCTGATCCTAAAGCATACGGAGATGTAAAGGACTTCGAATTAAAAGTACGTGATGTCATTATCAATAATGGTGCTGAGATGATTGTTGTGGTGATGGGTGAAATTATGCGTATGCCAGGTTTGCCTAAAGAACCACAAGCTAAACATATTGATTTAGTGGATGGTCTGATTGAAGGACTTAGCTAAATACGAGTGGTTTTGTTATAATGAGTGCAGAGGCGCGGATACACATTTTGCTGAATAGTAATTGTGTTTCCGGGCCTCTGTTTGTATAGTTAGGAAGCACTTTTCTGATTTTGGGATTTACGTGACGGACGTTTACGACTTTTGCTAGACGTATTTCCTCCTTTCTGTGACCGACCTTTCTTTCTGCTTCTGGTGACAGGCTTATATTCTGGAGTTTCTCCAAATGAAGGATCGATGGGTATTTTATAGACTTGTTTTCCCAAAAAGTCTTCGATTCGTTTGAATCCGGATTGTTCTTCGGGTGAGACAAAGGTGATTGCTAAGCCTTCTCCGTTTGTACCACGAGCTGTACGTCCGATGCGATGCACATAATCTTCTGGATCATGAGGTATATCAAAGTTAACAACCAGACGAATATCATTGATATCTATACCGCGAGCCACGACATCGGTTGCTACAAGGATATCTATTTTCCCGTTCTTGAAGTCTTTCATGACTTCTTCCCGTTGCGCTTGTTCCAAGTCCGAGTGCATTTGTGCTACGTTAAAGTTCATCCGACTCAATGTATTCGCCAGTTCTTTCACCTTAACTTTAGCAGAAGCAAAAATGATTACTCGTTGTGGGCGAGCTTTGCTGAACAGATCTTCGAGAATTTTGATCTTTTGGGCATCATAACAGATATAAGCTGTCTGCATAATAGTTTCCGGAGGACGGGAAATAGCCAGTTGAATTTCTTCCGGATTCTTTAGAATTGTTTCTGCAAGTGTCCGGATCTTCGGTGGCATCGTCGCCGAAAACATGATGATCTGACAAGTTGGAGGTAGTTGTTTGTAGATTTGCATGATGTCGTCATAGAAACCCATATCAAGCATTCTATCTGCTTCGTCAAGTACAAAATAAGAGACTTGTGAGAGATCGACTGTGCCAAGCTTAATGTATGAAAGCAATCGTCCTGGCGTTGCAATCACAATGTCTGCGCCCATTTCAAGTCCGCGTCGTTGTTGTTCCCAAGCAACGCCGTCTGTTCCTCCATAAATAGCGACAGCAGAGATCGGAACGAAATATGTAAAGCCCGCAATCTGTTGATCAATTTGTTGTGCTAACTCACGAGTTGGAGCCATAATAACGGCATTAACTGCATTTTCTGAGAATCCACCTTTGCTCAACTCGTTAATGATCGGCAATACATAGGCCGCAGTCTTTCCTGTGCCGGTTTGTGCACAAGCTATAATATCTTTCTTAGCTAAAATAACTGGAATCGTTTGTTCTTGTACCGGAGTCGCCTCTTGAAAGTTCATGGCGTCGAGTCCGTCCAAAATAGCATCTTCTAAATTTAATTCGTCAAATCTCATATCCGTACTTAAATGCGTTCAAAGATACATCATTTATTTCTGATTGTAGTACTGATTATAGATTTTCTTGTAAGTTCCATTGGCTTTGAGTTGCTCTAACCAATGATTGAGGCTATCACGCAAGATAGGAGAATCATTGCGCATAACCCATGATTCAAGTTGAGTAAAGCTAATATCTGTTTGGATATCTATTTCGGGATATTGGCTGAGCAGTTGCTCTGCATTTTGCTGGTTACAGACAGCATAGTCTATGTCTCCTTTGGCGACCAGAATAATAAGTTGCTCATCAGAATACAACTCGTCTTCGTGGATATAAATTGTATCACCGATCTCATGCTCTAGGTTTCGGATCCGTAATAAAGCAGGAGAGTTCTTGGGAAGATACAATTCTTTCTTTCCCAAATGTAACTGGTTTCGGATTGGTTTGATACCCTGATTAGCTTCTGCTGTACGCTGTACCAAGACTTGACGGTTAAGAATGATCGGATCTGTAAACAGGTAGTGTTCCTTTACTTCCGTCGTGATAGGAATGTTACGGGCTATGATATCAACTGTTTGTTGGTTCAATAGATCGAAACTTTTATCGAGTGTCATTTCAAGCTGCATCTGAACTTCTAATCCGGATATGAGAGCAATGGCCTGGCATAATTCGTATTGAAAGCCAAGTATTGTATCGCCGTCCACAAAGTATCCCGTAGGGTTATATTCTGTTACGACACGCAAGATTCCTTCATTGCAGATCTCCGGATAGTCCCGTGGTTGTAACGGTTGTTTTTTCTCCCGGTATGGCCATAATGAGATCATTGTGGCAACGACAAGCACAAGAAGAATACAATAAACAACTAGGATTTTCCGTGTCTTTTTCATTCCCATCAGTTATTGAATCGTACGGCAACTCCCATCTTCAATACCATCGGATTCAGCGGATAGTGTGCCAGTGAGAAATAATTGGGGGCAACAAACTTACTGCTCAGGTTGTAGGCAGTGACGAAGAAACGTGCTTGCTTCAAATGGAAATTGACATAGGCATTGATAAGTGGATAATTACCCACTTTCACTTCGTCCTGTACCTGAAACTGTTGGGTGGCTGCCTCATAATAAGGCGCATAATAAGCCGTGTTGTAGTGCATATCTGCTCCGATCTGAACACTCAAAACCTTGGCCAGTTTGAACTTCAGGTATAAGTTGGTATATACACTTAAGTCGGGCAGCGGAAGAACACTTTGGTTACTACTGATCTGATAAGCCAGTTCGTTTTCCCAACCTAAAGCCCGAAAATGGAAATCTTGCTTGAGACGGGCAGTGATTACCTGAATGTTACTATCGTGTTGTTCCGGTTCTCCATTCTTTCCGAAGTAAACATAATTCTGAATACTTTCGACTCCTGCAGAGATACGTGTTTCTGTCGAAGCTAAATTGATTTCACCTCCGGCATAAAACTGTTGTATATTGTTCAAGTCTTTATCCCACCAGAAATAGCGCGAATGATAATGCCGCTGGAAGAATGCCGGCGTTGTATTCTTAATATACGCATTCGCTTTGATATACGCATCTTTCTTGAAGAGCTTGAATGAAGTCTGTAATTCACCATTGGCACGAAATTCACCTACATCATCACCCACTACACAGAGTTCGCCTCTGGCGTTGTAGGTGAGGAGTTTACCTTGTCGTTTGTAAAGTTCTGCTCCAATGAAGGTCGAGAATTCATCGTAGGTGGCAATACTTGATCCTTGTATAAAAGGAGAAGAGAAGGAACTTTGGCTGGAATTCCCTTCTTGTGTGTAATCTCGTTTGCCATCCTGCATCTGGTAACGACGTTTTTCAAGGTCTATGAAAGCTGTCAGTCCGAATTTAACCCAGTTTTGGAATCCTTCCCGCAGCGACAAAGCAAATGTATTCTTCATTTGCCAGTAATAGGTAAGGTCATTGAGGTTCTCATCATAATTAAATGGCATACCTTGATTATAGAGAGTGTCGATACCTGTGCTGTTGGGTGCCGTAAACTGCCGGTTCATGTCTTCATACTGAAAGGTATGAATGATACTTGAGACCGGAACGAATACTTCTTTGGCATAACCTTCTTCGTCCGTTTCATCGAGTTCGCGGATAAAACCGAGATTATAACGATGAGTCAGGAATAGTTCTTTTCCCTGGATACGGTTGAAAACATCGGTGTATTTGACCGGAAAGTCTTTCGACATCATCTGTTTTTTCCCTTCGGCATAATCATCCGGATTTGTCAATACGGCATCGTTTGTCAAGCCACCGTTTTCGTGTGTTACATAATTGAGCCCTCTGAAGTAAGCATTTAATTCATAACGGTCAGAACGATAACTGCCGAAAACGCGGTAATTGACGAGTTTGTTTCCGTTGGAATTATAATGACCACGGCCATAGATATAGTCGAAATCTCCACCCACGTTGATTTTCTTCCCAAAGTTGATGGCTAATGTACCGACCAATTGCTCTTCCTTGTTGGTACTGCTTCCACCCGTTGTGTACATAATGTCGGTGAAAGGCGTTTTAGTATCATAGAAGCGGGCATTTTCGGGTGTTGTGATATAGTAATCGTAAGCATCGGCAAAGATAAAGTCGCGTGCTTCCTTCCGTTCTGAGAAGATACGTGTCTGAGCTGCCGATCCAAGATTCGCCAGATAACCGATCGCCAGCCCTTTCCCTTCTACTAAAGTACTGTTGGCTGTATTGAGGATACTGGTATCCATAGGAGCCATATAAGAATCACCCAACAATGGTGTCAGGCGATAAGCAATAACTTTCTTACTTTTAAGTTCAGTACTATCGGCAATCAGCAAACTATCCGGAACCTTATTGCTTCCTTTGGATAAGTTTGATAGAGAAAATCCACCTTTGCCTCCTCGCGGAGCTTGCGCAAGAAGACATGTGGGTATAAGAGTCAATATGAATAAATACAAACTGCGTTTCATCGGGGCAAAGATATAAAAAAGGCGTTTCTCTCGAAAGAAACGCCTTATCTTTATCATTTTTTGTCGAACTCAGACTTTCTGAATGATCTCCATGCCTTTGAGGATGGCTGCTTCGTTCATCGGAATCAGGTTATGATGCCGTTCGGGTAATGATTTCTTCAAACCTAACAGTACATTTTCCATCTTTACCATCGGAACAACTTTCAGCAGACCACCTAAGATCAGCATGTTGAAAGCTTTTGCATTATTCATTTCGGCTGCTGCATCCATGGCATCTACGCGATAGACCTGAATGTCTTTGCGTTTGATTTCTGAGTGAATGCCGTAGCCGTCATAAATCAGGATACCGCCCGGCTTTACTTTGCTTTCGAACTTATCGAGTGAGGGCTGGTTCAGAATGATGGCGATATCGTATTCGTTCAGAATCGGAGAACTGATCGGATCATCGCTCAAAATCACGGTTACATTGGCTGTTCCACCGCGTTGTTCGGGTCCGTAAGAAGGCATCCAGGTTACTTCTTTGCCTTCCATTAGTCCGGAATAAGCCAGAATCTTACCCATTGACAAGACTCCCTGACCACCAAATCCTGCTATAATTATTTCGTGTTTCATCTCTTTTTCCGTTTATTATTCCACATTCTTTAAATCACCCAGCGGATAGAAGGGGAACATGTTTTCTTCCATCCATTTGTTGGCTTGTTCGGGCGACATCTTCCAACCAGAAGAACAAGTCGAAACAAATTCGACTACCGAAGTTCCTTTTCCAGCCATAGAGTTTTCGAATGCCTTGCGTAACATTTTCTTGGCTTTCCGTACGGCAGCCGCGTTGTGTACGCTTTGACGAGTTACCAGACAAGTACCTTCGAGTTCGGCCAACAGGTTGCTGATCTTCAAAGGATAGCCATTAAGTGCTACGTTACGGCCGTAAGGACAAGTGGCAGTCTTCATGCCAACCAAGGTTGTCGGAGCCATTTGTCCGCCAGTCATACCATAGATGGCGTTGTTGACGAAGATAATTACAATATTCTCTCCGCGGTTAGCTGCGTGGATCGTTTCTGCTGTACCGATAGCAGCCAAGTCGCCGTCGCCCTGATAAGTGAATACCATCTTCGACGGATTCAGTCTTTTGATGGCTGTTGCAATGGCTGGCGCACGTCCGTGGGCTGCTTCTTCCCAGTCAATATCTATATAATTGTAGGCAAACACTGCGCAGCCTACCGGAGACACACCTATAGTCTTGTCTTCCATTCCCATTTCGGCAATCACCTCAGCAATAAGCTTGTGGATGACACCATGACTGCAACCGGGGCAGTAGTGCATCGGATTGTCGTTCATTAACTTGGGCTTTTCATATACCAAGTTTTCCGGTTTTATGATTTCGTTTATTTCCATAATCAATCCAGCTTCTTCTTTAATAAAAATATCTTAGTATGTATTGTGCGATCCGGATCACCACAGCGATACCTCCGATAACAAGTACTTCGGTCCGATAGGCTGCGCCCAGAAAGAAACATACAACCGTCCCTATTGCCAAAAGCATGAACAACAGAGTCAGTATTTCATCTAATTTGCTTCCTCGCATCATGGCTTTTATCCGATGATTTTCTCTTTCAAAGCATCTAATACTTCATTCGGAGTGAATACGATTCCACCCAAGCGACCGAAGTGTTCTACTTTCACACGACATTCAACGGCCAGACGAACATCTTCTACCATTTGTCCGGCGTTCAGCTCAACAGATAGCATACCTTTTACCTGATCTGCATAACGGGCAATTTGCTTTGTCGGGAACGGCCACAAGGTGATCGGACGAAGTAATCCGAGTTTGATACCTTCAGCGCGGGCCAATTCAACAGCCTTTTGGCAGATACGAGCCGACGAACCAAAGGCGATCAGCAGATATTCGGCATCTTCGCACATGAATTCTTCGTAACGGACTTCGTTTTCTTCTATCTGACGGTATTTAGCCTGGAAACGGATGTTGTTTTCTTCCATGCGAGCCGGATCTAATTCCAAAGAAGTGATGATGTTCGGCTTGCGGTTTGCCTTTTTACCTTGTACTGCCCATGGACATTCTGCAATGATTTCTTCTTCGGTACGGCGCGGATGGAAAGGAGGAAGTACTACTTTTTCCATCATCTGCCCAACGATTCCGTCGGCCAGAATAATAGCCGGATTCCGATACTTGAATGCTAATTCAAAACCAAGGCCTACGAAGTCTGCCATTTCCTGTACGGATGAAGGAGCCAAAGCGATTAACCGGTAATCTCCGTGTCCGCCACCTTTTACAGTCTGGAAATAATCGGCCTGACTGGGCTGAATGGTTCCTAAACCCGGACCTCCACGCATGACGTTTACAATCAGACAAGGAAGTTCGGCACCTGCCAGGTAAGAAATACCTTCTTGCTTCAGACTGACGCCCGGACTTGACGAAGATGTCATGACTCTTTTACCGGTTCCGGCTCCGCCATATACCATATTAATAGCTGCTACTTCACTCTCTGCCTGCAAAACCACCATACCAGTTGTTTCCCACGGCATTTCAGCCATGAGTGTTTCCAGGACTTCCGACTGTGGAGTGATAGGATAACCGAAATATCCGTCCACACCATAGCGGATAGCTGCACGGGCGATTGCCTCGTTGCCCTTCATAAGTTTTATCTCTTCAGCCATAGGTCAATCAATTTTCTTTTTATAGATCGTTAAACATCCGTCCGGACATACTAATCCACAACTTGCACACCCGATGCAGTTGTCGGGATGCTTCATATATACATAATGGTAACCTTTGTTGTTTACTTCCCGCGGGTGTAGTTCCAATACATCGGCCGGACAGGCTACTACGCAAAGATTACAGCCTTTACACCGCTCTGTATTGACTACGACGGCGCCTCTGAATTTTGCCATATACCTTTATGATTAAACGATTGTAACACTTTTATTCGGTTGCCAAAGGTAATAAAAACTTTGAATACTGTTTTCTTTTTCTCCTTTTTTAGTGAAAAATACTTCAAGATGTCTGCAAGAAAAGTTTATTCGCCCTTGTTGAATATATGTTCACCCTAGGCGAATATGTATTCGCTAGTGCAGTTTATATATTCGCCCTGGGCGAATAAAGATTTCCATAAGAAAATCTCAAAAAGATGTCATGACATCCATTTCTTTACTTGGGGGCTGGCGAAGGATAATAAGGTGTATGGCAGAGCCGGAACAGCCTTGCGGAAGTACGATTTTTCTTAATTTTCGAGAATTAGGATGGGACGATGGTGCGTGAAGCCTGGAAAAAATGTATCTTTACGGGTCAAAATAGAAATGAGCTAATCTGTTATTTTAACGTATGGCGATAGACAAGGATGCATTAGAGACAGGTAAAATTTCCGTTTGGGGAGCTAGGGTTCACAATCTGAAGAATATAGACGTTGAGATTCCGCGTAATACACTGACGGTGATTACGGGAATGAGTGGCAGCGGAAAGTCTTCGTTGGCTTTCGATACGCTTTTTGCCGAAGGTCAGCGGCGCTATGTGGAAACCTTTTCGGCTTATGCCCGGAATTTCCTGGGAAATATGGAACGCCCGGATGTGGATAAAGTCACCGGGTTGAGCCCTGTCATCTCAATTGAGCAGAAAACTACCAATAAGAACCCGCGTTCGACCGTGGGAACAACGACAGAAATATACGATTTCCTGCGCTTGTTGTATGCCCGTGCCGGCGAAGCCTGGTCGTACCTGAGCGGAGAGAAGATGGTTAAATATACCGAAGAGCAGGTTTTGCACCTGATT
Source organism: Parabacteroides faecalis (assembly GCF_022809355.1). Classification (GTDB taxonomy): domain Bacteria; phylum Bacteroidota; class Bacteroidia; order Bacteroidales; family Tannerellaceae; genus Parabacteroides; species Parabacteroides faecalis. Next base: position 13,907 of record NZ_JAKZMM010000036.1, on the reverse strand, counting down.
CTCGAACGTTATAAGGGGAAACGTACCTATATCCTGGCACCTGTTGTGCGCAACCGTAAGGGACATTATAAGGAATTGTTCGAACAGTTGCGGAAGAAAGGGTATCTGAATGTGCGGGTGGATGGCGAAATGCGTGAGATTATCCACGGGATGAAGCTCGACCGGTACAAGATGCACAACGTAGAAGTGGTGATCGACAAGTTGATTGTTTCCGACAGTGACGAGCGGCGTCTGAAGGAAAGTCTGCAAGTGGCGATGAAGCAAGGCGACGGACTTATTCTCGTCTTGGATGCCGACTCGGGCGAGGCGCGTCATTACAGTAAGCGATTGATGGACCCGGTAACGGGACTTTCATACAGTGAGTCGGCGCCGCATAACTTCTCGTTTAATTCGCCACAAGGAGCTTGTCCGAAGTGTAAAGGGCTGGGACAAGTCAATCTGTTGGATATGGAGAAAATCGTGCCTGATCCGTCGGTAAGCATCTATAATGGTGGTATCGTGGCGTTGGGTAAATATAAAAATACACTGATCTTCTGGCAGATTGAAGCTATATGTCAGAAATACGGACTAACGCTTAAGACGCCTATTCAGGAGATTCCGGAAGAAGCAATGGATGAAATCATGAACGGAACCGACGAGCCGTTACAAATCAAAGGAGAACTGCTGGATACGTCGCGTTATTTCCTTTCGTATGAAGGGGTGGCCAAGTATATCATGATGCAACAGGAGATGGATGCATCGGCTTCTGCCCAGAAGTGGGCGGGACAGTTTATCAAGATGACGGTCTGTCCGGAGTGTAAGGGGCAACGCCTGAATCAAGAGGCTTTGCACTATCGCATCGCCGGCAAGAACATTGCCGAGCTGGCTGCCATGGATATTTCGGAATTGAAGGAATGGCTCGACGGACTGGAAGATAAACTGGATGGAAAACAACGGACGATCGCAGTCGAAATCCTGAAAGAAATCCGTTCGCGTTTGAATTTCCTCCTCGAAGTAGGACTGGATTATTTGTCACTGAACCGTTCGTCGGGGAGTTTGTCGGGCGGAGAAAGTCAGCGTATCCGGTTGGCAACGCAAATCGGGAGTCAGCTGGTGAATGTGCTTTATATCCTCGACGAGCCCAGTATCGGATTGCACCAGCGGGATAACATCCGTTTGATTCATTCGTTGAAGCAGCTTCGCGACTTGGGTAATTCGGTGATTGTGGTGGAGCACGACAAAGACATGATGCTGAATGCCGATTATATCATTGATATGGGACCACGGGCCGGACGTTTGGGTGGTGAAGTCGTCTTTGCCGGAACTCCGGCAGAGATGTTGAAGTCGGATACCTTGACTTCGGCTTACCTGAACGGGAAGTCGGAAATAGCCGTACCGGAGACACGCCGTCCGGGTAATGGGAAATTCCTGAAGATTATCGGGGCAAGCGGAAATAACCTGAAGCATGTTACGGCATCTTTCCCCTTGGGAACCTTTATTTGTGTGACCGGTGTGTCGGGAAGTGGTAAATCTTCTTTGATCAACCGGACCTTGCAACCGATCTTGAGCCAGCATTTCTATCGTTCACTGGAAGATCCGTTGCCTTACGAAGCCATTGAAGGATTGGAATACGTGGATAAGATCGTGAATGTTGACCAGTCGCCGATCGGTCGGTCGCCACGAAGCAATCCGGCTACTTATACCGGTGTCTTCTCCGATATCCGCAATCTCTTCGTTGAGTTGCCCGAAGCTAAGATGCGTGGTTACAAACCAGGGCGTTTCTCGTTCAATGTATCTGGCGGACGTTGTGAAACCTGTAAAGGGAATGGCTACAAGACAATCGAAATGAATTTCCTTCCGGATGTTTTGGTTCCTTGCGAAGATTGTCAGGGAAAGCGTTATAACCGGGAAACATTGGAAGTCCGTTTCCGAGGAAAGTCAATTGCCGACGTATTGGATATGACCATCAATATGGCCGTTGAATTCTTTGAGAATATACCTTCCATCTTGTCGAAGATAAAGGTGCTGCAAGATGTAGGATTAGGATATATCAAGTTGGGGCAGCCATCTACGACACTTTCCGGTGGAGAAAGTCAACGCGTAAAACTGGCTACCGAACTGGCCAAGAAAGATACCGGTAATACTTTATATGTATTGGATGAACCGACAACCGGATTGCATTTCGAAGACATCCGTGTATTGTTGGGAGTCTTGAATAAGCTGGTAGAGAAAGGCAATACCGTCGTTGTGATCGAGCATAATCTTGACGTAATCAAGTCGGCCGATTATATCATTGACCTGGGACCGGAAGGCGGACGGCGCGGAGGAGAAATCCTGTTTGCCGGAACACCCGAAATGCTGGCAGCGCAGCAAGTAGGTTTTACGGCACCTTATCTGAAAGAAGAACTGGAATGGTCGAACAAACATAAACAGAAATGACATGAAGAATCCGATACAGATGATTAAGCAGTGTGTAGAGAAAGACGAACCCTATTTCGTCCTTCGCGGACAAGACCGCTGTGCACTGGCTGCCATCGAAGCCTATTATAACGAAGTAAAGGAACAAGTCAAGAATCCTTATTTTGTGGAAGAGATAGAAGAGATCATGAAAGACTTCCGGGCTTATCGGGAAGAAGTGGAACGTACCAAAATACCGGATTGATATGGCAGAAGATACTTATAAAACGATTACAGGTTTGGCGGAAGGCTATTATACGGAAAAGCGAAGCCGTTTTATCTCGTATGCTATTCCGGTCAGAACCGTTGACGAAGTAAAAGCAGAATTGGTGAAATACCGGAAGGAATATTATGATGCCCGCCATGTGTGTTGGGCTTATATGCTGGGTTCCGACCGGAAAACCTTTCGGGCAAACGATGATGGCGAGCCTTCATCTACGGCAGGAAAGCCGATCTTGGGACAGATCAATTCGAATGAGCTGACGGATATTCTGGTAATTGTCATCCGTTATTTTGGAGGAATCGAATTAGGTACAAGCGGACTGATTGTTGCTTACCGGACAGCCGCCGCCGAAGCCATTGCGGCTGCAACCATCGAAGAACGAACCGTGGATGAAGACATTACCGTTGTATTCGAATATCCTTATCTGAATCAGATCATGCGGATTGTAAAGGAAGATGGTCCGACTATTATTTCCCAGCAGTTTGATATGGACTGTGTGATGACCTTACGCATCCGGAAAGGAGAAGCCGAACGCCTGCGAAACCGTTTGCAAAAGGTAGAAACAGCATATCTGAAAGAAGACGAATAAAGAACCAAAACAGAATAATGATGGAAAAGGAAGAAGACGATATATTGCGGAAATACCAACATTCCTTCAGAAACATGAAGGGAAAGATTCATATACTGGAACAACAGGTGCCGGTAGAAGAACAGATGCGTTATTTCCGTGCTTCCGAACGGTGGAAGAAGAATGCGGGTGGTTTGCTGCCGGCATACGATGAAGAATGTAATCATTGGTTTCGGAAACTGACGGATCAGGAAGAGATAAAGTCGGTAGAGGAGAAGAAAGAGCTTTTACTCAATCTGGCTAACTCAAAGAATCCTGTTTCATTCCGGTTGTTGAAGCAGTATGTCGCCGACGGACCGGATCCGGAAGTGGCCAATTGGGCATATCTGGCGTTGATGGAAATTCAGATAGCCCTTGAGTCTGATTATTCTGAAGAACGGCAGATTTATATTTCTACCGGAATGGGCGGCAAAGGGACGAAGCTTCGTTTCTATGTTTTGCTGGTTTCAGCTGGGCGGAAACCGTTCGAATCCTATCAGCGACAGGTAATCGAGCGGGAGTTCACGTATGCTTTCTCACAAGCTGGTTGGGAAACTGAAACTTTGCATGTGGCAGAAAACTATGTGGAATTACTGTTACTGATTCCGATTGCCGGAAATATCAAGAAAGTAATGGGTGATACCATCCGGGAATGTAATGAATACGGTCATTTTCTGTCTGACCGGTATACAATTACCAACGTGAAACCATTGTCAGAACAGGAGATTCAGGAGATATTGGAAAAGGCAGATGAAAACAGTCAGACAAGCGATTAAATATGGTATTGTAGGAGTCAGTAATACCTTGATCACGGCTTTGGTGATTTGGGTAATGATGAAAGGATTGCATTGCTCGGATGTATTGTCGAATGTGGTAGGTTACATTGCCGGAGTCGTCAATAGTTTTATCTGGAATAAGCAATGGACATTCCAAAGTCAGGTGGGTTGGGTGAAGAGTGCCGTTCGTTTCGGATTGGTATTCGGTATCTGTTATTTCCTGCAATTGGGATGTCTGTTCCTGCTGAATGCTTGGCTTCCCATTGATCCGTATTATAATCAATTAATAGCAATGGCGTTTTATACAGTCATTAATTTTATCTTTAACAAAGTCTATACATTTAAAGAGTAATAAGCAACGAGAGATATGGCAGAACAAATACGTAAAACAACAGGTCGTTCGCAACAGAAGACAGTCGTTGTTCCGGAAATGGGACGATTGCAGCCGCAGGCGCCTGAATTGGAAGAAGCAGTTTTGGGTGCTTTAATGCTGGAAAAGGATGCGTATTCGATTGTCAGTGAAATATTAAAGCCGGAATGCTTTTACGAGAAAGCGCATGAACTGATTTATGCAGCCATCGTTGATCTGGCTGTTCAGCAGCTTCCGATAGATATGATGACCGTGACGGAACAACTTCGGAAGCGGGGAGACTTGGATCAGGTGGGCGGTCCTTATTATATAGCTCAACTGACAAGTAAAGTAGCAAGTAGCGCGCATATCGAATACCATGCCCGGATCATTGCCCAGAAATACCTGGCACGCGAACTGATTTCTTTCTCTTCGCAAATTCAGTCAAAAGCATTCGATGAGACCACTGATGTGGATGATCTGATGCAGGAAGCCGAAGGAAAGTTGTTTGAGATTTCGCAGCGAAACGTAAAGAAAGACGTGACGCAGATTAATCCGGTTATCAAGGAAGCCTTGAAGATGCTGGAAAATGCAGCCAATCAGAAAGAAGGTTTGAGTGGTTTGCGTACAGGCTTTGACGGACTTGACAAGATTACTTCCGGTTGGCAAAATTCAGACTTGGTTATTATTGCTGCCCGTCCGGCTATGGGTAAAACGGCTTTCGTCCTTTCGATGGCCAAGAACATGGCTGTCAACTTCAATACGCCGGTAGCTTTGTTCTCGTTGGAAATGAGTAACGTCCAGCTCGTAAATCGTCTTATTGTGAATGTCTGTGAGATTCCGGGTGAGAAGATCAAGAGCGGACGGTTGGAGAAATACGAATGGGAACAGATGGACTATAAGATTAAGGAACTTTATGATGCTCCGATTTATGTAGATGATACACCAAGTTTGTCGGTCTTCGAGTTGAGAACCAAGGCGCGTCGTCTGGTTCGTGAGCATGATATCAAGTGTATCATCATCGACTATTTGCAGCTGATGAATGCAAGTGGTATGAGTTTCGGTAGCCGTGAGCAGGAAGTCAGTATGATTTCCCGATCATTGAAAGGACTGGCGAAGGAACTGAATATTCCGATCATTGCTCTTTCGCAGTTGAACCGTGGTGTGGAAAACCGTCAGGGAGCAGAAGGAAAGCGTCCGCAGCTAGCAGACTTGCGTGAATCCGGAGCCATCGAGCAGGATGCCGATATGGTTTGTTTCATCCATCGTCCGGAATACTATAAGATCACAGAAGACGAACGCGGTAATTCATTGGTTGGACTGGCGGAAATTATCATCGCCAAGCATCGTAATGGTGCGACGGGAGATGTCCGTTTGCGATTTAAGAGTGAGTTTGCCAAGTTCATGAATATTGAAGATGATATTCCAGTGCAGGAGTTCCGTTCCGGAAATCAGTTGCCACCTGATACGACAGGAGCACAGGAACAAGCTTTGCCGCCAACAGAATTGCTGACGAGTTCAGGAAACAACGATTTTCCATTTTAGTGTAATACGCCGAAAACGAATGGATATATGAAGCCTTTTTTATATCAGGTAGCTACCTTGTTTTATCAGCAGTACGGAGCAGAGATTCATCGGTTGGCATTTGTCTTTCCCAATCGCCGAGCCGGTCTGTTCTTCCAGAAGTATTTGTCGGAAATTTCAGAGAAACCTTTGTTTTCTCCTTCAATCCTCACGATAAATGACCTCTTCATGCAGCTCTCGGGTAAGCATCCGGCGGATAAGATTCAGATGCTGTTTCGACTTTATGAGCTTTATAAGCAGCGAAGTGGTTCTTCCGAGTCGTTCGATGAGTTTATCTATTGGGGAGAAATGTTGCTCAACGACTTTGATGACATTGATAAATATATGGTAGATGCCCGGATGTTATTCCGGAATGTTTCCGACCTGAAGAGCTTGGATGACGACTTCAATTATTTGTCTCCCGAACAAGTGCAGGCAATCCGTTCGTTTTGGTCCTCTTTTTATCCGAAAGGTGATTCACCGAATCAGCAACATTTCCTGGAATTATGGGAAATCTTATATGATCTGTATGCCGGTCTGCGTACATCGCTGGTGAAAGATGGTTGTGGTTACGACGGAATGATCTTTCGGGAAGTTGTGGAACAGCTGGAGAAAGAATCGATGTCCGATTTCCCGTTTGACCAAGTGGTGTTTGTCGGACTAAATGCTCTTTCGGTCTCGGAAGAACGGTTATTACTGGCGTTGCAGAAGAAAGGTGTGGCAGATTTCTATTGGGATTATGTAGGACCATGGGTAACAGATCCGGATAATAAGGCTTCGTTTTTCCTGGAACGAAACCTGAGACTTTTCCCTTCCCGTATGGAGTTACCGGCAACCGAACCGGTTCAGGCGGAGATTCGGGTGATGGGTGTTCCATCGGCTATCGGACAAGCCAAGCAAGTTTATCCTATCCTCCAGGCTCTTGCAGATGAGCAACAGCTAACTGATGAATCGGCTTTACGGACAGCAATTGTCTTGCCGGATGAACATCTACTTGTTCCGGTATTAAATGCGATTCCGGAAGCTATCCAACATATTAATGTGACAATGGGTTATCCGCTGACAGGAACGCCGGTGGCTGCCTTGATGGAATATATCCTGACATTGCAGAAGAACATACGTTATATTGATCGTGTTCCGGTTTTCTACTTCCGGGATGTATTACCAATCTTGAATCATCAGTATGTGATGGCGGCTGCACCTGAAGAAGTATCGCAGCTGGTGAAAGATATGACAGCCGGAAATCGGATTTATGTTCATGCGGCTGATCTGAACAGGCATGAGCTGTTGTCAATTCTTTTTACTCCGGTACAAAATACGGAAGAATTGTCGGACTATCTGATTCATGTACTCGAAGCCTTAAATGCCTGTTTGCGTAATAATCGTCCGAATCCGGATGATGAGGAGATGATTTCCAACAGTACTCAAACAACTGCGGACATTGAGCAGGAATTTATCTTCCATTACTTTGCTACCGTGAATCGGATGAAGGAGGTTATGCGTGAAGCCAAGATTGAAATGCGTCTGGATACGTATTTCCGCTTATTGAAACGAATGACTGATCTGATCATGATTCCGTTTGAAGGCGAGCCGTTGTCGGGACTTCAGGTCATGGGTGTGCTGGAAACGCGTGCTCTTGATTTTGATCGGTTGATTATTCTCTCCATGAATGAAGGTATTTTCCCACTGAAGAAAGCTGCCAACTCGTTTATTCCATATAACTTGCGCCGTGGATTTGGCTTGCCTACGTATGAACATCAGGACAGCGTGTGGGCTTATCATTTCTACCGACTGATCCGGCGGGCTAAACAAGTTACGTTATTATATGATACGCGGACGACCGGATTACAAACGGGCGAAGTAAGTCGCTTTGTGCATCAGCTTCGTTATCATTATCAATCTCCGCTGATAGATGAACTGGTAGTTTATGATGTCGCTTCATCGGCTGTTCCTCCGATTTCCGTACAGAAGACAGCTGAAGTAGAGAAGTTATTGTCTGACTTCCTGTCTGGTGGACCGCGAGCTTTATCTGCCAGTGCAATCAATACGTATCTGGATTGTCCGCTGAAGTTCTATTTCTCAGTACTTGAACAGATTCAGGAGGAAGATGAAATTACCGAAACAGTCGAGCGTGATGTCTTTGGTAGTATCTTGCATAAAGTGATGGAAGATTTGTATGCTCCGTTCAAAGGAAAGTTGGTGACAGCAGATTTATTGAAGTTGTTGCGTAAAGACCAGCCATTACTTACAGGAACAATAGCAAGGGCTTTTGCGGAATTGTTCTTCAAGTCGCCTGTTGTCCGTCCTTTGGAAGGTGAGAATTTCCTGACAGGTGAGATGATCCGTAAGTATGCTGAGAAGATTCTGGAACAAGATGCCCGTTTCACGCCATTTCATTATATAGAGTCGGAGAAAAAGGTTCGGGCAACGATAACTTTGAGTGATAAAAGAGTCGTTCAGCTAAAGGGTTTCATTGACCGGGTAGATTCATTGGATCGGGTATTGCGTATTGTAGATTATAAGACGGGTAGCGGCAAGCTGGAGTTTGAATCGGTGGAAGGCTTATTCGACAAAGAGGCAAAAGATCGTCCTAAAGCTGTTATGCAAGTTTTCCTTTATGCTTGGATGTATCAGCAATTGCCTGAATATACCGGAATGCTGATCCAACCGGCCATTTATTATCTGCGGACATTATTTCAGCGTTCGTTTAATCCTGTTGTGGAACAGAAAAAAGGTCGGGGAAAAGCAGATAAAGTAAATTCATTTCAAGACTTTGCATCTGACTTTGAAGACAAGCTTCGCCAATGTCTGGACGAAATATTCAATCTGGATATTCCTTTTACTCAAACGGAAACAGGAAAAGCATGCGCTTATTGTTCTTTCCGTGGATTGTGCGGTAAGTAAAAAGATAGATGCCGGATTAGAAAATCATTCCTAAGGAGAAACTCAAGGCATTGCGCCGCTGTTGGATCGAAAGTGTTCCTGCCCGATCTTGTGTCAGACATTGATAAGCGTATGTAGATTGCGTCTTGTGCAGTTCGAATTCGTAAGAGAAATCGAGAAAGAGACGACCGATTGTGACACCAACTGCCGTTACGAAGTCAATGGCATAGTTGATATTATCGTCCTGATGCGTGATAACGGCTTGCGGACCTGAGCCGGTTTGTTGTTTCTTGTAATGATAGATACCTTTGGGTCCTAACTTAATGTTTAATCCGTAAGGTCCTTCTTTTACCAGGTGATAACCAACCAATACCGGTACAGCCACCGAATTGTATTCAGCATCCAGTTTATGATCGTATTGGATAGTATTTCCTGACGGATAAATCTCATCTGTTTGAGGCCAGGCAAATTGAATCTCTGTGCTGCATCTTTCCCAATTCACGGCTGGTTGGATGAAGAACTGATTCATATTGACACTGAAAGAGACGGAAGCCATATAACCTACTTTATAATGTAGGCGGAAATGATCGATAGGTTGGTCGTCAAGCATGAACGAATGGATCACTGGAAAGGTAGAATTGAATCCGACACGCACGCCAACACTACATGGTTTGTCATAGACTTCCATGATACTTTGTGCTGGTGCTGCCCATGAAGCCAGAGCCAGACAACTTCCTATGAGCCATTTGCCGTATTTCATATTTACTTCTTCTTTTGGACAGACCAGCCGAATTTACCTATAAACTCACCTAGTTCATAATATTTCCCATGTGAGTAGGCCATCAGATTGGCTTTCTGCATATCGAAAGCTCCTGTTTCCGGATTCAGGTATTTGTCGTCGGCCAAAACGTTGACAACATCTGCAATGAACATATCATGACTACCGAGTGCAATGATTTCTTTCACCCGACATTCGATGCAAAGCGGCGACTCCTCAATGATAGGAGCATTTACCATGCCTGCCTTTCCGGGCGTCAGCTTCATTTCATCGAATTTATGATGATCTTTGCCTGAATTGACACCACACCAATCGGTTGCATAAGCCAGATCTTTCGTTGTCAGGTTAATCACAAACTCCATGTTCTTCTTGAGAATCGGGTAGGAGAAACGTTCCGGTCGGACAGAAATATAACACATGGGCGGATTGGTACAGATGGTTCCCACCCAGGCAACGGTTATGATGTTGTATTCTTCGGGACAACTTCCGCAACTGATCATGACGGCCGGAAGCGGATAAATCATGGTTCCCGGTTTCCAGGACTGTTTCATACAATGGAATATAAAAAGAAAACAGAGAAAAAATGTACAGGCCTTTGCTGTTGCTTACGCAAGGCTTCGGCCTGTACCATTCGAATGAGTAATAACTTATTTGATAATGATGTCGTCTTTATTGATCTTGCGTTCGCAATAATGACATTTGATCGTACCAGCTTCCTTGTCGATGACTTCGAAGCGAGTCGGCATCGGTTCGTTGTTGGTGATACACTTCGGGTTGTTGCATTTCACCAGTCCGATAATTTCGTCTGGCAAGGCTACCCGTTTCTTTTCTACCACTTCGTAATTGCGGATGATATTCAGAATTACATTTGGGGCTACCAGAGCGATGCGGCTGATCTCGTCATCGTTGAAAAACTTGTCTGATATCTTGATCATTCCCTTGAATCCGCATTTCTTGCTCGGCAGATTATTGGCAATCGTAATGGTGTTTCCTTCCATCTTGTCCAGTTCCAGCAAGGAAGCTACCTTGAATAACTGGTTAGAAGGAATATGATCTATGACTGTACCGTTTTCGATAGCGGCCACCTGCAATTCTTTATTATTTTTAGCTGCTGACATAATGATTTTCTTGTTTAATCGATAGAAATACCCAATACTTCACAAATGATAGCCTGACGTGCGAATAGGCCGTTACGTGCCTGCTGGATGTAGTAGGCTTTTGGATTATCGTCCACATCATATGCAATCTCGTTGACACGTGGCAGCGGATGCAGGATACGCAAGTTGTCTTTGCTGTTAGCCAGCATAGCATTCTTTAGAATATACACATTCTTTACACGTTCATACTCTTCCAGGTCTGTAAAGCGTTCGCGTTGTACGCGGGTCATGTACAGAATATCACTTTGGTTAATGATATCTTCAGTGAAGTCGGTATGTTCGTAATATTTCAGTCCGTGCTTGTCACAGAAGTTCTTTTGTTCATCGGGCATGCGCAATTCATCCGGTGCAACAAAATGGAATGTCGGATTGAAGTGAGACATACCAACGATTAATGAATGAACCGTTCGGCCGTATTTCAAGTCGCCAACCATGGTGATGGTCAGGTTTTCCAGCTTTCCTTGTGTCTTCCGGATTGAATACAAGTCGAGCATGGTTTGTGACGGGTGCTGGTTAGCTCCGTCTCCGGCATTAATAATAGGAATTTGGGTGACTTCAGAGGCATAGCGGGCAGCTCCTTCCAGATAGTGACGCATGATGATCAGGTCTGCATAATTACTAACCATCAGAATGGTGTCTTTTAATGTTTCACCTTTGGAAGAACTGGTCGTTGAAGCATCTTGGAAGCCTATGACACGTCCGCCTAAACGATTGACAGCTGTTTCAAAACTTAATCGGGTACGCGTAGAAGGTTCGAAGAATAAAGTGGCGGCTACTTTCCCTTCCAGCAGACGCCGGTTCGGGTTTTCTTCAAACTTGGCTGCGTTGTCCAGAATACGAAGAATGTCTTCTTTAGAACATTGATCGATTGATACTAAACTTTTACTTTTCATAGATTTGTGTATATTCTGTCTTTTATACTATGCAAACTTACATAAACATTTCCGAAAGTGGATGCTTTTTGTATTTGAAAATACATATCTGCCTGTTATTTTTTTTCTTGGTACGAATGGAGTGAAATATCCTCGCAAAAATACGATAGTCTGATTAAAATCTATTATCTTTGAAAAATCAATATGTCGTTTGCTTTCGATTAGCAGGCAACAAGGACGTTTGTTTTTGAAAGAAAGGGTTACGTTATGATTATAAATGAAAGAGATATAAGACATCAATTGGTGCTGGAAGCTGTTCATCGGATGATGGTTGCTGCCCGGACAGCTCCGAAAGGAAAAGGAATAGATATTGTGGAAGTGGCCTTGGCTACTGATGATGACATCGAACGCCTGTCGGTCGAAATGGTTCGTATTGCCGAAGAGACCGGACTGAAATTCTTTTTACGCGACGCCGAGAATATAAAGAGCGCCGAAGCAATCGTTTTATTAGGTACGCGCCAGCAAGTACAGGGATTGAATTGTGCGCATTGTGGTTTCGCTACTTGTGCAGAGAAACCGGAAGCCGTTCCGTGCGCCATTAATGCCATTGATTTGGGTATTGCCATAGGTTCGGCCTGTGCCATGGCTGCCGATCTTCGTTTGGATACGCGGGTTATGTTCAGTGCTGGTCTGGCCGCTCAGCATTTGCATTACCTGGGCAAAGAAAGTAAATGTGTGATGGCAATTCCGGTAAGTGCTTCTTCCAAGAATCCTTTCTTCGACCGGAAACCGAAAGAAAACAAATAACCCTGTCTATTACAGAAAAGCATTGGTATGAAATTCTTGAATAAACTTGAATTGCGATACGTTTTCAACGAGAAGTCTAATTATATGGATGCCGTGATCCGGAATCGTTGTGAGAAGGAGATTCTGACGATGGTCCGTGCGTTGGCGGATATGTTGGATGTCCGTCTGATGGTCTATAATGAACCGGTGGCAGCTGCTCCGGACAGTTACCGGGAAATTTGGGCTGTAGCAGGTGAGGACGCTCGTTGTATCTCTGTCATCTTGAATCTGATGATGCAGGTGTTGGTCCGGAAAACTTTATCGGTGGGTGGACAGCCACTGAGTGAACGCTCGGCAGATGATGACGTTTTGTTGCAGCGAGAGACAGCTTTGTTCCGTAAAGACCTGAAGTTGCGGGCTCAAGGTGTTCCACATAAGCTGGTAGAATTGCTGAGTTCTTCCCCTCGCTTCTGCAAATATAAATCGAACTTCTTCGAAGCTATCAAAGGATTCCCGAAGATTTCCAAAATTGTGGTGCGCGAATTGAATGAAAACAACCGTATCCGTTCCGGATCGCTTGAGGTGAAACGGGATCAGTTTGACTATTATATTCTTCGTACCGACGAATTGACTCCAGTAGTTGACCAAAAGGCAACGATCGAGATTATATCACCGGTTTTGAGCGATGCCCGCTATCGTTGGAAAGGTATTTATAATAAAGGTGGAATCACCATCGATTTTTATATGCAGGACGAAGACTTCAAACGGCAGATGATTGACGATAAAATCGCCTTTGCCAGCGGTATGTGTATCGATTGTGTGTTGGAGATTTCCCGTCGTTTGTCTGAATTGGGTGAAGTGGTTAATACTTGTTATGCCGTTAAAACCGTAGTTCGTACGCGGGTAGACAAGATGGAAATCGTTACTCCGCAAGGAAAGAAACATCTGCGAAAGCTTCAGGCAGAACGGGAACAACTTACATTGGATTTATTTGGATAACTTTTATACGTCTCCAACGGTTTATCAATTTGTCAATAATAACAAAATGTCATTTTAACCCCTTTCAGATTCGTCTATTTCGGATCCCATTACAGCAGTGACGAAAATATTCGAGTTTTAAAGGGGTTAAAATATACTGATTGGACTCTTAATGCATTGCTGAACAGCGTTCTAAGGGGATTGAAAAGTGATAAAATCGGGTTGTGTTTATAGTCATAAAAAGTGTTAAAATGCCTCTCTGAACCTCTGAAAAACGAAATTCTCGGCTTCAAAAACCTCTTCAACGGTACCTTTTGGTGAAAATACCCAGTCTTTTTATCAAAACACGCCAGCTTTTCTTACAAAAGTAACGAGCTTTTTCGTAAAATATGTCATGCTACAGATTTACTTTACACCCATTTAACAAAAAAAGAGAAAGCAATGGGAAAGAAAGGAATCAGTCATCGCAAATTCAGTATTGAGTTCAAATTGTCCGTTT
>NZ_JAKZMM010000035.1 GCF_022809355.1 Parabacteroides faecalis | reverse complement strand
GGTGGCTACATATTGATGTTGTGCTGTTGCTTTTTACTGAAAGCTGCTACTAACGACTCATAAATCTACCCTTAATCGTGTATTGGATGATAGTTGCGGATTTTAGGTAATCTTCGACTAATACATAAAGTTCAGCATATACATTTTCAATAAAATGTAAATGTTCAGCACTAGGCGAGCGATAATATTCTCCTAAAATACATACGGACAAATTGTTTAAAATTCTCAATATAAAATCAACAATTGTACTTTTACCAGAACCATTCTCACCTACAATAGCACAGATATTTATTTCAAGTGAAGAGATTTGTTCATCCAAATTGTATAATTGTTGGGGAATTCTAGAATGGAAATCAATATAATTTTCTTGCACAGTTATCCCATCATAAAAATAATAATAAACATCCGGATGAAGATTACGTTGCATTTTCATTCCCAAACTTCTCTCCGGTGCCTTTAATAGGCGAAGACATAGATATTTTAAATGATTCAATTTATATTGCATGACTAATATTTTATATTTATTTTACTGCATAAAAAATCAATATTTTAATATCATTTCTTTCATAGACAAATCAATCAAAGCACAAAAATAATGAAAGCTGATAGTTATCTATACCAAATTAGTCTACCTCATTTTTAAATATATTCATTATAATGCCACCATAATGCTCGTGATATAGTCAGACTGCATAGCAACTTCGAGATTCGATTAAGCTTAATATACGTAATACTGTTTATTTAAGTACATATTAATTGTTAGTCCTATTTTGCGGAAGCGGTTCACAAAATGTTTTATTAACGACACGATCCCTCATAAGTTTCATATCAGTAAAACTCCTTGACACGTTTTGAATAATGTCCAAATAATTATCGGAACCATCTTCTTTTTGGTAATAATAAGGTTTTATTGATACACAATTTTTATGTTCAAACAAAGTGTTAAGTAAAGTCCGATCTGAGTTTCCACAAGAATGTCCCATAACTAATATTTGAAATGGGGAAGATTCTATAAATGATAACATTTTACGATATTTATTAGATTCCAAGTACTTTATAGATTTAATATTTTGTAAACACTTATTATCATTCAATTTTACAATTTCATTATAATGATCTTCCAATTCATCACCATAACCAAATATGACACTTTCAGTGCTATCAAGAGCACCATGAATCTGATTGTGACAGAAACCCATATTAGAAGTTAAATAAAATTTAGATGTTGGAGTATAATTAAAGTCCAACAACATTATATTGTCTGGTAATAATATTTCTTTAGGGTATTGACCTCTTAAAATAAATTCCTGGATTTCCCCATTAAAAGAATCTTCAGAGAACTTATTGCAAAATTCAATATTATCCTTGATTAATAAATCATTTTTCAGGAGATTGTATTGTGAAAAACGATATCCCCACTCCTTCTCTCCCTTATTAATCCACGATTTAAAATGATCAACAAGATGTATCATTTCTTTTATAGAAATATCATCAGGATTAAAAGGTGCATATATTATTTCTTTTATTTTATAATTGATTATTGCCTCATCTATGTTTAAACTACTAAGATATTCTATAAGTTTTATTTTTAAGAAATTCATCTGTCTATTCAACTCAGAACAAGTACATTCATTGTTTTCTGGATATAAAGCACATGATTTTAATATCTCATAATATTCAACTTCAATATCTACCCATCCCTTAGACTCAATAGATTTACATATACGCTGAAAAAGAATACTATGACAATGAAACTCACAAACCTGTTCATCATTACAAACCAAATCTACGATATCTCGCAGAGAGAGAGATTTCGTAATAATTTGATAATGCCATGCCCAAACTAAATACCAACCAGCAAGTCCTACTTCATCCTTAAGTCTAAAAGAACAAAGGCCATCCTCTTCTTCTTTTTTCGAACTGCTAAGTAAACGAAGTCCCCATTGTTCCCAATACCAATTTATAAAATCCTCGTATTTGGTAGAAAGCCCATGGGCTAAATCAAAACCATTTCCTATAAGTATAATCCTATTCATTATATTCCTTGTAATAGCTTTTATAAGACATCCAAAAACATGGGCAAATATATACCACCCTATTATTTTTCTAATTTAAATTGGGCCTCTTTCTCTTTAATAAGCAATAAAGATATATCAAACAAGACCTTTATAGTATTATTCAATTCAAGAGAAAAATCTTTAATCGAAGTGGTCATCTTATCAACATCATCATAGTATGAAATAATTTTTCTATCTAATCGTTCCAGTTCAATGTTTACTTCCTGAATCTCTTGCTGAAGTGACTTTCTTTTTTCTACGTCTGGCGTTTGTTTACTTAAATCCAATAAGATATTTTTTCGATGCATATTATTCTCTTTTATTTGAATATCATATCTATTTTGATTAATACGTTCTATAAAAGAGAGTTCTTGATCTAATAAATCAGATAGTCCCATACGTGCTTTAATCCAGCATTCTTCATAAGCCTTTTCTAAATTTGTTTTCTGGCGTTGTACATCTACTTCAAATACATATCTATACTGTAAATCTGTTGTATAAATTCGACCTTTCATTTGACATATAGCCGATTTGGATAATGATAAATTCTGATGATCAATACCAACAGTAATTCCCATAACATCTACTACATTAAGTAAAGCCAAATTATTTTTTAGACAGTTATTATACTCATCCAACTTTTTAATATTTTGTTGACGAATTAACAGCTTTTCCTGTTGCAGAATAGCTTTCTCATTATTTCTATTACTATAAATAATAGCAAGATAACCTACTACAACAGCAAAAATTCCACTACTATAACTTCCCCAAAAATTTAACCACGAGTCATTTGAAAGATTTGTTTTGATAATATTACCATATGTTAACAACAAATTAATAATAAATGCAATAGTAATTCCACTAACTATGATTCCCCAAACAGCATATAAATCTTTTTTTTTCATCAATCCATATTTATTACAACGATTCACTAACTTTTTTAATCGCCTTATAAATCTCACTATAAGAATCTCTACCTTTATATTTTTCGGCTAGTTCACATGCCCTATCCATTTTTGAATCAGCAAGCATTTCTTTAACCCATTTATCCTTCTCAAGGTATTTTCGAGTTTTATCGTATGTTGGCAGATATTGCTTTAATGCTCTTTCTGTAGCTGCTGAATCTTGAAAATGTCGACACGTATCTTCAAAATGTAGTAAAAACCAATATTCTATTGACTGTAAGCTATCACAGAGAATCACATTGGGATTATTTTCATATTTCTTTTTGAGCGACACCATTTTTTTATTTTCCGCATCAGAACGCCTGCTAACATCTGCATCAAAAACACATATTACAAAGACATCTTCATCTAGAAGTTCCTTTATCTTCTTATCTATTTTCTCAATACTATTGTTTTCAAATAAACGAGGAGAAATAGAATATCTATAACCAAGTATTTTTTTCAAATGACTGAAATAAAATAATTCAGTCAAACCCTCACCAACGATATGAATAACCTGTCTGGTCGCTGTATTTTTTCTTGCTTTTCTCATAAAAGTACATGATTATAGATTAGGAACTGCACCGAATTTACCAAATTTATATGCCTTTTGGAGAGAACTAATCCTATTCAATCCTTTGAAATCTGTTAGAGGATACAGCACACTTGATCCGTCCGGATTCTTTTCAGTAAACCAAACATTATCTTTCCTAAGCAAATCTTCTTCTCCTAATAGTCCATCATAATGTGTAGTGAGCAACAACTGGGCTTGCTCTGATTCTTTTAGAAAACGTTCAATGATGTATTCTATCAATTTCGGATGAAGAGAGGATTCAATCTCGTCAACTGCAAGAAAAGCATCTTTTTCAAGAATCTTTTGCACTTGAGCGGCCAAGCCAAACGTACGGATAGTACCGTCCGATTCAAACAGTTCCGGGAACTCATAATAATCATTGTTACCATCATCAGATGATACTTTATGCTGATACATAGTATAATTAATCGAACCTTTATGTGTTTCCTGTTCTTTGGAAGTAATATTTGAAATATTGAAATCAGCTTCCTGTAGATATCTCAAAATATAATCTTTTGCAGACTCATTCTTGATTGATTCTTCGGCATAACGACTTAAAGATGATGCAGGCACAATTGCCGGCATAACCTGATTGGTTAGATACTGAAGAACTGCCTCTAATTCTACAATATGTGTATTTACCTGCATATAAGCAGCAAAAACTGACATGTTATGCAAACACTTCAATGTTATTTCCTCTTTGACAGATTGCGACATTTTAATCTTCTGTCCAAATTTAATAACTGATACGTTATTCTCAGTATTTCTTTCAAATATAGTAGCAGGCTGTTGACTTGGATAATAGATCAGACTTTCCTTTGCTACGTGCCACCTGTCTAAAGCTACAGAATAGACATAACGAACTGCTTTTTCCTCATTCTTCAAGTAGAACGAAATCGAATATTCAGATAACTGCCTCGAACTTGTTTTATTCAGGAGAAACGGGACTATTTGAATTTGTTCTGCCTTATTAAGTGGGGTATAAGTAATGAATGATTTGATAAAATCACAAACTTTAATAATATTACTCTTACCCGAAGCATTTGCTCCATAAATGACAGCCACTTTCAATAGTCTCACATCACCCCCCAATTCGACAACATGATATGACTCCATATCCTTACTTCTATCAGCTTCAAAACTTAATATAGCCTCGTCTCTGAATGAGAACATATTCTTAAATCTAATTTCTGCTATCATATAATCTGTTTTTCAACAAATATATAACTAAATATCTATATTTGCAAATTAGATTTCAATATTTACATCATTTATGCAAAAATCAAAAACTGATATTCTTTTATAGAATTTATTGTACCCGTAGTCAATATAATCATTAAATCAAAACATCAGTCCATCCATTAATATAAAAAATCGATACAAATTAACATCAGTCTTCATATTATCTCACTTCCAAAGATTAAAGGACAACTCAAAAATACGTATTGCTATTTGCATAATATTGAACACCATTGATGAATATGCTACATCACTAAAAAAGGGGTAAAAAATACCTCGTTCTTGTAACTTATTTGCTGGAAAACTTTGAAATTCAACAAAATACAATTATCTTTGTCTTACAAAAAGAATGTAACAGCACATAACTCGTTGATAATCAATAAGTTATAATGGATAAAAATGACAAAAAATTAGACTTCTGTACCTTTTAGAGCTCCAAATACTTGATAATCAAAAACTTGCAATTACTGCATCGATCTTGACAGTGTACTGAAATCCATACGTCTGGTATCCTATTTTAAAAATACTGCCCTGCAGATATGCTCCATGATTGAAGGTGTGATGCTCACTCCCAAGCAGACAGAACTGTTGGAAAAGCTGCCGGATAAGTTTACACGTTCTGAAGGATTGGAGGTAGCCGTCTCCATGAACTGGAGTACCAGCACGTATGACCGCTTCCTGAAAAAGGCAACGGGAACTTACCTTTATCACGAATATGGGAATTATAAAAAAGCACAATGACAAAGTGATAAAGTGACAAACTAACGGCTGACTTTATCACTTTGTCACTTTGTCAATCACTAAAAACAGAAAATTATGGATAACTTCAGATTTATATTGGAGCCTTACAACAGGCACCAGAGAAACAGGTATACCTGCCCCTCGTGCGGAAAGCATCGTGAGTTCACCCGTTATATTGATACCCAAGGGGCTATCTCTTTTCCCGAATATGTAGGAAAATGTAACAGAATCAATAATTGTGGTTATCACTATACACCAGCAATGTATTTTGATGAACATCCGGAATGTAAAGAGTACAATAAATCATTCCCTATTGTAAAAGATAAGAAACCTGTTGTATGTCATCCAAGACTCCCTCCTGTACGCCGGCATACCGACACATCTTTTATACCAGATGAAATTATGCAGCAGACAATGAAATGCTATGAACAGAATAACCTGTTTCTGTATCTTGTCAACCATCTGGGGTATGAGTCAGCACTGCATCTGATGAAGACTTACCATGTAGGTACCGCCAGAAAATGGAAAAATGCTACGGTATTCTGGCAAACAGACATATCCGGAAAAATAAGAACCGGGAAAATCATGCAGTACAACGCAGAGACAGGAAAACGTATAAAAGAACCATATGCACATGTTTCATGGGTACATACAGAACTTGATATACCGGAATTCCACTTACAACAATGCTACTTTGGAGAACATCTCTTATACAACAGCAGAAAACCCGTTGCCATAGTAGAAAGCGAAAAGACCGCTATCATTGCTTCATTCTATATACCGGAATATATCTGGCTTGCAACGGGAGGTAAAAACGGATGCTTTAACGAGCAGAATTTTGACGTACTAAAAGGCAGGAATATTGTTCTGTTCCCTGATATCGGAATGACACAGGAATGGAAAGAAAAGTGTATACAGATGAGAAAAAGAAACATCCGTACTGAGATTTCCGAGTATCTTGAAGTAAATGCAAATGATGTGGAAAGGGTGAACGGATACGACATTGCCGACTATCTTATAAAGGTAAAATCAGGTGAAGCCGTTCTCCAATCCATGACAAGAAAGAATCCTGCCCTAAAACTTTTAATCGAGACTTTCGACCTGGAACTGTCAGGTTTCGGTACTCAATAAAAGTCCGTTTCCCATATCCAACAATATTCTGGAAAAAACGGAATGACAAAAGGAATGTAGTTTTTTCGGTTGGCAAGTTTATGTTTTGGTAATACCAAAACCTCTGAATCCATCCGAGAAGTACCCAACAGGAATCAATTATAAACCGAAAAAAATAATCAACAAAATGGAACAAAAAAGCAACAACAAAAATAAGGCTATCGGTGGCAGACCTCCTCTGGACAAAATGGAAAAACGTACAGAGATATTATCATTCAAATGTACCGTATTGGAGAGGCATATCATAAACGGTAAGGCCATGACAGCCGGTGTTACATTAGGTGAGTATATAAGAAATATGGCCATAAATGGAAATATAACAGCACGTCTTACACCTGAAGATGTAAAACTGATAAGGAGTCTTTCAGGCATGGCAAACAACCTAAACCAGCTTGCAAAAAACGCAAATACTTTCGGATATGCTGCAGTGTCAGAATCCGTATCAGAACTGGCTGATGAAATAGACAAAATCATTAAACTGATAAAAGCATGATGGGAAAGATTATGAAAAGGAATGACTTCGGTAAGATTGTAAATTATACGATGAAAGGCAACAATAAATCCAAGCTGCTTGCTACCGAAGGTGTACGTTCAGACAGCAAACAGCATATAGCTGAAAGTTTCAGTTGTCAGGCAGGTTTAAATACAAGAATCAGAACTCCGGTCTATCATATATCATTGAGCTTTTCAAAGCAGGATTCGGAGAAACTGACTGACGACCTTATGGTAAAGATTGCCAGGGAATATATGGAAAAGATGAATATCAAAAAAACACAATATATTGTTGTAAGACATTACGACAGAGAACATCCCCATATACATCTTGTGATAAACCGTGTGGACAATGACGGGAAAACCATAAGCGACAGCAATGACCGCATAAGAAACAACAGGGTATGCAGGGAACTGACAATAAAATATGGCCTGTATATGCCGAAGGGTAAAGAGAATGTCAAGTATGACAGGCTTCGTGGCAAAGACAAGCATAAGTATGAAATGATGTTTGCCATACGCAAGGCTTTGGAAAAAAGTAATAATTGGAGCGAGTTTCAAAAGAAGCTGAGCAGAGACAAAATTCATTTTACCATAAGAACAGACAGCAAAAGTAAGCCATGTGGTATAGTCTTTTCACGTGGCGAAAATACATTCAGCGGTTCCAGAATAGACCGTAGTCTGAGTTATTTTAAAATAGCTAATATGCTAAACAAATATGAGAACAGTCTGGATACATCGAACAGCTTTGGAAATACCCAACAAGACAAAATCCTGGAGCAAGAAAAGGATACAGTCAAATCTACAGAACATGAGGAAATATATGAAAATGAGGTTACCTCTCATACTGGCAATTCTATCATAAATGCTGTTGCAGATTTACTCCTTCAGCCTAATGCGGTAATATCTTCAGGAGGTGGTGGAGGAAACAGTAACCAGTTGGATGATGATGAAAGAAAAAGGAAAAATCGTGAACATATTAGAAGCAGAAGAAGATGATCAAGAAAGAAATTGAAGGAGCCGCTCTCCTATCCATATATAATGAGCTTAAAGATGAAATAAAGGCCATACGGACAGATATTCAGAATTTGAATATTCAACAGCCCCAGCAATCAGAGAACAATCAAGAATTAAATTCATTGCTGAAGGAAACGATTGTAAATGCTGTAAACGACACTATAAATGCCCATATAAACAGTAGAGAAAACTATGCCGATGAAGTTAGTAGAAGATGTAAGAATACTATTGATTTTGCAATTGAAAGGGAAACAAAACTGGTTAATAATGTGTTATTGCCCAAACTCTCCCCTATTATTCAAATCGATAAAAAGATAGATTCCATAAATGCAAGGATTAGCGGAATCGAAAATGACATACAGAAGATACCTAAAGATAATATAGGTAGTACCAACAATAACAGATTTTTCTATATAATGTTGATTATTATTACTTGTATATTTTGGATATTTGGAAATTTTCTTTACATGGATTTAAATCAAAGGTATAATGAGTTAAAGGAAAGGCATGAAATGGTGATGAGGAATATAAGTTCTGATAAAATAAAGAAATAAAAATAACCAAGTATATTCAGTTTGCTATACCATCTAATAAAAAACATTAAACATATGGTCTTACAGACTAAAATAATGTATTTATTCTTCTAAAAGAATTATAAAGAACTATGAATACTAACCGGTAATATTTTACATAATCACATCTTACTATGGGCCAAGATTTACAATACATAAAATAGCAAACAAGCTTTGACAAACGAATAAAACCGAATGTCAAAGCTTGTTTTGAAATAAAAATCTTTATAGGCTATCTGTATATTGTTAAAACACCTACAAATGAATCTTTTATATAATCTAATTCATCTTTGGGCAACGAATCAAATTCTTTTTTAAGTTTCCACAAACAGCCTTTTGGATCTGAAATCTCGTCACGTAAATTTACATAAAATTTCAACACATCATTGATACGTTCTCCATAATCTTCACTCTTATTTGTTTGAGTAAAGTTTTTATCGTGTATTATAGACAACAGAGTGTCTCTTTCTTGTATTGACAAAGAATTCATAGCATCAACCCATCGCTTCATACTTAGCGGATGAGATTTTTTTTCAAGCCATTCAAAAAAGAAACGGTAAATAATATAGGTATCCGGCATTTCAAGTAACGTATAATATTCATGAATATCTCTACCAAATGCCTTTTGAAAGTATGATTGTCCTCTACCAATGCTTCCTTTCGTCGAATTAAGAATGGCTTGAATAGAACGGATATATTTTCTATTCCAATGTTTACCTATGTAGTCTCGATCATGACTATACTCTCCCAATAAAGGATGATATTTCATAGGAAAAGAATATACATTAATACCCAATTCATCACACAATTCAACATTTATCTTTAGTCGTTCATACAAATCAGATGGTTTGTCAGTGAAATTATAGAGAAGATAGTTTGAAAAGTTCTTGATTCCATATTTTGCACTCCATCGTATTGCCTGTATATAATCATCCTTCACTGAAAGAGAATCAAATGCAATTCGTAATGGAGAAATAGCAATTTTAGACAACATCTCCGCCTTTTCTTCAGTGAATAGTCGAGCATCAACCCCTTGATTAAAATCAACAATACGCTGCTTAGGTCTTAACCGCTTATAAAATTTGGCATAATCATTTGATATAAGTTCGTAAGCCTTTATTGCATTATCCTTTGTACTTGTACCCAACGAAAGCAAACCAAAATCGTACAAAATCGAATATATCTTATATGATAACTCTTTTTCTTTAATAGAAGAAAGGAAGTTTGAATACTCTCGCTGTGCCATGCGCAAGTATGCTCTGTCATTGATACCTTTTTGCAGATTTGATATAGCTAATTCTAATTGATTTGGAGCTTGATAAGTTGCACCTCGCTGAAATCCACACTTAATAATATCGTCAATAATATCATTAAATCTTTCAGAAGCAAGAACATTGTTATCCATCAGTAACAAGTCTTTTTGCTCTCCAAATTTATTTTTCACACGTTCAACCCTATCAGACATAGGTATATAATCCATATACTCAGGCTCTATCTTAGGCACTGCACAGAACGCGCAATGTCTAACACAACCTTTAGTCATTGATCCATAATACGCATTTGACATATCATATCGGTAATCAATCTCTTCTAATATGGAATAATCTAATGGAAGTGTATCTATAATTATTTCATTGTCATTATCAATGATACCTGGTTTATTAAGCAAACCAACGAATGGTTTAATATTTGTGGCATCTTCAAGTTCTTCTGGTTGCAAAGTTGCCAAAACTCCTCCAACCATAATTTGTCCATTAGGTTTTAACAACTCTTTAACCTGATTTATAGTCTTTACTGTTATGTCAAAATAAAACGTGAATAAAGTTGTAACACCTATCCAGTCCCATTCTTTTTCATCATTATTAAGATAGTACTTTTTCCAAATATAATCTTTAAAATAATTGAGCCAATCTAAAATTAGTACATAATCTTCTCTATCATTGGCAATTTCCAAACGTTCAAGATACACAGCTTTACGAGTTTTAATATAGCTCTTAATTGCATCATGTTTGCTTCTCCAATTATCTCTAGGAGCAATGCTAATTAACTTTCCTATGCACTTTTCTACAGCTCGTTCAAGAATAAAATCCTTAATGTCGCCCTTAAAAAAAACGACATTGTCACCTAAAGATTTAAAGTAAGTAGACAACTTCATCAAACCAATAGGAGGAAATTTATTCTTATAATTCGGTTCTACAAGTAGAATGTTCCTTTTAATTCTCATTACAGAATTTTCTTTCTTAAATTATTCTTCAATTGATCTTTAATTTTGGGTGGTATTTCTGATGCTTTGTCAATTACTGCATAAAACTTTTTAATTAACCTTCTTTCTACAAGGCTCAGTCCTTTATAAATATCAAGTTCTGAGGGTGGTGAAGGTGGAGTAATTTTATCATCCGGATTTGAAGATGGAGGATTTGAAATACTATCACCTCCATTTCCTTCACTGTTATTACCATTCTTTTTTTCAGAATCTGGTGTTGAAGTTTCTTCTTTTGTTTTGAAATTCTCTATTTTTATGGCTGGTAGCTGTAAATTCTGCTTAATTATTTCAGTTTTATTATTAAATGCTTTAATAGTAGAAGAATTTACACTATTGACAACATCTTCTGCAACACTCCAAGAATCATTACTATTGAAAAAATCTTCATATGCATTTATCTTAGACATTGCCCTTGCTTTATCCTCTTTTGCTTTTTGTATCTTATTTTTAATATTCTTAATTTCAGAGGCTTCATTTTCTTTTTTCAATTGTTGACTTAAATTAACAAGTTGGATACTAGCATCTGCGATTTTATCAACTACTTCACTTCTAAACTTGCTTGTTTTGTTATAAAGAGTCTTCAATTCCTTAAAGAATTTACGGACTTCCCTCTCGAAAATCAACTTTGTATCATTTTGATTGATTCCGTCACGAGATGCTGTAGGCTTAAGCTGCTCATGAACGAGGTGCATTTCTCCAATGAAATAAGATTGGTCTATAACTGCTTGATACAAACCAGACAACAAAGTACTAGGTCCTATCTGATAATTACAATGTCTAGCTCTAATAAACGATATAGGCAAATCATTCATTTGCTTAGCTTCTTTATTCATTGCATACCATCCCCACGCAAATTCTTCTTGCGTTTTATTATCCTTAAGAGAAAAACATCTAATACTTCCAAATTCAAAATCTTTCTCTTCGGATGAATATCTTTTCTCGACTGGTGTATCGTTTACACTAATCTTATATATCCATAAGTTCTTAAACTTTTCGATAAATCCATGATTTACAGGTCGTTCTAATGCAGGCTTTAATAGGTTGTCTTTAAACACTGTACAATAATCCACTGGAACAATCTGCTGAATATACTCAATAACTTTATCTTCGTCCATCAACTCTGTGTTGTTGACATTAACTAAGGTTACACGACAATAATGTTCCTCCTCTTTTTCTTGTTCTTGTGGACAGAGAGTAGTAACATCATCTATTATTTCTTCAGTAGTAGGATCTAGTTCTGGATTGTTACATATTTCACGAGCCTTTTTTACATCCCATATAAGAGTGGATTTAATGGGTTCCCCAAAGGTTGAGGTTTCATATCGAATTTGATCGCAATAATTAGCACCGTTAAGCCTACCTATGCCATATTGTCCAGCTCTATTAACTTTTTTTGAAGAAGCCACATCAACAAGATAAGGCCCGATATTTTCTACAGAAATGCCGATACCTTTGTCTTCTATAATAATATTGTGATTAAACGTATCAATCGTTACAACAATTGTCGTTTTCTTTCTATCTGTAATAAGTCCTTTTTCCACAGCATCTTCAATTGCATCGCAAGCATTTTGTATATACTCTCGATACACGACCATACAATCCTCATAGAGTTCGCCCATATACTGACGCATTTGGGACTTACCGATTCTGCTTTTATATCCTTCCATTAATTGTTTGATTTAAAAGTTGGGTATGGAAATTTTATACTAACTAATGAACGTAATGCAGGGTTACTAATTATATAATCACCAGGAGCTAATCTTGTCATCATATTCTTATAAATATTGCCAAAGAATTGATAATCAGGTTTAGTGACTTCAACAAAGTTTGTTCTACCATAAGCGGAGTTAGCACAATTACCTTTTACACGTTCATGGATAGCACTTCTAAATTGCTCCACTGAGAACAAAATAATACCTAAAGCCCTACCTCTTTCAGCAACATCTAATAGATGTCTAAGAATAGGAGAAGATTTCGGAACATCTGTTGAAGCATACTTATTCAACTCGTCTACAAAAATAACAATCTTGTCAGGTGTATTCTTGTCTTTTGCGCTCATACGTTCAACCACCTGCTGAATTACATCTCCAAACACAAAACCTTGCATAAATGGATCTAGTTGGGCTATATCGATTACTTTAACATCGTTTGGGTTCATGTTGTCAAACAAGTCTGAAGCCAAGTCACTCCTATCTGTAATCTCATGGCCTTTATCTACGAACAAATCTTCGGATTGAAATTTTCTCATTATTCGCGCAAATTTCTTCCAAGAAGCCAATTGTATATTAGTTCCTTGGAGTGTGGTACTTCCTGGAATAGTTACGCTATTTAACGCCTTAAAGAATTCCTCCCAAGTCGTTACAGAAGGACCAAATGGATGACCATAATCCATCAAGTAGCTAATAATACTATCTATAGTTCCTGTTGGATCAGGCTCATTTGCAAACAAATATTGAAGTTTGTCTCTGCTACTTTCAAAATTGTAGAAATACCGGCATGCATTTTTCTCAATAAACTGTCTGTCCATATCATCCTTATCTGCATTTGATTGCGTATAATTCCGAGAAGCATTTTTACCGTGAGGATAATAATAGTAAACTTGCTTAAATGGCTCCGGTTCTAAACCTAACTCTTCACGATAGATTCTCTTTTGAGTTTCATCTAGTTTTTCGTTAGGGATATCAAGTGTCAACAAATCACGTCCCTTAACATTAAACACTAAATATGTAATTTTCTGAGACTTATTATCTTCATCTTCAGATTCCTCCCATGCTTTCCTATACTTTTGCTGCAAGGCGTTCAACAGAAACATAGTATAAGAAGTCTTACAAGCGAGTCCAGAAATGCCAGACACATTCAAATGAGCACCATCAGGACCAATTAAGAATTTGTCATTTATATCAACCTTGACTTTATTACCATACATTTCCATGTAACCACAGGTTAATGGATTTTTTACATCATCAAGGCCCAATGCTTCTCTTATTCCCTTTGGAGTACACAGGCAAACTGGTCTATCATGAAGTACAGGAGTATAAGTATTTTTTGTATTATGTACTACTTTTGCTTTTACATAACTAAAAGAAAGTCTATTTGTATTGCCAGCTTGTTCAGACTCAACATTTGCGAGAGAACCAAATTCTGATGATATGTAACTAGTGAAATGACTAGATGAGTCAGTGACATGATTGATTTCCTCAACAATAGCGTAGGTCACGGAGTTGTTGGGATTTTCAACCATAATAACATCGAATGGACTTAAATCATCATTATTAGAGTCCATCCAAAAGTAAAAATAGTCAATCGTTGACGGATTTTTCTCCGTTGCAGAGACTTTTCCTATAATTTTACTATTGTTGCTCATATTTATTATATAATTTTTATTATCAATTTTTCATCCACGAAATTAGATTTGCAAAAGGCTTCAGTTACATACACTGGATATAAATGATTTGCCCATCTTGCATCTTTTCCGTAACAAACAGGATATGCTTCATTTATAAGGTGCGCTGAAATTGAGTCAATTAAAGCAGATTGTTTTACTTTGTTTCCTACCATAAACATTTCAACCTTTATGATATCAGAATAACTGTTAGAACGGTTTATTGTATTTCGTAAACGAATATACCAAACACAATAACTTTTTCCTTCATGAATATATCGATAAGCTTTAGTTCTATGCATAGGTTTCAATTCAGCTATAATCGTTCCGATATGAGGTTCGTTTCTACTCAATAATTCCGGATCAAACAATTTTGAGACACCCACTACATCCCTAAAATTTTGATTGAAAACGGCACTTGCCAATTCCTTATCTGGGCGATTCGTAAAATCCTCTTTATATTCAATTGAACCATCCTTTATTAACATAGCATCATCATTAGACACCAGCCCATTCAAAACCATTTCTTCTACAAGCAGTCGTTCTTGATCCAGCATTTCGTTTTGGATTTTTGAGATGGCCAGTCTAAGATATTTATTTCTCCCCATCTCGACTTGCTTATCCGTAATATTGCCATAAGATATAACATCCGAAAATTTCATGTGGAACTTTTGGTAAAACAACGATTCCTGAACCTTCTTATTTATTTCTTCACACTTCTTTCGAAAGAAGTTTTGACCTTGTTCCTTTGTATCATACTGAACTGGTACAGCCAAGACAAGTTTACGAATGGCCTTACCTATTTTTATATCCCTACCTTCTCTACCACAATAACCGACAATAATCTGTCCAACAGCTAAAGGGTAAACGACCCCATCAATAGCTATATCTCCAACTTTATAAACTTGTCTTGTCCCATCCAAAAAATATTTAAATAGGCTCTTATTGTGTTTTTTTCTAATTAAATCGGGGTCAATCTTCTTCTGACTTTCCTTAAAAGGCTTATCCTCTGCATATAATAACGATTTATCTTTAATAGTCACTTCATTAATATGATCATCAAACTCACCGAAAGTATCATTTTCAGTTTCATCAATGAATCTTTTTTGACTATCATATGCTTTAACTTCTCCATCGGAAGATTGAATGATATAGTCTATTACTAATCCCATAAATTCTCTTAATTTGAAGATTGCAGCAATTCCCTTTTATCAACCTGCAACAAGTCGGCAATTTTTGCGATAGTATACAAGTCTGGTTGAGTCGTATTAGTACACCATTTAGACACTGTTGTCGGATTAACACCAAGTTGTTGTGCCAACCATTTACTAGTTCTCTTTTTTTCACAGAGCACTACTTTAAGTCTATTTAAATTATTGTCTATCGCCATATTATTTGTTTTTATTGCAAAAATATTGTTTTTGGGGCAAAATAAGAAATAATATAACGCAAATCAAAATTTAAGCACCATTTTTGTGAATGTCATTTTATACGCAAATAACGCTCTCTTAAAAATGGTCGTCAGATTTGAATGTGATTAACTAATCTGTCTTACAAAGTAAATGCAAGTTCACTATTCGGCTTTACACATTTCGCTGGTTGAACTAAATCGTTTTACATTTCAACCTCGTTACACTAAATTACTTACAGTATTTTAGGCAATAGAGCAAGAAAGACATAAATCGAAAATGGGGTTAATATATGATTAGTTTATTTATGGCCATAAGTCATAGAGTCATAGTAAAATATGTTCATTCCTTTCTTAACTGAGAATATATGTATCACCAAAATAATAAGGTTAAATTTATGATCTCTAAATATTTTCTGTACAAACACACCACACTTATAAATATTTGTGGTATCTTTGTACAGATTTAAATAGTAATTAATGAAGAAACTTAATTCATACATATCATCATCAGACATGAAGGAAAAAGGGCGTGCTGCTTATTACAAAATGTTGGAAAGTGTACGCCAAGGTGAACTGATACAGGTTCGACGAGGGCTGTATGCCAACATTGACCAACTTTCAAACAGCATGATTGACATAGAAGCGATTATACCAGGTGGAATTCTTTGCCTCTGGTCTGCATGGAGCATACACCAACTTACGACTTCTATGCCACAAGCCTATCATGTGGCCATAAAAAGAGATAGAAAAGTAGTAACACCTTCATTTCCCCCAATAGAACTTCACCACTATACCGCTTCTATACTAGAAATTGGGGTAAGCAATATGGTTTTGGAGGGTTACAATATCAGGATCTATGATATAGAGCGATGCGTAAGTGATGCCATTAAGTTTAGAAATAAAATAGGTATTGATGTCTGCTCAGAAATCATAGATAACTATCTTACACGACCGGAACGAAATATAAGTAAACTACTGGATTATGCCAGACAACTCCGTGTGGGCACAATCCTTGAAAACTATCTGCAAGTCAAACTATGAGTAAAGAACAAAATAAAAACTACGGTAAATCTATTCGTACAAAGACCTATCTTTTTCAGAAGCTTTAGCATTCATTCAACAAAGAACAGCGCGCTCAGGGTGAGTCTTTTATTTTCTAGTGATATATCTTATTTACTCTAATAAAACGAGATTAGATACTGTTCCAAAAATATATTTGAAAAGTCAACATCTGTTTGCTTACTTTATACACCTTTTGAAACAGTATCATTTTCTCTAAAAACTCATATCTTTTATGATATAGCTTCTAAAAAAGAAAGTGCAGTCTGTATACGGTCCTTACCGGGAAGATCAAGCAGCACCAGACCGTCAAAGCTGAAGATATTTTCAGTATCCCTAAAGCCAACAGCATTTCCTTCAGCGTTTGAAATAGTTTCAAAACGATTTCCAAACTTTCTCGTAACTTTCTGCCTTTTGTCCCATATGCCAATCTCCCAACCTTTGGGATAGCATTCCATATACATGGCATCAGAATCCGAACCTTCAGTCCTTATGTACAATGCTCCATGTTCCGAATTCTCACTCCAATCACTGAGTTCGTATTCATTACTTCCTTCACCTTCATAGAGCTTACGCACAGTGTAGGCATATGGGTCAGTATTAGTACCCTGCCGTGGTTTCGTTTTTGGGGATTTAATGGTCCATACAGTAAATTCATTACCTGCATCATGTCTGAAATAGTGACGCATCACACCACCCCCATTTGCCTCTACAAAGTCCTTATATTTCACCATATAATAAGCCATGGTATCATAAGAATAACATATAGGACTATCACCGTTCATCAGATGCGTAAAAGCTTCAATAACATTGACAAACCCTCTGTCATCTTTACCTATAGTGAAGATATAATCCCATCTTCCCGTCATACCGTAGAACCAACAGTCCACATATGGTCTGATACCTTTGAAACCGCAGCTTACAAGTTTCTGGACCCTTTTCGTGTCACTTATAGTCCAGAATTCATAGAACCTTTTAATGTAACTTTCCGTATCACTGCAGCTTATAATGGAAGGCATCAGAAGCCCAAATGAATAATAAAGAGGACGGCATGTAGACAATTCCCTGATAATATCGAAATTTGGCGTACCATACAACCTGGCTTTAACTCGTTCATCTTCAAGCGATTTCTCCGTTGTTTCCAGTAGAGCATCAAACATATTGGCTGCAGCAGAAAGTTTATTCGAAATAATGTCTGCTTCATGGAAATCCGACAAACGGGCATTTGCTCCAACCTGATATCCATTCGTAAGACGCTGTCTCATACCCCTTACCCAACCGGTCATAACACGCAAGTAATCTGTAAAAGCGACCATGTCAGAATCCGGCAGCAGTTCCTCCGGATGAGAAAGCATCCATTGTAAGAAACTCCACAGAACTATCTGGGATGTAATATCCATATCAGTCCCCGTTTCCAAACAGGTTGAGACAAGGTCTATATTACAGTCAAACAGGTTGACCTTATGTCTCTCCACCTCTTTATCCAGACGTGCGGTAGAAGAAGTTGCAATAAAATAACGCGACATGAAAGCACCAAAATCCCCACATCTCCTGTAGATATCCACAAGAAGATCAAGAATCCTGAACAGTTTTATCACATTCTCCTCCTCCTTATACACTTCAATCCTTGAACTGTCTATTTCATGAGCATAAAGGTCCCTCATGTTTTTCAGTCCGCTGTTCTTGTAAACAGACTCTGCATCCGGCATAGCGGCAAACATAAGGAACTGCGACACGTAGTCAAGCAGGTTCATAAACCATTCATCAATGGACGGATACAGGATTTTCTTCTTTTCCTCCTCGCTTTTTGCATTCCAGCATTTGTACGCTCTCGGCCAGAGTATATCACACCAGTCATGTTCTATTGAATATTCAAAGTATTCTTCCAAGGTAGGCGTATCCGGTATCCCTGGAATATTCCTGAACGGATACTTTACGTCCTTGAAATTTTTACCAAGAAAATCTTCGAATTCCGCTTTCCAGTTTTCGAATGGTGTAAGCAGTTTACCTCTGGCATTCATCTTGACATACAAGTCATCATTCAGGTCCAGGTTCTCCATGTCAAGGCTCTCAAACTCAAACGGAGAATCATTGAAGAACGTTTCCGCCATATCCTCTATATGGTCTTTATATCTCTCAGAGCCAAGTAGGGAATCAGCCTTGTCAAGAAATTCAAGCATGGAATTTATCGAAGAATCCAGTTTCCAGAATTCAGAAAACCATCCGGGAACATTCTTGATGTAATCGGATATCGTGGTTCCAGGATTTTCCGGCAGTTTGAATTCACGCATAAGTTTGCAGAACTGTTCTGTTGACGGACGTGAAGTATATGTAAGCGGCTTCAGGCAACCTGAATATTTAAGGCCGCACTTCTGGTTCAGCAGCCAGCCTATAAGAGCAAGCGTAGTAAGCCTCTGCTGGCCGTCCACCGGCTGAAAATACGGTTCAGACGGTTTTGTCACATCCGTAGAGCCATATATGAAATGCAGTTCACATGTTTCACGGTTCAGCAGGGCATCAAACAGTTTCTTGATGAACTTGTCACGTTTCTCGAAGTTCACATCCGCCCCCTGTACATAGTCACGTTGAATGATAGGGATAGCCACACCGTTCCTGCCGGCGAACTTATTGTATTTTTCAGTATTCTTGTTGAGCATATTCTTGTTTATTTTGAGGTGTAATAATCATATACGTCATTAATGACTCTAAAATAGTTGTTCCTGTCTTCCGGACGCCATAAGCGCATATCACCAGGCGAGCATCTTGAATACTCTTTACAGAACACCTTACGTGTTGCCGGTAGTGCATAAGTTCCTTTTAGATTTTTCGGATTGGAAATGTTACAACTGTCATGACGGCCCATAAGGATGGAGCGTTTTCTGTCCAGCAGATAATTCTGCATGGCCGAATTTGTTTCTTTGTCAACTAGGGCCAGATTCCTGATACTATGCATATCTTCCGGTTTTATTCCGGCCAGGTCTCCGAAAAATCCGTCAAGGATTGTGGAATTTCGTTCCAGTTCGTTCTGGTTGTAATCATCCGAAAAGATTTTTTTGTCAGATGTAAGATACTTCAAAACACTGATAGCCTTCTCTACTTCCTTTTTCTTCTCTGCTATTCTCCAGTCCATGTCCATGGAATCAGAATCCGGACTGTTAGATATATCATTCTGGAGCAAGGCACGCAATTCAGCATCATCAAGTTTGTTGAAATCCTCACTTCTCCTTTCAAACCACATCCTGAAATCCTCGAAACCGATGTCGGATGTAATGTTCTGCGGATGAATATGTTCAAGCGATGTCACATTGAATATCTCAAACAGATGAAAAGCAAACCTCTTCTCCTCCGTATTGTCA
The DNA here is from genome assembly GCF_022809355.1 of Parabacteroides faecalis. Lineage (GTDB taxonomy): Bacteria > Bacteroidota > Bacteroidia > Bacteroidales > Tannerellaceae > Parabacteroides > Parabacteroides faecalis. Next base: position 23,613 of record NZ_JAKZMM010000035.1, on the reverse strand, counting down.
TTAATTGCTTCCTGTACATTGAGCAGTTTTAATACTCTTATTATGGAATCGTTGTTTTCGTCATAACGGAGGCCTTCAAGAGTAATACCCTTACCCAGTCTGACCAGTCTGCCCACCTCCTTTTCAAGTCTGCCGGTAAACTGCGGTCTGTCTATAGGAGTTCCGTTTTCATCAACAGACATCTTATAGATATACTCGACGAAATCCCTGCGTTTCCGTTGCTTTCCGACTTGCAGTATACGGCAAAGCCCTATCAGATGATACCAATGCCTGTTAGAGTACCAGTTCGATACAAGATTGAAAATTATCTGTATTCTTTTCCATACGTCCTCTACCGTATCACTGCTATTGTCATTCCTCCTCAGATATTCATTGATTACCTGATAATTGAAGTCATCCCTGGAATTCTTGGATTCCTTGCGTTCCACAGGCCTGTTGCCATTCTCGTCAGTCATTTCATTGTTCAGTCTGTCTGCCACAAAATCCAGAACAAGTTCCATGTGAGACAATGTTCCGTCATTTGCTTCTGCCAGCATCGACCATAAATAAGGGTTCTGTAAAGCATGCTCCATTGCGTCCCATTCAAGCGCTCTGCGATATGATGCACCCCTGCTGTAATGCCCGGAAGAATTTGTATTCCTTTCCTGTAGCAGCAAAGCTTTGACAAGTTCCGTCGAAGTCAGTGGAATTTTGCCATAGTTCAGTTCACGGAAAGCTCTGTGAGCTTCCTTGCTGCCGATTTCGTACCATATTACTCGGACATCGTTTTGTTCCTCGTCCTCATCCGGAGTCATAGCAAAGATATCCCGGATTTTTCCCTTATATCTGTCATGCCCGTCCCTAGAAAACCACTCTACAATTGTAGAATACGCTTTCTTCACATAGAAATTGTCTATGTTGTCAATATATTTCTTATCATCCTCCATGAATTCAAGTTTGGCCAGATATTCATTCTGAATATCCCTACTAGGGAGAGAGAACTCATATACGGGGTATTCATAATCACTGTTCTTCGACAGATAATGCATAAGGATATATATAGTTGTAAGACGTTGTTGACCGTCGACAACAAAATAAGTATCTACATTTTTCGGATGACTTACCACTGCAATGGGCTGAAGACAATAGTACGGTTCACGGCCTTCATTATTACGGTTTCTTTTTGACTTCATAGATTTTACAAAATCCAGCAAATCATCGAGAAGTTCCTCTACCTGACGTGATTCCCAACGATATCCACGTTGATACGGCGGTATAATGAAATGCATTTTTAGCAATTCATGAAACGGTTTTGGTACAAGAGACATATAATATAGTTTTTAATAGTTGATTATTTATTTTATCTTATGTCGAATTTATTTATATATTAAGACTTAGGATTATATAATCCTATTTGTCGTTCAAAAATTGTATAGAACACGTTTTGTTCAGTTCTTATTATCCCTAATCGGTTTGACAATGACTGCCAATACTTAACCGTATTCAGTACTTCACTAATGATTTGCCGAGCAATATGCTTCTGTAACATATATTCCTCACAAGAATTCAGCAATTCATTCAAATCCGATTTATTGGTATAGCTGTTAATTAACAGACTCTGATACTCATTCAGCGTTGGATTAATATCGTAAGCCGGAGCCAAAGTCCATCCCTTAGCTGTCAGAAGGAAACCGTGATTACGGAAATGGTCATCCGTATTACCAATGCAAATATTGAATGCAACTCTGCGATACAGTTCTTGCAGATTATCCTCCACATTAGTACAATTCTGAAGTATGAAATCGACAATATCCAGATAGCCATGTCCGGTATTAGCATTGTCACCATCATTCAAACCCAAAAGAGTCATGGCTGAAGCAAAATGTATGCGCTTACCGTCTTCCCTTCTGTCAAATCGTCGAGAAAGCAAAGCATGGTATTTGTCGCTAGTAGAGATTACTCTTGTATCTGCAGCATTGACACCAGCCTTCTTTGCCAACAGATGTGAGAAATGTTCCCAAAGTCCCACATCATAATCATCTTTGCGGGACGGGAACTTTGCTATATACAAAATCTTGTTCTCGTCAATTACACTTGCCTTTGGACGTGCTCCGCCAAGAGATGAACCAGGTTGTACCAGTTGAGCAATCCAACGCATTTCAGGTAACCTGTTCTCATCTTCACTTTTCTCTATTTCGGAACTAGCTGCAATCAACTCACGAATATCTGTCAGTGGTGGTATGCGCATGATTTCGCTTGCATTGATATAATCTCCATTTACAGACTCCTTGAATCGAAAAGCCCCCATGCGAGAAAAGTCCTCAATCCCGATAAGATAGTCGAATGAAGAAAGCCTTCGCACCGGTCGCTTTTCTTCCTTTGCCATAATCTGTTCCCTGCGGTTTATCAAGGTTCGTCCCCACCTGTCTGGAAGAGCATCAGAAAAGCATCTGAAAATATCCTTATCAGGAGCCGTGTACTGCTGATCAGGATAGTTGTTCAAATCATCACCGAGGAACAGACTGCCATAGTCCTTCAGCCACTCATTACTATAACAGAATCCATAACTGTCTGAGCCACGAAGTGATTCGTAACTCAGCTCTCCAACAAGCCTTGGTTCTTTCAGCCAATCGAAATCGGCAAATACATAAAGTTTTTTCATCACTTATTCTTTTTTGGATGCTCTTTCTCGTTTCTTAAGACTCAAATCCTGCAAGGCCTTTCCCATTACATCTTCTTTTGCAAGCAGCAGAATATCATCATCCAGCTGAAGTGCATAAAGCACCCTTAGATAAATACCAATTGCCACAGTAGGTGTACCTTTTTCTATACGTGAAACTGTGAGAGGCGAACAGGTGGCACGTTCGGCTACCTGAGCGACACTGAGATTCCTGCGTAGTCTGGCCAGCTTGATCTGCTCACCAACTATCTGCATCTTCTGCTCTAATTTTCTTGGCAGCTTTGTACCCATCGTTGTTTTTACCATATATCAACTTATCATATAATATACAAATATAAGTATTTATATTTATTTTATGATATATTGATAGATATTTTAATCAAAAAAAATAATTCTACTTCAAATACTAATACCCAAAAACATACTTACGGTGATATTTTCAGCAAGGAGAAAAAAGGATATAGCCAACCTGTCAAAGGAAGACTTCAGTCCTACTCTCGCTTATTGCAAGTTTAAAGTTTAGATTTACCAATGTTGTATATGCCTTAAGGCCTTGAAAAGTTTTTTGTATGGGAGGCAGACTGAAAAGTTAAAAAAATCTAGGGAATAGGTTTACTAGTACTTGCAGAATGCGACTTACACATTAAGGAAGTCGTAAAAACGATGATAAAACATAGCATTTTTCATGTGTAAAATAAGTATAGTAAAGAATTATTACCATCATAAGACCTAATATGGTCATTGGAATGGAACAATATTACTGAAGGAATTTAATAGGAATAGCTCAAAAGGATGGAGTAAAGTATAATAGTATAGTTATGGTTGGTTCGCTACCAGATGATGTAGAATAAAAGGTTTCAGCAAATAAAAAAGAAAGCAGAAGAAAGATAGAATTTCATAAACAACTATCTCTAAAAAAGGTTATCAGATATGAGTATTCCATTCCCGATACATATAACATTTAAACATACGGTTAATTCAAACTTATTATATCATTTTTAATATGATATATAGTTGTAATATAAAATATTCTTATTATTTTTGCTACGTTTTAATATACCATTAAAATAGAGCATAATGGCTTTGGAAGAAATAAACATATTACATAGAAAAATACGGATAAATACCTGTGACAAGCACCGACTGAAAGGCTTATCAGTCGGTGAGAAATTGTCATACACATTTTATGAAGGAATCTATCAGGACACATCCATGATATTTTTGGAGCCAAGGAAAGGTAATCCAACACCAAAGGAATGTGAAATTACTTCCGACAGGATTATGGCATTATTAGGTGTTCCAGTTGTATTTATTCTGAAACCAGGACCTACATACGAAAGGCAAAGATTGACTGACAAAGGAGTGTATTTTGTCATGTCTGACAAATATGCACATTTACCGATGCTCATTGCCCTAGAAAAGACCAGCGACAGAAAAATAGCTTCTGCTCTCACACCGGTTGCACAATATATCCTCTTATATCATCTTCAAGAGAGAAGTCTTGAAGGACTTTCTGCCAAAGAAATAGCAAAGTTAGTTCCATATTCATATGAAAGCACGACACTGGGCATAACCTGCATGGAGGATCTGGGACTATGTGAAAAGGTCCTTGTCGGTCAAAGAACGAAGCAGATTCATTTCAAAAAAAGAGGTATTGAATTATGGAAGAATGCAAAAGAATTCTTTATATCTCCTGTGGAACAACGAATCTATTGCGATGCTCTTCATTCAGAACAGGAATTTCCTATTTGTGGAATAAATGCCCTGGCACATTACACATGGCTTAATCCGGATCCGGAAAAGATGTTTATGTTGACAAACAAGGAATATCGTACATTAAAGGATTCTGCAGTCCTAGAAAACCCCAATACTTATGATGGTAGTATTATAATAGAAGTATGGAAATATCCTGCTATAGGATTAGCCAATGAAAATTTACAATGGGTTGACCGTTTATCCCTCGCCATTACATTGGCAAAGGATAATGACCCACGCATCGAAAAAGAAGTAGAACGAATGATCAATGATATAGAATGGAAGGATTAGAAAAATTCCGAGAGGCATTTGCCGGCTTCTCAGACAACTATGTAGTAATCGGCGGAACTGCGTGTGACATAGCAATGACAGGAACTACTGTAAGACCACGTGCCACACATGACATAGATATGATTGTCATAGCAGAGAATATAACCGAGGCATTTGGTGAACAGTTCTGGAAATTTATACGTGAAGCCGGTTATAGGCCGGAAAAGCGTAAACATAAAGAAGGAGAACCTCCGAAATATGAGTTATATCGTTTTATGGACGGAAAGGCAGGTTATCCCGAAATGATAGAACTATTATCCCGACATCCTGATGTGTTAGGAGAGCCCAAGGGTGTTGTCGTCGAACCGTTACCTATCGGTGATGATGTTTCCAGCCTTAGTGCCATTATAATGGATGACGATTTTTATTATTTCACCATAGAACACAGCAAGCAGACTGACGGAATACGCCATGCAGACCCAGCCGCATTAATAGCCCTTAAAGCTAAAGCATATCTTAATCTCGTTGCTGATAAACAGAATGGGAAGCATGTAAACAGCAAGGATATACGCAAACATCGCTCAGACGTTCTGAAGAATATCGTAATCATGGAAGATTCTCAAATTGAAGCACCAGAATCAATCGTCAGATGTATCAATGACTTTGTTGATTCAATACATAGAAATTGGGATGAATTGTCGGATTCTTTAGCTGCATCTTTAGGACAAGATAAGGAATTTGTGTCAGAATTACTGAATCAACTTACAGAACTTTTTGTAATCAAACCATAATATGTAACATGAGAATTCAATACGCATCAGACCTACATCTTGAATTTGCCGAAAATGGCAGCTATATCAAACATAATCCCCTACCCGTTACTGGTGACATCTTAGTCCTGGCTGGTGATATCGGCTATCTCGGGGATGAGAATTACAGCCGCCATCCGTTCTGGAACTGGGCATCGGTTAACTATCGGCAAGTGATTGTTTGTATGGGAAACCATGAGTTCTACAAAAATTATGACATCGCCACTTTAGAAGACGGATACTGTCTGGAGATACGCCCAAATATACATTGTTACTATAATGGAATTGTACAATTGGACGAAATAGATTTCTTCATTTCTACATTATGGGGGCATATTCCTTTAGAAGAAGCGTACTTTACGGAAAGTGTGATATCTGATTTCAGAAGAATACTATACAAAGGAGAAGTCTTGACTTTTAGCGAGTTCAACAAAGAAAATGAAAAATGCATAGACTTTATCCGTAAAGCCGTGGCTGTCAGCAAGGCAAAACATAAAATAGTTGTTACGCATCACGTTCCTTCTTTCCGCATGCAACACCCTAAATTTGCAGGAAGCAAAGCAAACGGAGCCTTCACTGTAGAATTGGAGAACTACATAAAAGATAGCGGTATTGAATACTGGATATATGGGCATTCACATTATAATGTTGATGTACGGATTGGAGATACAAAATGTGTAACCAATCAATTGGGATATGTATTCCAGAACGAACATCTTTCGTTTGATCCAGGAAAATTCATTGGAGTATGATTGTACATAAACTAAGGAGTCATACAATAGTCAAATGTGTCACTCCAAGTTGAAGAAAACCGCATATTATTCTTTAATTAAGATGTAATTTAGTAAATTTGTGCTCAACGCTAATTTATTAAATATGGAAAATTTCCAAAAACTGAATCGACTGAAAGCAGTTCTCGCAGATGCAGGTCAAACAAACAAGTGGCTTGCTGAGCAACTTGGCAAGGATCCTGTTACCGTCAGCAAATGGTGCACGAATACCTCACAACCAGACTTGCAGACCTTAGCCAAAATTTCGAAACTGCTTAAAGTGAATATTAGAGAACTTTTAGTAGACCGTAGTAATTGGTAAATGGCATGAGTACAATATCAGAACATATATTTGGACTTTACAACCAATTGGATGATGATGAAATCCAACCTATAGACGAAACCGTAGTAGATGACGCTATAGGAGTGATTAACAAAATAAGTGTAAGTGACGCAGATTCGTTGTTCTATTTTTTGGCAGCAATGAATTTGCTAAATGCTGCTATTAAAACTGCGAAACATAAATCTCAATTGTTCTATGGTTTTATAAAAACAAGAGTAAGTAAAATCACAGATTTAATTCTTCAAAATCCAAGTTTTTATACGGATACCTCTGTGTATTATGATGACAAACAGAGATGCATGTATTTTGAGGTATATGGTGTGATATTTAGTTTCCATCAAGTACAGGAAACTAAATTAATCAAAAATATTGCTTCAAAGAATGATCGTATTCAATGGACAGGTATTAGACTTCAAAGAATTGCTCAGAATATTTTCTTATACGCAAAACAATTAAATATTGATAGTGATAAATTGAGTAATGATATGGATATTCAGACAACAAATAACTCAAATGGTAATAATAATTGCTTGAATGCTGTAAATCCAAATTTGTTTCCTTGCCCTGATTGCGGTAAGGAAATATCAGTTCATGCAAAAATCTGTCCACAATGTGGCAATGATTTATGTGCTTGTAATGAGTTGTTAGATGGAATAAAGGAAGGCTATTCTTTAAAAATTTCTTACTCTGGCACTGTTAGCTTAGGTAAATTAGAAACACAAAATGATCGTTTCATTACATTGCGGCTATCAGATGACAAATGGGTTAAGGTTCGCACATCTGCTATTGATAGTGTCGAATTGATTGATACTAATGAAATATCTACAGAGTTATTTGCGCAACAAGCAGAAACTTTTTTCTTACATATCTTTGAATTATCAAGTATTGATAAAGAAACTTTGATTTCTACAAATGCAACAATAACAAAAGTTGAAAAAATCGGTTTGACTATTATTACGGATAGTGGAGAAACCGCTATATGCGTAAAACCGGGCATCGTTGGATACAAAAAGAAAGACTGGACAATTGGCAGACGAGTTTACTGTGGGAACATTAGTACTAATGGTAAATGTTATAACTCAATTGTAGAAATGTCATATGGAGGATTAATAGGATTTTTCCGCAAGGCAGTTTCTTATAGTCGTAATATCACCCAAGCTAGAAAGTCTCAGATATCGTCTATTCTGACATATTTTATAAAAGAAATGACAACTAATCCAGAGGCATTTATTGAGATTAAAAATTTCAAGAAAAAAGTAAAAAATTTCTTAGGACAGTTAGATATTGAATGTGATAACTTCTCAGAAATTGACGAGATATCCGAAGAAGGGACACAACAGGTCGTTTCTGTTGAACTTCAAAAAAAGGAACAACCAAAACAGCAGTTATACAAGACAGAAACTGAACAATTGTTGGAAGACTCAGGATTGCCTCAACTTAAAGTATTAGGTAAAATAGATTTAGATGCTATACCTGGCAAGAAAAAGAATATTTTCAACAACTCTTCGGTTTCATCAACAGAGCATATTGAAATAACAGCAAAGCCTTCAATATTATCTTCAGATGAAGTAATGGCTTTCGTTGATAAAAAATTGCCTAACCTGAGCGAATCAAAATGTAAACAATTAGAAAAGGAGTTAGATACTTTGATTCGTAATGGTCAAAAAGAAGAGTGTTTGAGACAATCATATCAAATTATTAATACAAGTCGTCCAACTCCTAAGTATTTAAGAAGTTATCTTGATAGAATTGTTAATACAGAGATTGCATTGGATCATACAAATGAAGCTCTGCAGTCTCTTGCATATCTTATTGTTCTAACTGAACAACAGAGTAACGTTAATGTAAATAGCATTGGCCATTTGTATATAACAATGGCAAGATTGTATCAGAAAGGTAATAATAGAGAAGAAGCATTAAAAGCAATATTATATGCAGAAAGTGTTAAACCAAATAATAATGCTATCACAAAGCTAAAAGAGTCCATTCAAAGGATGGATTCCAATGATATCAATAATTCAGATTCTTCAAGCGATACATCCACACCTATTAATGGATCTGTTGACACAAATGATAGTATCAGCAAAATGCTTCTTGAGGATGTTTGTCAAGAGGCTAAACGGCAGGAATTGCTTCCTTCGAATGAAATAATTCCTGCCGAACAACTGTTTGGTAGAGCTCAAAACAAACGTAATGACCAGTCGGTATCATTTGAGGGTAAGGCTCAACTTTTTTTAGAGGCTGCAGGAGCTTATTATAATTCAAAGCAGACATCAACAATAATGTACAAAATATCAGTCGCTAATTACGCTCGACTGAAGGGTCATGGTATGTATGCTAGATTTGCGAATCTTATTGGGAATAACTCTGCAGAACTTGTTGAGTTGCAAGCTCTTCGTGATAGTGCGTGTAGCTACTATGTTGAAGCCCTGGAAATTTTCAACACTCTTGGAGAAAAAGATAATCTTAGAGAACTTTTATTAAAATACTTACAATTATCATTTGTTACATCCCAGATTGAAGGTAGCAAAACTCCTGAATCAGATTGGGAAATTATTTCATTAGGAAAACTTCAAGAAATATGTCTTAAAGGAGATAGCTCAGAAAATCTCAATCTTCTCTTAAGAACTTATTTGGTTGTAGGTTCTGCGGCAGAAGATGTATGGATTTCTTTGATTAACGACAAAAGTGGTATTGGTCCATTTCGTGGAAGATGTTCAGATAGCGAAAGATTTAAAAAACAAGCTTTCAATACATTAAATCAGATAAATCAATCAACAATCGATGTAAATAGCGATTTGGAAAATTTTATGCATAGTTTGTTCGTTTATCGAAATGAGCGCAAAAATATCTTGAGCGAAGCTATTCAGATATGCTTATCATGGAAGTTTTATTCTTTCGATCTTAGCTCCTTTGACAACAAGTGGAGAAAAGTTCTTGAATATAAGGATTTGATGACGAATACTGATATTATTTTTGTTAATTCCTTGATAGAGGTAATTGAAATCTTAAAACCATACGCAGGACGTAAAGAAAACGAAAGAACTCGTATATTAGTTAGGGCTCAGCAAGCTCTTTTAGGTACACAAAAATCGATTGCAGACACTACTACTTATTACGGCAACACATTCTTCTCTATATTGATTAATAATTGGTTAAAAGAAATCTCTCGTCAAATAGAAGAGAGAGATGCTCGCACATTGCCAATGTTGAACATATCAAGTGAACCTGCATTCATTACTAAAGATGAACATGGCAATGGCGTAATCAGTATTGTTGTAACAAATAATGGAGATTCAACAGCAGAGTCTTTTTATGTTACTGCGACAATTGACGGTAAAGAATATAAGGTTTCACATGAAGAAGAGTTATCTTCAGGAGACTGTAGTGGTGAGAGTTTTGTTTCATCAGATTTTTCTTCTTTGGAATCCGCTAACGTAAAGTTTCTTTTGATTGCAAAATATCAAGGAAAAGATTTAAATCCAATAGTATATGAGGCAACATATGAAATTGAAAGCGAAGACGTATTATCGGACGAAATAGATATCCCGTGGAACATATCAAAAACTCCGGAAGAACATATATTCAAGGGACGTGAAAAAGAATTGAAAACATTGATTGACCACTATCTATCAAAGGATCGTTCTTTGACCTACATACTTTATGGATTAACTCGCACAGGTAAGTCTTCAATTTTGGATTATCTGAGAAATCGAATTGATGGTCAGATATTAAAAGAAGACTCTTCTAAACACATTTTAGCTTTCAAATGGTATTTAAACGAATTCCCATACAAGAATTCGACCTCTGCACAATTTTGGACTTGGGCTTTGGAAACGAATATATATGACAAGTTAACAGATGAATTGGCCGATAAAGTTGAAGCTGCCTATGGTAAAGATGGTCTTCCTCCTGCAGAAAGTCTTTCGCAAATTGATTTTTGTAAGGTGGTCGATGTCCTTAACGAGAACAACGTTATTCCGCTTGTTACAATAGACGAGTTCTCATTTGTTCGACTTATGCTCAAGGAGGGTTTAATAGATGCGACATTTATTTCTACATTAAGAAATTTGGCGTTGGCAGGAAAAGCTTGCTTTGTTTATTCTGGTACCTACGATATAAAGGAACTTCCAAAGGAAAAAGAGTATATTGCAGGTCAAATGAATAATACTTTGCCAATGCCTATTAACCAAATTGAGGAGCAATATGCAAATGAATTAATCGATGCATGTCCTAAAATAATATTTGATGAAAGGGCAAAAGCTTATATCCGCGCTTTGTCTGGTTGTGTGCCATATTGGATTCAATGGATATGTTTAGCATGTGGTAAGTATGCTGTCGCTAGCAAACATAGACATTTAGGATTCAATGAGGTTAATGATGTGGTTAGAGTATTAACTGGTGAAGTACAACCTGGTAAAAGAGATACTTGGGAGTCTTTGGATGAAACAAACTTCCATAATAATCAGATTGATCCGGAAAATATTGCCGAGCATCAATTGATTTCATCTATTTCCTATCTTAATAGAGAAAGTACTCAAATTGAACGCGGCATAAGTATGGATGAACTTAAACGCTTATGGGATAAGTATTCTGTAAATGAAGAAAGACGACTTAGTATGACAAGAGCGTTAGCTAGTTTGAAAGATAAGAAGATACTTTACTCATTTACCGATGAAGGTAGAGAGGTGTATCGTTTGAGTGTTGACTTGTTTAGACGTTGGTGGTATGTTCACCACAGAGATTTAGATTTAGAATTTTCACTTTAACAATCAATAATATGGAACCTTTCATTGTAGGTATTGATATTACCTCTATAAAAGATTTGTTTGGTAGAAATAGAGAAATCGAGACATTGATTTCATGTGCCAAAAGAAAAGGAAACGCAGGAATAATTGGCGCCAGACGTTTTGGTAAAACTTGCTTAATGAAGTCTTTGGAAACATATTTGGTTAACAATGGTAGTATTGGGGCTTACCCTTTGTATTTTGATGTAAAAACTCAATGTGGAGTTAAGAAAAACACTCCTGCTGTATATAGATCTATGGCTTCGCTTCTTGCATCAAAAATGTGTTTGGATAATTTATTGCCAGAAGGGAAGCTAAAAATATCTAGAAGATGTTCTTTGGATATTTCTTGCGATGAACTCGACATGCGAGTACAAATGGAAGAATGGAATCCTGAATATCAAAAGCAAGTGCTATTTACACTTGCAAACAACCTTGAAAAGAACAACAAATATTTGTTGTTGCTTCTTGATGAAATTGATTATCTACTTTTAGAGGCATTTGATACTCCGTCTGACTTTTCAAGAATAAGAGGTGCTGCTACTTCTCCAGAGTCTAATCTGAAATTTTGGATTGCCGGTACCTCAACATGGAGTGCAATATGCACGAGTGTAGGCTCTCCAGAACTTAATTGCGGATTGGAGAATGTGACGATTACTTCAATATCAAAGGAGGACTTCACCTCTCTTTGGCAACATGAATGCTCTTTGATTGAAGAAACTTTCTTAAGACAACAGTATTTGGATTTATTGTCTCCTTTGTTTCAAAAGACAGGAGGTGTTCCATATTATGCTAAGTTTGTAGCTTCTCATATGTATACCAATAGAAAGGTTGCTCTGCCTGAATATGATGTAATTCGAGATTATTTATGTGAGATAATTAATAATAGGTTTGTATCTGAAGTAGAACGTTCCACAATGTTCTTACTTTCAAAAGGACCTAAGAATTTTGAAGAAACTATACCAGACGGAATAACAAGTTTAAGGTCTAAGGGTCTTGTGAATAGCATTTCTGAATCGACCTTTTATTTGCCGATTGGGTATTTGGAAGATTATTTGCGTGCATGTAGCCATGACAAGGAAATTGTGAATGTTGATTCCATAGAGCAAGAAGAACTAAATGAGCTAGTAGGTCAAATAGAAAGATTGCGAGTTGGCGTAAATAAACGGTATATTAATGTTCATGAGGTATTTATTCCTTCACATGAAGATCCAATCGAATTTGGAATCTTAAGAAAGCGATGCTATGATGAAGCTTCAATGGATGCATTTTCGGGATCGTTGTATAAATTATACTATGAAGGAAGTAATAACGGAAACAATCTTCCTGATAGATGGTCCGAATTCGCAAATTTAACTCGTGCATTAAGGCATCTATATAATCATAGAGAATGTGCTCCTTCGACAATGTCGGAGGAGCGTTTGTTGATGATTGTCAATAATGGTAGTCGTCCGATTTATGATTATGAGTTCGCGAAGATGCAAGTTAAGGTTCTACAATTATGTCGAGATGAATTATGTGGCATGCAAGCTTCAACTTCTCCTTCTCGCACTAATACAAAAACCTCTACAACTGAGTCGGACAGCAGTTCTGTTTTAAGAGGAAAAATTAATGGTGACAGAAACAGAATTTTTGTAGATAATCATCGACCATACATTATTGACAATAAAATGGGATTTGCTCCAAACAATTCTCCTCGAGAATACGACTATTCTGAAAGAGAGGAAGTTTTGTTTGAATTAAAGCCAGAAACAACGAATCCAAGAACGGGAGAGCCTATCTCTTTTGCAATAAATGTAAGACCAGCAAATGATTAATAGTTATGCAACGCAAGAACCTCTTTGACGGAGATAGCTATAAGGCACAATTTGCTTTGATAACCTATCGGTGGCTTATGAGTCACCGATGGGTTAGTTATGCAGATATCATGGCTGATTATATTGGTGTGACAATAAAAGAACTGCCGGCTAATTTGTCAAATTGCAATGGGTATGGCGAGTTGAAGAAGGTGGTTGGCACACTAAAGAAAGCTATAGCCGATAAGCTTGAAAAGGACGTTAGCGAGTGCTTTGAGGAAGAAGGCAACAACCGCAATAAGCGATTCCGCTATGTTGGTAAGGATGATGATCCACTTGCAGACATGCGTAATGCCAAGGTCATCAATAATCTTCGTCAGTACTGGAAGTTTTGCCAGGACTCTGCTGGATTCTTCCCCAAATCGTGGCTGGAGTATTTCTTCCATGATTGTCAGGACTTGCTCGACATGAAGGCTAAGCGCCAGAAAGGTGAGCAGGTGATAAGTTCAAGCCTTGACCGAATATTAACCAATATAGAATATCTCCCTCAGCTCTATGAAGCTATTACCAACAAAACGGTGATGGAGATAGAATATAAGCCATACGACGAGGAACAAATAACCTTACTATTTCATCCGCATTACTTGAAAGAGTACAATGGACGATGGCATTTATTCGGTCATGCAGAAGGTAGAGAACCGGAATTCGGGTACAACATTGCTCTTGACCGCATACAAGAGAAGCCTCGTGAGAGAAGTAAAGTGGAGTATGTTTCTGCACCAGATCACTTTTATGATGAGTTTTTCAAGGATATCGTTGGCGTGAGTCACATGAAAGATTTCCCAAACAAAGAACACATCGTTATACGCGCACACGAACATTATATATTTAAATTAATAGACACAAAGCCTCTGCATCATTCATACGAGGTTGTGAAGCCTTACGGATTATACGAAGATGGAGAGTATGCTGAGTTCTCTGTTGATGTAGAATCGAATAACGAGTTCATCGGTCGCGTGCTCCAGATGGGTGCAGGACTTGAAGTTATGTCACCACCACAGATTCGTAAGATCTTTGCGAAAAGAGTGAAAGACATGGCTTTGCACTACATTGAACCTGGAGAGAAACTTCAACGAATGGTTCCAAATACAGAGGAACCATTAGAATCATAAGTTCTTGATTTTATCACAAGAATAGTTATTACCTTTGCAGCGTCAAACTTCGAAAACCACCACGAAGTTGACGCTGCAATTCGTTGGTGGAAACCTAAAACTGATCGCAAATGGAAACACAGCAATCACCAAAAACAGAAACGCCCATGACAGAGAAAGATCGTTGGTTGCTCGCAGCAGCTATCTGCTCGGCAATCGGTACTGCCATTACTGCTTTTTTCGCAGGAAAGAAGTAGTTGATCAGAGAGACAATGGTTCCAAAATGAGAGGAACTATTGTTCAGACAGAAACATTATTCAAATCCGAAATCAAGTAGTAATTTTGCACTCGAAATCAAAAACGAACGACTATGAAACAGACACCAAACAACAAAGCAACCATGAATAACAAGGCAACAGCAAAGCAGACAAAGAAGCAGAGGAAGGCAGAGGCAGATGCTCACAGAAGAACCAACAAGCGTTGGGAACGTGTTGAGACATCTGATCGCTATCGCAAGGCAGCTACCGAAGAACTCTGCAATGTGACAACAAACAAGATTGAGATTGAGGTACTTGACGGCATCCTTCTCAACTTGAACATCAAAAGTAAGATGAAGTCTTCAAAAGTGCAGGACAGAATTCTCCGTCGCATCGTAGAGAAACGTCAGGCACAGGCAAGCCACAAGAAGCATGGTCGTTCAGAAGATCTCACCTCAATGCACATCACACTTGCATGCACAAGCAAGTGTATGAAGGATATCAGAAAGAAAAGATACGCTGCATGAACTTTCAAAAATGAGTGTGATTGGTTCCAAAACGGAAGGAACCAATACTCTTGTAAGAAAGCTTGCATGCCCTATATCAACATAGTAACTTTGCATCACAATTCCGAGAGAGTTGGTTTCGTTTATACATTATTTTATTATTACAAACAACAGAGGTGGCGGCCTATTCCGCTAAACAAAAACAAGACGTACGATGGACACATCACTCGCACTCATTGCCGCAAAGGCACTCCCAGCCCTCTCGGGTAGTTCTCTCACCTACAACGCAGAGAAGAACGTGTACCTCACCCTCGGTTACACCAGCGCAGCTGGCAACACCTACTACCGAGCAATCCGCCTCTCCGACCGATTGGCAGTTTACTACCACATCGGACAAGGTTACGCCCACACCTTCCTCAACGGCATCACACTGTTTGCATGGAACGGACAGAAGGCAAACATCATTGCTCAGAAGTTCTGGGGCGGATGCAACTGGCGATGTTTCAACGAACGAAGTGCCAAGGAAGAGAGCATCCTCATGCTGAAGGACTTCCTGAAGGGACAAGCCAAGGCAATGGGCAGCATGGTGGCAGAGAGTCAGCTCCTTGACTTCTCGCGAAACATGATAGAGGCAACTTATCAGAAGTGCTTGGGCTAACCATCATGCCCAATCAAAGAGAGAACAAACAAAAATCACAAACCAAGAAAAACAAAACGACATGGCAAGCTTAACAAAAGCAATCAACAAAGACCTGTTCGACAGCATCCTGCCGACATTCGGTAACCAACGAGTTCACATTCCTGTATGGGACGAAGGACAGAAGATGTTCCTCTGCGAGGAATACGAGAGTGCAAGCGGAAACCGCTACTACAAGGGCGTGAGATTCTGCGACCGCATCGTAGTCGTCGAGAAGGTGGGACTCTACCACAACTGGACCTACATCGACGGCATCGAGGTTTACGCCTTCAATGGTACACGCCTTGAACTTGTTCAGAAGAGAGACTACGACAAGGTGCATCGCAACGAGGAGTTCATCCGAAAGGAATTAGAAACCATGGTGCGCAACTTCTTTGAAGGAGTACTCAAAGCCCAGAGAAGCTGCATGCCACAGGAAGAACTCGAAGAGAAGGCGAAAGGGATCATCGATGGATGCTACAAGAGTTTCCTCGACAACGACTACAACACACGTCTCACCCAAATCCTCCCACAAATCGAACAGAAGTAGGACATGCAGAACACACAGATAGACCCACACAACCACGAGCAGCAGCTTGCATACGAGCTTGTTGCCAACACAAACTCCAGCTTCTTCCTCACAGGTCGTGCTGGAACAGGTAAGACAACCTTTCTTCACAACGTACAGAAGTTGGTTGGAAAGCAGTTCATCACCCTTGCCCCAACAGGTGTGGCAGCCATCCTCGCCGGTGGCGACACAATACACTCCTTCTTTGGCTTGCCAATGGAGGTGTGTACGCCAGGAACATGCGGCAAGATGAACGAGGCAAAGATTCTGACGCTTTTACATGCAGACACGATCATCATCGATGAAGTGTCGATGGTAAGATGCGACATCATGGATGCTATCGACTACACTATGCGTAAGGCTCTGCGCAACAACATGCCTTTTGGCGGCAAGCAGATAATCTTCGTAGGCGACATGTTCCAGTTGCCACCGGTGGTGAAGCAAGGTCCTGAGAAGGATATGCTGAAGGATCTATACCAAACGGACGACTTCTTCTTCTACAAGTCAGACGCCATCAAGCGCATGCGACTCGTGAAGATTGAGTTCCGCAAGGTGTACCGTCAGGATGACGAACACTTCTTGCATATCCTGGAGAACGTGCGCCTGAACAAGGTAACACCAGAGAACATCATGCACCTCAACGGTCGCGTTCAAATTCCGACCGCAGAAGATGGTGCTGTCATCACGCTGGCTTCCATCAACAAGACGGCAGACAAAATCAACCTTCAGCGACTGGAGGAGATTGAGTCGGAGGAGTTCGTCTATGAAGGAACCATTGACGGCAAGTTCGAGGAAAAGAAGTTCCCGGTGGACATGAAACTTCGCCTTAAGGTTGGTGCTCAGGTGATGTTCACTCGCAACGACCAGCAAAAGCGCTGGGCAAACGGCACACTCGGCAAGGTGAGTAAACTCACTAAGGACGAAATCAGCGTTACGCTCAACAACAGCGAGACATACGTTGTGCCATGCTGTTCATGGGAGTCGTACTGCTACGACTACAACAAGGAGGAGCGCAAGATGAAGAAGGAACTCATGGGTACATTCACCCAGTACCCTCTGAAACTTGCATGGGCAATCACCGTCCATAAGAGTCAGGGCATGACCTTCGACAAACTCTCGCTCGACCTCAGCCGTGGCATGTTCGCAGCAGGACAGTTCTACGTAGCTTTGAGCCGTGTTCGTACACTTGATGGTTTATTCCTCTCAAAAAACGTCATACCTCAGTATGCTCATACGAGTCGTGAGGTGCTGACTTACGCAAGCGAGTACAACAACGAGCAACAGATTGGAAACGAGATAGAGAGCGGAAAAGCTGTCTATGGCGCACTCCAGCACAACGACTACGACGAAGCGGCACGTCAATACCTGCTCCTCGTAACGAAGAAGGCTGAGAACTGTGACATCAAAGAAGCCATGCAGCAAGCAAAACGCTTCCTTGACATACTCGTGTGCGACGAGCATCTCTATGGTTCGATAAAGTCGGTACCAGAGTGTCTGACAAAGGCAAGCCATTGGGCTCCGAAGTTCCTTGCTTCGTTGCTCTACCTCTATGCAGAGAAGTACGAGGAAGCATTGGCGTACGCTAACGAGGTACTGGCAACACACCAATGTGCAGAAGCCATGTACATCAAGTCGCGTGCCTTGGCAAAACTCGAACGCTACACAGAAGCTGACGAGACCAACTGCCAGCTTGCGAACGTGTTCGAGATGGCAACACCAGACGCCAAGGTGCTCTTCATGATTGCCATGCTTAACGAGATGCACATTGGCGATCCAGGACTTGACTTGATGCGCAAACTGGTAGAGGCACGTCCAAAGTACGACCTTGGCATCCTTGCCCTTCGCACTTTGATGCAATGCCACAACCTAAAGCTTGACAAGCAGTCGGACAACAACTGCGAGTTGGTGGATCTCTTCAACTCAGACGCTACCGAGGAGGAGTTCCTTGCTCAGCTGAAGGTCTGCCGAGAGAAGGCACCAAAGGCTATCGCTTACTTGATTCGCAGAATCAAAAAGCAAGAATTCAACGAAGAGCAGCCTGCAGCATAAAGCAGGTGGTTCTTCCAAACAAAACCAGAAAAAGATGAAGACAAGAACTGCAAAACTGAGAGACATAGAGCAAATGAAGTTCCCTATTGTGAAAGCTGCATTCAAGGGAAAAGATGGAAATGTGTACGTGTCGCACAATAGGCCTTAACTCCCATTTTTGCTGTAGTACTCTTCAGCAATCTTTTCTTCGCCATATTTCGCGACTAATTGTTCTATAGTATTCTTTGATATGGTTTTAAAGGCTTAAGCCAATTCTCCAAAGGGATGTTTTCTATTTCAATCATAAACATTTCTTTAATATGATTTGCTGATATACAATATGAAGTTTGATTTAACTCATGAGGGTTAATACCTGCGACAATAAATCCAGCAAATGGTGGCTACACTGCAACCACAGACCTCTTCCGACAAGCATCGCCTTGCTGAAATTGACGAAGCCCGTAAAATCACACGAAAGACAAAACCCACTATTTACACGCTTGCGCGTAAAGAACTGATTCCAGCCTATTCAACGAAGTTGAATTTCTGTAAAGGATTGAGTCTGGACGCAAGCAATATCACTTCAGGAACAGGCACTGAGATATCACATAGAGCGAAGCGCAAAGCAAAAAGTGGTTATAACCTTTGATCCGCACGTCTATGGGAACCTCCAAATTAACAGCAGAAGGTATTATCGACGAGGCTGTGCGTATCGAAGCCATGATGTCCGGTTGTGAGTTCCTCATAAGAATTAAGACCTTTTTATCCATTCTTTGCACCTTACCTCAAAGACAATTATCTTTTTTGCTGTATTTTACAGAACCATTGTAACATTTATATTCCAAATAATCCATGAATTCCTATTTTTATCATTATTATTCAATATTGAATAAATAAATAGATTTTATCATCCCAATTTTCATTATGTTATCAATATGTATATTTATCACTACTCCCCTACTATTGTTTCATGTAAAATATACGGAAATATTAAATTTAGTACAAGAATTCAAAAAAAATAATCACAAAACAGTGAACTATATTATAAAGCATATTAAATATGAGATAATATATCGCAATAAAATAAAAGTATATAGATTATATCTTGATATATTAATGTACTACACAACTACACGAATACTCCACTTTTTGTACCTTGTAGAAAATATTGAAAAAGTTTGGGAAATATACCATTTTTTCATACATTTGTATAGAGTCAAAGGCTTTCGGAAATTGCGAAGCATTTCTAACACTTTGATTATCAGATTTTTAAACACTGTAATATTGTATCTTACGTGTATCTGAGTTTTTCAAACAAGTTTTGAACTTATTGAATACCAATGTTTGTCGAGATTTTCTAAATAACTGCATCGAAATAATACACAATGTATATGGCGCTCCTTACGAGCGCCTTTTTTGTTGCCTACTGTCAATATTTGTCATTTATATGAGTTTAAATATGATGGTACCGAAGTAGGTCGCTACACATACTGGTGAAATTAAGAATACACCATTTGCTTATTTATTAAATTTGTGACTCATGCAAGTTTACTACTTGCCCACTTCTTGCATTCAATATCAACTCAGAAAGCCTTACAGCTTTAGGTAAGGAAATTTGATTTCCTTTCGCATTAGATACTTCACTTATGTTCCACTTGTATTGTGCCCATTCTGGCTCTGTTTGTTTGGGTTCTAATCGATATACAATATAAATGTCATCCTTTTTATTTTCTTCATTAGTAGAAGGTGGATATCCCATGCGAAGTAAATCAGAACGCTTGAAAACTCGTGGTCCTTCATCTGCAAGTCTTATGAACTCTATACTTTTACCTTGAGAATGCAAGAGAATATAACGACTAGAAACAAAACTTCGGTTCAATCGTATAGAACCATTTTGTGTTCCTGTACGAAAGTTATAAAGTCCTGTCTTACGAATCCATTCCAAATGTTTCTCATTCTTCACATACCCTAACACCACCCAAGTTTCATCAGGAAGAAAATCACGATTCTCTCCTATTGGTTCGGGCAACTGTTCATTAACAAATTTCGAAGGAGTATTATATACATTGTTTATATAATAAGATATTCTCTCACGTTGACTTGTTCGATCAAGCATATGCTCCACAATTTTCAATAAGAACACCTGTAATGTGATAAGTTCTTCATCACAATTAGAAGGAGTTAAGCAGAATGCTCCTAATCCAGGTATAATTTCATGGAAGCCTTTCAATCTACACTGAACAGTACCAGGATATAAGATATAAGCTCCACTCGTACGACGAATGGCATCCTTATAGGCATGCATTTTCAAAAGGTCTGCTCGTTTGTATATACCTTCTTCCTGTTCATTCTTTTCATTAAGAAGAGCCTTTGACATTTGTTCTTCATTTGTTGAGTCATCCAATCCAAGATCTACCTTATTAACTCTATACTTTGCACCAAAATGAATATGAACTATTAAATCCTCACGCTCAGCTTGATCCATACTTATTTCTCCCGGCCATATAGACAAAGTATAATCTGGTCTCATATTCATTGTCCACGAGCCAGACTTATATACTTCCTTACTCTCACATGTATGTGCAAATGTACGGTTATAGTAGAACCTAACATTAAATTTACGATTTCCGGCATTATACAATCCGTCAATCATTATCATCTTTCCCTGCTGAATTTCTAGGTTTATTTGGTCTGCATCCGTCTTAACAAGTTTATTTATACTAACTGGATTAATATCAAATACACGACTTATAACCTCCAATAGTTTAAAGAAAACCCAATATTCATACAGAACTGCCACATTTCTCTTACCTGCTTCATAAACATTGTCACCGCCTTTCCAAGATAGTTTAGCTGCAAGATCAAACATCAGCCATGCTTGAAGTAATTCTCTATAACCTTCCTTGCGTTGGAGCACAGGACTATTCAGATTTAACTGAGAGGGCATAGAGATTTGCTTGAAAAAGAAGTTGTTCAAATGTCCATTCAACACATCCATAGTCTTGTCAATTTCTGTTTTCAAACGGTCATTAGCATTTTTCTTACTACGAAGCTCAGAACAGAAAGAACTAAAAGAACGAAGTACAAACTTCACGAACCTATTCTCTTGGTTGTCTAAAGTATCACGTTTATAAGTAACTGTCATAGTACGAGGTACAGAATTCAACCCTAGTGGTAATCCTAATTCATAACCGCTATGAACAGGTATACGATCTCTAGAAGTTATTATTTCATGTATATTTCTTCGGCTCAAACGTTTTACATTACTAATGTTACGTTCAACCGTTGTTTCTTCCCATTTACGTACAGGATTAGTAATGATTTTATGTATGGCTTCTTGAAAAGCCAAACTTTCTACAATACTTCGAACAAAAGCATAACGCTGATAGAGTGTTTGCGGTGAAGTATTATTATCAATTTCCAATTTTTGTGTTACTGGACTTCCTTGCATTAATACTAAGTCCGTATAATATGCTGTGATATCCTCCAGCATTTTTCGATAGTCAGTACGATATTCAGCTTTCACAGACTTGATTTCTAAACTGACATTAGTAACCTCACAGTCTAGTTCTATATCTCTGATCACAAGCGAAAGAGATCCTACATAAATACCCGTCTTCAACATGCCTGAATTCAAATGCCGTGGAGAATGAGAAAAATGTATAATATCATTCTCTTGTGTGAATTGATACATATGTCCATTATCTGCTAAAATCTCATACTCATACGTGCATCCCTCTTGTAACTGCCATCTAGATTCTCCATAATCCACAGCATCCTCCTCCTCAAACAATACAGCGTTGTTTGAAGCCGGATAAATACACAACTTAATATCTCCAAAGTTGCCTGATATTGGTATTTCTAATTTTTCTACTCGCATCTTTATGCTTCAGCAAAACTTGTAAATCCATTTTCAAGAGCAGTCTGCATCATACGCTGAATCTTATCAGCTGATTCTGGGAACTTGGCATATTGCACATTTTCACGTATAATAGCCTCTGCAGTATGTGCATTTTGCATACACAATCCCCATAGAGCTTTCAATACAGGCTCCAATTTTTTGCGACTACCATGAAGCTTAGGTAACAGTTTCTGAACGATGGCCGCATCAAGTATCTCATCTTCAGTCATACCTTCTGCACATGCTTTAGCATTAGCTATAAAACGATAAATCTCAATTGCCGAACGATAACCAAATTCAGCATTTACTTTCTTTAGTACTTTAAAGAAACTAATAAGTGTTTTCTGAGCTAACTCACTATTCTCTAGATTCTTAACTGATGATTTCTCAACAAAATCCTGTCCCATATTTGCACACAATCCATTAGCTATTTCTATATTTACATTCATATCCATCTTTAAGAATCTATTCATCTCATCATCCGAAATTTTAAATTCTATAACATTTGCACGGTCAAGAACCTTAGGAGAGAACATGTAAGTTGTTTCATCCACATTAATTGTTCCAATAATAAAGAGATTTTTGGGCAAAGCTATCTTTGCAGGCACCTCTGAGTCACATTCTTCAGGTTTCTCCCAAAGAGGAATCTCCTGATGGCTCTCCAATGCAGATAAGAAATCAGCAAAATATCGTTCCACATAACTTAGATTCATCTCGTCCAGCACTAAGAAATAAGGTTTTTGTGGATTTCTTAAAGCTCGCATCATAATTTGTAGAGCCCCACTTTCCGGTAACATATATTCTCCCTGTTTTAAAGCATTAGGATAGCCCAAAAGTGGTTCGCGATTTGTCCAATCAGCACCCACTGGCACAATACAAAGTTGTTGATCAATATTCTCACTCATAACTCTAGCAAATGCCAATGCTAACCGTGTTTTACCAGAACCTGCTAATCCACTTAATATAACAAAAGGCTTTGTCATCAATGAACAAACATAACGCTGAATAAATTTATATTCATAAAAGAGCCCTGTTTCATTAATACTTTTAATAAGAGTATCCATATTAAATGTAATCTGCTCAACTACTTCATGTGGGTTAGTATCAAATACTGTTCCTATCTTCTTTTCAAAGAGCCTTTTATACTCTTCACACAAATCATTCAAAGATTTAAAAACCTCATCAACATTTAAACTAGATTCATCAAGTTTATTGTCTATAACATGAACCTAAAATCCGCAACTATCATCCAATACACGATTAAGGGTAGATTTATGAGTCGTTAGTAGCAGCTTTCAGTAAAAAGCAACAGCACAACATCAATATGTAGCCACCAT